>NZ_BPFJ01000002.1:0-600000 GCF_019972115.1 Sulfurovum sp. TSL6 | reverse complement strand
AGTTCATAAAGGGCTTGGACATTACGAGGTTTCTTGCGTAAAACTTCTGTGTAAATGGACTGGGATCGTTCCAGAAATCCTGCATGAAGATAGGTGCTCCCCAGACGTTCCATCAGCTCTATTTTCCCTGGGTCATGGGTAATATTTTTAATAAGGAACAGATAAATACTAATGGCTTTGTGGTACTCTCCGGCATTTTCAAATGCTTTTGCCAGAATGGTAAGTGGTTTAAGCATATGAGGTTCGAAAGGCATGTCCGCTGTTTCCAAAGCACATTCGGCAGTGTCAAATTTTTCTAAGAACTTAAGTAGGTTCCCTTCTTCTTTTTGCTGCTTATGCAGTCCCCATCCATAGGTAACGAGTGCAATGATAAGAGAGATCACAACAATAAGCATAATGCTGAAAAGAGGGTCATTATACGCAGGTAATATATGTTCCAAAATAATCCTTAAAAGATACAAAGCAATGGGGAAAAGGTTAAAATAACCTGTTACATGCGCTTTACTCTGTTTACGTCCTTAAATTATATCTAATTAGATATAATTTTAGAATGATAGATAATGCCTCGATAGAATCTTTAAAAAACAGTATTGACATTGTAGATGTGATAGGTAGCTTTATAGAGTTACGTAAAGCCGGAGCAAACTACAAAGCGAACTGTCCTTTTCATGGAGAAAAAACCCCTTCTTTTGTTGTCAGTCCAAGTAAACAGATATATCACTGTTTTGGTTGTGGCGTAGGGGGAGACAGCATTAAATTTGTGATGGAGTTAGAAAAACTTTCCTACCCTGAAGCGATAGAAAAGCTTGCTTCTATGAATAACTTTTCGTTGACCTATACCAAAGGAAGTTCGGATTATTCTGATGCAAAACGTGTACTTGAGGCCGTAGGTCAGTGGTATGTGAAAAATCTTAATCATAATGAAACAGCGATGAAGTATCTCCTTGACAGAGGCATATCCCAAAATTCCATCGAAACGTTTGAGATAGGCTATGTGCCAAGCGGACAAGAAGTGATGCAGTTTCTGCAAAGGGCTTTACTCCCTTTGCCCAAGGCAGCAGAAGCAGGGATCATCGCACAAAATGAAAGTGGTAATGGCTATTATGCACGTTTGGTGGAAAGGATCACTTTTCCTATCTATTCTACAAGCGGTTCTTTGGTAGGTTTTGGCGGCAGGACCATTACGAACCATCCTGCAAAGTACATCAATTCTCCCCAAACAAAACTGTTTAATAAGTCGAGACTCCTTTATGGGTATCACTTGGCAAAAGAGAGCATCTATAAGAACAAAAAGATCATTGTTTGTGAAGGGTATTTGGATGTCGTGATGTTCCATCAGGCAGGCTTTAAAGAAGCGGTCGCAGGGATGGGAACGGCACTGACACCGGAACATTTGCCTCTGCTGCGTAAAGGAGATCCAAAAGTGATCTTGGCCTATGACGGTGACAAAGCAGGTATATCAGCAGCACTGAAAGCGGCTCAGATGTTGTCAGTGGGAGGTTTTGATGGCGGGGTTGTACTCTTTCCTGATGGACAAGACCCTGCAGACCTTATAGCCAAAGGCCAGAGTGAAACCGTAGCGAAGTTGCTTCGTGAAGCTAAACCGTTGATCCCTTTTGTGCTGGAGATGATCGTTTCACTATATAATTTAAATGATCCTAGAGCCAAAGAAGCCGCTTTTGGCGCCGTGAAACAGTATCTTGAGACGCTCAGCCAGATCATCAAAGATGCATACATTCCTATGGCAGCGACATTGGTGGGTGTAGCCCCTTCCCTTTTTGGTAAAGAGACCAATGTCGCCAGAGCCAGAGAAAGTTTTACGCAAAAAAGAGATGATGTAGCACAATTAAGCATACTGAAGACCCTCATTGAAAATCCTAATCTTATCGATAATGTTCTCAGTGTGATGGATATCAATATGTTGGGTGGTTATGCAGAACTATTTACAGCACTCATCAATGGAGAGACCGAACATCCTGGTTTGGTAGGGATCAGTGTAGATGACAGTCTGGAAGTCATGAATGAAGAAGAACTCAACAGTGTACTGCGTAATTTTCTCATAAAACATTATGATCTGAAGTTAAAAAGTATCGCAAGTTCACAACAGATACCGTTTGAAAAAAAGAGTTTTCTCATACGTAAGATTAGAACAGATATCATACCCAGATTGAAAAAGGGCGAATTGGTTGCTTTTGAAGCAGGGATATGATTTTTTACTTGACATCAAGGAAAAATAGTATATAAACGTTGCAGATTAAATCAACAGTAAGGAAAGTACAATGGCAACAGCATCAGCAAGACACATATTGGTAAACGATGAAGCACTCTGTAAGGAACTCAAAGAAAAGATCAATGCAGGTGAGATCAGCTTTGAAGAAGCAGCGAAGCAGAACTCTACTTGTCCATCAGGAGCAAGAGGAGGAGAACTGGGAAGATTTGGCCAAGGTCAAATGGTACCGGAGTTCGATAAAGTGGTGTTCAACGATGAGGTAGGTGTCGTGCATGGTCCAGTGAAAACACAATTTGGTTACCATCTGCTTGAAATAACAGAACGTTCATAAAAAGTCTACAAGATAGGTAAATTATATCTATCTTGTGCTAGAATCTTATTTTTCACATCAATGGGGCATTAGCTCAGCTGGGAGAGCGCTTCGCTGGCAGCGAAGAGGTCATCGGTTCGATCCCGTTATGCTCCACCAAACTTCGTTTAAATCATTCATGACACTTTTAGAACATAGAGAACATAGATAAATATGCTAAAATAGATTCTATAATTATTGGTTGTATCGTTTTTAACACTACAAAAGTAACATATTTAAATATAATTAATTATTTTTTAAAATTATACATATTTATTTAATATAAATGATTTATAATGCAAGATACTTTTCGTAAAATGCTACACCTGTCGTGAGACGGGGCCAGAAAGCCATGGGTCTTGGATATACTATATATACAGTCAATAAAAGATCGCCAGGTCACACAAACAGTACAACTATTTTCTTAAGAACTATTTTAAGGTATGACATGCTCGACAATATGAACTTCTATGATTTTATGCAGAAACAGATACTTGTAGTGATTACATTATTTGCCGGCACTGGAATGGGGTATCTTTATATAGGATGGCTCTATTCTTCTTCTTTGCTTCCTGAATTTTTATGGTTTTCTCTTGTAGTGTTACTCTCTTTTTGGGGATATCGATTACATAGAACCTTTGCTGATAATGATCTTAATATACAGCAAAAAGAAAAGTGGCTTGGGCAACTGAGGTATTTTTTATTTAGCTATTTCTCTATTTGGACAGTGATGTTCCTGATATATACATCACGCAGTGATATAGAGTTACATTATGTGGCCATTGCAACCCAATTGGGTTGCGCTGTTGTCTCTGCAACCATTTTGGCTTCACAGAAAAAGCTGGCTGTGTTTACTTTGGGCACACTTATGCTGCCTTTGACTATGTATTTTATCTTGGTCGGTGAGTTCTACAGCTATCTATTGGCTTTTTTTACGATTGTTCTAAGTGGTGTTTTGTTATATGCTGCACACAATACTTTTAATTATCTGATCAAAAGTCAGTACCAGGCCTATCATGACCCTTTAACTTTACTTGGAAATAGACGCTATTTTATCGAACTTCTCAATGATGCTATGAAAAGCCAAAAACAGGACCATAAACATATCTATTTGATATTGATCGATCTTGATCATTTTAAGACCATTAATGATACTTTAGGCCATGATATTGGGGATGTGTTACTCTGTCAAGTAGCCAAGCGTATGCTCACTCTTTGTAAAGAGCATCAAAATTTTGTATCCCGTCTTGGCGGAGATGAGTTTTGTATTCTCAGTACTTCCTATGCTACGGAGAAAGAGTGTTTTCATCATGCATCACAGTTTGCGGAGAAGTTACTGGCATTGATCAGAGAAAGCTACCATATAGAAGAGCACTCTTTATATATTAGTGCCAGTATCGGTGTGAGTATTATCAGTGATCCCAAAATGGAAGCCAGCACCTTCATCAAAGAAGCAGATATCGCCATGTATGAGGCTAAAGGAAAAGGAAGAAACGGCATTATCTTCTTCAATGATACACTTTCAAAAGATGTCGAATGGAAACTTGAAATAGAACGTTTATTACATTTCTCACTTCAAAATAACGAAATATCATTGACCTACCAGCCACAGTATAATCCTGAGAATGAAATAATCGGTTGCGAAGTCCTTTCACGTTGGGACAACGAAACATTAGGAGAGGTCAGTCCTACTGAATTTATACCGATCTCTGAAAAAACGGGATTCATTATAGAGTTGGGATATTATATATTAGAAGAAGCTTTTCTCACATTTAAAAAGTGGGAAGAGAAGGGTATTGCGTTACAACAGATGTCTATTAACGTCAGTATGCGACAACTTTTTCATTATAATTTTATTCACGATGTGAAACAGCTTTGTGACATCTATCTTACAAAGGAACAACGATCAAAAATAGTCTTTGAAATTACAGAGACTTCCGTTGCGGATGATATAACAAAACTGATCGAAAACATGAGGATCCTTCAAAATTACGGTATTCGTTTTTCAATGGATGATTTTGGAACAGGATATTCCTCTTTAAGTTATCTTCGACAGTTGCCTATCAATGAAATCAAGATAGACAAGTCTTTCATCTCTGAATTACATCATCTTGAAGATAATGAAGACAAATGTTTCATTGAAACGATCTTTACTATAGCTAAAAACCTCAATTTAAAAATTGTTGCAGAAGGGATTGAGAATGAGGAACAGCGCAAGTTTATTGTTGATCAAAAATGCGATATTTTACAGGGTTATTATTTTTCAGGACCTTTGCAAGATGATGCATTTGAAAAACGCTTCTTGGAAGCTGAACATACAGAGGAGCTAAAATCCTCTGACTATTTCAAAGAAGCAACATATGCTTTTTCTTTATCCAACTCAAAATAGTAGCGTATGATTTTAGGGAGTTCTTTTTTGACTTTCGTTCTATTTTCCTCTGTTTTTTAATACTTTGAATATAAAGGCATCAGGAAAGGTTTTTTGGTAAGAGGGTAAAAGTCTTTGTAGTGTTGTTTTGTCTTCTGTCTGGATAGAAGAAGCAATATGTAGGTCCCCTTTTTTTTCTACTTCAACGGTTCTTCTCAGTGCAGGAGGGAGTTTTTTTAACTCTTGTTTCAGGGAATCAACATTATGATATGCCGCAATACGGACAGTATAAGAGACAGAGGCGATACTTTGTAGAGGTAATATCAATAGTGTAGTGATAATAAGTAGACGAAACATTTAAAGGTCCATTTTTATTAGTATTATATCAGAGTTTTTATAAAATAAATTTTGTGGTAAATAAATGAAGTAATTGGTGACCCCAAGGAGACTCGAACTCCTGTAACATGGATGAAAACCATGGATCCTAACCGCTAGACGATGGGGCCACAAATATTGAAAAGGTTACAAGTTATAAATGGTGACCCCAAGGAGACTCGAACTCCTGTAACATGGATGAAAACCATGGATCCTAACCGCTAGACGATGGGGCCATCTGTAACTTGTGGATGGCATTATATAGATAGGGTGCTTAAAAATCTCTTAAGATACTGTATAATTTGGCTAAAATAAGGAAAAAAAGATGAATTTTAAAAGAACTGTTTTGATTTTTATAATGGGTTTTCTTTTGAGTGCATGCGCCTCTAAAGAGTATGTGAAACAAAATTCTGCATACATCCTGTTTAAAACACCTACCTTCAAGTATGCAGATATGGGGTTCATTTATGAGAATGAAGAAGAGATGAAAATAGAGATTTACGGTAGTGGACAGGCACTCATCTCTCTAGAAATATCTGAGACCTCAGTGTGCATGAGTGTGTTAGAATGTATGGGTAAAAGTGCTTTCAACAAAGAAGTCTTAAGTGGACTGTACCCAGAGAGTATACTGGAAAATATATTTAGAGGGAGACCGATATTTTCTAGTACTGGGTTAGAAAAAATGGGTGACGGGTTTACACAAAGAATTATAAAAAAAGACAAATATAATATCGAGTACACGGTTTTAAACAAGCAGATTATTTTCCATGATACAATCAACTCTATACTTATACAAGTCAAAAAACAATACTAAGGTTAGAAAATGACAAAATTTGTCGGAGCACATGTAAGTGCAAGCGGAGGTGTAGATAATGCGCCACTTAATGCTATGGCTATAGGGGCTAAAGCATTTGCACTTTTTACGAAAAATCAAAGACAGTGGGTAGCAAAACCTTTAGAAACAAAAACAATAGACGCATTTCATGAAAATCTTGAAAAATCCGGTATCTTACCAAAACACATTTTACCGCATGACTCTTACCTCATAAATCTGGGACACCCTGAGGTAGAAAAGCTTGAGAAATCAAGAGACGCCTTTATAGATGAGTTAGAACGTTGTCGCATTTTAGGGCTTGACAGACTTAACTTTCACCCTGGTTCTCATTTGACAAAGATCCCTAAAAAAGACCCAGAATATATGGATAAGCTTATGCAGGCCGAATTGGGATGTTTGGATGTTATAGCAGATTCACTGAATAGAGCCATAGAAGCTACACAGGATTCCAATGTCAAACTGGTCATAGAAAATACAGCAGGACAGGGATCTAACCTTGGTTATAAATTTGAGCATTTGGCACATATCATAGATAAGGTAGAAGATAAAAGCAGGGTAGGTGTGTGTATTGATACCTGTCATATGTTTACGGCAGGATATGATATCCGTACCAGGGAAACCTATGATGAAACATGGAACAGTTTTGATAAAGTAGTAGGAAGAGAGTACTTGATGGGAATGCATATTAATGACTCTAAACCAAAGTTAGGTTCAAGAGTTGACCGACATGATTCACTAGGCCAGGGAGAGATCGGATGGGACGCTTTTAACTTCATTATGAATGACTCGCGTATGGATGATATACCACTTGTCTTGGAAACCATTGATGAGTCGATCTGGGCACAGGAGATCAGTGCACTGTATGCTTTAATGGAAGATTAAATTTGAAATAGAGGGGAAAAAGGATGGGGAGAATGATAAAAGGGTTGGCACTCAGTGCAATAGCAAGTTCGGTTGTCATGGCGGGAGGATACAAGATACCGGAGCAATCACTGAACTCGATGGCACTGGGAGCCGCTTATGTAGCGCATACGACAGGTGCTGATACAGCATATTATAACCCTGCAAATATGGTTTTTATAGATGAAGGTAAAAGTTATGTAGAGGGTGGCATCACTTTAGCACATCTCCCATCAAATGTCTTTAGCAGTGCACCTGAATATTCAGGTGAATCAGAAGTAGAAAACATATTGATCCCCTATTTTCATTATATTGCTCCTGCGATGGGGAATTTTAGATGGGGTGTCAGTTTAACTGTACCCGGAGGATTAACAAAAAGATGGGAGACACCTTTCCAAAAAGCTTTTGCCGAAGAGTTTACGCTTAAAGTAGTAGAGTTTAACCCTTCTCTATCTTATAGGATCAGGGATGATTTTAGTATCGGAGGGGGTCTCCGATTGGTATACAGTGAAGGAGTCATTAAAAATGACAGTGCAGTAGCTACGACAGATATGGAGGGTGATACGGTAGGGCTTGGCTATAATTTAGCTATGACATATAA
Organism: Sulfurovum sp. TSL6; assembly: GCF_019972115.1. Classification (NCBI taxonomy): domain Bacteria; kingdom Pseudomonadati; phylum Campylobacterota; class Epsilonproteobacteria; order Campylobacterales; family Sulfurovaceae; genus Sulfurovum; species Sulfurovum sp. TSL6. The sequence continues at coordinate 592,342 of NZ_BPFJ01000002.1, read as the reverse complement.
ACCGACATCAGAGATGAATTTTGCTGTAACCTATCGCTCTAGTATCGACCTTGATGAAGAAGGTACGGCAACACTTTACTCTGGAGATACTTTGTTATATGATGGTGATGCCAGTGTATCTGTGCCTTTGCCTGCAGCACTTAATGTGGCGATTTCTAAAACGTGGCAAGATACATTTACACTGGAATTGCTTTACGAAAGAACCTATTGGTCTCAGTATGAGACCTTAAAGTTCGAAGGGGTTCCTTTACCTGAGGCACCCAAGAACTGGAAAGATACGGATACTTTTAGAGTGGGTGCAACCATCAAAATGGATAACAAGATCACAGCGATGATGGGTTTTGCAATCGATGAAACACCCGTACCTGAAAACACTATAGGATTTGAACTCCCTGATAGTGACGCTAAGATCTTTTCTATGGGGTTTCGGTATCAGCAGAGAGAAGACCTCTCATGGGGTGCTGCATTCTTATATGATAGTAAAGAATCACGAACTATCAATGGTTTTGGTACATTTCATGAAGGTGGGGCATTCTTGACGACTATCGGCATAGCGTACGAGTATTAAGATGGACTATAAGTTTAATAACTTTTATGAACTTATCACCTTTCAGGCAAAAAAGCGTAAGAAAAAAGTGGCGCTTTTTGTGGATAATGAGAAGATTACCTATGGAGATATTTTACTAGCAGCAGATAAACTGGCTGCTTTTCTTGCTAACAAAGGTGTAAAAAAAGGTGATAAAGTCGCATTTTTTTTACGAAACTCTCCTGAGTTCATCTATACGATCTTTGCCGCTTCAAAACTAGGGGTTATGGTTGTACCTATCAATACATTTTTGAAAGAGGATGAACTTAGCTATATTTTAGAAGACAGTGGCTCTTCAGTACTTATTGCCTCCGCTATCCATGAGAAGGTTGTCAACAGCAGTAAGGCAAGTACATTATGTCAATTTGTTCTATGGGAAGGTGACAAGAGCGCTCAGGGAGAGCAGTATTACTCTTTTGATGAAGCGTTAAACACAGAGTTATCTGTAGCACATACCGATACTGCATTGGAAGATACAGCTGTGATCATTTATACTTCAGGTACAACAGGCAAACCTAAAGGGGCGATGTTAAGCCATAAGAATATTTTTTCAAACGCAAGTTCTGGTATGAAGCATATTAAGTTGACACCTAGAGATAGAGGGATCGTATTTCTTCCAATGTTCCACTCTTTTACATTTACGATCGCTGTTATGCTTCCACTATATGTAGGCATGAGTATCGTGATCATCAAATCGATACAGCCTTTTTCAAATATCTTTAAACAGACACTGTTAAAACGGGTGACACTCTTTTTTGGTATTCCTGATGTCTATAATGCATTAGCCAAAGCAAAACTTCCATGGTATTTTATGTGGTTCAACAACATACGGGCATTTATTTCCGGTGCAGCAGCACTACAGCCTAAAACACTTGATGCTATGGCAAAAAAATTTAAACGGGCAACATTACTGGAAGGGTACGGACTTAGCGAAGCAAGCCCTGCGGTCAGTATGAATACATTAAAAAAACAAAAAGCGGGATCTGTAGGTACAGCACTCTATGGCTATGAGATAAAGATCGTAGATCAAGAGTTGAATGAGGTACATCGTGGAGCTATAGGAGATATTATCGTAAAAGGTGATAATGTAATGAAAGGCTATTTGAATCATCCCACTGCAACCGATGAGACGATCATTAACGGGTGGCTACTTACGGGTGATGTAGGGTATATGGATGATGACGGGTTTTTGTTTATCGTTGATAGAAAAAAAGATCTCATTATTTCAAAAGGTATCAATATTTATCCTCGTGAAATAGAGGAAGTGATAGATGTGTTCGAGGGGGTAAGTGCTTCAGCTGTAATAGGCATAGATGATAAGAATAGCGGAGAAGTTCCTGTTGCTTATATAGAACTTGAAGAGGGTGTAGAGACACTTGATGAAGCAGATTTGAAAAAATATCTGAGAGAACACCTTGCAAATTATAAAATACCCAAACAAATACATGTCATTCAAGAACTCCCTAAAAATGCTACGGGTAAAGTACTTAAAAGAACACTCAAAGTAAGTCTTAGGACTGATGTGTGATCAGGGTACAACAAAATAAGGTGAGGTAAAAGAACAAAATGAAAGCTATCCTCAATGCAAAGATATTTAGTGATGATAAGATCATTGAAGATAAAGTACTTTTATTTGATCATAAGATTGTCAATATCGTAAAGGAGAGTGATCTTACAGATATTGAAACGATCGATGCCAAAGGTGCTTACGTCAGTGCAGGGTTTATTGATCTGCATATACATGGCAGTGGCGGTGCAGATGTGATGGATGCCACACCTGATGCTTTGGAGACGATCTCTTCAACGCTTCTTCAAACAGGGACCACTTCTTTTTTGGCCACGACAATGACCATGTCAAGTGGGGCTATTGACAAGGCTTTACAAAATATACAACTGCATGCGGAGAAGGTCAGTGGTGCGAATGTGCTTGGCATTCATCTTGAAGGTCCTTTTATCAATGCAGATAAACACGGTGCACAAGATAAAGCTTATGTCCAATCCCCGAATATGGCACTGATAGAAAACTATTTAAACGAAGTAAAAATGATCACACTGGCACCTGAAATAGCGGGTGCAGAAGATTTTGTAAAACGATTGACAAAAGAGTATCCTCATGTCATTTTGAGTATTGGGCATTCTGATGCAAGTTACGAAGAGAGTCAAGAGAGTTTTGTCTGGGGTATCTCACATGCAACCCATCTCTTTAATGCCATGAACCCTTATCATCATAGAAAACCTGGCATCGTAGGTGCAGTCTTTGACGCTGATGTGACTTGTGATATTATCGCAGATCTTGTGCATACACACCCGACTACGCTTGAACTGGTACAGAAAGTCAAAAAAGAGAAGCTTATACTTATCACTGACGCTATGCGGGCAGGATGTATGAAATGCGGAACCTATGATTTGGGTGGCAGAAGTGTTGAGGTAGATGAAGGCAAGGCAGTATTAGAAAACGGTACGCTTGCAGGTTCTGTACTGAAGATGAATGATGCATTGTCAAATATGAGAGTACATACATCTATGACTCTTCCTGAGATTGTCAATGCTGTGACAAAAATACCTGCACGTAAACTGGGGATTCCTAAAGGTGAACTACAAGCAGGGTATGATGCGGATATAGTCATCTTTGATGAAAATTTTAGTATCATATCAACCATATTGAATGGTGAAGTAAAGTATAGAAGGTAAATAGATGTTCGGATTTTTAAAACGCAAAGTAAGAGAGATCAAGTCACCTGTAGATGGACAGGTCGTAGCACTTGAAAGTGTGAAGGATGACGTGTTTTCACAAAAACTTGTAGGCGATGGTGTAGCGATCATCCCTATGTCAGATGTGTTTACAGCACCTATAGATGGAAAGATCACAAAAATATTTTCTACAAACCATGCATATAGTATTAAGAGTTCAAAAGATCTAGAGGTGATGGTTCACATTGGTTTAGAGACTGTGGCACTTGAGGGAAAAGGTTTTGAACGTCTTGCAAATGAAGGCGATGAGGTCAAAGCGGGAGATCCGGTAATTCGTGCTGACCTATCGTACATTCGTGAACATGCCAAGGATGTCATTACCCCTGTGATCATTTCTGATGAAAGTGATGTGAAAAGTATCGACAAACGGTTGAATATCGTCAAAAGCCAAGATATCATCATGGAGGTCAACTAATGCCAGTCAGTGACAATATTTATTATTATGTAATCTATGGTTTGATCTTGGTCGCATTTGTCATTGTGCTCAAAATGCCTAAAAAAAAGAAATAATCTCTTATAATATTTTCTTAATATTACTGTTGTATACTTTAATATTATGAGAATACTACTACTTGAAGATGACCAGATTTTATGTGATAGCCTAAAAGAGTTCTTGGAACTTGAAGGTTATAAGGTAGATGTGGCACATCGTGGACCTGAAGTATTTGACCTCACCTTTACCCATAAGTATGACCTGTACATTTTAGATGTGAATGTACCTGAAGTCGATGGTTTTGATGTGCTCTCAGCACTGAAAGAGGCAGGAGATGAAACACCCGCTATTTACATCACAGCCCTTACAGACATCAATTCTATTTCCAAAGGTTTTGCCATAGGGGCGGAAGACTATATCAAAAAACCTTTTGATCCCGAAGAACTACTGATACGCATTAAACGAAAATATCAAAATGATGATGAACTGCTTTATCTGAATGATATTGTTTATAATCCGGTGACAAGAGTGTTAAAAAAAGGAGAACAGACGATAGGATTGGGAGATGTACAGCAAAATATTTTTCATGCACTTATCACAGCACAAAATAAAATTGTAGACAGTTATACACTGATGGACTTTTTAGAACAGCCTACAGCAAATGCGTTGCGCGTAAATCTTGCAAAATTAAAGAACAAATTGGGCATAGAGATCAAGAATATACGTGGGAAGGGGTATATGATTGAAAAGGTATGAACGGGAGTCATTTCTCAAAAGTTTTTTGATATTCCTGGTACTATTAGAAGTATTACTGGCGATTAATTTTTGGAATGAATATCAAATTAAAAAAGTAGAGATAGAAGATAAAATCCACATAGAGATGAAACTATGTGCCTTTACCCTGCAGTGCGAAGGTCTTACTACAGACTTTGTGGATAAGGATGAAACGAAAGAGGAAAATATACTCTATCAGGATGGTGGTTTTTATAGTTATTTCAAGGTGCCGACATCAGATAAGTATTTGATGAAAGTCATGTATTCAAAAGAAAATTATCTGTTGAGGGTGGAAAAGTTAGCGAATAAACTGTATAGAAAGTTTGGGTTCTTCTCCATTTTTGCTGCATTTGTCTCTCTTCTTTTCTCCATCTATTCGCTTATGCCGTTGCAAAAAGCGCTTCGTCTTAATGAAGAATTTGTCAAAGATATCCTCCATGATTTTAATACACCTATCAGTTCTATGCTTATCAACTTAAAACTCTTTAAAAGAGAGATAGGGGATAATCAAAAAATACAGAGACTTGAAAATAACATTCAAAGTATACTCTCTTTGCAGGAAAATCTGCGTATTTTTCTTAAAGGGGTCCCTGCACAATCAGAAAGGTTTTCGTTAAAGGAGTTGGTACACAGCCGTATACACTATTTTGAAGTACTCTACCCTGACGTGACATATAACATGGATATAGATAAAATGACGTTAGTGACAAATAAAGATGCATTTACCCGTATTGTGGATAACCTCTTAAGCAATGCAGGCAAATATAATATTGAAAATGGTGAGGTGAATATTGTATTGCAAGGGAGTAATTTAACGATACAAGACACGGGTAAGGGTATCAAACATCCTTCAAAAGTGTTTGATAGATATTATAAAGAACAAGACAGAGGGATAGGGATAGGGTTGCATATTGTGAAAAAACTTTGTGATGAATTAACAATTCCCGTTCATATACAAAGTAAACAGAATGAGGGGACACAGATCGAATTAAATCTTTCACGAGTTATTGCTGCTACATAGTGATATTCAGCCTATTGATTTTCTTGTTGGTCTTTCATAAGCGACATGATACGTTTTTTGTATTTTGGGTTTTTATTTATTTTGTATGCAGCAATGAGATCTTCCAGTGATCCTTCATTGAAGAGTTTTTCTTCTTGTAAGGATTTTTTTCTTCTTTTTAACATCTTGTATTGACGATAGGTGAGTGAGGCTCTTGTATCTTTCTGTACGATATAGGCAGACAGCGCATCAAGCGATGCCTCATTCAAATAGTAAGTGTAGATCTCTTCTTGTGTTTTGATCTGCAGCTTTTGCGCGATGATCTGTAGTTGATCTAACTGTGTTTGTGTTTTAGCCCGATTTTCGTAGCGTCTATAATAATCATATACGAAGTGCTTTGGTAATTTTGTTTGAATGTTTTTGACTCTATTTGCATTGTAGGTCCTGATGGCCTGTCTGTATAGCTCTTGGAGAGGTGAATAGTCCTGAAATTCAACTAAAAGTGTTTTTACCCCTTTGTATCGTCTCGGTGCTATAGATACAATAGCCCCCACTGTATCTAAAGATGTTATGGGGGTAAATCCCTTGCGTTTAAAACTTCTTACTACATAGCTATAGGTTGTTTTTGGGCCTGCATGAAGTATGAGTTCGGGTTGTTTTGGTTTGGAGAGATTGTAGAGTATATATTGGTTTTTACGATGAAGAAGCAGGCCTAGGTCTTTCTCTTTTTCATGATAAAGATAGAGGTATTTCTGATCCTCTTTGATCATTTCTAATTCTGTTCTTGTAAAGTATGCCCGGTGGTGTTTCATGTAGGATGAACACTTTACAACAGTGACTTTATTGATCTCCCCTGGAACAAATAGGGTGTTCAAAGAACAGCCGCTCAGTATTAGAAAGAATAAAAACAAGACAACTGTACGCATTACTATATCCTGAGGGTTTTTGCTATAAGTATAATGTTTATAAGTTAATATATGGCTAATGCAATCTTAACAAATAGTTAGACCTTTTGTAAGAATGCCTTTATCTTCTCTGCGACACTCTCTGCTTTCGTCCCCAATACTACTTGGATACTGCGTCTATCTGGACGAATGACCCCTTTTGCACCTAAACGTATAAATGCATCGTCCGTAAGCAGAGAACTATCGTGTACTTGCATGCGCAACCTAGTGATGCAGGCATCGGTATGAATAATATTTTCTTCCCCTCCCAAGGCTTCAATAAACGCTTTTGCTTCCTCATCTGATTCGACTGTTTTTTCATCTATCATCTCTTCAAATATATTGAGTTTAAAGAGTTTGATCATGTAGTAGGAACTGACAAAATAAATAAGAGAGAATACTGCCCCCAATGGGAGGATAAGCAGAGGATTGGTAGCAAGTTTGTAGTTGATCACATAATCTATGAAGCCTGCCGAAAACCCGAATCCTGCATGAATATCCAGCATCTGTGCTACAGCAAGGGCCAGACCGGTAAGGAGGGCGTGTAAAACAAAGAGAAGAGGTGCGACAAACAAAAAGAGAAACTCCAAAGGTTCTGTAATCCCTGTAAGAAATGAGGTAAATGCAACACCAGCCAGAATGGCACCGACTTTTTGACGAGAGTCTTTTGGGGTATTCAGATAGATCGCATAGGCCATTGCAGGCAGACCGAACATCATGATGACATAAAAACCTGACATATAGACACCTGCAGTCTCATCACCGGCAAAGAAACGATGCAAATCTCCGTTCGCCACTACTTCCACACCCTCTTTGAGATAAGTGTATTCCCCCAGCTGGAACCAAAACACTGAGTTGAGTATATGGTGCAATCCTAAAGGAATGAGCAGACGGTTCAGTGTACCGTAGATGAATGTACCTGTCTCTTTTAATCCTATGATAGCATTTGAAAACATGTCTATACCATTTTGCGCAAAATGCCAGAAATAGCCGGCAACTACACCAACCCCTATGGCAGTCACAGCAGTCAGAATAGGAACAAAGCGTTTTCCTCCAAAGAAGCCTAAAAACTCAGGGAGTTTAATGCTATGATAACGATTATACAATGTCCCGGCAATGACACCCATGATGATACCCACAAAGACACCCATATTGACCTCTTTGTCTATACTGAGATAGACGGCTTTAGCGATGAGTACACCTATAGCACCTGCTAGTGCGGCTGCACCATCATTATTTTTAGCCAGTCCGTAGGCGATACCTATACCAAAAAGCAGGTCAAGATGAGAAAAGATCGCATCCCCGGCACTTTTCATGATCAGGGCGACTTGACCATCAAAGATATCACCAAAACCTAAACGAAGCAGAAGCGCAGCAACCGGAAGTACTGCGATAGGGGTCATCAGTGCTTTACCAATGCGTTGAAGTAAATTAAACATATCTTATTTCCTCTTTTGTTTGGGCGATACTTTTGGGAGAAACACTGAGCGTTTCCATGCCTAGATCTAAAAGTTTGGGTATGGCATTTTTATCTGCAGCCAGTTCACCGCAGATACTTACAGGTTTAGTTGCTTTATGAAGAATGATCTCAATAGCAGAAAATACTGCGGGAGAGAGTGCATCCGCTTTGAGAAGAGGATGTGTTCTTTCTATGGCAAAAAGGTACTGTATAAGGTCATTGGTACCGATAGAGTAGAAATCTACGACATCATTAAATGATTCCAGTAAGAAAAGTACCGATGGTACTTCTATCATGATACCAAAATGAAGGTGTGAAATATCAAGCTTGTGTTTTTGAGCTACGCTTTGCGCAAAGGATTTTGTTTGTTTAAATTCTTCCACAGAGCTGATCATCGGGAACATGATCTTTACACGTTTATTTTCTGCAGCCAGAAAAATCGCAAGTAGTTGTTCTTCCAAGAGTTCAGGATGCGTATGGAATAGACGTACACCGCGTATACCTAAAAAAGGGTTGTCCTCCGTAGGTATCTGTATATAAGGCAGGGCTTTGTCCCCGCCTACATCCAGTGTACGTACTGTGATATCATCAAACAGTTCAAAGATCTCTTTGTAGGCATTTTGCTGTTTTCCCAAAGAGGGTTTGACATCCTTAAATAAAAATTCTGAACGTAAAAGACCTATGCCTTCCGCTCCTTCTTCTTTTGCTGCTTTGGCTGTGTTAATGTCGGCAGCGTTGGCAAATACCTTGATATGTCTACCATTTTGTGTGGTTGCCGGTTCAAAACGTTTTTTGGCAGAGAGCGCTTTTTGTACACTCTCTTTGCTTAAACGTTCTCTAGCTTTTTGCAGATCGTGGGCACTTGGGTCTTGAATGATCACGCCGGAGTATGTATCGAGTATGACAGTCTCATTTTCGACAAGGTTTTGGGTATCTGCAATAAGAGAACAGATACCAGAAGCACGAAGCAAGATAGCCGTATGGGAGTTCATAGAAGTCTCTTTTAAGATCACGCCTTCCACCTTTGTCTGCTGCAGTTGGTCTATCTCGCTGGGAAGCAGGTCATTACATAGCAATATAAAGGGGGTATCTGGAAAAGTGACTTTTATTTCTAACCCCAAATGTTTTTTGACACGTTGAAGTATATCTTGATAATCACTTGTTTTAGTATCAAGTTTTGTCCCTACAAGTTTTCTGGATTCTTCTTCAACTTTCTCTTCAAGTTCTGTCAAAGTTTGACAGTGTGTGCCTAGTGAGATCAGAAGTTCTTTTTGTGCAAGGTAGATAGCAGAATTTTCATCATCTTCTTTGTTGCGATAGAGTGTTTCGAGTTCTTTGGTACTTTGAGAGAGAGCAGTTCTAAAGTCCATCTCACTTTGATGCTGCACCTTTGTCGTATGATAGGTGTAGGTAGGAGCAATGGCAATGCCCTCAGAGATGATTTCTCCTTCTATGACAGAACCTTCATAACTGTATGCACTCTTTTCTATTTTTTGGATCTCTTTATCCTCTTGCATCAGTGTTTCAAAAAGCAGTTGAAGTTTTTCAAGGGCTACCTCTGCCTTTTCCCCTTTGGCAACCAAAATAAAAGTATCTCCTTTTTCTAAAGAGAGTGAAAGTAAAGTGTTGACACCTTTTGCGTCGACACTTTTGTTGTGAAAGGTGGCAGTGATCTGACAGGGAAATGATTTGGCTAAAGTAGCAAATTGTGCAACGGGCCTAAGATGAAATCCATTATTTGAGGTGACAGAAAGTGGTACAGAAAGAGGTTTCGAAAACAGATTTTTAAACAGGTACATCACTTATTTACTATCTCCAGTACAGATAGGCTCAGCCATTACTATAGAGTGTGTTACAGTCATCATCAAGACGATACCCATCTGTTCTCCTTTTTTGCACATTCATGTATTACTCAAAGTATAGCAAATATTTGTTATACTCAAATTATTATCAACTATTAGGAACACGCATTGAAATACCTTATTGACTTTATTGAAACAAAAGATGTGAAGAAGACAGCCATTTTTGAACATTTGAAATGTACAGAAGAAGAAGCATCTCTGGTACAGTATATCTGTAAACGTTATGTGGCAGGGCTGGAAGAGATCTCTGTACTGGAAATACTGCAAGAGAATTTTTCATCAGAGGGGTATGTTTATCTGGAAAAACTCGGATCGATCAAAAATCTTTTGGACCTAGGATGGATGATCCAAGTAAGTTTTGGACAGGTCAAAGCACATGAAGCATCCAAGTTGGAACTGCTCAGCACTTCTGTCACACCAAGTATCTCTTTACTACGTCTGCTAGAAGAGGGCTCATTGGAAATTTTCCTTCCCGAAGTCAAACCTTATACAGATCACCTGGAGTACCTTCAAGATCAGTTTGATATGGTGTCACTTTTACATAAAATCGCTACATTTAAACAAGGTTTTGCAGATAATTCACTGAGCATAGGACGTTTGAAAAACAAATTGACACTTTTGACAACACGCATTGAAGAACGTGTCAAAATGACAAAATCACCCATTGTCGTAGAAGAGTTTTTTAAAGAAAAAGGACTTGATGAAAAAGAAAAACGAATTTTCCTGGCATTACTTAAAGAAGAGTATAGTGGCGGAGAAGGGCAATTTAGGGACATGAATACGCTGATAGAACTTATCAGCTTTGATGAGTACGAAAAAATAAAAAACCGTGCGTTGCTTGAAGATGGTGCAAAACTCATCAATGAAGACATCATTGACTATGAAGAGATACTGAACATGTTTGGTGGGGTGAGTCGGTCTTTTTATCTACAAGAAGAGGTGATGCAACGTATCATACATCCTAAAAAAAGTAAAAAAGTAACAAAACTCAAGTTGGATGCATTGGTTCAGGAACAAGAGCTTTTTGAGTATCTGAAACCTGTAACTACTTTGGACGATGTGGTCTTGCATCCTAAAACAAGAGAGACATTACAAAATGTTGTCAAACAAGTTGACAAAGAGGTGTTTAAAAAACTCAGAGAGTGGGGTATTAAAGACAAACGTAAAGGTATCGATGCACGTATTATTTTTTATGGGGCTGCAGGTACAGGTAAAACAATGACAGCGATGAGTCTGGCTAAAACACTCAAACGCCCTATACTCTCATTTGACTGTTCTAAGATCCTCTCGATGTATGTAGGGGAGAGTGAAAAGAATGTACGTAAGATATTTGATGACTTTAAAGAGTTAAGTGCAAAAGCAAAAGTAAATCCTATTTTACTACTGAATGAAGCCGATCAGTTTTTGAGTGCAAGAAGTGAAGGAACAGGAAGTTCGGCAGATAAAATGCATAACCAGATGCAAAATATCTTCCTTGAACAGATAGAAAAATTTGAAGGCATACTTATCGCTACCACCAATTTGCTTGGTAACATAGATAAAGCGTTTTCAAGACGTTTCAATTACAAGATAGAATTCAAAAAACCAGGGAAAAAACAGCGTCTTAGACTTTGGCAGTTCATGCTTCCTGAAAATGCAGATTATGAAGAAGGGTTTGAGATGTCAGAGCTTGCCAAATACGAACTTACCGGTGGACAGATCAATCTTATCATCAAAAATACAGCCTATAAAGTCGCTGTACGTGAAGAGAGTGTATTTGGAAATCAAGACTTCCTTGAAGAGATCGAAAAAGAGCTTGGTTCGAGCTTTGAAGGGTCAAAGAGTATGGGCTTTAAAGTGTAGTTTTACCTATTCAATGAAAGGCGTTAGATGTTTTCTTATATAAGGTCATTCATGACCAAAACCAAGTCAACTTTATTTACGTTCAACAATGAACCATTTTCTAAGTTTTCCATACTTTTGATCATCATTTTAGATATCTTTTTATTGATTACGATCTTAACGGGGATTGACTCTGAAAAAAATATGTCTCCCACGTTAAATGTAAAATATCCCTATCAATGTAAAAATCATTTTGACCCAAAATATAAAAATAGCGTCTGGAATAGTGCAACGAGAGGATATACCTATGATAGGTTTCCTTTTTCGGAGTATGTCTCTTTTTATATCCCTACTCATTCAGAATATTACAGTGGCAAAAAGATCCAAACCTACCATGACAAAAGAATGGCTCCAATATGTACAGAACTTTATAAGAAAATAGCTGTTTTTGCTCAATCTGATGAATTTAAAAACAACAAAGAACTCAAAAATAACCTAAGAAATGACAAACGAAATGTTGTCTCTGAAATCAATAGCATCGAAAAAAGATATAATACTGCTTTGTTTGAAAAAATCTCTTTTACTGAACAAGATAGAGATAAGAAGATTAGAGATAAATACTATGGTTTGCTGGAAAAAGAGAAAAATATCGATAGGCAGATCAAAGAGATCAAGAAAGTATCTACGTATAAAGGCTACCAACAATATGTTGATTTTGTGAATAACAATAAGGATACATTCAAAAAAGAGTACGATTCTTATGCATTTTGGCAACCCTTTGTCTCTTTCCTCTATTTATTAAAATTTACACTGCCTTTATTACTTTTATCTTTACTGGCCTATAGATTCTCTACAAGGCCTGAAAGAAAAATATCCGTGCCAAATAAGCTGATCACATTGATCAGTACTCATATCATTATCATTACTTTGCTTCCTATATTTATTGACGTGTTGCGCTTGATCTTTCATATTATCCCGCGCAGATTTTTAGAGAAGATCATTACTTTTTTATATGAATATGGGTTTATATTCTTGGGATACTATTTCTTGATGTTGCTTGGTATTGTAAGTATCGGTTTGGTTATTTTCTTGATACAAAGAAGTGTTTCCAAGAGAGAAAAATTAAGACAAGAGTTGAGAGAAAAGACCCTTTATATCGATGCCTATAATCAAAGCAGATGTCCAAATTGTAAAAACAGGGTGGATTATAGTAAAAACTATTGTGGTTTTTGTCAAGAGGAACTCAACAGGGTGTGCAGCGCATGTCACAAAAGAACACCTAAACACATTCAGTACTGTATAGAATGTGGGGCATAGGTAGCGTTATTTTTCGAGTGTAGCTCCAGCACCGATCAATTGGATGATCCCGCCTTTGACATTCAGCGGGGTAAAGCCATTTTCTTCCAATATGCGGGATGCAGATACGCTTCTACTTCCTGTTCTGCAATAGACGATGATCTTTTTGTCTTTATCCTGTTTGAGCATACCGAGGTTTTGACTGAGCGCCTGTACGGGAATAAGCGTCGCACCTCTGAGATGTCCACTTTTATACTCTGGTATCGTTCTCACATCTAGCAGTGTTACATTATCATCATTTTCCAGTAAATGTATGGCTTGTTTGGCATCGATAGATTCAAAATTGGCAAGTATCCATCCTTTGGAGTAGGCAAACCAAAAGAGTAAGCCTGCCATGGCGATCCAGTATAGTACATTGATATAGTTTTTAGGAAAGTTCACTCTGTTAACCCTTATAGTTATTATAATTTCATTTGATATTGTAGCGCTATTTTCTTTATGCATAGTTACATCTCGTTACATACTAAAGAGTAATCACCTAAAGGATAAAGTCCTCCAAAATCTTTTAATCATCTTTTAGATAATATGAAGCAAATATTCTAAAGGAATCTCTCTACTGACAGAAGCAAGTGAAAACTTAAGCCTAAGGCAAGCTTTAGTGAGAGGAATTAAAAACGAGCGTTGCTTGTTTTTTAAAGAGAATTATGAAATTAAAGGGATTAAAATGACTCATGTAATTACAGAACATCCATATTTCGGTGTATTTGTTCTATTTGCGTTGACAGCCGTGGCGTTCCCAGCGACGCTATGGGCTGCACGTTTCGTTAGTAGAAAATTTGCACGGCTTGATACGGAAAGACTTAAGTTAAGTATATACGAATGTGGACCAGAGGTAACGAAGCAACCTAACACCATTTCTGCACAGTTTTATCTGATAGCACTTTTGTTTATCTTGTTTGATGTTGAGATTATCTTTATGTTCCCTTGGGCGATTGACTTTAAATTGCTTGGTTGGTTTGGTTTTGCTGAGATGATACTCTTTATATTATTACTTACGATTGGTTTCGTATACGCATGGAAAAAAGGAGCACTTGAATGGCACAGCATCAAGTAAACTATGCCAGTTCTGCTGGCTTACCGATAGCATTGACTTCGGTAGATAAACTCGTAAACTGGGGGCGTTCGAACTCGCTTTGGCCGCTTACTTATGGACTCGCATGTTGTGCGATCGAAATGATGGCATCGGGAGCATCCCGTTATGACTTCGATAGAATGGGAACGATCTTTAGAGCTTCTCCAAGACAGGCAGACGTAATGATCTTGGCAGGAACACTTTCTAAAAAGCACTCTGAGTTTGCCAGAAGACTGTATGACCAGATGACAGAGCCTAAATGGGTGATATCTATGGGGTCATGTGCAAATACCGGCGGTATGTTCAACACCTATGCAACAGTACAAGGTGTGGATCGTATCATCCCTGTTGACATCTATCTTCCAGGGTGTGCACCAAGACCTGAGACACTTCAGTATGCACTGATGATGCTTCAGAAGAAGATTCGTAAAGAGTCTGCAGATATGAAGAAAAACACAAAACAAGACTTGACCAATCAAACGGGTAAAAGAGCGAGGTTAATCTAATGAGAAAATACGTACCAAAAGATAACGTTCAAGGGAAGGCTTACTATACAGACAGATTCTGGGTAGCACCACGTGTACCTAGAAGTGAAGTAGAAGATGAGCATTTCGCAGCAGTAGTGACAGCACTGGGAGACTTGGCAAAAGAAACCTATGTTGAGATCGGACAATTGGTTGTACATATTGATGCAACAACAAACTTTGCTGTACTTAAAACACTGAAAGAAAAATGCGGATATACACAGTGTTCTGAGCAATCTGCTGTAGACTATTTGGCTAAAGACGGAGAATTTGAACTTTTTTACCAACTTCTTAATGTCAATGAAGCCAAAAGAGTAAGGGTTGTATGCCGTCTTAAAAAAGGTGAAGCGATTGAAAGTGTTGAACCTCTTTTCAAGTCTGCAAACTTTGCAGAACGTGAAATGTTTGATATGTTCGGTATCAAAGTAAACAATCATCCATTCCTTAAGCGTATCATTATGCCTGATGACTGGGAAGGACATCCGTTACTTAAAACATATCCTCTCTTTGGAGATGAGTTCGCTTCATGGTATGAAGTAGATAAAATCTTTGGAAAAGAATACAGAGACATCATAGGACCAGAAAACAGAGATCCTGCAAAAATAGACAGACACGATACAAAACGTTTCTCAAGAGTAGGATATGAAGTACCATTCGGTGCAGATATTTCTGAAGGTGAAAAAGAACAAGCAGTTGAATATAGTGAAACATTCTTAGTAAACTATAATAAAAAAGGGTCTAAGCAATTAGACGAAAGAAAATAGGGGAGCCGATGCAAGTAGCTAATAAATTAACACCATTTTTTGAGAACCTCAATTTTGAGCGTGACGACAACACAATGGTTATCAATTTTGGTCCTCAACACCCTTCGGCACACGGTCAGTTAAGACTAGTGCTTGAACTCGACGGTGAGCAAGTAATTAAAGCCTATCCGGATATCGGTTACCTTCACAGAGGTATCGAAAAGATGGCAGAAAACATGACGTATAATGAGTTTTTGCCAACAACAGACAGACTTGACTATATTGCGTCAACTTCAAACAACTATGCGTATGCATTGGCTGTTGAAAAGCTTATCGGTGTAGAAGCGCCAAGACGTGCACAAGTGATCAGAACGATGTTACTTGAGCTGAACCGTACTATTTCACACCTATTCTTTATCGCAACGCATGCCCTGGATGTTGGTGCAATGTCAGTCTTCCTTTATGCATTCCGTGAACGTGAATTTGCAATGGACCTCATGGAAGATTATTGTGGTGCAAGATTGACACACTCTGCAGTACGTATCGGTGGTGTTCCGCTTGACCTTCCTGAAGGTTGGTTAGAGAATATTGCTGCATTCTGTGATAAAGTGGATTATGAAGTAGAGCATACTTATGAAGCACTTCTTACCGAAAACCGTATCTGGAAAATGCGTTTGGAAGATGTGGGGGTTATCTCTGCTGAAGATGCACTTTCCTGGGGGTGTACAGGTCCTATGCTAAGAGGTTCTGGTGTGAAGTATGATATCAGAAAAGAAGAACCTTATGAACTCTATTCAGAGCTTGATTTTGATATTCCTGTAAGTGAAAGATGTGATTCATACGGACGTTATAGACTCTATATGGAAGAGATAAGACAATCTACAAGAATCATCAGACAACTTATCCCTATGTATGATGAGACTGAGCCTCAACTTATGGCACATTCACCACAGTATATCTCAGCAACAAAAGAAGAGATCATGACACAAAACTATGCATTGATGCAACACTTTGTATTGGTAACTCAAGGTATGAGACCACCAAAAGGTGAAGTTTATGTGCCTACCGAATCACCAAAAGGTGAACTTGGTTTTTACATCAAGTCAGAGGGTGAGCCCTATGCTTACAGACTTAAGTGTAGAGCACCAAGTTTCTTCCATACAGGACTTCTTCAAGAGCTTCTTGTGGGTACATACATAGCAGACGTCGTTACGATCATTGGTACTACCAACATCGTATTCGGTGAAGTTGACAGATAAGGAGAGCCCATGAAAAGATATGATTTAAGACATTTAAAAGACGATTTCTATGATAGAATGGTTGAGCTTATTGATCAGGGATTAAAAGTGGGAGAAGTAGGAATTTTCCTTTTTGAAGTAGGAGATTATTCTTCTATCCAAAAATCTGCAGATGTAGTGAAAGCTACTGGACATGATCTGATGAATTCACTGAAATTTAACGAAGTAGACTGGACGATTGTCGTGAAAAAAGTAGATGAAGCGACAAAGAAAGAGAGAGCTGCCAAGATCGAGGCAGAAAAAGCTGCAGCTGAATCAGAAGAAGCTGAGGCAGAAAAGGCAGAATAAAGCTACTGCTTTATATCATATAGTATCTTTTCATGTATGAAGATGCTATATGATTCTACTATCACTACAACATAAACATCAATCAATTTAGTATTTATAATTATTGTTAAGCGAAAAAAGTTTTATAGAGTATTGTATATTCATACCATGCTCAAAAGAGCACAGTATAGAAGAATTACTTCAGGTTAGAAGCAATATTTTTTACTGCAGATGATGCATGGTTAAATGCAAGTGCAATACTACCTTGGTCTGTTACAACATCACCGATAGTGTAAAGACCTTCAACATTTGTTTCAAATGTGTTTTCGTCGTATACAGGAACATCCCATTCTCCAGTTTTAACACCAGAGTTTACAAGGATATCTTTTGGTGTTGTACCACCAAGTGCGTAGACAGCTCTGTCATACTCACCTGTTGAACCATCTGTAAAGTTTACTTGGATCTTACCAGCTGGTGAAGGCTCAACGCTCTCAACATCTACACCCATTTTGTTAACAATTTTACCATTGTCAAGATACTTTGTACACATTTCAGTATTGATTGGGTTCATACGTGTGATTTCTGCTTTTCTGTAGTTAAGTGTAACCACACAATCTTCCATACCTTCCAGTTCTACTAGACCATAAGCATACTCACCAGCAGTGTCTCCACCACCAACAATCATGACGTGCTCACCGTTTTGAACTTTTGAAAGGTTGAAGTTAAGAACATCTTTAAGCTCTCTAGGGAACTTATATTTAGGTTTGTTTGGTTTACCCATACGACCCACTGAAAGGATAACGTTTTTAGCTTTCAACGTTTCCAACGCTTCATCTACACCGTCAGTACCATAAATAATTGAGAAAAGACCATCTTCACCTTTTTCAACTCTCATGATCTCATGATTATACTCAAATCTGTCAAGTACGCCAGCATCAGTGAGTTTTTTATCCATTTGCTCAATGTACTCTTCTTTAGAACACTCTTCAAATGTAACGTTACCAGTGAATTCAAATTTGATACCCATCCAGTCTTTATCTACACGTTTACCTTTTTTGTAAAACTTGTGGATCATATCATTGTGATGAGGTGCCTTGTCAATAACAACAATGTTCTCAATACCCGCTAGTTTTGCTTCGATAGCAGCTGCCATACCGCCAGGCCCTGCTCCAATAATCGCTATATCAACTACTTTTCCGTTTTCGTGTATCATGTTTACCCTTATAAAACTTTATTTTGACCAAATTGTAACATAGGGAATTAAAAAATTATCTATAGTGAAGTTATAACTTGCATAAGTTGATCTTCGATGTGAGTATATGTAACATCAGAAAGTATAATATAAGCATCAAAGAGCGCTCAATCGATTGTAATTGATACATTTTAACACAGAACTTTGTTTTTTAATTTGTTTTCTAATACAATCATCCAACGCATTTTTAAGCAGAGACAATAGGGTAGTATTGTCTAAGGTAGTTAAAGGCGAGAAAAGCAGGAGGAAGAGACAATAGTGGAGTCCACGTATGAAAATCAAAAAAAGAATTTTGAAAATGTCGAGAGTATAGTTTTTTCAGCAGATATTACAAATGAAGAAGCATATATTTTTCAATTGTTTAAAGAAAAACACGGTAAGAACTTGATATGCCCTGAAGCAAAGGTATATCAGGATTTTTTAAAAGCATATAGCAGTGGTAGCGGGTATCATGTTTTTAAAGGTGATCTAGAAACTTTGGCTGCTTCTGAAGTAGTGATATCTTTTGGCGTATGGTTTCAGGATGAAAGTACAGAAGCTATGCCATTAGTTCAGAAGGTATTGGAAGAAAAAAATCCCAAATTTGTTTATATGCATCCTATAGAAGATGCCACACTACAAACCAGTATCTCACAGTTTATAAAATATGAAGTAGGGAGTGAAGAGGGTGTAGCTGCATTATTGGCAGATGCACTATTGAAAGATAAAGAGCTTCCCGAAGAGATAGAAGATATTTTAGAGGATCTTGATATTGGTTACCTTAGTGCGGAAAGTAATGTGGGAGAAGAAGAACTAGAATCAATGCATAGCCTTATAGGGCATGACACTACAGTCTCTCTGATCCTAGGCAGTGATTTATATACGCATCCAAAAGCAGGACAAATAGCAAAACTCATAGCGCTGTTGGAACGGCATGCCCGATTGCATATTTTGTGTGTACCACCTGCTAAAAATGCCTTAGGTATTGCATTGGTTTGTGACCTTGATGAGAGGACAGAAGGTCGAAGTGTCCTGTATGAAAGTTGTAAAGAGGGTACCTATATCAATAGTGATAAATGTGTGTGTGTCAATGACGACATGAAAACTTCAAGTGCGGGTGGATTACACAGTATTGCCCATACGTTAGGGCTTAATGCCAAAACGCTTACAGACTACAGCAATCAATTACCGCAAGAGAAAGGGTTTCAAAGAGTGAATGAAGAGGATCTGAAGAAACCGTGCCTGTATAGATTGATACCTCAAGAGCAAATACGGGACTTTACACTGGATGAGATAGATGATCTTCCAGTGTATGATGGTGCAGTTATTTATACGTATAAAGTAGAAAAACCAATGGCGCAAGAGAGGGGAACAGATAATATATTACGTGGTTCTAAACAGTTTGCCATAGCTACAAAATTGCAAGATGGTGATTTGATTTCTTTTGAGATTGAGGGCGTTAAATTTATACGTGTGTTTAAAATTGATACATATATGAAAGGAACCATTGCGTTAAATCCTACTTTTGACATAAAATTAAGTGCATCTTTGCTATCCTCCTATAGATTTAGCAGACTAGCTTTTGAAAAAATAAATAATCAAAATATAGGAAACAACGATGAGTGAAGTACAAACAGTAGATAATATGGTCTCAATTTCGATTGATGGTGTAGAGTACAAAGCAAAAGAAGGTGAATATATCCTTAATGCTGCTCGTGCTAATGATGTTTTCATCCCGGCTATATGTTACCTGACAAGATGTTCGCCGACATTGGCATGTCGTATTTGTCTGGTAGAGGCAGATGGTAAACAAGTATATGCATGTAACGCTAAAGTAAAAGAAGGTATGGAAGTCACTACTGAGACAGAAAATATCCTTGAAGAGCGTAGAGCTATCATGGAAGTCTATGATGTGAACCACCCGCTTCAGTGTGGTGTGTGCGATAAGTCCGGAGAGTGTGAATTACAGAACTATACACTTGAACTTGCGGTAGATTCACAATCATATATGATCCCAGATATGAAAAGAGAGACAACAAACTGGTCTTCCGTATTGCATTATGATCCAGGTCTTTGTATCGTGTGTGAACGTTGTACGACTGTTTGTAAAGATATGGTTGGAGACGCGGCGATCACCACAGTTAAAAGAGGTGGGCCTGAACTTGACAAAAGCTATAAAGATACGATGCCAAAAGATGCATACTCTATGTGGAACAAACTGCAAAAGTCTATTATTGCTCCGAGTAACGGTACAGAATCTACGAACTGTTCAGACTGTGGTGAATGTATTGCAGTATGTCCGGTGGGTGCACTCGCAAGCCGTGACTTTGTCTACAAGTCAAATGCCTGGGATTTAAGAAGAATACCTGCTGTTGCAGCACACTCAAGTGATGGTGCGCAAATCTACTATGAAGTAAAACCTACATCCATAGAAGACAGATCTGAAAAAATTTACCGTATTACCAATGAGTGGTCGTATGTATCACTTGATGGTTCAGCACGTTTTGCTTATGACTTTGAGAACAGAGGGGCAACGAAAGATGAAGCAACATTTAATGCAGCACTTGAAGCCTTTAAAAAAGCAGATACAGTCCGATTTAACTCTATGATCACGAATGAAGAAGCAATGATGCTTCAGACACTGAAAGAAAAAATGGGCATTAAACTCTACAACCCAGAAGTAAGAGCATTCCAAAAATTCTTAGGACATTATACAGCAGCTTCAGGTTCCTCTTTATACTCTACAGATCCAGATGCGATCATGAAGAAGAGTGATTTTGTGATCTCTGTAGGTGCAGCACTTAGAAACGATTCTCCAGCAATGAAATATGCCTTTAACAATGTACAAAAGCTTAACAAAGGTGCAGGACTTTATTTCCATCCGGTAGGTGATACACTCATCCCTACATTCGGTAAGACAGTTGAAGTGTTCAATCACAAAGTGGGGCTTGAAGAAGCGGCACTTTACCTTATCTTGGACCTGTTTGCAGACAAAGAGAAACTTCCTGCTGAAGTCAAAGAATATATTGAAAGCTTTAAAAGTTCTGAGACCAGAACGGTGAAAGAGCAAGTTATGAAGACTGTCAAAGAGATGGTTGTTAACGAAGAGACCGGCGAAGAGGAAGAAGTATCTAAAAAAGTCAAAGAGACGGTTGAAAAAGAGATTACTGTGACGATCAACGGTCTAGTGACACTTTTGGGTAAGGATTCCGAGAAGTTTGATGATGCATTTGAAAAAATGATGAAGAAAAAAGAAGCGTTCTCATTGATGGTGGGTGAAGATCTTTACTTCCATGAAAAAGCAGAAAACCTGGCTAAACTTGTAGCACTTATAGAGGCAACATGTAACATTGATGTGGTGATGACTCCACCAAAATCAAATGCACTGGGTGTGGCACTGATCTGTGATCTTGATGATGAATGTTCTGGATATACAATAGGGTATAACGAAAATGGTGACTTTAGACTCTCTGCACTGGGTGATGGAGACTTAGATATGCCGGCTATGAACCAGCAAGAGGGAACATTGACCTCTATAGCTAAAAGAGTACTTCCTACGAACGCTGCATTAGAGTATGGTGGATATGAACTGAATGATCTTATGAAAGCACTGGTAGGTGCACCAGAGTTAACGATTGACTGGACTGAAATGCTTCCAGCAGCAAAAGGCTTTAAAGCTGTTGCATTTGACTCGTTGCCAAATGCATTTACAAATGCTGGTGTAGATAATCGCGGATATAGACTTGATGTCACAGTCGATGAGGTAGCACTACCGACTGTTGAGAAATTTGACGAGAGTTTAGCGCTGGAAGGCGAAATCGCCTATAGATGTAACCCTGCTAGACAGTTTAACGACTTTACAGACAAGTCTCATGAGATCTTTGAAGCATTCGCACTGTATGCAAGTACTGCGAAAGCTGAGAGTTTGGGAGAAAAAGTAGAAGTAGTATTTGAAAATGGAAGTATTACTTTAGATGTGGTAGCCGATGAAAAGATCGAAGGTGACATCGTAAAAGTACCAGATTTCAAATCTGCTAAAGATGTGTATGGTCTCTTTGGTGGGTCAAGATATCAAACAGTAACATTGAGAAAGGTGTAATATGGAAACAACACTCATAGAAAACTTACCGGAGGTAACTGCTCTAGGTGTCATTATCAAAGCCGTGATTATCTTGGCTGTGATTTCGGCAATTGCAGGTTTTGGTACGTATGTAGAAAGAAAAGTACTTGCATTTATGCAGAGACGTCTTGGGCCAATGCACGTAGGACCTTATGGTTTATTACAAATTGCGGCAGATGGTATTAAACTCTTCACGAAAGAGGATATTATCCCACAAAATGCAAACAAACTGATCTTTATGATCGCACCGATCATTACAGCAGCAACGGCATTTATTGCCCTTTCTGCTGTACCGGTTTTCCCAGACTTTACGGTTCCTGAGTTTATTCCTTTACTTGGTGGTACCTTTGTACCATCTATTGCATCTGATTTGAACATCGGTGTATTGTTTGTACTTGGTATGATGGCAGCAGGACTTTACGGTCCACTTTTAGCAGGTATGTCACAAGCGAACAAATGGGGTATCATAGGAGCAGCGAGAACAGCGATCCAGTTTTTATCTTATGAGGTCGTGACAGGGCTTTCTATCTTGGCACCGATCATGTTGGTTGGTTCATTGTCATTTGTTGACTTTAATGACGCACAAGCTGGTGGTATCGGTTCTTGGTTGATCTGGCAACAACCAGTAGCATTTGTACTCTTCCTCATTGCAGGATTTGCAGAGACGAACAGAACACCATTCGACCTTCTTGAACATGAGGCAGAAGTTGTTTCCGGGTATGCAACAGAGTATTCTGGAATGAGATGGGGTATGTTCTTTATTGGTGAGTATGCAAACATGATCACCGTTGCAATTATTGCTTCCATCGTATTCTTAGGTGGCTTTGATACAGCAGGTGCATTTGGATGGTTGTTTATTATCCTTAAAGTCGCATTCTTCTTCTTCTTGATGTTATGGGTAAGAGCATCATGGCCACATATCAGACCAGATCAATTGATGTGGCTTTGTTGGAAAGTATTAATGCCAATCGCTGTGATCAATATTCTGATCACTGCTGTAGTGATGATGGTATAAAGGAGCAGGTATGAGTTTAGAACAATTTAAAAACAGAAATGTAGGAACACAAAACTACAGAACACTTGATGTAGGAAGTAAACCTGAAACAGCGATGGCACAGTTCTCTCAAGTGGCAAAAAGAACTGTTAAAGGTGAGCTTTTTGTAGGACTTTGGGTCACAATGAGATCCATGCTTAAGGCACTTTTTAAAGGCGATATGCATACAGTAAAGTATCCATTTGAAAAAATGCCAATATCGCCAAGATATAGAGCGATCCATGACATGCTTAGATTACTTGAATCAGGTAACTACAGATGTATCGGTTGTGGTCTTTGTGAAAAAATATGTATCTCAAATTGTATCGCTATGGATACAAGATATGATGAAGAACAACGTAAAGAAGTCAGTGAATATACCATTAACTTCGGTCGTTGTATCTTTTGTGGTTATTGTGCAGAAGTATGTCCGGAACTTGCTATCGTTCATGGACCGCGTTATGAGAATGCTGCAGAGCAAAGAGCCGGGTTCTCACTCTTTGAAGATATGTTAACACCTATCGACAAACTGAACTTACAGCAAGAGTATGATGGATTTGGGGCAGTATCCCCAAATGCAGATGAAAATATCAAAAAAACGCCTTTAGCGTATTAGGGAGGAGATGACATGTTAGAAAACTTTATAGCATCTTTGATGACAATGGAAGGATTTGCTTTTTATCTCTTTTCTATTTTGACAATAGGACTTTTCTTGATCACTGTGATGAGTAAAAATATACTTTACTCTATGACATCACTTGCAGCTGGTATGGTCCTTATCTCTGGATTCTTCTTCATCTTAGGCGCAGATTTCCTTGGTGTAGTTCAACTTGTTGTATATGTCGGGGCTGTTATGGCTCTTTATGCATTTGCGATGATGTTTTTTGATGCAACAAGAACGATTAAAGAGAAAAATACAAACAATGCTTTAGTATTTTTACTTGGTGGACTCTCGGCATTGGTGCTGGTACTTATGTTCGCAGCACCGATCTTCAGCGAGAGTGTACAGGCACTTTACCCAATGCATGAAGGTGTGGGCAATGCCCAAGATGTTGGTATCATACTCTTTACAAAGTACCTTGTACCGTTTGAGGTAGCAGCACTCATGTTACTCGTAGCAATGATCGCAGGGATTATACTTGCTGGTAAGAAAATGGATGTGAGTCTCACTGAAGATATGGGTGCAGATGATGAAATTATGATAGTAAAGGATGAAAAATGATGATAGGTCTTTCTCATTATTTGATCGTATCTGCGATCCTATTCTCTATAGGATTGATCGGGGTACTTAGAAGAAGAAACCTTTTAATGCTTTTCTTCGCAACAGAGGTCATGCTTAATGCAGTAAATATAGCATTTGCAGCTATTTCACACTATTACAATGATTTAACAGGGCAAATGTTTGCATTCTTTATTATCGCTATTGCAGCGAGTGAAGTTGCAGTGGGTCTTGGTATATTAATTGTATTGTATAAAAAATATGGAAGTCTTGATTTAGATGACCTTGCAAGCATGAGAGGATAATAATGGAAAATTTAGTATATATAGCACTTTTTGCACCATTTGTAGGGTCTCTTTTTGCAGCTTTATTTGGTATGAGTGAAAGAAAAATATTTGTAGGTGTAGTAGGTTCTCTACTTATAGGTTTGTCGTTTGTCGCTTCAGCAACCTTAGCATTCAACCTTTACACAACAGGTACAGTGGTACATGTAACGATGATGGATTGGATCAATGCTGGAGATCTCAATATACCATTTGGTTTTGTGGTTGATCAGATCTCAGTAACCATGATGACAGTAGTAACTTTGGTTTCTACAGTAGTACATATTTATGCGATCGGTTATATGGACCATGATAAGAGTTTTAACAGATTCTTCTCCTATCTGTCGGCTTTCGTATTCTCTATGATGATACTTGTAATGTCAGATAACTTTGCCGGTCTGTTTATAGGTTGGGAAGGTGTTGGTGTTTGTTCATGGTTACTGGTTGGTTTTTGGTATCACAAGCCAGATCAGACAAGAGAAGAAAATCCTTCGATCTCTCCGTCTTGGGCAGCAAATGAAGCATTTATTATGAACCGTATCGCTGACCTTGGTATGCTGATCGGTATCTTTATTCTTTACTGGAACACAGGTTCACTTCAGTATGATGAAGTATTTGCTCAGCTTCCATATCTTGGTGAAACCGTCTTGGTTACAGCGGCGATCGCACTCTTTATCGGTGCGATGGGTAAATCAGCGCAGTTTCCGCTTCACACATGGTTAACGGATGCAATGGAAGGTCCTACACCGGTTTCTGCATTGATTCACGCAGCAACGATGGTAACAGCAGGGGTTTTCTTAGTGATTAGATCTAACCCATTGTATAGTATGGAAGAAGTTGCTGGAGTGAGTTTCTTTATTGCTTCTCTTGGTACCTTTGTTGCATTCTACGCAGCATCAATGGCACTGGTTGAACGTGACTTAAAAAGAATTATTGCGTACTCTACACTTTCGCAGTTAGGATATATGTTCGCAGCGGCAGGACTTGGTGCGTATTGGATCGCACTTTTCCACCTTGCGGCACACGCCTTCTTTAAAGCACTCCTTTTCCTTGGTGGAGGTAACGTGATGCATGCTATGCATGATGAGCTTGATCTCTTTAAGATGGGTGCACTTAGAAAGAAGATGAGAGGTACATGGATCTATATGACTATCGCTTCTGTTGCACTTGCTGGTCTGCCGCCACTTGCAGGTTTCTGGTCAAAAGATGCGATCATTGAAACAGCATTTAATGAACATACTTATATCTTATGGGGCATGTTGGTGATCACTGCGGGAATGACGGCATTTTATTCATTTAGACAAGTCTTTTTATCATTCCATGGTGAAGATCGTCACACACCATTAGGGTTCCACCCACATGAAATGTACAAATTTGTCCTCGTAGCAATGTCTCCTCTTGCAGTACTTGCTATTATCACAGGATGGTTTATGGGATCATACAAAGCATTTATCTATAAGATAGGTGAGACTGTTCAGTATGAAATGTCTGATCATACACACCACTTGGCAACGTATTTGGGTCTTATTGTAATTTTCTTTGCACTCTCGGGTATCGCTTATGCTTATTATAAATATGCAAGAACAGGTGAAAATGCTTGGAAAAGAAGTGAAAAAGTTGAAAACGGTTTCTTCTATAAACTACTTGCCAACCAATATTATGTGCCAAAATTCTATGAAGAATTCATCACCAAACCATATATGATGATTTCTGAGAAATTCTGGACAGAGGTAGATTTAAAAATAGTAGATGCAACCGTAGATAATATTGCGAAGTTCCTTTACGGTTCTGGTGATAAAACAAGAAGTATGCAAACAGGTAACCTTTCAAACTATCTAAACTGGATGGCTGTTGGTGCGGTACTGTTATTGGTAATTGCTGCGATTTCAGCGATGATAGGTTAAGGGGTAAAAATGGAAAATATTTTAAGTATATTGGTCTTCTTCCCGGCAGTTGCAGGATTGCTTGGATTTGTAGTAGATAAAGAGAGTGCTAGAGCCTATGGTATTACTGTAGCGACAATCGAATTCTTGCTCTCTTTATGGTTATGGTTCAGTTTCGATACATCAAGTGCCGGAATGCAGTTTGTAGAAATGATCCCATTGATCCCTGATATGGGTATCTCTTATTATGTTGGTGCGGATGGTATCTCATTGTTCATTATTCTGATGACAACATTGATGACACTTATCGGTATGGCAAGTATGGGTGAAACGAAAAATATTAAAAATATGATTGTGACACTGCTTTTCCTAGAGATGACAATGGTAGGTGTATTTGTTGCACTTGATGCGATTATCTTCTACTTATTCTGGGAGCTTTCACTGGTACCAATGCTTTATATCGTTGGTGCATGGGGTGGACCGCTTAGAATTTATGCATCGATCAAATTCTTCCTCTATACATTTACAGGGTCATTGATCATGCTTGTAGGTATGTTATTTGTTGCATATATTTACCATAACCTTACTGGCGTATGGAGCTTTGCAATTACTGACTGGTATGCATTGGTATTGCCTGTGAATTATCAATTGTGGTTATTTGCAGCGTTCTTTATCGGTTTTGCTATTAAAGTACCGATGTTCCCATTTCATACTTGGATCCCCTATGCACACGGTCAAGCACCAACAATAGGTTCGGTCATTCTTGCAGCGGTACTCCTTAAAATGGGTACATACGGATTTGTAAGATTTTCACTTCCAATGTTCCCGGATGCCTCTGTGATATCAATCACACCAATTGCTGTATTGTCACTCATTATGATCATCTATACAGCAATGATCGCATATGCTCAAAAAGATGTGAAACAAGTGGTCGCATACTCTTCGGTATCACATATGGGTATTATTATGCTTGGTCTTTTTGCAATGAATGCAGAGGGTCTGTCAGGTTCAGTATTCCAAATGTTGTCTCACGGTATCGTTTCGGGTGCACTGTTTATGCTTGTGGGTATGATCTATGATAGAAGACATACAAAACTTATGTCTGAATTTGGTGGTATCGCATCAGTGATGCCTAAATTTGCGGTTATTTTTGGAATTATGCTCATGGCATCGGTAGGTTTACCACTGACTATCGGTTTTGTGGGTGAATTCCTTGTTCTTCTTGGTTTCTACCAAGTATCACCTATGATGACTATCTTAGCTGGTACTTCTATTATTTTAGGTGCCGTCTATATGTTAAGAGTCATGAAACGTACATTCTTTGGACCATTGAATAATGAAGAGAACAAAAAACTTAAAGATCTAAATCGTAGAGAAACATGGTCACTTATTCCATTGGTTGCGATTGTAGTTTGGTTAGGTGTATATCCTAAACCAGTACTCGGCCCAATAGATAACTCTGTAAAAGCACTGTTAAGCTTTATGGATGAAAAAGCGATTACACAAGAGGCAAAAGATATGATAAGAGTTGCAAAATCAAATAAGGAGGTGAACTAATGTTAGAGCCAATTAATGTGAGTTTAGAAAGCCTAAACCTTATTTCCCTAGCACCAATGCTTATAGCTATTGCCGGCGGTTTGATTATTTTGATTCTTGATCTTCTTAATGAGAAATTACATAAGTCACTGTATGTGATGTTAACGATCCTAGTACTTTTCATTAATTTTGGTTCTGTATTGGGACTCAATGTCAATGAACGTGGATTCTTTGATGTCATGTTGATCGATGGTATCTCTATCATCTCTCAACTGATGATCGTTGGTGGATCAATGATCTTCATACCACTTGCACTCACGTCAAAAAGATTTCATGAGTATTCATATCCTGAATTTTTTGCACTCTTCTTATTTATGATTGCAGGATTCCAGTTTATGGTAGCATCAGATAACCTTATTCTGATCTTTGTAGGGCTTGAGACAGCATCTCTTTCACTCTATACGCTTATTGCGTTGCACAACAGAAGCAATTCATATGAAGCAGCGGTGAAGTACTTTACAATGGGTGCGCTTGCAGCAGCATTCTTTGCAATGGGTTCAGCTGTTATTTATGCACTGACAGGTTCAGTAGAACTTTATAAAGTGGCAGAAGTCATGGCTACACGTTTGAATGAAACAGGATTGATGATCGCTATTTTTGGTTCATCTGTACTCTTACTTGTTTCTTTTGCATTTAAACTTTCACTCTTCCCGTTCCATACATGGGCACCAGATGTATATGAGGGTGCTTCTGCACCTTTAGCTGGATATATGTCAGTGGTACCTAAAATAGCTGCTTTTGTAGTAAGTATTAGACTCTTTGGCATGTATATTGATCTTGGTATCGAGTGGGTAAGATGGACGATCCTTATCATTGCCGTACTTACAATGACACTTGCTAATATTATGGCATTGGTACAAAATGATGTAAAACGTATGCTTGCATACTCATCTATCTCTCATGCCGGTTTCATTATGGCAGCACTGGCTTTAGATACAACAGAGGGTAATACGGCAATATTCCTTTACTATGCACTCTTTATGTTTACGAATCTTGGTGCTTTTGCAATGCTATGGATCTCTCGTCACAAGAAGAGAAGATTCGATGACCGTTATGACCACCCATACGAGAAATTTGCAGGGCTTATCCAGATCATGCCTATGGGTGCAGTGATTATGGGACTCTTTATGTTCTCACTGGCGGGTGTACCTCCATTTTCAGTATTCTGGGGTAAAGTTTATGTGATGCAGGCAGCAGTCAATGCAGGTTATATCTGGTTAGCGATCGTGATGGGTCTTAACTCGGCTATCGCAGCATACTACTACTTGAAACTTGTGGTATACATGTTCTTGAAAGATCCGGTGAAAGATGTGGATGTTGTCTACTATAACATCTCTAAACCACTGATGGCTATCATCGGTTTTGCAACAGTTGCAACTGTATCAGCGATCTTCTATGTACAGCCACTTGTATCTTATCTATATTATATGATAAGTGCCAGCGGGTACTGATCTGCAAAGTTCTAGGGCTCTTTGCTCTAGAACGTATAACAAGGCTTATAAAAGTACTTGTTATCTTCTAAGTAACATATTTTCCAACTCTTTAACACTTCCTTTTATTACATTCTTGAACTGAGAGTTATTAAATGTTGTCTGTCGTTTAGCCAGTCTTGCAGTATTGGTAGTGATCTTTTCACTAAGCATCTTTTTGTCATACCTGCCATCCAGGTAAGCCAATGTCTCTTTGATCCCTATAGATTTCATACAGTTGGGTGTGCGTGTATACTTTTTTTCTAGCATACATATTTCATCGATCAATCCATCGTTCACCATCATCCCGGTACGCAAGGCTATACGTTCACGAAGTCTTTCTCTATCGATTGCAATCTGGTAAATAGGCAGTGGTTCAGTCACAGTAGGCCGGGGTGGGGATTGTTTAAAATAATGTGTCGGGGTCAGTCCTGTTTCCAAATAAATATTTAAAGCTTTTTCTATACGGTAAGGATCATTGGATTCTATATTTGACATATAGAGCTTATCTAAACCAAATAGCCATTCATAGGTTTTATGCAAGTCCTGTAGATAGGAATTGGTCTTTACTTTTGTTTCATTTGAAATAGTAGGCAGTTCACTGATACCTTCAATGAGCATTTTCAAGTAAAAACTGGTTCCCCCGACAATGACAAGGTTTTTTTCGTCTTTAAGACACAGTGTATGAACCTCATGGTAAAGCTTAATAAAGGTTGTAACATCGAAATTTTCATCAGGGTAAAGGTAGTCAATGCCAAAATGTGTAATACCGGCACGTTCCTCTGGTGTAGGCTTAGCAGAGACTATGTCGATCTCTTTGTAGATAGAAAGTGAATCCAGTGATAAAATATAGGCATCCATATGTTGCGCTACTTTGATGGCAAGAGCCGTTTTCCCGGATGCTGTAGGACCGATAAGCGCAAGTTGTTTAAAGGTTTTAAGACTCGGCATTTAGTGCCTCACTATAGTCTGTTTTAATACTTTTCATAGCGTAATCATACCATAACCCCAAAAAGGATAAAATACGGCTATAAATCAATGAGGGTCATGAATGAATTTATTTGACAAGAACAACCGTTTTAATATCGCGAACTTAGTAACATATTTGAATATCACTGCAGGGATCATGGCGATATTTTTCATTGTTAAAGGTGATTTTTTTACGGCTATTGTTTTGGCATGGATCGGTGGTGCCTGTGATATTATAGATGGAAAACTGGCTCGAAAATACAGTCTCTCTACAGAGTTTGGTATACAACTTGACAGTTTTGCAGATTTTCTCTCTTTTGTAGTCATGCCTGCATTCTTACTCTTTTATGCAGTAAGACACTACAGTGGTATCACAGGTGTAGAAGAACTGTTGTTAGGTTTGGTCTTTATTTGGTATATCATCAGTGGTTTACGTAGGCTTGTAGAGTTCAATCTCAAAGTTGATGTAGGAGAAGTTGAAAAATTCTTTGAAGGTGTACCGACACCCTTAGGAGCAATACTGTTATGGGTACTGTATCTATTGAATGCTTACGGTGTGGTCACAAGCGGTTATGTGATCGCTATTTTGGTACTGATCATTGCATGGTCTCTCAATTCTAAGTTAAAAATTCCTCATCCGTAGAGCTGTATTGTGAATCGTATAAAAGAGAAATTGAACCATTTTTCAGAACTGGTTATGTTTAAACACTCCGTGTTCTCCTTACCCTTTATCTTTATTGCAATGCTTGTAGCAGCGCAAGGTTGGTTCGGTTGGAAGTTACTGTTTTTAGGCACACTGGCAGCAGTCACTGCGCGAAACTTTGCCATGGGTGTAAACCGTTATCTTGACAGAGACGTTGACATCCTTAACCCCCGTACAAAAGGTCGTCCTTCCGTAGACGGTAGAGTGTCAAATGCACAAATGCTGGCATTTATAGTGATGAATGCCTTGTTGTTTATTGTAGTTGCATATTTCGTGAATACTTTGGCTTTTCAGCTCTCTCTACCTATTTTACTTGTACTTGGGGCCTATACGCTTTTTAAGCGCTTCTCTTCGATGGCACACCTCATATTAGGTGTGAGTCTTGGACTGGCACCTATAGCAGGTGTAGTGGCAGTCAACGCTGAAATAACGTTTTGGTCTGTTTATCTGGCCATTGGCGTGATGTTCTGGGTGGCAGGGTTTGACCTGCTATACTCTTTGCAAGATATGGCATTTGATAAAGCACATGGCTTACACTCTATTCCCTCTAAGTTCGGAGCAAACAAGACCCTGTGGATCGCAAGGGTATTTCATCTTTTAGCCATCGTTTTCTGGACGTATTTTGTAGTCACTGCAGGATTAGGTTTATGGGCACAGCTTGCAATACTTTTTTCTGCTATCATGTTGGGTTATGAACATTACATAGTCAACAAAGATTTTACAAAAATAGACAAAGCCTTTTTTACAGTGAACGGTTACTTGGGCTTCGTTTTTTTAATTTTAATTATCGTGGAGGTTAACTAAGATGCAAATGATGGATATAACAGTTTTAGCGTTATTGGCACTGTTGGTCATTATACTGTTGACGCTTATGAGTAAAAACAGTAAATTAGCCAAAGAAAATAAAAAGCTCAATGAGATACTGGAAGTAAAAAATGTGACGATAGCAAACTATGAAGCATCACGTGTTGCCGTGAAAGATGTGATAGACAACTTCTCTTCTCTTGATGAAGTGATGGAACTTATCAATGCGGGTGAAAGTAAAGCTTCTGTCTCTAAGAAACTGGGCATCCCGGTGAGCAAGATAGAGCTGATCATCAAGTTTGATAAACTAAAAAAGAGAGATTAATGTCCAAAAGCTCATGGGAGACAGTTTTATTAGAAGCGTATGCCTCTCTTGAGGCAGAGTATCAAAGGTTTTTAGAAGAAGATGAACACTACTTCCCTTCAAAAGCAAACTACTTCAATGCCTTTAACACCCTACCTAAAGAGAAAGTCAAATACATCTTGTTCGGTCAGGATCCCTATCCAAGAAAAGAGAGTGCCGGAGGATATGCCTTTATAGATACCAAAGTACAGAACCTTTTTTCAGTCTCCGGTCTAAGTAAAGAGGTCAATCGTGCAACAAGTTTACGTAACTTTATGAAAATGGCGCTTGTCGCCAGTCATAGATTGACCATAGACGATACTTCGCAAGAAGCCATTAGCAAGTTAGATAAAACGCAAATGATCGATTCTATAGATGATTTACGGCGTAATTTTGAAAAAAATGGGGTACTGCTTTTAAATACAGCACTGATTTTTACAGACAAAAAAAGTACGAAAAAACATGTAAAAGCATGGCAACCCTTTGTGCAGACACTGTTAAATGCTATGGAAGAGAATGCACCGAAACTCATCTTGTTCGGTGCACATGCAAAGGACTTAAAGAAACAATTTACACTTAATAAATTTGAAACGATAGAATTGGAACATCCTTACAATCATACGTTTATTTCCAACCCCAAGGCACTCGAATTATTCGGACCTATGAACTTACTTGATAAATAAAGATTTCTCTGCTATAATTGCGCTCTAAATTATCGCTACTACACTTTAAATGTGCACTCATAGCTCAGCTGGATAGAGCATCGGTTTGCGGTACCGAAGGTCTCAGGTTCGAATCCTGATGGGTGTACCACCTTTAAACACTGAATATACCGTTTGTAAATTACTTTTAACAAGAAGTTGAAATTTTTTTAGATTAGTCTACCTACCACTTTTGTAATATCCCATCATTTTTATTAAGTCAATAAAGTTAAAAAAAAGTTGCATTGTTTCTTCAGTAATTCATTAGTAAATAGCCTCTAGGCAACCTTATAAAATTATATTTAAACTTTAAAAATAAATATTTATTATATTTAAATATTATTTTATTTACACTTTCTTTACAATTTCTAGCTACGATGATGCCTCATTAACTATTCTTAAAGAAGAATAACTAGGATATTTTTACTTATAGAATAAAAATTAACAAGGAGAGGTGTTAACATGAAGCGCAGAAACTTTTTAAAGTTTAGCATGGCCAGTTTTGCACGTACTGCAATCGCAGGCTCAAGTCTCACCGTATGGGCCACATCGGCTCAGGCGGCAACAATAAACAGAACCCTTTATATAACAGAAGGGTTCATCACTCAAATGACTGGCGAAGATGTATATTTTATGGGGTATAGCAGCTCGCCATCGACACTTAATATCCCAGGTGAGTCATTTATAGTTCAAGAAGGCGATACAGTTGAGATAACTATCGTGAATACATTGCAAACACCACACAGTTTTGTGATTGATGGTATTGTGGATAGTGGAATAATTGCAGGTGGTACAACTAAGGACCTTAGTTTTATTGCAACAAGATCTGGTTCATTTATGTATTATGATAAGCTCAATGCTCCTTATAACCGTTTATGTGGTTTACATGGTGGTATGGCAATTATGCCAAGAGATAGTGCTAATGAACTTTACCCAGGTAGTTTAACATTTGTGCAACAACAATTTTGGGTATTTAATGATATAGACCCAGTTTGGAATAATGCAGTACAAAATGGTCAAACACCAACAACACCATTTGTACCACGTTATTTTACAATCAATGGTCTGGGTGGACGTCCTCCAGGAGCACCAGGTTCTCATGACCCCAATCTAGATGCCATGGCAGATCCACGTTCAGCACTACATGGGCATATTGGTGATAGAACATTGGTTCGTGTGATAAACGCAGGTATGTGTCAACAAGCAGTACATACCCATGCAAATCATATGGAGTGGTTAACAAGCAATGGTGTAGTTTGTCCGGATGTATGGAGGAAAGATGTTATTCCATTGGATGCGAATGGTGGACAGATAGATGTGATTTTTCCATTTGAAACACCACCGGATGCATGGCCTCCGGTAAGTACAGGTACCTATCCAATGCACTTACACACAGAGATGTCTCAGACTGCCGGCGGCGGCTTCTATATGTTCGGTTCAATGACCGACATCTATTTTGAATAAAGGAGAATGATATGGGAATGAATGGAGGCGGCGGCATGGGTGGCGGCGGCGGAATGGGTAGTGGATGTTATTTCTATCCAGCATCACCGGCTACACCGGGAATCGTAACAGCAGATGTGACTTATAACCTTAATATTGATATGCAAATTCCAATCACCATGGATGATGGAACAACCATCAACATGTGGGGCTTTGGTAGTGATGGCGGCATGGGTGGTGGTATGGGTGCAGGAACTTTTCCTTCACCACCAATGCGTATTAATGCAGGAACAATTGTACATTCAGTACTAAATGTACAAGGCGGTATGTGGTTACACACCATACACCATCATGGTATTGAGCCAGCAGATCACTCTGATGGAGTTGGTCATATTACTTGGGACGTTGATGGTACATACACTTATCAATGGCGTCCAATGCACCCAGGTACCTATTTTTATCACTGTCATACCAATACGGTATTACATGCTGAAATGGGTATGTATGGTGCACTTATCGTTGACCCGCCAGAAGGTCCGGGTACTTTAGTATCAGCTACAGGCGGTAATCCTGCAGTAACATATGATGTGGAAGCATTTTGGGTTGTGGATGAGATTGATTCAAGATGGCATACGCTTGCGTGGGATGCTGGTACTTGTGGTGAAGATGTAGGACTGAACAGACTTGAACCAGACTACTTTGTTATTACAGGTGTTGATGGTACAGGTACTTCAGCTATGAATACAGCACCAATTTCAGCTACGGTACAAGTAGGTGAGAAACTGTTAGCTCGTTATATCTGTGCAGGTTACCATCCTCAACATATTGATTTTGGTGGCTTAACGGGTACTGTGCATATTTCAGATGGTCGTAATTTACCAAATCCGATTCAAGTAACATCTCTTGATGCTGTTTCAGCTGAACGTTATGATGTGATTTTTGAACCAACTGAGCCGGGTGAATACATTATCACTTGTGATATTAAAGATTGGATTACTATGGAAGTATTAGGCACTGTTAAAACTAACGTTATTGTTACTGCTTAAGCTTTAATAGTTAAGAGGGGTTACACCTTTCCCTTCTTAGCTTTTTAGGAGAGTTCTCATCATAAAAAAATTCTGTTTAAATAAGTTTATATAATTTTTACAATGTATTTGTAGACTTAATTAATTGGAATACTGTCTAGAATATATCTTCACGATCTCCTATTGTTAATGAGTAGGAAACAAGGAATCATATGCGTTTAACGTATGAATAAAAGTGCTTATAATTCAGTCAACTAAAGTGAGTGTCAGATATCTAAATATTTGACGATATCAACTAATCATATGAATATATGTCATAACATTAGCGAGTAATAAATAGATAAATTTATTCTTGGGGGAGAAAAATTACAATGAAAATTCACGGAATAAGACCTGAATTTCAACCAGAGGCTATGATAGAAAAAGCTAGATTGGTAAATGAAGCGTATCATTTGCTTTCTTTTTCAGGTTTTTATTTGATCCTCTTTACAACCAAGTCCTAACCAGATTTATATTATAATGATATTGAATAACTTTAGGGAGTTTCCATCAATGAAAATTTTACTCATTAACATCAATCCTGTCGTCTCAAGATTGTTTGGGCTTTGTACAAGAGATGAACAGATAGGTTTGGATGAAGTAGTGAGTGCAGAGACAGTAGAGAATTTTTCCTATGACATCGTTTTTGTCGATGAAGCTTCTTATGTCAATGATGTTCAAGACTTACTTGAAGTATTAGAAGTAAGAAAGAAAGTTTTTATTTCTTACGCTGGTGAAGCGATGAGAGGCTTTGATGAGACTGTCAAAAAACCATTTTTACCTTCACAAATTATCAATATTATTAAAAGTATCACTGTGAATGATTCTGGTGAAAAAGAAGGAAAAATTGCAGTAGAAGAAGATATTTCTATTTTTCCATTGTCTTCAGAAAATGAAGAGACAGAGGGTGAGATTTTACCGGATATTTTTCCTATGTCTACAGAAGAGAAAGAGACAGGTGAACTGCTGGAGCTGGAAGAAAATGTGAGCCTCCCAAAAGTACTGGACAGTGATGAAATAGCAAAAATCAAAGCATTGCTAGATATGGATGATGAGATATCAGAGCATGAAGATGCTGTCTCTTTGAGCGATGATGAATATGAAGCACGCAAAGTAAAAGTGATCAAAGAACAACTGATCGCTGATGGATTAGAGATCGTAGAAGAAGATGAAATAGTCGAAGAGTTGAGTCATGATACTGTAAATGTTGAAGAAGCAGATGAGACACTTTCTAAGAAAAGTAAAACAAAGAAGAAGCTAAAAGAAGAGACTGGATTGAATGAAGAGGAGCTTTCTCGTATTGAAGAAGCGATCTTGGCTACGCTAAGTCAAATGAAGCCTAAAAAGATAAAAAAGCTGTTAAAAGGCAAAGAGACAAAAGTCAAAATAAAATTAGAGGATGATCAATAATGCAAAAAGGTGCTATTTTAGTGCTCTCAGGCCCAAGCGGTGCGGGTAAAAGTACCATTATCAACGCAGCATCAGATGAGATAGGTGAATATTATTTTTCTATATCGACGACCACACGTGCTCCCAGAGTAGGAGAAGAAGATGGTAAAGATTATTTTTTTGTCACAAAAGAGAGTTTTGAAGAAGATATCAAGGCGGGAAATTTTCTTGAGTATGCGGAAGTGCACGGTAACTATTATGGTACATCGCTCAAGCCTGTAAGAGAAGCTTTGGAAGAGGGGAAACTTGTGATATTTGACATAGATGTACAGGGCCACAGACTTGTACGTGCAAAGATGAATGACATTACAACCTCTGCATTTATCACCCCGCCGACACTTAAAGCATTGGAGACAAGACTTCGGGCACGATCTACAGATGATGAGTCCGTCATAGTGAAACGCATTGAGAATGCAAAATGTGAGATACAAGCCGTCGGTGAGTATGACTTTACGATTATTAATGATACAGTAGAGGAAGCGACAAAACGTTTTGTGATCGTGGCCAAGGCTGCAAGATTGAAACAAAGTACAGAAGATGAAGAAAAATTTATAAGACAATGGTTATCAAATAACTAACATTAAACATATTGCAGTATAATTATTCAAATTAATGCTCAATGTAGCGAAATATAAAGGATTGACATGGGTATGCCAAGTATGCCAGAATTACTAATCGTATTGGCGATTGTTGTGCTTCTCTTTGGAGCAAAGAAAATTCCAGATCTTGCTAAAGGTATGGGAAAAGGTATTAAAGACTTCAAAAAAGCAATTAAAGAAGATGAAGAAGAGCCTAAAGAGATTGCAAAGAATGATACAGAAGAATCTGAGGCAAAAATCGAAGAGAAAAAAAGCGAAAACGCTTAATTTTAATACTGAGTACTTTGTGACTCAGTGTTGAGACTATTCCTCCAAATAGCTATGAAGCTATTTTCTACTACAATTCCATATTAACTATGACGGAAAACCTATGAAATTAAAATTACAAATCAATAACGTGATCAAAGAAGCTTTTATAAAAGCGGGCATAGAACACGAGCCTATGAGTGTCACTGAAGCGACCAAACCTGAGTTTGGAGACTTTCAGTTTAATGGTGCGATGGCCTTGTCTAAAAAATTGGGTAAAAATCCAAGAGAGATCGCAACACAAATTATAGAGAATCTTGACTTAACCGGAATACTGGCAAAAGCAGAGATAGCAGGTCCAGGTTTTATCAACTTATGGCTGAATCCTTTTTGGCTTGCTTCACAATGTGAATTAGCACGTAAAGATAGTAGGCTTGGGGTAGAAGAGCGTGAAACACCTATCAAGGTAGTGGTAGATTATTCTGGTCCGAATATGGCTAAGCAGATGCACGTAGGACACTTGCGTTCAACGATCATTGGTGATACATTGGCAAACCTTTTAATCTATCTTGGAGATGAGGTCATACGCCAAAACCACATTGGAGACTGGGGTACACAGTTTGGAATGCTTATTGCTTACCTTGAAGAGATACATGAAGAGGGTGCGGTAAATTTGAAAGATCTGGAGCAGTTCTATAAGGATGCTAAAGGGCGTTTTGATGAAGATGAGGGATTTGCAAATAAAGCCAGAGAATATGTGGTGAAGATACAGAGCGGTGACAGTCATTGTTTAGAACTTTGGCAAAAATTTATAGATATCTCCTTGGGACACTGTGAAGAGGTGTATGAAAAACTGGGTGTCGATCTGACACGTGAGGATGTTCGTGCAGAGAGTTTTTACAATGATGACCTGCATACTGTGATCAGTGATCTGGATGCAAAAGGATTATTAACGCAGAGCGATGGTGCGCAATGTGTATTTTTAGAAGGTGAGGAAGTCCCGGTGATCGTTCAAAAAGGTGATGGAGGTTACCTTTATGCCACGACCGACCTTGCAGCATTGCGTTATAGAGCAAAGACATTAGGTGCACAGCGTATCTCTTATGTGGTAGACGCAAGACAGGGTGAACACTTTAAACACGTGTTCAGAGTGGCAAAAGAGGCTGGTTTTGTTCCTGAAGATGTGAAGCTTGAACATATTGCCTTTGGTACGATGATGGGCAAAGATGGAAAACCATTTAAAACACGTGAAGGCGGAACGGTCAAGCTGATTGAACTCCTTGATGAGGCTGTTGTGAAAGCCAAAGATACGATCAATGACAAAGAGCACTATTCGGAAGAAGAGTTGGAAAGATTGGCCAAGATCATAGGTATTGGAGCAGTCAAGTATGCAGATCTTGCGATCAACCGTGAATCGAACTACATTTTTAACTGGGACAAGATGTTGAGTTTTGAAGGTAATACTTCACTCTATATGCAGTATGCCTATGCAAGGATCCAAAGTATCTTCAGAAAGTATGATGGTCCTATGGAGGGTGATATTATCATCGGTGACGCGTTGGAGCATAGACTTTCTACGATGCTCCTTCGTTTTGAAGATGTACTGAACCGTGCAGCAGTCGATGCCTCACCGAATCAGATCACTACCTATCTGTATGATCTGGCAACGTTGTTTATGCGTTTTTATGAGCAGAACCCTATACTTAAAGAGGGTGTAGAAGAAGCAACAAAGATGAGTCGTTTACTCTTGGCCGATCTGACAGCTAAGACGATCAAACAAGGCTTAGAGATACTCGGGATCGAGACTGTAGATAAGTTATAGTATTGTGTACTCGTCATTCCCGTGCTAGGCACGGGGATGACGTGGTAAGGGAGAAATTTATATGAAAGTATTCATTATTTTAGCGATCTTTGCTACGCTGGGCATCATCTTTTTTCAGTATACGCGAAACAAAAATCTTAAAAAACTTTTTATAGCACTTCTCACGTTTGGCGTTATCATTTCATTGGCAGTCTTGGGGAATGTAACACGACAGGTCATGCCCATATACCTGGCACATATGATGTTGACAGTTGTTTCATGGGGTGGATTGATACTCTATCTTGTAAGAGATAAATATTACGGATGGATTATTTTGTCACCGCTGGTGACTATAGGGTTGTTTTTGTTATTGGAGTTGTTAACAGGCTCAGGGCATGAGGTAGGTTAGGTAAACGACAATGGCTTGTCGTTTATAGTATTGTAACCAAAGGATATCCATGCAGGTGCTAACTTGCCCCTCATGTTTAATGATTATGCAGGATCTGTATCTTGCTTTTTCTGATTTTCAACAAGTTCATTTAAAAATGTTTCAAGTGAATAACGTTGTCTGTATTCAGGTATCATAATATGGATAAGGATATCTCCCAGGTCAGCTACGGACCATTCATCACTGGAGTCTGATGCAAGAAATTCATCACCTTGTTTTTTGAGCTCTTTTTTAAGATGGTCAAAAAGTGCAAGTGTATGTTTCCCGTTGAGTGAGTTAGCGATCACTACACGTTTTGCGATATAATCTGCATCATCAAGGTTAAATACTTCTATCTCTTCAGCTTTTTTATCGTCAAGTATTTTTACGATGTTTGCTATTCTTTCGTCTATTGTCATATGGTGTTGCCCTTCTAATATATGTTTGACAGATTCTCTGATCTTTTCGTCAATAAATTGTAAATCTTTTTCTTCTCTTATTTGGGTTGAACTTACAGGCGCTTCTATAGGTAGTAGCTCCCAACTCTTAAGTTCATCCGTATCTAAATGATGATTGTCTCGTGTTACTATAACCCAAGTCACTGTTTCATTCAGCCATTCAAATGCATGCCATTTTGTCAATGTTGACAAGTTGTCAGATCCTATGATCAGATACTTGACATCGTATGTCTGGTTAAAATGTTTTACACTTTGTGAGGTTACTGTACTTTTGCCTTCTTTGATCTCATAATCATCTACTTTGACACGGTCTATAGGATCAAATAGTGTATGACACCATGCAAGTCGTGTAGCGGCATCAGCCAGTGTAGATGTTTTAAAAGGGTTCAAATAAGCAGGTACTACGAACAGTTGGTCAATTTGCAAGTTTGCTACAGCTTTTTCAACGATAAGTTGATGTCCTTTGTGCGGAGGGTCAAAACTCCCTCCAAAGATAGCTATAGTAGGCTTTTTATGATTAACCAAATACTAACCTCATTTACTGTAAAATTGCGTAATTTTAGCATAATAATCATAAGGGTAAAGTATGGCTGTAAAAGTAGCAATTAACGGACTTGGAAGAATCGGTAGATGTGTGGCGCGTATTATTGCAGATAGAGATGACATTGAACTTGTTGCAGTGAATGCTTCTGGTACAGATGAGATGATCCAATACAACCTAAAATATGACTCTGTCCATGGAAGACATAATGATGTCAGTGTAGCCAACGGATATCTGAATATCGGCGGGACTAAAGCAAAGATCTTTGCTGAACGTGACCTCTCTAAGCTGGATTTTGCCTCTTGCGGTGCGGACCTTGTGTTGGAATGTACCGGTGCATTTTTAACGGCAGAGAGTGTACAGCCTTATTTGGACAATGGTGTAAAGAAAGTACTTTTTTCTGCACCGGCAAAAGATGATACAGCGACATTCGTACTTGGAGCCAATGCAGATGATTATGCAGGTGAAACTATCATTTCAAATGCAAGCTGTACGACCAATGGACTAGCTCCTGTAGCAAAAGTTTTGGATGATGCATTTGGTATAGAGAAAGGTTTGATGACCACGATCCACTCCTATACCTCTTCACAGCCTATCCTGGATGCAAAACATAAAAAAGATCCGAGAAAAGGACGTTCTGGGGCAACAAACCTGGTACCTACGACAACAGGTGCAGCTAAAGCCATCTCTAAAGTGCTGCCAAATCTTACAGGCAAGATAAACGGACAGGCAATAAGAGTACCAACACCGGATGTCTCTATGGTCGATTTGACTGTCACACTCAACACAAACGTGACTGTTGATGAGATACAAGCCGCATTTAAAACGGCCAGTGAAGGTTCACACAAAGGTATTTTAGGTGTGGATGAAGAGTACCGTGTTTCTCAAGATTTTGTGGGCGAAGAGTTAAGTGCAGTCGTGCCACTCGATACGATCCAGGTCATAGGAGACAACATGGTAAAAGTACTCTCCTGGTATGACAATGAGTGGGGATACTCTCGCCGTTTGGTAGATATGGCAGTACATGTAAGTAAAAAGTAAGACAGGGAATAGATGAAAACATTAAAAGATTTAAATATTGACGGTAAAAGAGTTTTTATAAGATGTGATTTTAATGTACCTAAAGATGAATTTGGGAACATTACAGATGACAGACGTATACGTTCTGCTTTGGCGACCATCCGTTATTGTATAGACAGAGATTGTAAACTTATTCTTGCTTCCCATTATGAAAGACCAGAACCCGGGAAGTATGAAGAGAAGTACTCATTGGCACCTATAGCAAAAAGACTGCGTACATTACTCAAAATGGATAATGATATCTTTATGGCAGAAGATGTTGTGGGTGAAGATGCTAAAGCCAAAGCAGCGACACTGAAAGAGGGTGATGTACTTTTACTTGAAAATCTTCGTTATGAAGCAGGTGAAACGGAAAATGATATGGCATTTTCAGAGCAGCTGGCAAATTTTGCAGAGTTTTACATCAATGATGCATTTGGTGCTTGTCATAGAAAACATGCTTCTATCGATGCGATCACCAAATTCTTTGACACCGACCATAAAGCAGCAGGTTTTCTTATGAGCAAAGAGATCAATTTCTTTTCTAAAGTACTTGAAAACCCTGTTCGTCCCTTTATTGCAGTGGTTGGTGGTTCTAAGGTATCCGGTAAACTCCAAGCATTGACAAACCTTATTAATAAAGTAGACAAGATCATCATAGGTGGTGGAATGGCATTTACTTTTCTTAAGGCACAAGGGTATGAAGTAGGTGATTCATTGGTTGAAGATGATCTGTTGGATGAAGCAAAAGGCATTATGACCAAAGCCAAAGAGCTGGGGGTCAAATTCTATTTACCGGTTGACGTCGTGGTGGCACCAGAGTTTTCAGAGAAGACGACAGTGAAATTCCTCCCTATACAAGAGATACCAGTCGGTTGGATGGGACTGGATATAGGTCCTGCATCCTCAAGGCTTTTCCGTGAAGCACTCAATGATGCACAAACGATCATATGGAACGGTCCTATGGGAGTTTATGAGATGGACAAATATTCAAAAGGTAGTTTCGCCATGTCAAACAACATTGCACAAACACATGCAACGACGATCGTAGGGGGTGGAGACACTGCCGATGTGACACAACGTGCCGGTGATGCAGATGAGATGACCTTCGTAAGTACAGGTGGTGGCGCAAGCCTGAAATTGATAGAAGGTGATTCTTTGCCGGGTCTGGAAGCACTTCAGTAAAAGGATTTTGATTGATTTTTGCAGCCTGCTATTAGAGCAAAGCTCCAAAAACTACACTGTCGCTAAGACTGCTTACGATTCGGCATTTAGTGCCTCACTTGCACTATAATTTAGTTACTTGTCAACAGCAGGTTCATGCGATTGATCGCATTGAAAAATAAAAAAGGAATTTTATGATTTTTGCAGCAAACTTTAAAACGAATCATACCAGAGCATCAACAGAACAATACATTGACGTATTGCATAAAAAGTTGCTTGCAAAAAAACCTGAAGACCAAGTCTATATCTTTCCTCCTGCAACAGCTTTAGGCAAGTATGAGGGTGATTTTACTATCGGTGCACAAAATGCTTATCCTATACAAAACGGTGCATTTACCGGAGAAATAGGCACAGAGCAACTTGAAGAATTTGACATTAAAACCATACTCATCGGACACAGTGAAAGACGA
This sequence comes from Sulfurovum sp. TSL6, assembly GCF_019972115.1. Classification (NCBI taxonomy): domain Bacteria; kingdom Pseudomonadati; phylum Campylobacterota; class Epsilonproteobacteria; order Campylobacterales; family Sulfurovaceae; genus Sulfurovum; species Sulfurovum sp. TSL6. The sequence continues at coordinate 548,337 of NZ_BPFJ01000002.1, read as the reverse complement.
GAACATTTAGGTGAGTCTCAAGAAAAAGTAGCACAAAAATTTGCATTTTTTAAAGAACAGGGGTATGAAATACTCTACTGTATCGGCGAACCGCTTGAGATAAGAGAAAAGGGTGACGAAGCTGTAATGGAGTATCTGCTCGCACAGTTTGACGGTATTGATATCAGCTATAAAAATCTTATCGTTGCCTACGAACCCATCTGGGCTATAGGAACAGGAAGATCTGCTACGGTTGAAGAGATAGCAACTACGCATCAAGCATTAAAACAAACCGTACAAAAGCCACTACTCTATGGAGGCAGTGTTAAGACAACAAACATTAAAGAGATCACTGCTATTCGCGGTGTGGATGGTGTTTTAGTAGGATCTGCTTCTTTGGATGCAGAGAGTTTTTCCGAGATGATCCTAGCTTAGTTTTCTTTCATCATTCTCGTACCTGACACGGGAATCTATCAATTTAATATTCTCAATAGCTATGGATCCTCGGGTGCCCGGAGGAAATGCCCTTGGGGTGCAAGTCCGAGGATGACTCGCTTTTAGTTCATCGTTTTATTTAAAGAGATCCTCTAGTGCTGAGGTATCAGTCGTTTTTGCTGCTTCAGTAGTTTCTGAACTATCTACTTGTCTTTCTGTTACCCCTTCAATTTCGTTTAATTCTATGGTATATCCTGTAAGCATAGAGGCTAGGCGGATATTAATTCCAGATTTACCGATCGCTTTTGCTTTTTGATCACCTGTAATGTTGACAACAGCTTTTTTCTCATCAGCATCTACTTTGATACTCTGAGAAATGGCAGGACTTAATGCACGTGTAACGAAAACTTCAGGGATAGGTGAAAATTCAATACAGTCGATATTTTCACCATTAAGTTCTTCACTTACTGCATTGATACGTACACCTTTAACACCCACAGCTGCACCGATAGGATCCACATTCATCTGCTCTGTCTTCAGTGCTATTTTTGCTCTTTCTCCCGGGATTCTTGCTGCAGCTACGATCTCTACTACGCCATCATCAATTTCCGGTACTTCACTTGCCATAAGGGCTTCAAGGAACTTAGGTGAAGTTCTTGTGAGTTCTAGGAAAAGACCATACTCAGGGTCAACACTTACATATCTTAGAAGTGCACGGATAGAGTCTCCACGTTTAAACTTCTCACCTTTGATACGGTTTCTCTGTGTAAGAATCCCTTTAAGTTCACCGATCTCAACATGAGTGTTCTCCTCTGCATCAACACGGTTCACTGTACCTAGCATCACCGTACCTACTTTTTCTCTATATTTTTCAAAGAGATCTTGTTCGATACGTCTTTGCACATGGTATTCAAGCTCTCTAAAAAGGTTTGCTGAGGCTGTACGTCCATGTTCTTCGAGAATAAACTCTTCTTTAAGTTGATCTCCCAATTCTAAAGAATCATCAAACTCTTTTGCTTCGGAAAGAGAAATAAAGCTATCTGATTCAATTTTTTGTTTGTTGTCATCTTTTCCGACCTCTACAAAAAGTTGTTCATCATCATCAGCTACAACAGTAATGACTTTATAGACAGAGTAGGTTTTTGTATCATTGTTTATAGTAACTTCAAAGGTACTTGTAAAGCTTGTTAGTTTCTTAGCCGTGTTGATCAAAGCCTCTTTGAAAGCATCTAATGCATGCTCTTTAGAGATATTTTTTTCATGTGCAATGGCTTCTATGATGTCTAATATTTTTTCCATAATTATTTCCTAATTTCATAAATGTTTTAATAATCAATACAATATACCGCTACAAGAGGTAACATAACAGTGTTAATAACGTCTTGGGGGGTGTTGTTTTTGAAGTGGAATATTATAGCTAACCAAAGCTTTACAGAAAATAAAGTATAATTCTTACATAAAGCGGAAGAATAAATAATATAATTAAAAGGTAAACATAGATGAAATTAAAACTTGCTAGAACAACACTTAAAGCGAAACCAAAGACGATCGATTTACAAAAATTAGAAGACGAGCTAGCGAATAAATCTATATTTTATTTTGATAAAGATAACTCGCATAAAGAGCTGAAAGAGTTGATCGAATATTTTGAAGAAAAAGGTTTCTCTGTATATATGAGAGAAGTCAAGTACGGACTTGATGAAAATGAATATATCTACGAAGTACATATTATCGCATAAGACTGCTTCTAAAGCAGGCTTGGCGCCAGCATAGTTTTTTGAACTAAAGTTCAAAAAACTACCCCATTAAAGAAGAGATAACATTTGAGTAAAAAATTATTTATAGAAACACTTGGTTGTGCGATGAATGTTCGTGACAGTGAACATATGATCGCAGAACTGAACCAAAAAGAATCCTACGAAATCACTGAAAATCTAAAAGATGCTGATCTTATCATTATAAATACCTGTTCTGTAAGAGAAAAGCCTGTAGCAAAACTTTTTTCAGAGATCGGTGTCTTTAACAAGCATAAAAAATCTTCCGCCAAGATAGGTGTGACAGGATGTACCGCATCCCATTTAGGAGATGAGATCATTAAACGCGCACCTTCGGTGGATTTTGTACTGGGCGCAAGAAATGTATCGAAGATCACTGAAGTGGTCAATAAAAAACATGCAGTAGAGGTCAGTACAGACTTTGATGAAAGTACCTATGCCTTTGGTGAATACAGAAGCAATCCGTTTAAAGCCATGGTCAATATCTCCATAGGATGCGATAAGTCCTGTACCTTCTGTATCGTACCGGCAACACGTGGAGATGAGATATCTATCCCTTCTGACCTTATTGTACAGGAGATCAAAAAGGCAGTCGCTACCGGGGCAAAGGAAGTGATGCTTCTTGGACAGAATGTCAACAATTACGGAAGACGATTTGGATCCTCTGAAGAGCGTTGTGACTTTACACAGTTGTTGCAAAAGATCTCTAAGATAGAAGGTTTGGAACGTATACGATTTACCTCTCCACACCCTTTACATATGGATGATGCGTTCATCCAAGAGTTCGTCTCTAATCCTAAGATATGTAAACAGATACATGTACCTTTGCAAAGCGGATCCACTTCACTGCTGAAAGATATGAAAAGAGGCTATACCAAAGAGAACTTCCTGAACCGCTGTGAAAAGATACGTACACTGTGTCCTGAAGCAACTATCTCTACAGATATTATCGTTGGATTTCCGGGTGAAAGTGATGCAGACTTTGAAGATACGATGGATGTACTGGAAAAAGTACGTTTTGAGCAGATGTTCTCATTTAAGTACTCTCCTCGTCCGCATACAGAAGCAGCAGAGTTTGACAATCAAATCGACAGCGCTGTAGCAGGAGAGAGATTAACCCGTCTTCAGGCAAGACATACAGAAATCCTGGATGAGATCATGGATGCCCAGTTAGGTACAGTGCATAAAGTCTATTTTGATGAACTCAAACCTAACGGAAGGGTTTCTGGACGTTCAGATGATGGTAAACTCTTCTTTGTTCAGGGAAGTGAAGAGCTTTTAGGTAAAATAGTAGATGTCAAAGTGACTAAAACCTCTCGGGGTGCTCTTGATGGAGTACTTGTTTAGGATACCCAATGTTTAAAACACTATCACGAAGCATTGCTCAAGTCATAGTCCCCCCACTGGGCTATCTACTGATGCGTTTCTTCTGGCACACTTCAAAGAAAAACTTTCATATTGCAGAGGAGATAAGCCAGGAACAGTCTATCGTTGTCTGTTGGCATGGTGAACTTCTCATGTCTCCGCAAGCCTATCGGTATTTTCACAAAAGACAGTTGGCTTCCGGGATCATCTCCAGGCATTTTGATGGTGAGATGATCGCAAGGATGCTAATGTACTTCTCTATATCGCCTTTAAGAGGTTCAAGCAGTCGTGGAGCTGCACAAGTGCTCTTAGAAGCATTCAGAGCATTGAAAAAAGGGGATGACCTCCTGGTCACACCTGATGGTCCTAGAGGGCCAAGACATACTATTGGAGATGGGGCTATCGCATTGGCACATAAAGCCAAGGCACCTGTATTGATAGTGAACTATATCCCCGAGTCATACTGGCAACTTGGCAGTTGGGATAAATTTGTGATTCCCAAACCTTTCAGCACGATCAATTTTTATTTGGAAAATATCTCTCTTGAAGGCATGGAGTTCGATGAAGCCAGAACATTTCTTAGAAACAAAATGTTGGCACATACGGTGCACTAAAAGATGAAATCTAAACTTCAAGAGGCATCCGAGGAGTTTTTGAATTATCTATTGGATGTAAGAGGTTATTCTGAAACTTCCATAGTAACATATGAGATAGTTTTGAGGCAAATGCTTGAAAAGAGCCATGTCTATGAAGAAGATGGCTTCATCGTCTTGGATCTTACCCCTTTTCGTCTTCAAATCGTTAGAAACCATAAAAAAACTATCGTAAAAAAGCTCTCTGCTGTACACTCTTTTTCAAAATATTTGGAAGAGCAGTGTCAACTGCGTATCAAACTTATCGGAGATGAGTCTATAAAGGTACCTCAAAGCCTTCCTAAGCCCATAGAAGAGAGATATATTGAAGAGGTACTGAACCATGCCAATGTAGAAGAGAAATTGCTTATTTTTATGCTGTATGGATTGGGGTTGCGGATCTCTGAACTGAGTCATCTCAAACTTGAGGATATCAAAGGGGGATGGATACAGATCCATGGTAAAGGAAACAAGGTAAGAGAGTTGCCTGTGTTGGAGAGTGTACAAGAACTCATTAGCTTGTATACAAAAAGAATGTCTCCTATAAAGTACCTCTTTGAAAAAGGCTCTGCGCCTATGAACGCTGCGCAGTTACGCTACATCCTTACAAAACTTTTTAAAGCACAGGGCTTGAAAGTGACGCCGCATCAACTGCGCCACTCGTTTGCCACACATCTGCTCAATAACGGCGCACGTATCTCAGATGTGAGTGAACTGCTCGGGCATGAAACGATGGCAACCACACAGGTCTATACGAAGCTTGGATCCGTGAAAAAAATGCAAGAGTACATGAAAGCACACCCTTTGGCCGATACCAAAGATATGTTAGAGTGACAATTAACTGTGGAAAGAAAGCCCTGAAGGGTCTATATGCTCTTTGAAAAGGTAGGGTCTGATCTTACCTGGTACTTTTAAAACCCTGCACACCTCTTTAAATTTCTTTGGCATATCGATTCTGAGGTAGGGTGCGATGAAGAGCAAGTCATCTTGAATGGCTACAGTCCACTCTCCGCCTATGACCAAAGAGGATTCTTTTTCTATCTCTTGACGTTGAGAAGCAGAGAGGAGATAACCCAGCTTTTTGAGTGTCAAGTCAGCAGCTTTGACCTTGGCAGTTGGGATATGCAGCTTGACAATATGCAGCAGCTTGTTGCTATAGATCGTTTCAAAGCCGCTTTCAAGTGTCTCTTTGTCTTTTCTCAAGTAATCCATACTGCGTTGGATACCTTCTTTATATTCAGCTATCAGTGCATCGGAAAACTGTTTCCTGAACTTATTGCGTTCATAGCTTTCATCATTGTTGCTTTTATCCACAAAATAGGGATGCCCGTTACTTTTCAGATACTGGAGCAACTCTTCTTTACTGTAAGCAAGCAGCGGACGGATGAGTGTATAGTGTGCTTTTTGTGTGACAGGTTCAAGACCGAGAAGTTCACTTAAACCCGCTCCTTTGCTAAGACGCATAAGCAGCCATTCCAGCTGATCGTTAAGCTGATGTGCCGTGATCAGGGTATCGTAACCCTCTATGCTGATGAGAGATTCAAAAAATTCATAGCGAAAGTCTCTAGCCTGTTTTTCAAAATGGCTGTGAAATGCAGGTGCTTTAATATTGTGGCAGAAGAGTTTATGTTTTTTAGCAAGGGCTCTTGCATGTGCCTCTTCTTTGTCACTTGCTTCACGTGTACCATAATTGACTATGGCGATATCGAATTTGATATCGTTCTCTAAGAGTAAAAAGAAAAGTGCAGAGGAGTCCACACCTGCAGAAAAAGCCAATAAATTCTTTTTTCCTTTGAGGTGTGAGAGATCTGGTATGAGCATAGGCTTGTTAGAGTGCTTTGATGAGTGTGGCAAGCAGTTGGGTACCCACTAACTCTGTGACTTTTGCCTCATATCTTTTTCCGTACTCTACAGGAAGATCAGAAGTATCATTAATGAGTATCTCTCCATCGATGTCTACTGCCCAGATGAGTGGTCTTGCTGAAAGCAGGTACTCGTGTTCATCACTTTCGCCATCGATGACAAGAGTGACAGTTTGCCCGACCATCTTTTCAAGCGATTTGAGGGTACTTCTTTCTGCTATCTCTCCAAGCACCTGTGCTCTTTGGTCGATCGTCTCTTCATCAACCTGCTCCATGTTATAAGCAGCGGTAGTCTCTTCATTGGAGTAGTGGAAGGTGTTAAATCTGTCAAACTCGAAGGTTTCCATAAAGTCACACAGGCGCTGAAAGCTCTCTTCGCTTTCACCAGGGTGTCCTGCGATCACAGAGGTACGTAAAAAGGCATTAGGTTTGCTTTTCATGTATTCGAGCAGCTCTATGGTCTTCTTCTCTCCAAACCCACGTTTCATGACCTTGAGCATCGCATCATCGATATGCTGGATAGGCATATCATAATAGGTTTGAAATACCTCAGAGTCAGCAATGGCATCGATAAGATCAAAGGTAGTAGTACTAGGGTAGAGGTACAAGATACGTGCAGACTTGACACCCTCTATGGCTTCCACTCCTTTGATGAGGTCTACAAGGCCATCTTTAAGTCCCATGTCACGTCCGTAGCTCGAACTGTCCTGTGAGATGAAAGAAAAGTCATAAAACCCTTGAGAAACAAGATTTTCGACTTCTTTGATGATGGACGAGAGTGAACGTGAGTGCAGTTTTCCTTTAAAGCTTGGAATCGCACAAAAAGAACATGCCTGGTTACACCCCTCTGCTATCTTGATGTAGGCATGGTAGTTAGACCCTGTAATGACCCTTCCAGAGGTTTCCGTAGCAAGGTAGACTTCCGGAGAGAAGGTACTCTGTTTGGAAGCGATGAGCTCATCGATCTTCTCATAGTCACCCACACCGGTAAAGATGTCTATCTCTGGCATATCTGCCTGAAGTTCTTCTTTGTACCGTTCGCTTAGACATCCGCTCATCACCAGGATAGAGTTCTCTTTACGTTCGTCATGGAGGTTGAGTACAGTGTTGATACTCTCTTCTTTTGCCGCATCGATGAAGCCGCAGGTGTTCACGATAATGACATCGGCCTCAGTGTTGTTATCGGTGATCTCATACTCTTTAAGGCGGCCAAGCATCACTTCACTGTCAACAAGGTTTTTGGTACAGCCCAGGCTGACCAAGTGTAATTTTTTACTGTTCATTGGTATCCGTTTGTATGTTAAACTTTTTCAGCATTATAGCAAAAAGATAAGATAAAGGTATAAGAGTGAAAAAATTTAAAGGATTTGGAAAGAAAAAAGAAAGGATAGAGCCAGGCAAAAGCCTGAACTCTAAAGCAAGTAAAACTTTAAGAAGTGATTCTTAGAAGTTGTAGTTTGCAATAATACGTACAAGGTTAACTGAGTCAACCATATCATCTGCATCATAATAAACGTAAGCTGCAGTTAAACCTAGAGAATCTGTAAGGTTTGTTGCATAAACAACATCGATTTCGTCAGAGTCAGCAGAAAGATTTGTAACTGGTTTATCAGCTGAAACGTTTGCATATGCCGCAGCAATGTTTCCACCAAGTGCATCCATGTTCGCACCTACAACAAACTTATCTTCATCCATTTCTCTACCTACAAGTTGATCGATAACTGTGTTTGTGTAGAGTGCTGATGTTGAACCACCAATTTGACCCATAGCACCATCTGATACTGTAGAGTATGCACCCATAAGGTTGATACCGCTAACTGTACCTGTTAATTTTGCACCAAATGCAGTCATATCATCAGCTTGAGCAGCAAATGAACCTGCATCAACTTGACCACCCTGAATAGCAACACCGAAGCTACCTGCATCGTATGCAGCATCACCCCATAGGATACTTAAATCATCAGTACCAGTAGCAGTTACAGCCATATCTGAACCAAAGTAGTAAGTACCTGTTAATGTCAAGTTTTCGATAGACTTGTTTTGTGCAGTAATCATCCAAACACCGTCTTCATCATTCAATGAATTGAAGTCAGTTATGTTGTTTGTTGCACCCCAAGCATTTGTGTTAGCACCAGCGATCCATCCACCAACGATAGTTGTGTTTGAAATATCAGTATTTACCACTGTTACCGCATCAAATGTATTTGCAAATACGTTCCAGTTTTCTGAGTATGCAAATGGAGAGAGTGATTGTGGAAGTGTTTGACGACCCGCTTTGATACCTGTGTTACCAAACTCGTAAGTCAAGTAAGCTTCAGCAATCCAACCACCATCAGTCATATCATCGATGTCACCATTACCAGTACCTTGTGGAGTATTAGATACTATAGTATTTTCTAGGTTAAGTGTAGAAAGTCCGTTTACTGCAAAACCTGCACCAATTCCAGCAACAACATCTTTGTTAGCTGCTCTAAGTTGGATACCAGCGTCTGCTGCAGATGTATCTTGATCAAAAAGATCACCACCAGTTGCACCAAGTCCTGAAACTTGTACTGCATCGTCTGTTTGGTAGTAAACTACTGCATTTCCACTGAATTCCCATGCAGCAGCTGCTGCTGGTGCCTCTACCACTGGCTCAACTGGAGCGATATCTCCACCAGCCATGATCATTGTTGACGCTACTACTGAAAGTAATAATGTTTTTTTCATTGTAATCTCCTTAAATTTTGTTTGAATACAACATAAGTATAACCTAAATTCTTGAATTATGTCAATAAAATTAATAATTAGTTAACAAAAAGTTAATAATTGTGTAGAAGTCCCTGTATACGGTATATTTTAGGTGATAAGATGATAAAGAAAGTAAAGATTGAAGGCATTTTTAACGGTTTTTTTAAGTAAAACAGTTGTTTTCAAGGTTTTGGTTAATGATTTTGAATATTTTTGGATGATTATTGAAGGGAATGGTGGCGCCAGACGGAATCGAACCGCCGACACAAGGATTTTCAATCCTTTGCTCTACCAACTGAGCTATGGAGCCAACTTAAAGACAGGATGTCTGTTTAAGTGGATAGAATTATAACAGCTCAAACTTAAAAGACAGCAAATAAAATAAAAAATAAATTATTTTTTTAATGCTTTTACCAATTCCATAAAAGTGTCACCTCTGTGCTTGTAAGATTTGAACTGATCAAAACTGGCAGCAGCAGGAGACAACAGGGCAACGCTCTCTAGCGTATGCACTCTGTCTATCTGCTTGACAGCATTTTGAATGGTTTGTGATTCTATAGCATTAACATTATAGGTTTTTGCAAGGGCTAAAAGTCTGTCAGAATTTGCCCCTATAGTATATAGTGTAAGGTTAAGTGGCTCCATGACTTCAAAAAGCGGTGTCAGATCCACTCCTTTGTCATCCCCACCCAAGATGAGATGGATGTGCTTGTCGGCATAGCCTTTGACTGCCTGTATGGTGGCATCTAGATTGGTTGCTTTGGAGTCATTGATCCAGAGTCTGCCTTGATCATCTTTAAGTTCTTCTTGTCTATGGGCATCAAGTGTAAAGGTATTCATCAACGCATAGTCTGCTTCATCAAAAAGCACTTTGGTGACAGCAAGCGCAAGAAGGGCATCCTGTAAGAAGGCGGCTTTAAATCGTAACTGGGTGCAGTCTAGTTTGAAATAGGCTTCGACAAATTCGTTACTGTCATACTCAACGACATAGGCATTTGTCTTTGGAAGGTTCAACCCTTTGGGTACCAGTGCCAGTTCCCCCTCTTTCATGGTCAGCAGAGGTCTGAGTTTGTCTGCCTCATACTGTTCCGGTGTTTCATGCCAGTCCAGATGATCTGGAGTGATAGGAAGCAAGAGATAAATGTCAGGTGATGCTTTCTTGGTATGATGCAGCGCAAAGGATGAGCTTTCAAGTACCCAGATAGGGGCATTAGTATCGAGTTCTGCCAAAGGTGTACCGATGTTCCCTCCGCTGAGTGCACCACGTTTGGACAAAAGGTGTGTGAGCATCTGTGTGGTCGTTGTTTTACCGTTGGTTCCGGATATCCAGATGCTAAAAGGCATCTCTTTGTCAAAGTAATCATATTCGCTGAGCAGGTTTTTTGCAGATGTGATCAGCGGATGATCGGGTTTGAGACTGGGTGTGGTGACTTCCAAGTGACTTTTTTCAGGATCAAAAAGAGCGGAAGGAAATATATGATTACCTGCTTCGTCGGTATAGGCTTCTGTGACATTGTCATCAAAAAAAGTACATCCTCCACCTAATTTCTTTGCGATGGCTTTGGTGGTGAGTCCGTAACCAAAGAGTGTGGGTTTTATCTGTTCCATCATTATCTGAACTTAAAGGAGATGAGTGCAAGTACATTTGCAATGAAAGAGATCATCCAAAAACGTATGATGATCTTATTCTCAGCCCATTTTTTGAGTTCAAAATGGTGGTGAATGGGCGCCATAAGGAAAACACGTTTACCGCGCAGTTTAAAACTTCCTACCTGCAGTATCACAGAGACGGTTTCAATGACAAAGATGAGACCTATAAGGATAAGCAGGATTTCACTTTTTCCTAAAATGGCAAGATAGGCTAAAAAACCGCCGATAGCAAGGCTGCCTGTATCTCCCATAAAGATCTCTGCAGGGTAGCAGTTGTACCATAAGAACCCGAACAAACCACCGATAAGCGCAGCAGCAAGTATCATTACTTCACCCACACCTTTGATGTTGGGAACCAGCAGATACTGACTGAAGATGGCATGACCTGTGACATAGATGATCAGTCCAAGTGAAACCAAGGCAATGATCGAAGGTACCGTTGCCAGACCATCAAGTCCATCGGTTAGGTTGACGGCATTGGTGGTGGCGAGAAAGACAAGTACCCAAAAAGGGATGGCTGCAAACCCTAGGTCAAACAGAGGTGTTTTGAGAAATGGTACATAGAATTCTGTTGGAAAGCCTCCGTAAAGAAGCAGTCCTGTTGCAAGTGCTGCAATGAGAGCCTGTAATCCCATCTTGCCTCTAGGTGTAAGTCCTTCAAGGTTGTCACCTGCAAGTACTTTTCCCAGGTCATCCTTAAAGCCCACCAAACCAAAGCCAATAAGGGTGATAAATCCACCCAGTATATAGATGTTGGATAGATCTACCGTAAGCAAAGCAGCCAAGAGTGTAGCGATGAGATATACTGCGCCCCCCATGGTTGGTGTATGTCTTTTTCCTTCATGTGCAGGGACATATTTGCTGATAGGTTGATTTGCATTTTTGGAGATAGCCCAGGCGAGGTATTTTGGCATGATAAACAGTGTCATCATAAAAGCGAGGAAAAATGCAATACCTGCACGTACTGAAATGTATCCGAAAAGATTGATATCTAAGAGCTGGGAGAGTTCGTATAGCATGGGCAACTTTCATTTAAAATTTTGTATTAAAGAATTAAGAAAGTTTATTTTACTATTATTTCAATTAAATACTACGAAAAGAAAAGACTATGAAACAAAAAACAGTTTTAATCATCACCGATGGCATTGGGTGTAAGCCTGACAGTACGTGTAATGCATTTAAAGATGCCACAAAACCCACTTATGACACACTTTTTGAAACAGTACCCAGTGCACTCATCTCTACACATGGTTTGAGCGTAGGTCTACCAGAGGGACAAATGGGAAACTCTGAAGTTGGGCATATGACCATAGGATCCGGCCGTATTTTGTATCAGGACCTGGTAAAGATCTCTTTGGCACTTGAAGATGGAAGTATAGAGCAGAATCAAGCACTCAATGATATTTTGGAAAAAAGTGACCGTGTGCATTTGATAGGTTTACTGAGTGACGGGGGAGTGCACTCTCATATAGAACATACTATAGGTTTGGCAAAACTTGCAAAAAGCAGAGGGAAAAAAGTTTTCTTGCATTTGATCACAGATGGTAGAGATGTGAGTCCTACTTCAGCTAAAACCTATGTGGATCAAATAGAAGATATCTGTGATGAAGATATCTCTATCGCGAGTATAGGCGGCCGTTTCTTTACGATGGACAGAGATAACCGTTGGGAGAGAGTGGAAAAGGGGTATCGTGCTATTGCTGAGGCTACACCGTCAACACCATTGAGCCCAGAAGCGTATATTGATGCAAGTTATGCAAAAAATGAAACCGATGAATTTATGGAACCTGTTGCCTTTGGAGCGTATGGAGGTATGGAAGAAGATGATGTGGTACTGATAACGAATTTCCGTTCAGATAGAGTACGGGAAATCACAGCAGCTTTGGGAGATGAATATTTTGATGAGTTCGCATGTAAGTCTACACCACTCAATATCGCAACGATGACAAAGTATGATGCAAATTTTCCGTACCCGATACTTTTTCCTAAAGAGACACCGAAGCATACATTGGCAGAAGTGATCTCTGATGCAGGACTGAGACAACTTCATACGGCGGAGACTGAAAAGTATGCACATGTTACCTTCTTCTTAAATGGCGGTGTAGAAGAGCCTATGATAGGAGAGAGCAGAGTACTTATTCCCAGTCCAGATGTGAAAACCTATGATATGAAACCAGAGATGTCAGCACCCCAGGTAGGTGAAGCTGTACGTACGGCTATGGACGAATCTTATGATTTTATCGTAGTGAATTTTGCGAATGGAGATATGGTAGGTCATACGGGTAACTATGGAGCAGCACGTCAAGCGGTGACTGCGGTTGATACGGAATTGGGTTTGATATTTAACAAGGCAAAAGAAGATGGTTATGCGGTGGTACTTACTTCTGATCATGGAAACTGTGAAGAGATGCGGGATAGTGAAGGACATGTACTGACCAATCACACGGTAGGTGAAGTATGGTGTTTTGTTATGGCTGAAGGCGTAACAGAAGTGAAAGAGGGGTGTGGACTCAATAACGTTGCACCTACGGTACTTCAACTCATGGGATTGGAGATACCTGAAGAGATGGATGCACCACTGATCTAAGACACATTTCTAGATCAGCAGGAGAAAAGGGCTTTTTTGATCTTTTCAAACTCTTCGTAGTCTTTGGGTGTAATGGTATCTGAATAGATAATATGATTAAGCTGCTCTAGGATATGCATTTTAGAAAGTTTATCATCGCATAAAGCCTCATTGATGATAGCGATATGTGCATCAAGATCATATCCTTCTTCTATCGTTCGTTTGAGAAACTCTTTTGCTTCCTCCGCATCCCAATCAAAATCCATTTCCATAAATTTACAGAAAAGCGGTGTTTCTTTTTCTATATCTCTATCATCCATTTTGATGATGTGTGCAAGTAAAGTAGCTACTGATTTTTTAATTTTCTTTTCCATCATTTTGACCTTTCTGCCATTGTACCATAAAAAAATGGTACAATTTTATTAATTTTACTAAATTTATTAAAGAATACAAAAGGGTCAAAATGAAATTTACGGGTAATAATGTCTTAGTCACAGGAGCAAGTAGAGGTATAGGAGCAGAGATAGCAAAAAGTCTTGCGGCTTTCGGTTTAAAAGTATGGGTCAATTATCGTTCTGGAGAGGCTGAAGCAAATGCTGTGAAGGCAGCTATAGAAGCTGAAGGCGGTAAAGCTGAAGTGATCGGTTTTGATGTAAGTAATGATGAAGCCTTTGTAGAAGCGGTGAAGAGCATCGTTGAAGCAGATGGTGAGCTTTCGTATCTTGTGAACAATGCAGGTATTACCAAAGATAAACTGGCGATGCGTATGAAAACAGAAGAGTTCATGGATGTGATCAATGCAAACTTAACCTCAACATTTATAGGCTGTCGTGAAGCACTCAAAGTGATGGGGAAAAAGCGTTTTGGTTCTGTGGTGAATATCTCTTCCATCGTAGGGGAAACTGGGAATGCGGGACAGACAAACTATGCTGCAAGTAAAGGTGGAACGATCGCGATGACAAAAAGTTTTGCGATAGAGGCAGCACCTAGAAGTATCCGTTATAATACGATCACTCCAGGCTTCATCGCGACAGAAATGACAGATGTGCTTAAAGATGAAGTGAAAGATGCTTTCACTGCAAAGATACCGATGGCTAGATTCGGTGAATCAAAAGAGGTAGCTGAAGCCGTAGCTTTTTTACTCTCTGACCACTCTTCTTACATCACGGGTGAGACACTCAAGGTGAACGGCGGGATGTTCATGTAATGGCCAAGAAAACTTTTTTAACGAAAAGTTTTCTTGACAAAATACCACAATAATAATACAGCGATTGCTATGAAGACACCTATCATAAGCATGTCACTGTAAGCAATCAGCTCTTCTTCAAAATTCTTAATTAAATAGATCCATAGAATAATAGCAATCAATGTACTGGAGAGTACAATAGCTAGAGTCACACGATGACGAAATCCGATCAAAAATCCTACAAAACTTCCTACTACAGGGCCAGTCATTGCAAAGGGTGTCAATACAAATAAAATCAGTCCAATCACACCATAACGTTTAATCAGGGGCTCATATTTGTGTGCATTCAGTTTAGAACGTTCTAGATAACGGATAAGTGGCGGGTATGAAACAAAGTCAAGTTTGTTCCAGCTGAATACAAAAAGCGGGTAGAGAATGAGTACCATAATGGATTCAATAAAAAAGTTGAAGAGTACAAGAAAGGTAGTATTCATTTGTGAAGCGACACCTATGGAGAGTCCGGCCATTCGACCAAATATAATATTGGTGACCGTAATACTGAGCAGCTCTTGAAAATAATTTGAATAAAAAATAGCGCAAAGTAATACAAGGATGAAATAGCCACCTAATAACATAAGCCCCAGAAACAGGATCTGGCCCTCTTTTTGTTTTAAAAATGAATGATCGGGTTTCAACAATGTATCCTCTATATAGTCTATGATATCAGATTATAACATGATATTGGCGTATCATGTAAATAATTTTGAGGTATAATCATGGGATAAAACAATAAAAAGAGAGAAAGTATTGGCACGTATACTGGTATTAGAAGATGATAAACTGTTCAATGAGACACTGGAAGACTTTTTAGAAGAAGAAGGGCATGTCATACACTGTGCTTTAGATCCTTATAGTGCACTTGATCTCACCTATGAACATGTGTTTGACCTCTATCTTTTTGATGTCAACCTACCCTATGAAAATGGTTTTGAACTTTTAGAAAAATTACGTCAAAGCGGGGATGATACACCTTGTATCTTTATTACCTCCAGAGAAGACAAAGCATCACTCAAAGAGGGTTTTGAAAAAGGAGGGGATGATTACATCCATAAGCCTGTAGATCTGGATGAACTTTTCTTGCGTATGCAGGCTGTACTACGCAGACAGGTACGTAGTGAGATCGTACAGATAGATACCTATCAGTTCGATATCTTGACAAAGACCTTGTATCAGAACGATAAAGCATTGGAATTGAGTATGAAAGGGAGCGAACTTCTTCTTACTTTGTTAGAAGGCCAGGGACGAGTGGTCCCTTTAGATCAAATAAAAGAACGTCTTTGGAGTTCTTCAGAAGAAGCTAGTGATGGGGCATTAAGAGTGTATATCGCGCAACTTAAAAAATATTTCCCTACGCAGATACAGAATGTACGTGGAGTAGGTTACCAAATGAGTATTAAATGACAAGAATTATAAGTATTAAAATACAATGCAATAAATCACTAAATGATTTATGTGAAGTTCAGTACAAGCGAGGAACTTCTAGGCTAAAGCCTGATGCAATCTTTTCACTAAATGAAAGGATGTGAAATGCTGAGTCGTAAAAAAGAGATTATCTTTGGTACGGTCATCTACTTTGTGACCATGTTTACGCTGATTACTGCAGTATCTCGTTTTTTAGGGAGTTGGAATCTTACTGAGATTAATTTTTTTATAGCGGGCGCTTTGGTTTTACTCGTAGCTATAGGATGGGGGTATGTCCTCTCTACGCTTATTTTTGCACCTAAAAAACAGATGGAAGATACGCTTACGTCTCTTACTAATGACATTATTCATGAACTTAATATTCCTCTTTCTACGATCAAAGCCAATACGGCCATGTTAAAAAAAACCATGGAAGATGAAAAATCTTTAAAGCGTATCAAACGTATAGAAGATGCCAGTGTAAGACTCAAAAAACTCTATGATGAGTTGGTTTATAGCATTCATAAAGAGATGCATACTATAGAAAAAGAACGTTTTGACCTCCAAGCTTTGGTAGAAGAACGGATCGAAGTATTTAAAGAACAGCAGCGCAATCCTTTTGAACTCACTTTAGAACCTTATGAGATAGAAGTGGACAAGATAGGCTTTGAACAAATGTTTGATAATATTGTTTCCAATGCCATGAAGTATTCCTCCAAGGATTCACCTATACGTGTGATATTGCACAATAATATACTAAATGTGGAAGATGAAGGTGTGGGGATGGGGACTACAGAACTTTTACGTATGCATGAACGCTATTATCAGGCAGATGATAGAAAAGATGGAGAAGGCATAGGACTTGCTTTGGTCAAAGCCTATTGTGATGAAGAGGGTATAGATATCCATTTTAAGTCGGAAAAAGGTGTTGGAACCCATGTGAGTTTAAATATGTCCAAGGTACACGCCACTTCATAATATTAGGTTATATTATTTTTTATATAAATTTCACACTTACTTAACACTTCTTTACTATAGTTATGTAAAAAGTAAAAGGTATGGATTGATGAAAAGAAGTTTAGTAAAAAGTTTGTGGGTTGTCAGTACAGTTTTTAGTGTAGTTGGTTGTGGAGGTGGATCTTCTAGTGTGGTAGAAACATCTGAACTACCTATAGAAGTAGAAATTGCGATAGATGCACCTGTTTCAAAATTGTCTCAAGAGTTAACTGATACACTTGCGTATATGGGAAATGAAGAAAGACTTGCCTATGATGTCTATAATGTATTGTATGCACAATATGGAACAGAACAATTTACAAAAATTGCTACCAATGGAGAATATCAACATATCACCGCAGTACAAGAGCTTATTCAAAAATATAAATTGAGTGATGATGTGAATTTTACCAATATTGATCTACCGCCATTAGGCTATATGAACTCGAGTATAGAAGATATGGAAGCAGGAACATATGACATTGCAGTCATACAAAAACTTTATGATGATCTTGTTGCACAAGGTTCTACATCTGAGATAGATGCGTTGAAAGTAGGATGTATTATTGAAGTAGTAGATGTAAATGATTTGAACCGTGATATTGCATTAGCAGAGTCTGAAGGTGCAACAGATATTGTTACAGTATTTAATTTCTTACGTGATGGTAGCTATAATCATTACTGGTCATTTGATAAAGGGCTTAAAAATCAAAATGTTGCTGATGGTTGTTGTTCACTTGGCACTGAATATTGTCATCCTGAGTACCCAAATTCAAAGTAATACAAAGTATCCATTTTACTTAACACTAAATTAACACTTCTGTGTCATAATTCTTTCACGTCGAAATAAGTGAAGCGCAGAAGGTGTCTTGTATTTATACTCCCCCTTTTAAATACAAAGTCCTTCTGTTCTTTTTAACACTTCCTTAACGTTTTTCCGCCATAATACATCCCAAAAAAGACTTTTCTATGATAAACTTGCTAAAACATCGTCATTTTATCTCTTATTTTAGCACTTCAATTGTATATCTTTTCATGATAAGTTTGTTCTTTTATGCACAAAATCGTTATCTTGTGTCAACAAAAAACACAGAAGAGAGAACGACGCAGCTTTGTCTGTGTTCTTTTCAATCTGAAGTTGTTACTTCCGTAGAACAGGTGGAGCAAGAGAAGATAGAAGAGGTAAAAGAGATAGAGAAACCTATCGTTGAAGAAGAACCTATCGTTGATGAAAAGCCTGTTGTTGAACCTGAGATCATTAAAGAACCTATCCCAGAAGAAGAGCCTGAAGTCAAAAAAGAACTTATTCCTGAACCTGTAGTACAAAAAGTGATACCTAAACCGATCGTAAAGGAAGTCAAGAAAAAGTCAAAAACCAAAGCTAAGAAAAAAGTTAGAAAGAAAACTGCTAAGAAAAAGAAACGAAGCCAAAAAGCATCTTCCAGAGGATCAAACATCAGTCCTGCTCAAAAAAATCAATTTCTTGCAAATATCAGGGCTAAAATAAATAAGCACAAGTCTTATCCTCGTATTGCACAAAAAAGAGGTATGCAAGGTACGGTCAAGGTTGAATTCACTATTTTGAGCGATGGAAATGTAGGAAATATCTCTGTAAGTGGACCTAAAGTATTTCACCGGTCTGCACGCAATGCTGTTGAAAGTGCTTTCCCCGTCAATGTGAAAAATGCACCTATTTCACTACCAAAGAGTATTAATATCACACTTCGCTATCAACTTAGATAAATTTAACACTTAATTAACACAATTATGACACTATAACTCAAATTATTTAGGAGAGTACTATGAAAAAGGGAATTTACCTCTCTTTGGCATGTTCATTATGGATGAATGCTGCCGAAGTAGAGCTAGAAACGATAAACGTAGCTACGAAAGTAGATACAGAAGTGGTTAAAGATGTTAGTGGAGAAGATATAAAATCAGCAGATTTGGCAGAAGCACTGTTCAAACAGTCAGCAAGTGTTTCACTTGGAAGAAGGTCAGGTATTGCAAATGATATTATTTTAAGGGGACAAAAAAAAGACAATATCAACATAACGATAGACGGAGCGAAAGTCTATGGTGCTTGTCCAAATAGAATGGATCCTCCAGTTTCTCATATTTTGACGAACAATGTGGATTATATTGAGATCAATGAAGGTCCGTTTAATGTCGAAGATTTTGGTTCACTCAGTGGGGATGTGAAGATTCATACCATTAAACCAGAAGAAGCGTTTGCAGGAGAGTTGAACTTAGGTTTAGGAAGCTGGGGATATCAAAAAGGTGCCTTTGCTTTGAGCGGGGGAACAGGCAAAGTAAGAGTTTTACTTTCTGGTTCAACTGAAACAAGTGAACAATATGAAGATGGTGAGGGAAATGACTTTGTAGAGCAGATGGAAGAGGCTTCAATTCCTATGGGCACACGATATCAGCCTGCATACCAAGATATGGATGCGTATACTAAAAAGACATTTATGGCAAAACTTTTCTGGGATATCGCGGACAATCAAGAATTAAGACTGAGCTACACGGCCAACAGAAGTAATGATGTACTTTATCCCTCTTCTAAAATGGATGCTTTGTATGATGATTCAGATATTTATAATGCAGAATATATAGCTAAAGATCTTAGTAAGTACTCGAAAGAGTTGAACTTACAAGTTTATCAGTCTGAGGTAGATCACCCTATGACCACCAGATATAGAGTTATGGCTGATTCAAATGCCTCTGCAAGTATGAAAGATGGTATTTGGGATTCAAATAAGGCTATGACATCCCACTTGACCACTAAGATGCAGGGTGCAAAACTGAAAAACAGTTTTGACATGGATAACCATACCATTACAGCCGGATTAGATTATAGTAAAAGAAACTGGGATGGTAGATACTATATGGATAATAATCCGATGATGACATTCCCAAAAAGTATTGATGATGCAGATACCAAGAATATGGGTGTTTTCATCAAAGATAAAATAGCATTAGATAAATTTGAAGTAGATATGGCACTTCGTTATGATGATACAGAAATTACAAATAATAACACTGCGCAACAAGACAATAGCTATAATGAATTAACTGGTTATATATTTGGAACATACCAGGCAAATGAGAGTACAAAATATTTTGCTGGAGTGGGTAGATCATCTAGAGTGCCTGATGCCAGAGAACTTTACTTCATAAGCAGCAAAGGAAAGGTTATTGGAACAGATAACTTACAAAATACAGTGAATGATGAGTTTGATATAGGGGCAGAAAAACAATATGAAAATGCAACGGTTAAAATAAAAGCATTCTATTCTAGACTAGACAATTTCATTGCCTATAGTGATATCTCGAAAAGTTTTGAAAATCTAGATGCAACTATCTACGGTTTTGAACTCAGCGGTAGCTATATAGCAACAGATGCACTCTATTTTGATTACGGTATGGCGTATCAAAGAGGCAAGAAAGAAGATGTAACAACAACTCAGCCTGATAGTGACATGCCAGAAATACCACCATTTAAATTCAATGCTGCTGTGAACTATGATTATGATGATACATTGAAGCTAAAAGCAGAAGTGATCGCTTCAGACACTTGGTCTGATTATGACTTTGATAATGGTGAACAAGAATTGGATGCCTATGCAGTAGTGAATTTGAAAGGAACTAAAGAATTTGGTAAAAACTTTGAACTTACTGTAGGGGTAGATAATGTACTTGACAAAACCTATGCAGTATCGAACACTTACAAAGACTTAACGCTACTTTCTACAGGTACAACAGGTGATGTGATGCTACTGAATGAACCTGGACGTTATTTTTATACGAACATAAAATACAAATTTTAACCTAATACTACCGGGAAGAGATGTGCCTTTCTCTTCCCACTACACAAGTAAAAAATCAACTTTACGACTTTACAAATAGCTATTTCATCAAAAATATAAGCTTTTTATACTTTTTTTGTTATAATTACCCGTATTTTTAACAAACCTAAGGAGAAAGTCAATGGCATTATTTGATGATGTAAAAGAAGTAGTTGTTGAACAACTAAACGTGAGCCCGGATGAGGTAAAAGAAGAGTCAAAATTCGTAGAAGATCTTGGGGCTGATAGTCTTGATGTTGTTGAATTGGTAATGGCACTTGAAGAGAAATTCGATATCGAAATTCCTGATGATCAAGCAGAAGCAATTGCAACTGTAGCTGACGCTATCAAATTTATCGAAAACGTATAAGTTAAGTTCCCCTCGGGGGATTTGATAAAATATATATGAATATTTTTTGAAATACTCATATATATTTTATATAAAGTGGAATAGGAGAGCCAGTGAAAAGAGTTGTAGTTACAGGTTTAGGAATGATAAATTCTCTAGGACTAGATAAAGAAAGTGCATTTTCAGCGATCGTAGAAGGGAAATGCGGTATCAAGAATATCGAGTTATTTGATACAGAAAAGCATTCTGTGAGCATCGCTGGTGAAATAACAGACTTTGACCCACTCACTGTGCTTGATGCAAAAGAAGCAAAGAAAGCAGACAGATTTATACAGCTTGGTCTTAAAGCTGCTTTGGAAGCTATGGAAGATGCTAAACTTCCGGAAGATGTAGATATGGAAAGATTCGGTGTGGCTTCTGCTTCAGGAATTGGTGGATTACCAAATATCGAAAAAAACTCAGTGGTATGTGCTACAAGAGGACCAAGAAGAATTTCTCCGTTCTTCATTCCTTCTTCTCTTGTCAATATGCTGGGTGGATTTATCTCTATTTATCAAGGACTTAAAGGTCCAAACCTTTCTTCAGTAACTGCTTGTGCTGCAGGTACACATGCTATTGGTGAGGCTGCAAAGTCCATTATGGTTGGTACTGCAGATAAAATGTTGGTCGTTGGTGCAGAATCTGCTATTTGTGAAGTAGGTATTGGTGGATTTGCTGCAATGAAAGCACTTTCTACAAGAAATGATGATCCTCAAACTGCGTCTAGACCATTTGATACTGATCGTGATGGTTTTGTAATGGGTGAAGGTGCAGCAGCACTGGTATTAGAGACTTATGAAGATGCTGTTGCAAGAGGTGCAACGATCTATGGTGAACTGATCGGATTTGGTGAAAGTGGTGATGCAAATCATATTACTACACCGACTATGGATGGGCCTCTTCGAGCGATGAAGGGTGCTTATAAGATGGCAGGTGAGCCAAAAGTAGACTATGTCAATGCACATGGTACATCCACACCGATCAATGATAAAAATGAAACAGCAGCGCTTAAAGAATTGTTTGGTGGTAAAGAGAATTGTCCTCCGGTAAGTTCTATCAAGGGTCAAGTGGGTCACTGTCTTGGTGCTGCAGGTGCTATAGAAGCAGTAGTATCTCTTATGGCTATGAGAGATGGCGTACTTCCTCCGACGATCAATTATACAACGCCGGATGAAAACTGTGATTTGGATTATGTACCTAATGAAGCGAGAAAAGCAGATGTAAATATTGTTATGAGTAATTCATTTGGTTTTGGTGGGACAAACGGCGTAGTTATCTTTAAGAAAATATAAGGATTCATGTATGGCAACTTATTTAGACTTTGAAAGTAAAATTGAATCGATACAGGAAGAGATCGTATCGGCTCATGCCATAGGAAATTTCGAGGCTGTAAATAAGTATCAAGATGAGTTGGATAAAGAAGTACAAAAAACTTTTAGTTCACTGACTGACTTTCAAAAACTTCAGCTTGCCCGTCACCCGGATAGACCTTATGCATTAGACTACATAAGACTTTTAATGGATGATGCGTATGAAATTCACGGTGATCGTGCATTTAGAGATGACCCGGCTATTTTATGTTACATTGGTTGGATCAATGGTCAGAAGACGATGCTCATCGGTGAACAAAAGGGACGTGGTGTTAAAAATAAGATCAAAAGAAACTTTGGTATGCCAAACCCTGAAGGGTATAGAAAAGCACTTCGTGCAGTCAAAATGGCAGAAAAGTTCGACATTCCTGTACTGATGCTCATTGACACTCCGGGTGCATACCCTGGACTTGGGGCAGAAGAGAGAGGTCAGAGTGAGGCTATTGCTAAAAATCTCTTTGAATTTGCTTCTGTGAAAGTACCCATGGTTTCTGTTGTGATAGGTGAAGGTGGTTCAGGTGGAGCACTTGCTATCGGTGTTGCAGATAAACTTGCCATGATGCGTTACTCTGTATTTGCCGTGATTTCACCTGAAGGGTGTTCTGCGATCTTATGGAATGACCCAAGCAAAGTAGAAGCTGCGACGAAAGCATTGAAGATCACACCAAATTATCTACTTGAACATGGTTTGATAGATGATGTACTTGATGAGCCTCTGATAGGTGCGCATCGCGATAAAGAAACAGCAGCAGATGCACTTAAAAAGTATTTCCTGGAGAGTGTACAAGCACTGAGAGAACTTTCTGAAGATGAAATGCTTGATCAGCGGTATAAAAGACTTACCGCCGTTGGCGCATATAGCGAATAGTGACTAACCCCTTTTTATGATACACGAGATAGCCCAAACCATTGTAAGTTACATTGGTGATATGGGCTACTGGGGTATCTTTCTTCTCATGTTTCTTGAGAGTACCTTTTTCCCTTTTCCCAGTGAAATTGTCATGATACCTGCTGGATATTTAGCATTCAAAGGTGAAATGAATCTTTATATGGTTGTTTTAGCAGGTATAGTAGGGTCTGTGGCAGGGGCACTTTTTAACTACTATCTGGCGATGCACTTTGGAAGAAAATTCATTTTGCGCTATGGCAGATACTTTTTGATTAAAGAAGAAACGTTAGACAGACTTGAAACTTTTTTCATCAAACATGGGGAACTCTCCACTTTCAATGGAAGACTTATTCCGGGGATACGACAACTCATTTCTCTTCCTGCCGGACTTGCACGTATGCATATGGCTAAATTTGCTTTTTATTCAGGTTTGGGTGCAGGTATCTGGGTGATCGTTCTGGTGGCCTTAGGGTATCTTCTGGGCTCAAATGAAGCGCTTATCTCTGAGTATCTTCACTCTGCTACATTGATCGCGCTATTTTGTGTAGTATTGATCACACTTTTCTATATAGTAAGACACAAAAGAAGACAAAAGATATTAGAAGATTAGTTCAATATCCAGGTGACATATTTTTTCTTTTTGATCGGTGTTTTCTTTAATGCTTTAAATACTTTGTCCGTTACAGTATGATGTAGCGCAACATAAGATTTCGTATCTGTGATATTTATCTTTCCTATCATTTTGGGGTCAATGTCTATCTCTTTACATAAAGTACCGAGTATATCTCCCGCACGAAGTTTGGTTTTTTTACCGCCGTTAATACAAAGTGTATCATACTTAGAGACCATTTTAAAAGTCGCGTCTACACGTAAATCTTTCATCTCTCCTTTACGTGCTGCGGAAGTAATGTAAGCGCATTTCTCACTGTCTCTTGGACCATAGAGGGATATAGCAGTACCTTTGGCATCTGCACGTCCTGTACGACCGATACGGTGAGTATAGACTTCTTGGTCAAAAGGCAGATCATAGTTAATGACCAGTTCAATGTCTTTGATATCCAAACCTCTTGAAGCTACATCTGTAGCTACCATAATGCGTTTGGAACCATTGGAAAAAGCGATCACTGATTCGTTGCGATCTCTTTGTTCAAGGTCACCATGGATGTCGATGGCAGAATGCCCACGTTGATGTAAAGTATCAGTGAGTGAGATAACTTCTGCTTTGGTATTACAAAAAATAAGCAGTGACTCTGGTTTATAGGATTGGATCAGGGCTGTAAGAGTCTTCAATTTATCAGATGTCTCATAGACTATTTCATCTATCTTATCGCTCTCTTGAACCGTGTCTACTTTGATGGTAATGGGCTGTTTCAATAGTGCTTTAGCAAGCTTTTCTATTTTATCCGGGAATGTCGCTGAGAAGAGCAGGGTTTGTTTAGTACGTGGCATGTTGGAACCTATTTTGACTATCTCATCATAAAAACCCATATCCAGCATACGATCTGCTTCATCAAGTACCAGTGTTTTGATACTGTCAAGTACCAGTGTTTCTTTAGCCAAGTGGTCTTGTATACGTCCAGGTGTACCGATGAGTATATGTGCCCCTTTTGCAAGTGATTCGGCTTGAGTACGAAGTGGTACACCCCCATAGAGTGTGAGTATTTTGAGGTTAGCCTTATAGGCTGCAACTTTTCTCAGTTCAACAGCTATTTGATCTGCCAGTTCACGAGTAGGGGTAATGATGATGGTTTGTGGTTTATAGGTGTTGGTATCTGTATGTACCACACAGGGTAATCCAAAGGCCAATGTTTTCCCCGAACCTGTCTTGGATTGCGCTAAGATGTCTTTACCTTCCAGAATAGGGCTGATGGCCTTTTCCTGTATTTCAGTCATCGTTGTGAAGTTCAGTGTATTCAGTGTTTCTAAAAGCGCCTCTGGGAATGCTTCGATACTCTTAAAAGCTGCCATATTATTTGACCTCAAATGTAGCATCCTGGATAAGTACTTTATAGAAGTAGCCATATCCAAAATTTTTGTTGACAATGACTTTACCTTTGGCAATGACCTTGTCCCCAGCTTTGATATCGGTTGAAGCAGCGGTAAATACCAGGTCATCGGTAAGTTCTTTCTCGATGCCTGTGCCATCACCTAAGTGAACCCAGTCACGTTTCATGATCTGATGAGAGACTTTAAAGACTGTACCTTCTAGAGAGATGGTCTGACCTTCCAGACTCTTTCTCCACATATGTACCTCTTCAACCGTATAAGTATCTTTTTTCATGAAAGGTTTTGTAGGTTTTCCCTCATCTTCTGGTGACGTGTCTACTCCCATGCCTTTGTGCGGATCTTTATTGCCAAGCCCCAATATATCTTTCATACTTTGAGGTTTTTGTACTTTTTGAGAAAGATAGACATCTGAGGCAAAGATAATCTCTTTAAATGTTTTACCTAGAGATTTACTTTCAAAGTCATGCATAATGGTTCTTTTATCATAGCCGATCCTGTCACCCACCGAAACTGGTGCATTGGCTATGGCAACCCAATGTTGGGTACCATTTTCATCTACTTTAAGATATTTGTATCCTCTGACACCTTGTATCTCTAATACTTTGCCATAGTAGATGGCTTGAGGTGCAGTATGCGCTGTATTTTCATGGGTCTGTTTCTCTTGTCCGGCTTCTGCAGCATGGATCGTTGTTGTAAACAGGGTCATAAGTATGAAGGGTAATAATTTCATGGGTATTCCTATGCTGTGATTCAAGATATTATAGGGTAAGAAGGTTAATATATGGGCAAGAGCCCATGGGA
Organism: Sulfurovum sp. TSL6; assembly: GCF_019972115.1. Lineage (NCBI taxonomy): Bacteria > Pseudomonadati > Campylobacterota > Epsilonproteobacteria > Campylobacterales > Sulfurovaceae > Sulfurovum > Sulfurovum sp. TSL6. The sequence goes on along the minus strand of NZ_BPFJ01000002.1, from coordinate 522,397 downwards.
GATTGAAGACTACGATTAAGCTTACGCTTTTTTATAGTCTAAGATCATTTTATAAGCTTCGTCTTTTAAAAGAAGTTTTTCTTTCTTAAGTGTTTCAAGCTCTACATCCGTTAAAACAGTACGACCCGCTTCTGCATCTTCTACTTGTTTATCAAGTGCATTGTGCTTATCAAAGATATTTGCAAAGTGTGCATTGCTTTGTTTAAGTTCGTGTATTTCATCTCTGTATTCGTGTAACATGTTCATTCCTAGTATTAAGATTTCTATATTATAACTTTTTTGTGTTGGGAAAAAGTTAAAATGAAAACTTTTTACGTTCGGTATTCTGCATTTATTTTTACATATTCGTAACTCAGGTCACAGCCATATGAAGTATAATTTGCATCACCTAAGCCAATGTCACAAGTCACTTTAAAATGCTCTTGTTTCATGATCTTGTATGCTTTGTTTTCACGTTCTTTGTCTAATTCTCTAAATTCACTAGAGTAGATAAGAAGGTCATCATAATGTATGGTAAGTGTTTCATCATCACAGGCTATACCGGATGCACCTATGGTGGAAGCGATACGTCCCCAGTTTGGATCTTCTCCAAAGAGCGCAGTTTTTACCAGAAGAGAGTTACTTAAAGCCATACTTGCTTTCTTCGCATCTTCTTCACTTTTGGCTCCCTTGACTTCAAAGGCTACCAGTTTGTTCGCACCTTCCCCATCTTTGAGTATAAGCATTGCCAGTTCGAACATGATCTTATTGAGGGCTCCAGCAAAGGCTTCTTTATCGTACTTTGCACTTTGTTTGTTTGCAAGCAGCATGACCGTATCATTCGTAGAGGTGTCACCATCCACAGAGATACGGTTAAATGAACTTTCTGTGGCTTCTGTGAGCAGTGCATCCATATCAGACTTGGGGATGTTGGCATCGGTAATGACAAAACAGAGCATGGTAGCCATAGCAGGGTTTATCATGCCGGCACCTTTACAGATGGCTGCAATATTAAATGTGTTGCCGTCTTCAAGTTCTACTTTATACGCCAACTCTTTTTTAAAGCTGTCTGTCGTCATTATGGCACGGGCTGCTTGATGTGAATTTGAAGCATTGAAATCAAGTGCATCAAAAGCAGAGGTGATTTTATCTACAGGCAAACGGTATCCTATGACACCCGTAGAACTCATCACAGGGTTCAGTACATTTTGTTTGGTGGTGAGTGTAGATAGTATGGATTCTATATCTTCTATGCCTTTTTCACCTGTCATGGCATTGGCATTTTTGGCATTGATGAGAACAAAGTCGGTTTGAAAATCTTTAGGATATTTTTGAAAATGTTTGATAGGTGCAGCTTGAAATGTATTGCTTGTAAATACAGCGGAAATGTCACAAGGTTGTTCACTTCGTATGAACGCAACATCACCATCTATATCACTGTTACCAGAGTTGGCAGGGTTTGTTCTCATCCCCACATTGGTTGCACCACAGAAGAAGCCTTGTACATTGTTCAGACCATTTTCAAGTGGAATAAGTTTAAACATATTTAAGTTCCTCAGGTTTTTCTTTTTTACGCATGATCTTTTTAGCTTTAGCGATACCTTCACCGGTACCGATAAGTAAAAGCTTAGACTGCGGCATGATGATCGTATCACCTTTAGGCATAGGAATAAATTTACCATCTTTGTGACGTATACCGATAACAGTCACATTTGCGACGTCTCTAAAACGTGCAGTTTTTATCTTTTTGAGTGCAAGCCATGATGTTTTAAAGATCTTTGCCTCTTCCATATCAAGCGGGGTATCTTTTTTATAAAGAAACTCTTGGAGAAGGTTTTCCATGTCTGGACGTGCCGCCATAGCATTGATACGTTGTGCCATAAGTTTTGTTGCCGTGACTACCTTGTCAGCCCCAAGTTTAAGCAGTTTTTGATCATCTTCATTGCTTTTGGCATTGGCAATGATAAGGAATTTTTTCCCACGGTGTATCTCTGATTCATAGAGTCTGGCAGATGCGATAGTTGCAATATTGTCTGCTACGTTATCTGCGAGGGTAATGACACCTTTTGCTGAAGAGAGATGCGACTTTAAGATACCTTCTTCTGTATGGGGTTCTGCTGTTACAAAGTAAGGGTAATGGTATTTTTTTGCTATCTCTTCCATATCTTCTCTAGGGTCCACAACCACAAAAGGGATGTGGTTGGCACGAAGTTGTTTGGTCACCTGTATCGTAAATTCATTATGATAACAGACAACAAAATGGTGTTTAAGTCTAGCAATTTCGTAAAGCATTTTACGCTCCTTAGCTGTTTTTTGAAATTCACCTTTTTTGACGACTTCTGCAATAATACCCACGGCGATAGAAAAGACAACAAAGCCAAAGATAATAAGGGTGATAGTGAAAATACGTCCTGTATCAGAAATAGGTTGTATCTCTCCGAAACCTACGGTCGTAAATGTTATACCTGTTTGGTAAATGGCATCCATAAGCGGGAAACCGTCAATGACCATATATCCCATTGTGCCGATAAGCATAACAATGACAGTAAGTATAAGGGGTAGTCTAAAAGGGGCTAAATGACCATAATACTCGTCATTTAGTGTAATATGAGGTTTGGGTGCGCTTCTCCAACCGAGAAACTTTTTAAGGTTTTGTATGGCTTTCAAAGCCGAGTCCCAAAAGTAGGGACTTACTCAGCTGTTGCAGCTTGAGCAGCACGTTTTTTCATGGTTCTAAGTGTAGAAGCAGCAACTTTAACTCTTTTACTTGTTCCATCTTCAAGTGTGATCTTCACAGATCTTAAGTTTGGAAGTTGTCTTCTTTTTGTTTTGTTGTTTGCGTGAGAAACGTTGTTTCCTGTTAATGGGCCTTTACCCGTAATGTCACATCTTCTTGCCATAGTATGTCCTTTAAGTTGATCATCCCGGTTACACTTTTTTACAAGTTCAGTGTAAAACGATGAATATTTTGTGGGATTATAGACAATTTGAGCATAAAATTTGCTTAAGATGTTTGTCGCTCTCCTTGAAGTTTTGCAGAAGTTTTGCATGAAAAGAGAAAACAAACCCGAAAGCAGCACTCTCATGAGAGTGTGGCGAATATTATTCTTTCGTAAATCGTATGCGTATGGCGCAAGGTCAAAAGTTTGATTTTGCTATAATAAATTAAAATAACACAAGAGGATATTTATGTTAGTAGCCCCAAGTATACTTTCAGCTGATTTTGGACATTTGGCTCATGATGTTGCAGCCATTTGTGAAGGTGGTTGTGATCTTGTACATGTAGATGTGATGGATGGGCATTATGTACCAAACCTTACCATAGGACCTGTTGTTGTGGAAGCAGTAGCTCAAGTGGCAACCAAACCTTTGGATATACACCTTATGGTAGAGAACAACACATTTTTTGTTGACCTTTTTGCCCCTTTGAAACCAGAATTTATATCATTTCATATCGAAGAAGAGAAACATCCTCATCGACTCATACAAAAAATACGTGGATTGGGTATACGTCCTGCAATCACACTGAATCCACATACACCGATTGAAGCGATAGAATTTTTAATTGAAGAGGTCGATATGGTCCTTCTTATGAGTGTGAATCCAGGTTATGGCGGACAAAAATTCATTTCTTCGGTTTTAGAGAAAGCACAGCGTTTAAAAGCACTGATAGAGAAGCGAAATCCAAAATGTCTGATAGAAGTAGATGGTGGAGTGAATGATGAAAATGTCAAAGAGCTGGAGGCAGCAGGTGTTGATGTTGTTGTGGCTGGCTCGTTCGTCTATAAGCATCCAGATGGCATAGAAAAAGCAATTTCTGCATTAAAGTAAGGGGAAGATATTATGCGTGTAAAGATTTGTGGAATTACCAATTTAAAAGATGCTTTACATGCTGTAGAGTGTGGAGCTGATGCATTGGGTTTTGTTTTTTATAATAAATCACCACGCTACATTACACCTGCAGCAGCGAAAAGAATCATTGATCAACTCCCCCCGTTTGTGGAAAGAGTAGGGCTTTTTGTCAATGAAGGTGTGGAGACGATAGATACAGTGTGTAGATACTCTGATATTTCACGCGCACAGATCCATTTTGATGTGGATGAAGAGTCTTTGGCTGCCATCGGCTTACAAACACTGCCTGTAGTACGTGCAAAAGGCCCGGAAGATTTAACAAAATTTAAAGACAGGTATCGTTTGGTAGATGCATACAGTGAAGCGTATGGCGGTACGGGAAAACGTCTGAACCTTGAATGGTTCAATGGTGTAGACTGTTCTAAGATCGTTTTGGCAGGGGGCTTGACTCCTGAAAATCTGGCCCAAGTCAAACAACTTGGTTTTTATGGTGTGGATGTAAGTTCCGGCGTAGAATCCATTAAAGGGAAAAAAGATCCTAAAAAAGTGCAGCAATTTATAGCCAATGCAAAAAGTCTTTGAAGAACTCACCACAGCATTTCGCAAAAATGAGGGAGTGCTGCATGAAGAACAATACAGACATATCGTTACAAAGCATACCACACTATTGGAAGATCCTGAAACGATCTTCATTCTTCTTCAAGCTTCAGGCTATCCTATCACCCAATCAAATGAAGAACACTATAGACTTGAGACATGTTTTACTTCACATAAAGAACAGCGTTATTGTGTCATAGACATAGAAACTAACGGATCTAAGCCCGGTACTTCTCAAGTCATAGAGATCGGTGCAGTGATGTTGCAAAATGGGGAAGTGATAGACCGTTTTGAAACCTTTGTCGAATGTGCTTTTTTACCAGAATATATTACCAAGATCACAGGCATAGAACCTACGGACCTTATAGGTGCACCCACAAGAAAAGAGGCGTTAACAGCCTTACGCCATTTTATGGGTGATGCTGTGTTTGTCGCACATAATGCAAATTTTGATTATAGTTTTTTGAATGCCTCTTTTGACAGGTTTGGCTTGGGACATATAGGTAACCCTAAACTCTGTACGATCGATCTTGCTAGACGTACCTTTGAGAGCGAACGTTATGGGCTTGCCTATCTTATAGATTTTTTAGAGATAGAAACGGCTACGCATCATCGTGCTTTCAGTGATGCTGTATGTGCTGCGAAGGTAATGGAAAAAAGTTTAGAAACACTGCCAGAGTATGTAAAGAGTGCAGATGAGTTATTACGTTTTTCCGTCTCCAGTAAGAAAGAGAGAAGGGTGAAAAAAGAAAAAAAGAGTGAATAAACTCTATTTTTCTTTTCCTAGTATATGGTGCAAAAACAGTATCTGAGCAAATACAGGGGCAAAGATATTGACTAAGGGAATATAGTTAAAGAGTGCAGCTATCATAGCCAAAACCCTTGTTTTTTTCTTTTTTTCTTTGAGTGTTTTTTTGTCATTGATGAAGAGTGCCCCTACATCATAAATAGTAGGTTCCTTCAGTAGGATAGACCACAAGTAGAGTATCAGTACCTGACCAAACAGGGGTATAAAAAGTAAAGGCAGTGTGATGATGAAAAGCAGTAGAAAAACGATACTGGCTTTCAGGGTTAAGAGGATAGAAGTAGTGATATTTGCACTGCCGACTACAGGAACATCAGGATAACGTTTTTTGGCTAAGGCGATAAGTAATTTTTCACTGTAAAGTGAGGTAAGCAATGCAACTATGATGATAAAAAGCATATAGGTAAAGGAAAAGGTTGCTATAGATGCGCCTGATGTTTGTACCCATGTCCATGGGATCCATGAAAGATAGGAAGCAATGATATTGGTTACTAGACCCCACATACTCCATGCGAACAGCAGTGTAACGGCGAATGAAATAAATCCTATTTTGATGACAAATAGGATGACATCCTTAGAGAGCATGTCCTGCAGACTTTTCGTTATGATCTGTTGCATTTTCTTCATACTTTATGTTTACTGATATTCATTTTTAAAACTGACATAACGTTCAGCAGAGGCATAAAGTTCTTCTACTTCTTTGTCAGTTAACCCACGTACAACTTTTGCAGGACTTCCCATGATGAGACTTCGAGGAGGAAAAACTTTGTTTTTTGTGACGAGGCTGTCTGCCCCCACGATAGATTCTTTTCCTATGACTGCACCATCAAGTATGGTGGCCGACATACCTATGAGACAGGCATCTTCTATCGTACAGCCATGAAGCATGACACGGTGACCTACCGTGACATCATTACCTATGACAGTAGGATGTCCATCTGACATATCTGCTTTTTTATGATGTGTGACATGTACCATACTGAGATCTTGGATATTCGTTCTGTCTCCTATGGAAATGTGGTGTACATCACCACGTACGACACAGCCAAACCATACAGCAGAATCTTCTCCCATGGTTACACGTCCTATGACAGAAGATCCTTCTGCTATCCAGGCATTAGGTCCGAGCTTGGGTGTCCACTCTTTAAATTTTAGTATCATTAACTCTCCTTCAATATACGATTTGCTAAACGGCTTACGTAGTCAGGTGTCTCTTTTTTTGTTTTATCATGAATCTTGTTGACATACTCTTCTAAGACAAAATGGTTGTTTACCGTTTTACCCAGAGGCGGTACTTTTGTGTAGTTTCCATCTTCTTGCAGTTCCCAGCGTAAGGCATTATCTGCAAGTTGTAACATCAAGATCTGTTCTATCTTTTGTCTAAGGGTCTCTTCCAAGATAGGTGTCATAAGTTCAACACGCCTTACAAGGTTACGTGGCATGAGGTCCGCAGAAGCAATGTAGCATTTGATTTTGTCATGTTTAAAAAAGTAGATACGTGCATGTTCCAAGTATTTTCCTATGACAGAAGAGACAGTAATGTTTTCACTAATGCCTTTGATCCCCGGTTTTAAACAACAGATACCACGGATGATAAGATCAACTTTACATCCTTTTTGAGAAGCAATATAAAGTGCTTTGATGATATCCGTATCCACTAAAGAGTTCGCTTTAAGAATGATGTGCCCCTCGGATCCATATTTATACTCTTTCTCTATGAGTTTGAGAAGCTTTGGTTTGATCTGTGTAGGTGACATGAAAAGTGTATCTAATTTTGTATGCGTAGAGAAACCTGTGAGGAAGTGAAAAAAGTGTGTGGCATCTGTACTGAAAATTTCTTTGGTTGTAAAATATGATATATCGGTATAGATCTTCGATGTACTCGGATTATAATTCCCTGTGGCTAAATGGACATAACTTTTCAGCTTTCCATTTTGTCTTTTGATCACCTGAGCGATCTTAGCATGCACTTTGAGTCCAGGTATACCATAGACTACGTGTGCTCCAACATCTTCAAGCAATCTTGCCCAACGCAAGTTATTCTCCTCATCAAATCTTGCTTTGAGCTCAACAAGTACCATCACCTGTTTCCCATCACGAACTGCATCTATGAGTGCTTTTACGATAGGAGAGTTTGGACCTGCACGATAGAGTGTCATCCGTATAGTGATCGTTTCAGGGTCGGCTGCTGCCTGTTTGATGAATTGCACTACGGGTTCAAAACTGTCAAAAGGATGGTAAAGAAGGACATCCTGTTTCTCGATAGCCTTAAAGATATCTTCACTGTTTAACGGAGGAAGTATTTTGGGTGCAAAAGTAGGCAGTACAAGGTGTGAAAGTGCTTTATCTCCTACGATCTGCCATAGGCTTCCCAGGTTGAGAGAAAGACTTTTGTAGGAGTAAATGTCTTTGTCATCAAGGTTAAGATGCGAAAGTAAAAAGTTTATAAGATTTTCATCTGCCCCATCGTTGAGTTCAAGACGGATAAGCGAACCTTTGTTTCTGGAGCGTAAACCTTCCTGGAGGATCTCCAAAAAGTCATCCGCTTCTTCCTCTTCTATCTCGATATCCGCATTTCTTGTGACCCTGAAAGGTGTTGAAGCCAGTGGACTGAACCCAGGAAAAAGTTCAGAGGCAAAGTACTCAACCACAGACTCTATGGGAATAAATGTTTGTCCTAACTGGACAAATCTTGGGAGTATTCTAGGGATACGCACAAGTCCATGTTTGATATGTTTGGAGTCATCTTCCAGTGTAAGTGCCAAACCAAAACTAAGATTGTTGAGGTGGGGGAAAGGGTGTGTCGCATCTACAGCTATGGGGATGATCACAGGATATATCTCATGAAAGAATTTTTCTTTTACTTCCTCTTGTTCTTCCTGGTTGAGCGCATCATAGTTCTTTACATTGACCCCATGTATATGAAGTTCCGAGATGATAGAAGTATAACATGACTCCAACACTTTGTGCTCTTTATGAAGGTAACCATGTATTTGGTCGAGTTGTTGGCTTGGCGTCAGCTTGTCCGGTCCAGTCTCCTGTACGCCTGCTTTATAGAGTGCCTTCAGCCCTGCAACGCGTATCATATAAAATTCATCAAGGTTCGTTCCGTAGATAGCAAGAAACTTAAGGCGTTCCAGTGGTGGTAGCTGTTCATCCAGTGCCTGTGCCAGAACACGTGAGTTAAACTGCAGCCATGAGAGTTCACGGTTAAAATAGAGTTGTGAAGAAGAGAGATCTAACGCCATGCATTTTGCCTATATACTTTAAGATTTACGTGTATTATAGCAAAAACCTACAATTTTTTGATTTTTGCTATCTGGTCACGCAGTCTGGCAGCCTCTTCAAAGTCCAGATTTTTTGCTGCAGCAAGCATCTTTGCTTTGAGTTCTTTGACCATTTGTTGACGTTCTGCTTTTGGCATTTTGTCCAGTTTACTTTGTTTATTGTAGAGTTCACCTGCGTCTTCTACTTTGAGGTCTGTGTCAAGGACCCTGAGTGTGGTTTGTGGGGTAATGCCATGTTCTTTATTATAGGCTATTTGTGTTTCTCGTCTGGCTTGTGTGGTATCGATGGTGAACTGCATAGAATCTGTGATCTTTTTAGCATACATAAGCACATGCCCGTTGGCATTTCTTGCAGCCCTTCCTGCTGTTTGTATGAGAGAAGTCCGTGAACGTAAAAAACCTTCTTTGTCTGCATCGAGAATAGCTACGAGACTGACTTCAGGAAGGTCAAGTCCTTCTCTAAGCAGGTTAATACCTACTAAGATATCAAACTCACCTAAACGTAAGGAACGTATGGTCTGGTTACGTTCTATGGCATCCATATCTGAGTGCATATGCCGGGCTTTAAGCCCAAGATCATTGTAGTAAGTGGTCAACTCTTCTGCCATCTTTTTTGTCAATACTGTGACAAGCACACGTTCACCACGTGCTATGACCGGTTTCATCCTGTCATGCAGGTTTTCCACCTGGTACGTACTGTCGATCACTTCTATCTCTGGGTCAAGCAGCCCTGTAGGTCGTACGACTTGTTGGGCTACTGCAGAGGAAAGCTCAAGTTCAAGCGGGGCAGGAGTAGCAGAAACAAAGAGAAAGTGAGGTGCTTTATGGATATATTCGTCAAACATCAAGGGACGGTTGTCCAGTGCAGAAGGGAGTCTGAAACCGTGGTCAACAAGCACTTCTTTTCGGCTTCTGTCTCCGGCATACATTCCCCTGAACTGTGGCAAAGAGACATGGGACTCATCAACAATGACGAGATAATCATCATGCATGGCTTCAAAGTAGTCCATCATGGTATAAGGTGTCTCTCCTGCTTTTTTCCCGGTAAGGTGCCTGGAGTAGTTTTCGATACCTTTACACATCCCTGTACCTTCCAGCATTTCCAGGTCGAACTCTGTACGCTGTTTAAGACGGTTGTACTCTATCATACGGTCTTCTTTTTGGTAATAGGCAAGTCTCTCCTCAAGCTCCTCTTCTATGCTTTTGACCGCACGGGCAAGTTTTTCTTTAGAGACGATGAACTGGTTGGCCGAGTAGATGGTAGCTTCTTTGATACCTTCTTCTTTTTCTCCCGTGAGTGAATTAAACTCATAGATAGCTTCTATCTCATCACCAAAAAATTCTATACGTATGGCAAACTCTTCAGAGTAAGCGGGGTAAATGTCTATGACTTCACCCGTAACCCGAAAATCACCCCTGTCAAAAAATTCATCATTGCGTTTGTACCCCATATCTACCAGTCTGAGGAGCAGGGCTTTTTGGTTGTACTCATCACCCACACAAAGTTTCTGTACGATGGAACGGTAATCATCGGGCGACCCCAATCCATAATTGGCAGAAACAGAAGCGATGACAATGACATCATCATGTGACAGCAGGTTCGCAGTCGTACTTAAACGCAAACGTTCCAACTCTTCGTTGATGGAAGAATCTTTTTCTATAAACAGATCTTGTCGTGGAAGATAGGCTTCAGGCTGATAGTAGTCATAGTAAGAGATAAAGTATTCGACATGGTTGTTCGGAAAAAAACTTTTAAACTCAGAGTAAAGTTGTGCTGCCAACGTTTTGTTATGTGTCATGATAAGGGTGGGTTTTCTGGTCTTTTCTATGACTTTTGCCATCGTATAGGTTTTACCTGAACCCGTAACACCCAGCAGTGTTTGGTACTGATTTCCTGCTTCTATGGAATGACAAAGTGTTTCTATGGCTTTGGGCTGGTCACCGGCTGGTTGGTATGGACTGGCTACCGTGAAATTTGGCAAAATAAACCTCTACTTTATGTTGTTTCTTTTTAAATTTTCGCTATTATAACACAAAGAAATTATGGAGAATGAAATGGCGGCATTACAAAAATTACAAGAGAAGATCACACAGTGGAAAGCAGATCATGAAGCACTGAAAAGTGAAAATACACAACTTAAAGCAGAGCTTGCAAATGTATCAGGGTCTCAAAATGCACAAGAGGCACAAATAGCAGCACTTAAACGTGAACTTGAAGAGAAAGATTCAGAGATAGAAAAGATCATTGCACAGGTCGAAGCACTCTTAGCATAAGCATATAAAGGGATATCATGAAAAATGTTGCACTTACTGTTTCAGGAAATCGTTATGAGATAAAACTGGAAGATGAGTTTGCAGACTTTGTAAACAAAGACTTAGAAGCAGCAGGCGTCAATCTATATCAAGATAACAAGCCAGATAAACTGCTCAAGGCCTATCTGCGTTTAGCCAAACAGGCTACTTCTTACGAAGATGAGATCGAACTGCTTATTGAAACGCTGGATGGTCTATAAAAAACCATTCCATCGTTTATTTTAACAACCCTTCTGTACGGGTTCTGAATGCTTCAGCTGACTCTTTGAAGTTGAGATGGGCTGTTGCGAACTTGAAGTTGAGTTCCGGAACCACACCAAAATCATGTTTCTCAAGTGCTTCACGTACACGTTTCTCTAAAACCAATGCATTTTCTTCTGAGGTATCAGGCAAAAGTATAGAAAAGTGATTTTCGTCATACCGGCATGCCACATCACTTTCTCTAGTCAAAGAAGTGATCAGCCCTCCAAAGGTTTTAAGTATATATGCTTGCATTTTTTGACTATAGTGCTTACTCTCGTCCCCCAGATCATCGATCGCAATAGAAAGTAAAGAGAGGGGGGCGTTGTTTCGTGCTGCTCTGGCACAAGATGTTTTCAGTTCTGCACAAAAATATTTTTTGTTAAAGAGTTTGGTATCATGGTCATGAATGGCATGTTTCTTCATCTGTTGATGGATATAGGCTCTAACCAAGTAGATCAAGAGTAATGCAAACAGCATGGCAGCAGCCAGATTCCAATAAAACATATTGATCAATTTATTTTGTTTTAGATAAATCATATTTTCAATGATAATGGTTAAATTTCTTACAGAGTCGTCCCACTTTAAACTATTTTCTTTAATATTTGTACCAATATCATGATTTGACAGTGCTTGTTTGTATACATTCCAATCATTAGTGACATTTGAGAGGTCTTTTACAAGCGTTTGTCCTCCTATGTAAAACTCTGAATCATTATTTTGAATCACCCAAGCAGATAATTTATGCAATGCATCATCAATATGCTTTACCATCTGTTGATTGTTTTGATCAGAAGGATCTATGGCTAGAGTCATAGCAGCACCCTCTAACCACCCAGCAGTACGTATGGCCTTAGTATCGGCATCTAGAGTATTAAATGAAGTATATACAAAATAAAAAGTGAGAGGTATGATAAAAATAATTGCGTAAAGTAAAAGCGTAAGTCTAAATGATGACCATTCTTTTTGTATTTTCATAGGATAATCCTTTAAAGTAAAGAGTTTTAAGAAGCTTTTCATAGATTATACTTGTAAAAGATAAAGATTGTATAAAGGTAGTTATGAGATAAAGAAATTTATTTAATTAAAAAATAAAAAGTTATTAAATAATGAAAAATTATATTAAAATGTCCCATAAAGTAAACAATAAAGATACTTTTTTACAATTTTTTATTACTTTTTACTTTTTTTTGACATTTATTTGAGTATACTTAACGAGGTCAATTATTGAATTGATACTAATTTATTTTAACAGGAGTTAATCATGACTAACATGAGACGCGGATTCACAATGATCGAATTGATCTTTGTAATTGTAATTATCGGGATTTTAGCAGCGGTAGCAATACCTAAATTGGCAGCAACTAGAGATGACGCACAAGCATCAACTTGTATACATGAGTCTGGTCAATTGGTACAGGAAATATCAGCGCAGTATACAAAATTAGGTTATGCAGACTTTATCCTTACAGATATTGCAGATATGACAAATATAAAAGTAGCAGCTGGTACTACAGAGAACGGAATTAGTGATGCTGCAACTGCTAAGTTAGCTCAAGATGGTGATACTATCACTTATGTATGTGGTGGTGAAGACGTAATGGTTGTAACTGCTGAAATTGGTGGTGGAGATTTTAACTTATCAGTTTCAACAGATATTACTACCCCTACTTCACCAGCTGCTGTAAAAGCTGCAGAAGGTGTCTTGGAGAATATTGGTGGAACTTCGCCTAAGCAATACGAACTATAAAACATTATAGTTCATTCTCGTGCTGTACTGTGAAGGGAATTTTCTTTCACAGTTTTAGGCGCATTAGTGTATTCATTTCCACTGTTAGGTGGGAAGGAATACATTTCTACATTTGATATATAACTTTTGACTATTTACTATCCCTCATTAATATATAATATTTGACATTTTAATGCTATACTTACCTCTCATGGATGTGATTTTCCGTTGCATCATTTAAAGAATAAAGGATAATAGATGAGACGTGGATTCACAATGATCGAACTGATCTTTGTCATTGTTATTATTGGAATTTTGGCTGCGGTTGCTATGCCTAAATTGGCGGCTAGTAGAAATGATGCAGAAGCATCAGTCTGTGTGCATGAAGTAGGGCAGCTTCTTTCTGAAATTGCATCCGAATATGCAAAACTGGGAAATGCAACTTTTAAGTCTACAACTATATCAGATATGACAAATATTCGTATATACTCTGCGGGTGATTCAAAAGGTATCAAAGCAGATACAGTAGTGGACACCAGAGGTATTACCTATGTGTGTGGTAATGAAGATGTTGTGAGTATGGTAGGAGAAAATGCTGGTGCAGACTATAATTTGACTGTTACGGTAACTGCAGGAACCACACCTGTATCTCAAATTGTAGCGCAAGATGTTACTCAAAATATCCTTGGGGGCAGCTCTTCAAAAATATTTGGACTTTAATTTAAAAATACATCTTTCTTTTAATTTTTAATAATAAAATGTTATTATAAAATGTATAATTCATTAGGGAGCCAATATGAACAGTAATCAGCGTAAAGCATTTACTCAGATAGAATTAATCTTTGTAATGCTTGTAGTCGGCATATTGGCAGTAGTGGCCATACCTAAATTGGCAGCAAGTAGAGATGATGCGAATGCTGCAAAATGTACACAGGAAGTACAGCAGCTTCTTTCTGAAATGAGTCATCACTATGCGGTGCAGGGCTATAGGGAATTTTCTACGACAGGAATAGAAGAGATGACAAACCTTAATATAGCAGTAGTAGAGGGAGATGGCGTTTCCAGTCCTCAAGGTTCTTTTGTAAACAATGGGATAACATATATGTGTAATGGTGAGGATATTGTTGAAATACAAGGTATACATGCGGGTGCTGAATATAACTTAACCGTAACCGACTTAAATCCAACTATTACACCCGCGGCAGTGACCGCTTCTAAACTCATACGAAAACTTAATGATATAAGTACAGCCGGTGGAACAAGAGTTTATAGTTTAGAGTAAAATTTATGATATAATCATAAAAAAGAGGGAAGGATTAACCATGTTTCATAAAGATCATAAAGCATTTACAATGATTGAACTTGTATTTGTTATTGTCGTGATTGGTATATTATCGGCTATAGCTATACCAAAATTTGCGGCTACTAGAGGGGATGCAGAAATTGCAAAAGCTAAAGCAACGATAGGATCTGTACGAAGTGCTATTGCGACAGAAAGACAAAAACGTATTTTAAAAGGTGATTTTACACACCCTATCACTACTTTACATTCAGCTAATAATGCTTTTGATGTTTTTAACGCAGATGCAGATGGAAATACAGGAAGAGTTTTAGAATACCCTGTTCCTAAGTGTGCAACATTAGGAAAGTCACAGGGATGCTGGAAGGTGGTTGGTACTAACTATAGATTTATGATGCCTGTATCAGGTTATGCTGATTTTAATATTACAAGTAGCCGTTTTGACTGTGACCCCTCGGATGCGAATTGTAAAATTTTGACTCAATAACTTGCATTTTTATAAAATTCTTCTTCTCAGGTCAAGTGCTCCTAGCTTGACTTATGCATCTAACTATACAGTAAAAAAGGGTACAGTGCTTTCTGTGCCTTTAAAGAGTACGCTCAAAGATGCTGTTGTCATCGAAGAGGTGGCAAAGCCTGAGTTTGAAACAGCAGAGATCGCTTCTATTTCAGACAGTTATTATAGTGATCAACAGATGGAAGTAGCAAAGTTTATCTCTGAGTATTATTTTTCTTCTTTGGGTGAAGCACTTTCTCTCTTTATTCCATTTAAACTTTCTTCCGCAACAGAATTATCTTCGGGAAGCATAGAAAGCAATATGCTTCCGAAGTTAAGTGAAATACAACAAAAAGCCTATGAGCAACTCTCCAAAAAAGACAAAGCGCTTCTTTTTGGTGTCACGGGTTCGGGGAAGACAGAGATTTTCATTTCTCTCATGGCTAAGATGCTGGAAGAGGAGAAAACTTCTATCTTTCTCATGCCCGAAATCTCACTGACACCGCAAATGGAAACACGTCTCAAGGTCTATTTTGGTGAGTGCGTGGCAATGTGGCATTCTAAGTTGACCAAGAAGAAAAAAGAGTCTATTCTCAAAGGCATAGAAACAGGAGAAATACGCATAGTGGCAGGGGCACGTTCTGCTCTTTTTGTGCCATTGTCCAACCTTGGGCTCATTATTGTAGATGAAGAGCATGATGATAGCTATAAGGCGATGACCAGACCTCGTTACCATGCACGCGATGTGGCTGTGTTGATGGGGAGTAAACTGGGTGCTAAAGTGGTATTGGCCTCTGCAACACCTTCGATGAGTTCGTACTATAAATATGATGTGGTCAAGCTCGATAAACCGTATGTTCAGACAGAAAAAAATTACAAGTTCATTTCCGGTGACAGGATCAACCATACGATGTTGGATGCCATACATACACACTATAAAGCGGGAGATCAGTCACTGCTGTTTCTTCCTACACGTGGGAACTTTAAGTACCTTTATTGTGAGAGCTGTGGAAAGACACATTTGTGTCCTTACTGTTCCGTCGGTATGGCATTGCATAGAAAACACAGACACTTGAAATGTCACTACTGCAACTATACGGAAGCGATAGTGGATACTTGTACCCACTGTGGGCACACACCGCTCAAAAGCGAACGTATGGGAACAGTGGAAGCCATAGAAGTGATCTCTGAGGCGGTAGAAGGCATACAAATAGAACAGTTTGATAAAGACAGTATCACGACGGCTAAAAAACTGAAAGAGGCATTGAAACGTTTTGAAAGCGGCGAGAGTCAACTGCTTTTGGGTACACAGATGCTGAGTAAGGGCCATGACTATGCAAATATTACCTTGAGTATCATTATGGGACTTGATTACATCTTGGGACTGGCCGATTATAGAGCACGTGAGAGAGCGATGTCCTTACTCTTTCAAATTGCCGGTCGAAGCGGACGGGCAAAAGCAGCGCAGATCATAGTACAGACCGGTGATCCGGAATTTTTTCAAACCTATCTGGCTGATTATGAACTTTTCATTAAAGATGAACTGGCATTTTTAGAGATGGCTGATTATCCTCCTTTTGCTTCATTGGCACGTATACTCATCGCACATAAAGATGAAACCAAAGCAAGCAAAATCACACTGGATACCGTGACGAAACTCAAAGCATTTGAAGAGGTGGAGATCGTGGGACACGGTAAAGCACCCGTAGAGAAAATAGCCAATAAATTCAGGTTTCATATATTATTGAGAGCCAAGCACAGAGTCCCTTTACTCAAGGCGTTACATCGTGTAGATTGTAGAGAGATAGAGATAGATTTCGACCCGGTTGAATTCTCTTAATATCTGTTGTAGGTTGTTTGGGTAAAATAAGAGAATTATTCAAAAGGCAAACCGTGAAAGAAAGAGTGAAAACCAAAAAAATTTATGTAGGTAATGTCGCTGTAGGCGGAGATGCACCTATCTCTGTACAGTCTATGACATACAGTGATACACATAACATAGCAGAGACAGTAGAGCAGATCAACCGTCTGCATTTTGCCGGGGCTGATATGGTACGTGTGGCGGTACCTGAGATGCAGGATGCATTTGCACTTAAAGCCATTAAGGAACAGATCTCTTTACCTCTCATTGCAGATATTCATTTTAACTATAAGCTTGCACTGGAAGCAGCAAAATGGGTGGACTGTATACGTCTGAATCCTGGGAATATCGGTGAGAAATCACGTATAAAAGAGATCGTCAAAGCCTGCCAGGATAGAAACCTGCCTATACGTATAGGGGTGAATGCCGGTTCATTGGAAAAAGAGTTTGATCAAAAGTATGGTGCAACAGCAGAGGGTATGGTTGCTTCTGCAGAGTACAACATCAAATTTTTGGAAGATCTTGGATTTACAGATATCAAAGTGTCACTTAAAGCTTCAGATGTAGATAGAACCGTAGATGCCTACAGAATGTTACGCCCCAGAAATGAATATCCTTTTCACTTGGGTGTGACAGAAGCAGGTACTATTTTCCATGCAACGATAAAGTCTTCCATAGGTTTGGGGGCTTTGTTGCTTGACGGGATAGGGGATACGATGAGAGTCTCCATCACCGGTGAGTTAGAAGAAGAGATCAAAGTCGGTAAAGCCATACTCAAAGACAGCGGCAGGATGAAAGAAGGACTAAACATCATCTCCTGTCCAACCTGCGGACGAATAGAGGCGGATTTGGTAACAGCTGTAGCAGAAGTAGAAAAACGAACGGCACACATCAAAACACCTATGGATGTTTCTGTGATGGGTTGTGTGGTCAATGCTATTGGTGAAGCCAAACATGCGGATGTTGCTATAGCGTATGGCAAAGGCTCAGGACTGGTCATGCTTAAAGGAGAGGTGGTTGCAAGACTCCCTGAAGAAGAGTTGGTTGAGAGATTTGTGCAAGAAGTAGAGAAATTCGCAGAGGATAATAAATAATGGAAAACATGTACAACCTAAATATCGAAAGAGCAGTACTCTCTGCCATTATTTTTGATCCTGAAATCTATGAAGAGATCGCGGCGAAGTTAAAGCCACATGACTTTTACCTGCCTTTTCATCAGCATGTTTTTGCTGCGATGGAAGAACTTTCGGTAGAAGAGAAACCATTGGATGATGAGTTTCTACGTTCAAAACTCAATGCTATGGGTAAGTTTGATGAAGTAGCGATGTTGGATCTTCTCTCAGCAAATCCTATTACCAATACAGCGGCTTACCTCAAAGAGATCAAAGCAAAATCAAGCAAAAGGGCGTTGGCTACACTTGCCACAGAGATCAAAAAGGTCACGATAGAAGATGATCTGCCTGCTGAAGAGGTGATGAATCTGGTAGAGAAAAAGCTTTACGAGATCACACAAAACTCAACATCAGATGACTTTAGAGAATCTAAAGAGATCACTTTGGCCATGATGGCGGAAATAGAACGTCTCAAAGCGCTCGGAAATTCTAAACTGATCGGTACAGATACGGGATTTAGAAACCTGAATGATAAGACGTCAGGATTTGGTAAAGGTGACCTGGTGATCATCGCTGCACGTCCTGCGATGGGGAAAACAGCATTTGTCCTTAACATGGCACTCAAAGCGATAGAGCGTAATGAAGGGGTGGCTTTTTTCTCACTGGAAATGCCGGCAGAACAGCTGATGCTTAGACTGCTTTCTGCAAAAACCTCCATACCTCTTCAGGCACTGAGAGTAGGTGACCTTAAAGATGAGCAGTGGAGTGATCTTTCTGCTGCGACACAGGATCTCTCTTCAAAAAAACTTTTTGTAGATGACGGCGGATATGCAACTATTCACCATGTACGTAGTAAACTGCGTAAACTGAAAGCACAACACCCTGAAATCTCTGTAGCCATTATAGACTACTTGCAATTGATGAGTGGTGAAGGACGGGAAGGAAGACAGCAGGAAGTCTCTGAAATTTCAAGAGGGCTCAAACAGTTGGCCAGAGAACTTCAGATACCCATCATCGCACTCTCTCAGCTTAACCGTGGTGTGGAAAGCAGGGATAACAAGCGTCCGATGCTCTCCGATCTGCGTGAGTCCGGAGCTATAGAACAAGATGCCGATATCATCCTTTTTGTCTATCGTGATGATGTCTATCGTGAGGCGCAAGAGAAAGAAAAAGAGATGAAAGCCAAAGCCGAAGGTAAAGAGTACACGTCCGAGTTTAGAAAAAAACCTGAGGAAGATGCAGAAATCATCATAGGGAAACAGAGAAATGGACCTACGGGTACCGTTAATCTTATTTTCCAAAAGAACTTTACACGTTTTGTCGATGCGCCAACAGGACCAGCCTTTGAAATAGAGTATGAAGATGCAGATATTCCTATGAATACAGGAAATATAGACTTACCTGCTATATAATAAGAATATTACGTATAATGTTATTTCGTCATTCCCGTACCTGATATGGGGATCTAAGGATATAACATCATGCAATTAGAAAAACCAAAACTATTCCCAGAAAAGAAAACATTTATTTGGGTGATACTCTTTTTTCTATTGGTGATACTGATCCGGCTCTTTTTTGAATATCAAGCGTATCAACAGTTTATTTCAAAACCTTTTTACTATACCCATGCAAAAGTATTGAATGCCTATCAAAAGTCTAAAGAAAATAAACGTTATCAAGTGCTTAAACTTCGAAGTAAAGAGGGTTTGACTTTTTATACTACGAACTACAGTAAAGATCTTTTCGATCACAAACGTCTTCGTCTACAGATATTTCCAAATAAGAACATATCCTTTGTTGATTATATAGGTACCTTTTATGTGAAAAGCCGCATTAAAGCACAAGAACTTCTCCCTGTAACTTTTAAAGACAGGCTATTGGTGAACGTGGCTTCACAACATGAAAAGTCCTCTTTGCAGTCATTTTACAATGCTATATTTTTTGCTACCCTTTTGGAGAAAGAGTTAAGAGAGAAGATCAGTATGCTGGGTGTGAGTCATCTTGTTGCTTTAAGCGGGTTTCATTTAGGGATATTGTGGGGGTTGGTGTATGGTTTGATTTTGTTACTCTATAGACCACTGCAGCAACACTATTTCCCTTATCGTCATGCACTTTTTGATGTAGGATTGACGGCAATGATTCTGCTAGGTACTTATGTATGGTTTGTAGATTTTCCTCCCTCTTTGGTACGTTCCTATGCTATGGTACTGGTCGGATGGATAGTACTTCTGTTGGGGTTGGAACTAATGAGTTTTACCTTCTTAACTACAATCATCTTGATACTTGTGGCACTCTTTCCTTCTTTGCTTGTTTCCCTTAGTTTTGGGCTTTCTGTGGCAGGGGTATTTTATATCTTTTTATTGCTGCAGTACAGTAAAGGTGTTAAAACATGGATCATTTCACTTATTTTTATCCCTTTGGGTATCTTTCTTTTGATGCTTCCTATTGTACATACTGTGTTTCCTGTGATGAATGGATATCAACTTTTGTCACCTCTGCTTTCATTGCTGTTCATTCCTTTTTACCCTTGTGTGATGGGGTTACATCTATTGGGTATGGGTAGTCTTTTTGATACGGGGTTGTTAGTATTGTTTGCTCTTCCAAAAAGCAGTACAGAGTCACTTTTACCTATCTGGGCAATACTTGGATATATAGGTATATCTCTAGGGGCTGTATGGAGTAAAAAACTTTTTTGGTCACTTAAAGGTTTAGCATTATTGTATGCTATGTATCTTTTTTTATTATGAATACTGGGTCTTCCTTCATGGGTCGCCTTGCTCCACCATTTCGGTTCCAAACCTATAAATGACAAACTGTTGTCATTTACTTACGGTTTTCATATATGGTCTATCTCTTCATTTTTGTTCAGTAGGTCACAAAATTTAAGCCCATGGATGAAGATAGCCCATGAGATATAGATCCATAAAAAGAAAAAAAGTGCAATACTGATACTGCCATAGATACTTGCATAGGTCTTATTATGGATAACATAGAAGACAAAAGCACTTTTAGAAAGATACCATACAAGAGAAGCAATGAAGGAACTTATCAGGGCAGCGGAGACCTCTATAGGGGTATTTGGAGAGAGTTGGTAGGCAATGTAAAACATCATCCATATGATGAAATAAGGGATAACTTCGTAGAGATGTATGATACTGGTGATACTGCTTTTATCAAGATACACTTGTATCTCAGCGGAGAGATAAAAAGAAGCAGCCATCATGGCTGGTATGGCGATGATAAGTAAAAGATAGGTTTTAATGGCTTGCCAAATAGTTCGTTTGGATGTTGAAAAGATATCATTCACGATATAATCATAGTCTTTGAAAAACATGACTGCAGCAAATATCACATACAATGCACCCATATAACCCAATTTATCAGAGTTGGCTACAAAGGTATTAAGGTATTCCATAATGACTGTTGATTCTGTAGGTAAGAGGTTGGCAAAAATGAGTTCTTCCACTTTTGCATACATGGTATGAAACAGAGGCATAGTAGTAAAGATAGCAAGCATGATCACTAAGAAAGGAATGATGGAGAAAAGTGTACTCCAACTCAAACTGGATGCATAATGCCCCAGCCTACTGTCAAAAAGATCCCCTAAAAAGTCACGTAAAAAGATGTAATAGTGTTTTAATATTTTTGTGAATTGAGGATTATTTTGCATGTTCATTGATTCCTCCGCTATTCCCGTGTTTTTGACGGGAATGTATACATTCAATCAAAGTGACATACCTCTAGAGGTTATGTCAAAGAGGGTGAATAATTAGTTGGGTAATCCCATTTTACCCGGGTTGAGTATGTTGTTAGGGTCAAAAGAGTGTTTGATACTCTTAAACAGGTCTAGTTCAAGCTCATTAAATGCAATGTTCATGAACGGTGCCTTACTTGTACCGATACCATGTTCACCACTGAGTGTTCCTCCCATCTCTACGACGAGTTCAAAGATCTCTTCTATGGCTTTGTGACCATCGTGAAGTTGTTGCTCATCCGAACCATCAACCATAACATTGACGTGAATATTACCATCACCTGCATGTCCGAAACATGGTACTTTAAATCCATATTTATCACCTATGGCATAGATACGCTCAAGTGCTTCAGGCAGCATACTTCTTGGCACAGAGATATCTTCGTTGAGTTTTTTGCTTCCAAAGATCGTGATGGACGGGGAAGCATTACGTCTTGCATACCAGAGTTCATTTCTCTCTTCTGCATTATGTGCAACAATGAACTCTTGGGCACCATTCTCTTTAAATGATCTTTCCAGAGTATCAAGTTGAAACTCTACCTCTTCTATCACATTTCCATCGACATCACCTATGAGCAGTGCACCTGCATCTTCCGGCAGTTTGATGCCCAGTTTCTCTTTCAATGCCTGGACCACCAGATCATCCATAAATTCCATAGCCACAGGGTTTGCACCCGCTGCAAGTGATTTGAATACGGCATTCATCGCATCATCTACAGAAGGGAATATCCCCATATAGGCTTTAGTAAACTTCGGTTTAGGTATGAGCTTCACTGTGATCTCAGTAATGACTGCAAGTGTTCCTTCACTGGCAATGAGGATACCCGCTATATTGTATCCGGCTACATCTTTGATAGTACGTTTCCCTGCACGGATGATATCTCCATTCGCACGTACAGCACGAAGCGCCATCACATAGTCTTTGGTAATACCATACTTCGCAGCACGCATGCCTCCTGCATTTTCACTCACATTTCCACCGATGGTTGAGTACTCTTCACTGGCTGGATCAGGCGGATAAAAAAGTCCTACTTCTTCAACCGCTTTTTGAAGATCCATATTGATGACACCTGGCTGTACGACGGCTACCATGTTTTCCATATCGACCTCAAGGATCTTATTCATGTGCTTTTCCATACCTAAGGTGATACCGCCTTGCGTCGGCAGAGCACCGCCTGTAAATCCAGAACCTGCGCCTCTTGGTGTAATAACAATATGATGCTCATTACAGTATTTGAGTATGGCACTTACATCCGCTTCATCTCTAGGGAAGACCACTGCTTCAGGTTCAAAGCGTGTGCGTGTAGCATCATAAGAGTATGCGATGAGGTGTGCTTTATCACTATAGACATTCTCTTTTCCGACAATTTTTTCAAAATATTTTATATGTTTGTTATCTAACATGATAGTGTTCCCTTATAAAGATTCCATTGTGTTGTAATAATTACCCTCAACATCGCTGCCGAACCATCCTGAACCACGTTTTTTAAAACGCATATAGAAAGGAAATACTCCTTTGGCAGGTAGATTTGTCATAGACTTTTGAGAGACTATTTTTTCAGAAACAGGGTCTAAAAGTACAGCAGAGTTTTTACGTACGATATAGACAAGTCCTACTTGATATTTTTTTGCAAAACGTGCAAGGTTTTCTCTGGTTGGCTTCTCTTCTCCTTCGACAGAAAGATATAAGGCAAAAAGGTCTGGATGTATCCATTTTTTATGATGTGCAGAGGTGATTTTTGCATAGGTATCTGCATCCGGTGCTAAAACAAGCACATTATTATAAAGGTATCCGCCAATGACCTTGTCTTTGGGTGAAACAGGTGTTTTGATGGTAGGAAGTTCATCATGATGCAGGATATCTTTACTGACCAAGGCAATGGATTCATCCGATGAAGTTTGGGCGATACGACTGGTGATAGCTGTCAGGTCATTGCCGTAATTATGAATCACCACACCACTCATACCATTGATAGGAAACTTTTTGTTGAGTGTAATGGTATTTCCTTTTACAGATTTAACAGAAGTGTGTACTGTTTGAGGGAAAAAACCTGCAAAAAGTGGTAAAGAGAGTAGAGCGATAAGAGCTATTTTGTGCATAGCGGTCCTTTAAGTGTTAAATAATGGTATTGATTATACAAGTAATATAGTAAAAGTTTATTGATGTCTTTATTGTTGCGGGTAGATTAACCTACTTAAGTTATAATTATATCCAACTAAGCAGTAGGGATAATGGTAGAGAATGGGAAGTCTTAAAAATATAGTGGTATGGATCTTGATATCAAGTTCCTTATTTGGTGCGAAAGTAACGCTTGGATATTGGAAAAAAGGGGAAACATTTTCAGAGTATTTAGACTCCAAAAAGATCTCTAAAGAGATACTCAATGATATTTCAAAAGCAGATATTCAGTTTCTCTCCGAAATTGAGGGTGGTCAACTCTTTTATGAGTTGAAAGACAGCAAGGATACACTAGAGCAGGCATTGATCCCTATAGGGGAAGAGATGCAAATAAGATTGGCTAAAGCGCATAACAGTGATGTGTATAGTTTCGATATTATTCCTATAGAGTATAAAGAAAAAGAACATGGTGCTACGGTTACCATAGAACAAAATCTTTATACAGATGTGAACAATGCATTACATCATCCAGCTCTGGCAGATAAGATCGGACAGCTTTTTAAGGGTACTGTGAATACGAGAAAGTTTCAAAAGGGAGATAAAGTTTCTTTTCTCTATTCACAAAAAACGAGAATGGGTCAACCACACTCTATGCCATATATTAAAATAGCTACGTATGAATCTCATAAGAAACGGCAGTTCATCTATGCAGATAAAGATGGCTATGGCTACACGAGTACTAAAAAGTCTCAAGCATATACGGTTAAAGATAAGGAAAAAGTGACTTATTACCGTAGGGTCCCCATCAAAAGTATCTCTTCTCGTTTTGGTATGCCTTTACGTCATGTTCGTATCACTTCCTCATTCAGTCATAGACGATATCATCCGATATTGAAACGGTACCGCCCGCATCATGGTACAGACTTTGGAGCAAGAAGAGGGACACCGCTTCTTGCAGTAAATTCTGGAAAAGTTACTTTTTCGGGTCGCTTGGGTGGGTATGGTAAAGTCGTAAAGATCAAACATCCCGGTGGATATGAATCACTGTACGCACATCAGAGTCGTATACGTGTTAAAAGAGGACAGCGCGTGAAGAAAGGTCAGATTATAGGGTATGTTGGGAGTACAGGACGAAGTACAGGACCCCATCTGCATTTTGGAATGAAGAAACATGGAAGATGGGTAAACCCAATGCGAGTATTACGTAAGGCATCAATCAAAGATACTGTTTTAAAGAAATTTACCAAATATAAGGATGTGTCCACAACAAAATACAAAAAAGTCGTGATCAAGAATGCAAAAGAGAAGAAAGAAAGAATGTTGGCATATCTCAAAGAAGAAAGTACCCCTTTTGTGTGGGATGGATATGAACAAACAAGCATGAGAGTAGAAGATGGAAAAACGGATCAAGCACTTTAAACTTCAGCCTTTGGTCAATGCCAAGTTTATATCAACAGCATTTGCGACATACGAACAAGAAGGTATTCAAAAATCATGGGAGATCGTTGAAGCACATGATAGTGTTGCCATTCTTCTTTACCATAAAGAAAAAAGATCATTTGTTTTGGTGAGACAGTTCCGTCCTGCGGTCTACTTGAACAATGATATTGGTATGACAATAGAACTGTGTGCGGGTATCGTGGATAAAGAACTTTCTCTGGCAGAAATTGCAAAAGAAGAGGTAGAAGAAGAGTGTGGATATGATATCCCACTCCAAAACATCGAGAGAATCACTTCTTTTCATACCTCAGTAGGCTTCGCAGGAAGTAAACAGACACTCTACTTTGCCGAACTCGATGAGAGTATGAAGGTGAGTGAAGGCGGTGGTGTAGACCATGAACAGATAGAGGTTGTCTATTTGCCCATAGAGGAAGCAAAGAAGCTTCTCTATGATGAAAGTATCGCAAAAACACCAGGACTCATGTTCGCCTTTATGTGGTGGTTCGAGAAGCAGTGATCTTCACAATACCCTCTATAATACGTATCGGAAATGATACGTTAGTCACAATATCTTTTCAGTAAACACTCATACGCTTCTATACGTCTGTCACGTAAAAACGGCCAGATATCACGTACTTCTTTGGTACGCTCATGTTCAATGTCTGCATAAAGTATGGTTTCGCTCTTATCATCTGCATGTACAAGCATCTCTCCTTGTGCGCCACATACAAAAGAGTTCCCCCAAAAACGCGTACCAGCCATCACACCGGCACTATCGGCTTCAAAACCTACACGGTTACAGCTTAGTACGGGTAATCCGTTTGCAATGGCATGAGAACGCTGTATGGTGATCCAGCTGTCAAGTTGTCTTGCTTTTTCGTCTTCACTGTCTGCTTCAAACCAGCCTATAGCCGTAGGATAGATAAGTATGTCTGCCCCTTTGAGTGTCATAGCCCGTGCAGCTTCAGGGTACCATTGGTCCCAGCAGACAAGTACACCTAGTTTCCCCACAGAAGTTTGTATAGGTTCAAAACCAAGATCACCTGGCGTAAAGTAGAACTTCTCGTAAAATCCTGGATCATCAGGGATATGCATCTTCCGGTATTTTCCTGCGACAGACCCATCTTTTTCAAAGACGACGGCGGTATTATGGTAGAGGCCTGCTGTCCGTTTTTCAAAAAGTGACGTGACCAGAACCACATTGTACTCTTTGGCAATATTACCCCAAAATACTACATCAGAATCAAAGTGGGCCGCATAATCAAAAAATTTGGTATCTTCACTTTGACAGAAGTACTCTGTTTGATGCAGTTCCTGTAAGACAACAAGTTCTGCACCGTTTTGTGCAGCTTCTTTTATCTTCTCTGTAGTGACTTGAAGGGTTTTATCTTTACTGCCATGGTAGGCTTGTTGAATCAGTGCTGTTTTCATAAAAATCCTTTTTAATAGGCTATCTGCATCGTAGAACAGTGTAGACTCCCACCCTGTTCTATCAGTTTTGAACAATTCACAGGAATGATCTCTTTATCTGGGAAAACCTCTTTAAAGATCTCTCCTGCTTTTGTATCATTTTTATCCTCATAGGTAGGGTAGATCAATGCATCATTGGTAATGAGAAAGTTGGCATAGGTTGCCGGCAGTCTCTCTTGTGCATCATTATATTTTGCTTCACACATGGGAAGTGGAACG
Organism: Sulfurovum sp. TSL6; assembly: GCF_019972115.1. Classification (NCBI taxonomy): domain Bacteria; kingdom Pseudomonadati; phylum Campylobacterota; class Epsilonproteobacteria; order Campylobacterales; family Sulfurovaceae; genus Sulfurovum; species Sulfurovum sp. TSL6. The sequence continues at coordinate 495,824 of NZ_BPFJ01000002.1, read as the reverse complement.
AGCGTATAAGGCTGGCCTTCTGAAGTGGTAAAACTTTTCAATTGTTTTTCCATTTCCTGTAGTGCTTCGTAATGTTCATCTTCTTTATCTTCACACTTGACATACATGATGGTCGTTGTGTTGACAAACCTGGCCAAAGTATCTATATGACTGTCTGTATCATCGCCTGCAAGATATCCATGGTCCAGCCATAACACTCTTTGTGCACCCAGATAGGTATGCAGTTTCTCTTCGCTCTCTTGTTTACTCAGTCCACCGTTTCTGTTCGGGTTGCAAAGGCATTCTGAAGTCGTGAGGATGGTTCCTTCCCCATCACTCTCTATCGAGCCTCCCTCAAGAACAAAATCAATATGTTCAAGGGGCGTCGTGCCAAGATAACCTTTTTTATGTAAAGCAGTATTGACAGCATTGTCAAGAGAGGCTTCAAATTTACCGCCCCAGCCATCAAAGGTAAAGTCAAGCAGTTTCACTTCCTGATTTTCTTTTATACTGATGTAGCCGTAGTCACGTATCCATGTATCGTTCGTGGGTATCTCTATGAAAGTCATGTTACGTGTAGAACAGAACATCTTTGCAATTTTTTCTTTGTTTTTACAGATAATGTAAACGGCTTCTCCATAAGCGATAGCTTGAGCGATACGTATAAAAGGTGAGAGACTCGCTTCCAGGTCTGCTGCGTTATGGGGATCATGCCAATCTGTCTCTTCATGAGGAAAGGACAAGAGTACGGCACGCTGTTTTTCCCATTCTGCCGGCATCACCACTTTTAGATCTTTTTGCATCGTATCCCTTATTTATTATCTATATTGTATAATCTCGTCATGGCATTTATTAAAATAAATAAACAAAATTTCTATCATAATCTTAACCAAATTGCACTAAAAACTGGCTCAGTTGAAAAGATCGCAATTGTCCTTAAAGACAATGCCTATGGTCACGGACTGGAACTGATGGGAAGACTGGCATCAGAGTTTGGTATCAGACATGCAGTGGTACGAAAAACGGCAGAAGCAGAAGTGATCAGATCTTTATTTGAAACGATACTGGTATTGGGTGACAGTATCATAAAAGATGAGGTCTATTCTTTTACTATCAATACATTAGAAGATATCAAAGAAGCCCAAAAAGGTGCAAAAGTAGAACTCAAAGTAGATACGGGAATGCACCGTAACGGGATAGCCTTTGATGAGCTGGGTGAAGCTTGTACTTTGATTAAAGCACAAGGGTTAGAACTTACAGGTGTGATGACCCACTACCGTAGTGCAGATGAGTTAAGCTCTGAACTCTTTTGGCAGCAAAAACAGTTTGAGCGTGTGAAAGAAAGCGTAAAAGAAGCTGGGTTTACGCATGTAAGAGTACATTCGCATAACACAGCAGCTATTCTTAGAACAAAAAGTTTTGATGAAGATCTAGTACGTGTAGGCATAGGTGCGTACGGATATAGTGAACTGCCACACCTTTTTGATGAAGTAACACTACGTCCTGTAATGTCACTATATGCTAAAAAGATATCAACTAAAATATTAAAAGATGGAGAGCGCATAGGGTACGGAGGGGACTTCATAGCTTCACATGATATGACGGTATCTACCTATGATCTGGGTTATGGTGACGGATGGTCCAGAGGAGACAGTGCTCAACCTTATATAACAAGTGAGGGCTTACCTATACTAGGACGTGTTTCTATGGACTCTATCTCTCTTGAATCAGATAAAGAAGAAGTGTGTGTGATGAGTGATGCACAAGCGGCTGCAAAACAGTTTGGGACTATTTCTTATGAAATGACGACTGCGTTATCTGCTGAACTGCGAAAAGAAGTGATTTAAATTTGGTGAATTGTTTGAGATGAGGGAAATTGAACCCCCTCTTAAAAATAATCATATACTTTTTCTGTTATAATTTCTTGTATTTAAATAGATATATTTGTTGTGCCAAACTTGTTGTGAAGCAGGGACGGAAAGCCATGGGTCTTAACTTAAGATCGCCAGGTTGCCAAATACTAATACTAGTGTATTATGTATCATTCTCTCTTTACTACTTACTATCCCATATAAATCTTATTTAATTCAAACTTATTTTGTTGTGAAGCAGGGATAGAAAGCCATGGATCTTAACTTGTTAAGATTGTCAGGTTATCAAAATTTAGTTAATTCATTTTTCACAACTATTTTATTTTTATGTCAAAAGGAACAGATAATGAAATTTTTTTTTAAAGGTACTTTAGTTACATGTTTAGTAACAATGGGTGGAGGTTTAGCTTTTGCAGATTCTGTTGGTGAATCAAATTACAATGCTGGTATAACAGTAGGAACATTAGGTGTAGGTATTAATTTAGCAACTCCTATTAGTGATAGTTTTTCAGCTAGAGTAAATGTGAATGGCTTACAGTATAGCCATACTTTAGATGTTGATACTGTTAGTTATGATGGAAATATTGATTTTAAAAATGCTGGTCTTCTAGTAGATTATTTCCCATTTGAAAATACATTTAGAGTAAGTGGTGGTGTTTATTATAATGGTAATGAATTTGATGGTAGTGCTACTCCTTTTGGATCAGAAGTAATAACAATCGGTAATGATAAATATACTGCTTCTGAAGTTGGTAAATTAAATACTCACGTTGAATTTGATGATGTTGCTCCATATCTTGGTATTGGATGGGGAAACAATTCTAATGAAAAAGGTTGGGGATTTTCTTTTGACCTAGGTGTTATGTATCAAGGTTCACCAAAAGTAGATTTAAATGCTGATTTAAATCCATTAATCATTGGAACTCCTATTGAAGATGAAATTAATAATAACCTTGTAATTGAAACTCAAAAAATTATTGATGATGTAGAAGATTATAAATTCTATCCAGTGGTAATGATAGGTGTAAATTACAAATTTTAAAAAACAAGGTGTCCTTCTATTACAATAGTTCAGTATTAAGAGTATGTAAAATGTCTTATTAACACTAATGTAGTTCTTTAGGGCCAATGTAAAATATTTCATATTAGCATAATGATATTTTTGACTTTTACTTATTTGATCAAAAGTGAAACTTTTGTATTATTCGACAGAGAAGTTAAAATGAATACTCTCTTATTGTAATAATCACATGCGGATGTGGTGAAATTGGTATACACGCCAGACTTAGGATCTGGTGCTTTACGGCGTGGAGGTTCGAGTCCTCTCATCCGCACCACTTAAATTAACCAATCCAAAAAAATCCCCTCAATAGCATACTTTTAGAGACTTCTTGATGTTTGATGATTTTGTATTGCAGATAGTTTTCCACTCATATCTATGCGTTCTGTCATTGTATACTTCTTCTTTGCGACAGTTAGATGTTCCTATTGGAGGCACTAATGGCGTTTGTATCAGTCTTACCGATGGAGTTCTAAAAGAACAAATCCTTAGGGTGCATAGGAGGTATGGAACTTGAGTAAGCCTAAAAGATTATCTCATTAACGACCAGCAATATTACCTAAAAATGCCGTAAAGAATGTAAAAATAACCATTAAAATGAAAATAGCTGGAATTGCTGCAAGAGCTGCTTTTACCATAAACGTAACCATTGACATGAATGGCATCTTTATATCTACTACCGTTACTTCATTTTTGTTTTCATTGTTCATTTCTTCTTCCTTTTTTTAATGTACCAATAATTATACATAATAATCTAACACAGTTAGACTATATATGATTTAATGTTCGTAAATAAGGGGGTTATTTGTATTTTATTAGATTGTATTAAATTGGAGTTTGGTGGAGATGAGGGGAATTGAACCCCTGTCCTAAAATAGATAGAACCATGACTCTACATGCTTAGTCAGTGTTGTTAATTTTAATCCTGCTTTGTACTACACTCAAAACTTTACAAGACGAGCTAAAATTCTCACACCCTGGCATAGCTTCCAGGGAGCATAGTCATCAGATGTGATACTTCAAAATCCGGTTAAGATGACACTCACCGGCGAAGCAGTCCTCCGCGTTAGCGGGGTTAATGACTTACGCTACTGCGTAAGCTGGACGATAATCTGTATTGTTTGCGTTTATTCGCGTGTGGGCCGCGTAACGGAATTGCCCAGTCCGACATGCACATAGCCCCGACTACTCCAGTCGAAACCAAGTCATCCCCATATCTGAAAGATGGTGGATATTAACACATTTAGGTTACTTTGTCAATAGGGGCAGAAAAAACTATATTTTGTTATAATGCAAACCACCAATAGAACAGTTAGATTTAGGCCATCAGCTTATGTATCTGGGGTTGAAAAGAAGATTGTAGTATTCAAGTACACTTATGAGATAACCTAACTTTTAACAATAGAGACAATAGAAGGGAAGAAGTAATATGACACTTACACAAAAAGTACTATGGGCGATGCTCTTGGGGATCATCGTAGGACTGGTGATCAATATGGGTGCCTGGAACAGTGAAGGCAGCTTTATACAGGAGTATGTGGTTGGAGGCGTTTTTTACATCATAGGAAAGATGTTCATTACCGCACTGAAAATGCTTGTGGTCCCTTTGGTCTTCTTTTCACTGATCTCAGGTGTATTGGGTATAGGAGATGTGCGGAAACTGGGGAGTGTAGGGGTAAAGTCATTTGGACTTTATATACTAACGACGGCTATCGCTATCGCTACTGCTATAGGTTTCGCGATGATCGTGGCTCCTGGTTCCGGTGTAAATGGTACAACTGCAACGACTTTTACAGCCAAGGAGGCACCGCCTCTTTCGGAAGTACTCATTAACATTATCCCTGACAATGTCATCCATGCCTTTGCTTCTGGAAATATGCTGCAGATCATCTTTTTTTCTATTTTGTTCGGTATCTCATTGTTAATGGTAGGGAAAAAAGCGCAAAACATTGCAGAAGGTGTAGAAGTGCTCAATGAAGCGATGATGCATATGGTCAATATCATTATGTCTGTAGCACCTATCGCTGTGTTTGCATTGCTTGCCAAAGCGATTTCAGAACTCGGTTTGGATCTTCTTATCAGCCTGTCCGGGTATGTATTGGTTCTTGTGGCTGCATTGTTACTCCATCTTTTTGGCACGCTGATGATCCTACTCAAACTTTTTTCCGGTCTGAGTCCTAAAATGTTTTTACAAAAGATACGGGATGCACAGGTATTCGCCTTTTCTACAGCAAGTTCCAATGCTACCATACCGGTGACACTAAGATCAGTGACTAAGCGTATGGGTGTAGATAACTCGGTGGCTTCGTTCACTGTACCTTTTGGTGCCACTATCAATATGGACGGTACGGCCATTATGCAGGGGGTTGCTACTGTTTTTATAGCCAATGTATATGGTGTTGAACTGGGATTAAGCGGCTATTTGACAGTGATACTTATGTCTGTACTGGCTTCCATAGGCACAGCAGGGGTACCAGGTGTAGGGCTCATCATGCTTTCTATGGTCTTTGTGCAGGTAGGACTTCCTGTAGAAGGTATAGGGCTCATCCTGGGGGTTGACAGACTGCTTGACATGATACGCACTTCTGTGAATGTCACAGGGGATGCTGTCGTGACCTGTGTCGTGGCTAAGAGTGAAAAAGAGTTGGAGATGTCAGTCTTTACAGATCCTGAAGCAGGGGTAGTGGAAAAGCTGGATATCGATGAAGAGCAAGAAGAAGGACTGGCTGAAATTATCCACAAGACAGAAGAGGGCTAAAGCCTTCTTACTTCTAAACTTGATATCAATTGTGAAGCCGTACCTGCCTGTTCACTTTTAGGCTGATAGAGATAGTTATGTATCTTCTCTGGTATCTCTTCTGGCAGTGTTAAATTTTCAAATTCCTCTTTTGCCGATTGTTTTGCTTTGAACAGAGCCATCTGTACACGTGAATAAAAGTTCGCTGCGCCTTCTCCTGATGTTTCGATGGCAAGAAAATTGGCTTCAGGAAAACGGCTTGTGACCAGTGACTGTACCCCATCAGAGACTGAAGAAGAGGGCATACATCCAAAAGGTTTGACGGAGATGACAAGGTGTGAAATGTTCTCTTTAACACTTTCGATCAGGTGTGCTACTTCCAAATGTCCTTCACCCCCGTCACAGTCAAGCGTATAGTACTCTTGGCCTAAACGGGCAAGTTTATCCATATCAGGTATCTCATAGTCATGGAGACCTATGGCTTTTGCATACAGGGCGAAATGGGTTTTGATCGCTGCCTTGCCCAGCTTGATAAGCACTCGTGTTTTCACAGAAGAGAAGTCTACTTTTTTTGCATCTTGAACCTGCAAATGTTCTTTTTTGTGTAAAGCACGTTCTGCTTCCCAAAGATTTAAAAGCAAACGGTTGATGATAGGCTGGGGTATACACTCTGCGCCTTCGGATTCTAAAAATCTATGCAGGTTGTAGTTTCCGTCACCCTCTGTCATAGCCGCCCAAAATTCACCCATGACCATGACCTTGGCTTTAGGTTGTAAACGGTCGAGTTTGACCTCTTCTAAAACCCTTCGGCATTTCCATAATGTTTTGATTAAACTCTTTTTTTCTAAGAATGCTTCAGAGACAAGATCTTCACAGATCTTCATGGCTGCATCAACACTTCCTGCTTCTACTTCATACGGACGCATTTTATAGCCAAGGATGTTCATAATATCACCGATAATCACAGATTTGGTCAGTGTGATGAAAAATGTAGGGGTAAAGTTTAAAATCCCGTCATCGATCTCATCTCCTTGGAAGATGCCTTTATCATGGTCAAAAGAGGTAATTCTCAATCCATCAAAACCTGCATCCCTTAAGGCTTTTTTATATTCGGTGATATACATACCAAACCGACAAGGCCCGCAACCGCCCGCAGTGATGTAGACATATTTTCGTACGATCTCTTCACTGCTGAGACCTTTTTCATCACGGAGTTTTTGTAAGTATTTGACGAGGTTTCCGACTGTAAAATAGGTAGGGTTGCACTGGCCCCTATTTCCATAGGCTTTCCCTTTCTGAAAGGATTCAAAATCGGGGTTAGGGATAGAAATATAATTCTCACCCAGTGACTGCAGGGCAGCCTGTATGAGTTGGTCTTGCAGGATGGTTAATCCGCCTGAAAGCAGGATCGTTTCATCTTTGGGTGCATACTGGATCGTTTCTTGCGGTACATCCCTCCATTGTGTTTGAGTTGCATTGATAAATGTTAAATCACCATTGCTCTCTGGAGGTCTCATGCTGCTGCATATTTCACTCATACTGTCATCTCCTCTTGTTTTGTATTGTACGTTGTTTGTTGTGGATGTGAAAGTCTTTTTTGATACTGTTCCATTGTATAGGCAAAGGTTTTCACACGTATTTTGATCGATCCGCCGGGTTTGTTGGCATCGATGTCATGAAGGGTCAAGTGTGGTGTACGGCTTGCACCTAATATTTTGTCAATGATCGCGTAGGTGGGTGCATCATGGCCACATTTGAAACTAGAAAGGTCAAGTACGGCAACATTAGGATGACGTGCTGCAAACTTGGCTGCCCAGACCTTCTGTGCAGAATTGGTTGAAAAATTCTCTGCCCATACATCGCGTATGTCATAAGGCGATTCAACATAACCCAAGTCCACATCTTCTTTAAAATACTGCATCAGGTACGCTTCATCTTTAGGAATGGCACGCATGGATAGTGTTTTAAACCCTAAGGATTGAAATTCATCCAAGACTTCATGGTTGAGCCCCGGGTCTGAATGGTAGGGACGTCCCAGCAGCAAGATCACGATCTCATCCTTGGCTACCGCCTCATCCAGGATACTGCGTCCCTCCTGCATGATCTGGGCATCATTTTTATCCAAGGCTTTCCATGCCTGCTCAACCGCCCAGTTATTCTCATCCTCTGTGATACAGAGTTTGTCTTTCCAGGTTTGAAAAAGCTGTTTTTTCAGCAGGTCGGGGTTGTCAAAATTAAGTGCATCTTCTACGTAATCGATACCTTTTTCTTCAAAGAGATTTTTCTCTTTTGTGAATGCAGAGTAGACTACTTTTGGTGTACCAGAGATGATAGGACAGGAAGTTTGACCCATCGTATGTTTGAGATAGCCGGGAAGATGGGTGACTGCAGGAAACCAAAGATGATCAAAGTGTTTTTTGGAAAACTTTTTAGAGTACATCAGCGAATAGACATGAGACTGGGCTACTTTGGCCGGGTAACATGAGTCTACAGAACCGTATTTAGCTCCTTCCAAGAACATGTCTTCATTGGAAAAACCTGAAAACTGTATGTGCATAGGGCTAAGGTCAAGTGCTTCGAGATAGGTACGTAAAAAAGGAGCCAGAGAGTAAATGTTCAGTACTTTGGGTATGGCTATCTGCAGATTCTTTCTGTAATTTTTACTCTCTTGGCTGCTCTCTGAAAAATTTCTGCTGACCTCTTTTCTTAATGTAGGTCCCCAGCCGCCCAGTGTTACTTTGACCTGTTGCTCTTTGATCTGTGTGGAAGCGGTAGGTTTTGTCTCCAGATCATAGGTAGGTGCAAAGAGCGACATCGACTCTTTTTTGACAAGGTTAGGAGTGTTTTGTTGTAACTCTTTTCTGCTTTCTTTGAGTAGTTTAAGTGCTTCATGTGACTCCACGGTACCCTCTTCACAGGAGAACCCTGCGATGTAGCGTACAGTGTCAGATGAAGGTGTTTGTGTGTCTATAAAGGTACGAGAACAGTTGATACTGCAAAAGTGACAACGCGTACTTTCATCGGTTCTGGAAGTGTAGGTCATCTGTAACGCTTCTTCCATGCCGACAAAGGTTGCATACCCTCTTTGCTCGACTAGATCTTTAGCCTCTAAAGCTGCACCATAGGCACCGGCTTCTCCCGGGTGAGGGTGTACATCTACCCTTGCATGCGGTACTTTGTCTTTGATATAGTCTATTTGGGCTTTGAGCGCTGCTTGATTGTATTGTGTACCGCCTTGCAGTACAAAATGGTCTCCAAACGCAGCGAGGTTAGGTGCCTGTACAACATACTGCCAGACATTTTTAGGCAAAACTTTGGCAATACCAGCAAAGAGTTCTTCTTTACTGTAGCCCTCTTTTTGAAAGTTGACCCTGTCTGTGTCCAGGAAGACCGCACAACCATAGTTGAATAGTGGCGCTTTCTTGGCTGTAAAGGCTGTTTCTGCATAGTTTTCTACAGGGACACCAAACTGTTTTGCCATACTTTGAAGTAGGGTCCCGTTACCTGCAGAGCATTGGTTGGAGAGACGGAAGTTCTTCATCATGCCGTTTTCCATAAAAAGCACTTTGATATCCTGTCCTCCGATATCACAGATGACATTGATATCTTCTCCAAAGGCTTTTTGGGCACTTTTCATGTGTGCGATGGTCTCGATGATATTGGCATCTGCATTGAGTGCACCGCCAAGTACTTCAGCTGCGTAACCGGTCACACCTAAACCTCGAATGTCATAGAAGTGATGAGAATCTTGTGCCTGTATTTTCTGTAGCAACTCTAGGGTATCTTCGATGGGATTCCCTTTGGAGAGTTGATAGACCTTTAAGAGCAGTTCTCCTTTTTCATCACATAAGACAGCTTTAGAAGAGGTAGAACCACCATCTATACCTAAGAAGCAGGTGGTTTTTTCTGTAAGTACAGGAGGTGTGAACGCTTTGATAGTGTACTTCTCTTTAAAGGTTTGTAATTCTTCAGGGCTGGAAATGAGAGGGGTGTCATCATTCTCATTTTGTGTCACACCTCCTGTGTCAACCAGGGTCTTAAGCTGTATAAGACCCGTAAAAGGTTTATCATTGTTCGCTTCGCCTTCACCAAAGATCACAGCCCCTAAAGCAGCATAATACTGGGCATTGTCAGGTACGATGATGAGTTCATTGATTTTCTCTTTGTCATACTTTATACCACGTTCATCCCAAAGTTCACTGATACGCATACGCCAACACTCTTGCAAAAAGGGTAGGTAAGTGTTGGGACCTCCAAGAAGTAAGACTTTAGGCATCAGGGTATTCCCACGTGTCAGTACAGTGAGGTTTTGCATAACGATGGCATCGGCAAGTGAGTTCATGATCTCATGCGAAGGTACAGAGGTTTTGACGAGGTTCACAATGTCTGTTTCCGCAAAGACCCCGCATTTTGCTGCGACATGGTGAAGTTTATCCGTTTCAAAGGTGAGTTTTTGCACTTCATCATTTTCCATGCCAACTTTCATCGTACATTTCTCGATCGTTGCACCTGTACCTGAGGCACACTTGTCATTCATAGAGCTAAGGACAGACTTTTTACCATCCTCACTGACTTTAAAGTGCATGATCTTGGCATCCTGTCCACCCAGTTCGACAACAGCTCTTACATCAGGATGGAGATGTTCTACAGCTAGGACAACCGCATTCACCTCTTGTACAAAACGTGCATTGATCGTTGGCGCTATACGGGTGGCTCCTGAACCGGTGATGTAGACTTTGTCTATATTGTTATAGATATCGGGGTGTGTAAGAGAGAGTTCCTGAAGGAGTCTTAAAAGTGTCGGGGCTTGTTTTGTATCGTGGGGAGTATAGGCTTTTTGGAGTATGTTAAAGTGTTCATCACATACTACATATTTAACGGTAGTTGAACCGATGTCAATACCGAGTGCATATTTAGCTATGAGAGGCTTTGTCATGTTTTTTATCCTTAGACGTACTTTTAAATGCCCATATGATCCATAAGATACCCAATATTATATAAGGTATGCTTAACATCTGTCCTGTAGTAAAAGGAAGATCTGTTGTGTAGGCTGCCTGCCTGGTTTTGGTATATTCCAAAAAGAAACGCGCAGTAAAGACTGCGACCAAAAAGACACCAGGGAGTATTTTGGTTGCAAAAGCAGGTGTTACTTTTCGGTAGATAGCAATTAAAAGTCCTAAGATGATGAGGTAGGAAAATGCTTCATAAAGTTGTACCGGGTGTCTAGGGACCATATCTACACGTGCAAAGATAATGGCCCAGGGTTTATCACTCGGAAGTCCCAGTATTTCAGAATTGAAAAGGTTACCAAAACGTACAAAGGCCGCAGTAAGCGCACCAGGGATGGCTACACGTGAAAGTAACCACATGTAGGGTGTATGGTAACGTTTTGAAAAGAGATAAAGCGCGATCAGTACACCCGCAAGTCCTCCATGACTTGCAAGTCCGCCTTTCCATACTTTGAGGATTTCCAGGGGATGAGAAAGATAAAAGTCCGGTTCATAGAAGAAACAATGGACCAAACGTGAACCCAGTACCGCACCTACCATGATATAGATGAGCATACTGTCAAGCACAGCCGGATCTTTGCCTTCACGTTTATATATCTTGGTGAGGATCATGAGCCCAAGAAAAAATGAACCCACAAAGAGCAGACCGTACCAACGAAGCTGCAAAGGACCTAATTGCAATATATTGGGATTGACGTTCCAGATAAAATGTTCCATAGAGTATAACCCTTTTTGTAATTAAGAGTATTATACTCGAAATTATTTAATACACTTTTATGGGTAGAAGTATTATTCTTTTGGGAGCTTTTTGGTCATATAGTAATATCCGCCGCCTACGACAATAATAGATGCAATGAGCAGAATGAGACCGATTTTGATACCTTCATCCATCATATTCTCCTTATTTAGCTATTTATTTTTTCTTTTATTTCTCTGGCAATAGCAGAGATCTTCGTGATCTTTTGACTATTACTCAAATGCTCATCCAATAGGACCTTGACAAAAGCAGAACCTACGATAACCCCATCTACACCTTTGGCTTTCTCTTTGGCAGTATGTTCATTTACCCCGAAACCTACATAGACTGGTGTATCTGTAAACGCTTTGATATCTGTGATGATCGGTTGTAGATCTTCACTTTGTCCAGAACCGGTAATACCTGCATACGCTACAAGGTAGATGAATTTTTTTGCATCAGTCACTATCTGCTCGATACGTGCTTTGGAGTCTGTAGGCGCAATGAAATCTATAAGGGCCAACCCCGCAGCTTCTATGGCTGGTTTATAGGGCTTTGCTTCTTCTAAAGGAAGATCCGGAATGATGAAACCGTTTACACCGGCTTTGTTTGCTTCAGTGATGAAAGTCTCCAATCCTTTGTGGTAAAAAGGATTGAAGTATCCCATCCATAAAGTATCTATATGGGGAGTTATCTTCGCGGACACTTCAAACAGATGGTCAAGTTTAAAACCGTTTTCCAAGGCTTTCAGGTTGGCCTTTTCGATGACGGGACCATCTGCAACAGGATCTGAAAAAGGCATACCCAGTTCAAGGGTATCAACACCTGCTTCTGCTAAAGCCAAAGCGGCATCAACGGTAAACTCCAATGAAGGGAAACCGGTGGTAATATAGGCAACTAAATTTTTCAATGTGAACTCTTTTATGACAATATGTAATATATTTTTGTTATTATACATTTTTTAGATAAAATGAGACACATTGAGATGAGAAGAAGAGTTTCTTCTCTTTAGTGTCTAAACCGAAGCGTTCTAAGCAAGGAAAAGCAAAGACGTGTAGGAAATACTTAACTATGTAGGAAGACAATGAGTATTCATACCCCAAAAATAGAAAAAAAAGTTACTTTAACGACCCTTGCAAAGATGAAAGGTGTTGAACCTATTACGATGGTGACAGCCTATGATGCACTGTTTGCACAGATCTTTGATGGTGAAGTGGAGATGATACTTGTCGGTGACAGTCTTAATATGAGTTTTCTGGGAAAAGAAGATACACTGTCTGCAACCATGGATCAGATGATCTACCATACACAAGCGGTATGCAATGGTGCAACGTTACCTGTGATCGTAATGGATATGCCTTTTGGGACTTACACGTCGCCTGAAGTTGCAGTCAAAAATGCAACAAGGGTATACCGGGAGACCAGTGCACAAGCAGTAAAGGTAGAAGGCGGTAAAGAGAGAGCACCTATTGTTGAAGCTTTGACACAAAACTCTATCGCAGTACTTGGGCATATAGGGCTCATGCCACAGTTTATACGCAGTGAGGGTGGCTATAAAATACGAGGGAAAGACCAGGCTGACATCGATAGATTGGTTGAAGATGCCAAAGCGATCGAAGCAGCCGGTGCATTTGCCATCGTAGTTGAAGGGGTGAAAGAAGAAGCAGCCAAAGCGATTACCGAAGCAGTCTCTGTACCGACCATAGGTATAGGGGCAGGGAATGTTACCGATGGACAGGTACTCGTCTGGAGTGATATGTTCGGATTCTTTGAAGCCTTTAAACCGAAGTTTGTCAAGCAGTATTTTGATGGAGCAAAACAGGTACGTGAAGGACTTGAAGCCTATCGTAATGAAGTTAAAGCAAGAGAATTCCCCAGTGATGAATATACCTATTGAGAAAGCAAAAAATGACTAAAAGTTTATTTGCTATGGGGATGGTTGCAGGATTATGCTTGAATGGGTGTAGTGACAATAGATCGGTACACAGACCAGTAGCGAGCATAGGTTCTGCTTCTGACATCAAAGATAAACTGGCAGCAACACAGGCATTGCGTCATACAGATATCAAAGTTGATACACGAAATGGTAAAAACATTTTATCTGGTGCGGTACAGACACAAAAACAGAAATTTTTGGCAGGTTCTGTGGCACGTTCCGTAGAAGGTTCGGGTATAGTAGTCAATCGATTGGTGGTACAGTAATAAATGGAACGTATGGTTGAAATAGAACGTTTTGATGAAGAGGTCTCTTATGAAGCAACACTTCGCCCTAGTTCATGGGATGAGTATATCGGTCAAGAGAAAATTAAAAAGAATTTAAAAGTTTTTATAGAAGCAAGTAAAAAAAGAGAAGAAGCATTAGATCACATTCTCTTTTTTGGACCTCCCGGTCTGGGAAAGACGACCATTGCAAATATTATCTCTACAGAGATGGGAGCCAATATCAAAACGACCGCTGCACCGATGATCGAAAAAGCGGGAGACTTAGCGGCACTGCTTACCAATATCGAAGAGGGTGATATTCTGTTTATCGATGAGATACATCGTATGTCTCCGGCTATAGAAGAGATACTCTACCCGGCTATGGAAGATTTCCGTTTGGATATTATTATAGGTTCCGGACCTGCTGCACAAACGGTAAAGATAGACTTGCCGCGTTTTACTCTGATAGGGGCAACAACAAGAGCAGGGATGCTTTCCAACCCTCTTAGAGAGCGTTTTGGTATGCATTTCCGTATGCAGTTCTATACCCCTGTTGAGTTGGCCCGTATCGTTGCGCAAGCTGCTCAGAAATTGGAAAAACCAGCGCAAGAACATGCGGCGACGGAGATAGCACGCAGAAGTAGGGGTACACCGCGTATTGCACTTCGTTTGCTTAAACGTGTTAGAGACTTCTCTGAAGTGGCGAATGAAGAAGAAGTGACGTTACAAAGAGCCCAATATGCTTTAGATGAACTGGGTGTCAATAATTTAGGTTTCGATGAACAGGATATACAACTTTTAGAATTGCTTGTCTCTGCAAAAAACAAACCCATGGGACTCAGTACCATAGGTGCAGCACTGAGTGAAGACGAAGGTACGATCGAAGATGTCCTGGAACCTTATCTGATAGCAAACGGCTATATAGAAAGAACAGCACGTGGCCGTATAGCCACACAAAAGAGTTATGAACATTTTAAGCTTGGTGGAATGAAGGACGGACTTTTTGATAACGAATAAAAGTATCACGATCACTATACTTTTTGTACTTTCACTGATGGGTGCCTATAGTATCTACAAACCCTTTTTACTCTCTATTGTAGTGGCGATGTTGCTTACTATGGCAACGTACAACCTGACAAAAAAATTGATCAAATATTTTAATTCCAGAAAGTTGAGTGCTATTTTTACTTCTTCACTATTGATCTTGATACTATTTGCACCTATCATTTATATGGCAACCACAGGGGTAGGGTATATCGCACAACTTGATGTTGAAACCATCAATGAGGTTACCTCGGTCGTTCAAACCTTTACACAAAAGATACCCTATGTAAAAGAGTGGAGTCAGATAGGTTTGAGTGATGAAAGGATCGCAGGGTATATCCAAGAGTCAACCTCTTACATGACAACAGCCGGAAGTGCGGGTCTTGGGTTTGTGAAGAATATGATTCTTGTACTTGTTTTTTATTTTATCATCAACTTCTATGGGGAAGGCTTTTTTGATCTGATACGTGCACTCATGCCTGTGAGCAGAATGAAAAGTGCCAAGATGATACATGAAGTATCTTCTACGATGGAAGTGGTTTTTTATTCGATCGTTGTGACAGCCATTTTTGAAGGTTTCCTATTTGGGGTCATGGTGAGTTACTTCGGATTTAATGGACTGCTTTTTGGTGTGATCTATGGTTTTGCATCATTGATACCTGTCATTGGAGGGGCTGTTGTCTGGATACCCGTGGTATTGTATTCTTGGTCAAATATGGATGCGAACACGGCCATTTTTATTGCGAGTTATTCTATTGTTGTTATTTCTATCATCGCCGATACGCTCATTAAACCGGTGATTATCAAAGTGATCAAAGTAGATCTATTGAAAAGTACGATCGAGATCAATGAGATTGTTATATTTTTCTCTATTATCGCAGGGATGAGTACGTACGGCTTTTGGGGAATGATATTGGGACCGGCGATTACTTCATTTTTGATTGCGATTACTAAAGTATATATAGATTATAATCATAAAGAACAAAGTAAACTGATCACGTAAGTTACATAAGGAAGACATCATTATAAAAATACTCATTATAGAAGATGATCCGGAATTAGCACTCATCTTAACAAATTACCTTACAAAATATGATATGGAAGTGATAGGTGCTGAAGACCCTTATATAGGACTTTCACTTTTAACACAGCATGAATTTGATCTGATCATTTTAGATTTGACCTTGCCGGGTATGGATGGGTTGGAAGTGATCCCTAAAATACGTGATCTGACCAATATTCCTATTATCATCTCTTCAGCAAGAGATGATATTACCGATAAGGTGATCGGTATGGAACGTGGTGCAGATGATTATATGCCAAAACCTTATGATCCTAGAGAACTTGTGACACGTATCAAAACGATTTTAAGACGTACACACAGTGTAGAGGAAAAAGTACAGGAAGCAGAAGCACTTTTTGTTGCAGACCCTAACGCCAGAGAGATCCGCTTCAAAGGGAAGTCATTAGAACTCACTGCTGCAGAGTATGATATCTTGGGTATGCTCTTACAGCACAAGAACGGCTCTGTCTCAAGAGAACAGCTTTTATATGAAAGTGAACATATTGATGATGACAGTTCTATTAAAAATATTGATGTGATCATTTCACGGATACGACAGAAAATCGCGAAAATAGATCCTGATAACATTTACATTAAACCGATTCGTGGTGTAGGATACCTTTTAACTGATAGAGTATGAAAAACTTATCCGTAACCACCTTTATACATATTCTTTTCTCCGTAGCAATTTTGATTTTGATCGCTACTTTTTTACTTTTTCTTTCCTGGGATAAAGACCGACATAAGATCGAAGAGTATAAACACTATCAACTTATCTCCATTACTTTTCTCTCAAAATTACAGCTCAATCCAGGAAAAGAAGACTTGGATTCACTCTATAAAGACTTACGTGTAAAACCACTGTCTCAGAAGAAGGCCATAGAGATTAAAAAGCAGATCGAAACAGAGGGTGAAACAGTGTTTACCGGAGGCTCTTCTGTTGGACAAGTGAGGGTTTTTAGAGTAGAAGATGAACATTATATCTATGTACAACGTATGCAACACAATCTTTTGTTAGAAGATGACAGGCCAGAGAATTATTATTTCGAGATCGCTGTCGCCTTGGGTGTTTTTCTTATTGCTGTACTTTTTATACTCTATTTGGCGGTTTTAAGAAAACTTTATCCTTTAAAAAAATTACATAAACAGATACAAAGATTTGCCCAGGGGGATATGCAGACACGCATTACCTATCTCTATGATGATGAGATAGGTAAAATTGCAAAAAGTTTTGATGATGCTATTGTGCATATCAATGCTTTGAGTACCTCTAAAAACCTTTTTATGCGTAACTTGATGCATGAGCTTAAAACGCCTATTACCAAAGGGCGTATCGTTGTTGAAATGATGGAAGATGAAGCAAGTAAAAAGATACTTGTACGTGCCTTTGAACGGATGAATGAACTGATCTCGGAACTTGCAGAGATAGAGAGGGTGACGACGCAAAGTTTTGAACCTACATATGAGTATGTCATGCTTGATGAAATCATACGAAGAAGTCAAGAACTTTTGATGATGCCTAAAGATAACATTACTGTCGATGTGAAAAATATCGCTTTAGCTACAGATATCAAACTACTCTCCCTAGCTATTAAGAACCTGCTAGACAATGGGATAAAATATAGCAAAGATAAACACGTGACAATTAAATCGGTAGGGGATGGTTTGGAGATCAGTTCTAAGGGTGAAAAACTGCAACATCCGCTCTCTTATTATGTAGAACCCTTTTCCCAGGGAGAAAAAAGAAGTTCAGGTTTTGGTTTGGGACTTTATATTGTTCATAATATTTTGGAAAAATTAGGTTGTGGATTGGAGTATAAATATATAGATGGATATAATATCTTTGTTATCAAGGCAGGAGATGCCTGCCGATTTGGTTAATCCTTAAGAGCCTCAGCTATAAGCTCTAAAGGATTTTTAAAGATAGTCTCTACCTCTGCGTTGTTCATCGCTTCACTCAGTTGTACACGACAAGCACTACATTCTGCACTTACATATTTGGCTTTTGTATCATCGATCATGGCTGCTTTAGGTTTTCCTGCAGCTTCTGCAAGATGGAACTTCTCTGTTTGCATCGTTACCCCACCAAATCCACAACAGCGGTTCGGATCACTCATCTCTTTCATCGGATAGTTTTGCGCAAGTAGGTTCCGAGGTTCTTCCCAGATACCCTGTACTTTCCTCGCATGACAAGGGTCATGATACGTGACGACGTCATCAAACTTTTTACCCTTTTCTGCCAGTAATTTAACCAGGTCGGTATTGTTATAGAGCCATGCCGTTGCCATGTGGATCTTCTGGGCTACTTTTTCTGCACGTTCTTTCCATTCAGGCATATCATGATTTTCAAAGAAGACCTGCCAATCATGTTTTACCATCGCTGAACAGGTTGCTTCAGGGATTAACATCGCATCACACTCATCCATAAAACCCTCAAAGTATTCGATATTTTTTTTGGTCATAAACTCTACAGAATCAACATCTCCTGTAAAGTAGGCTGGCGCACCGCAACAGAGTTGTTTTTTAGGGATGAACACATCAATATTCAATTGTTTCAGTATTTCTACCAAACTCTCGCCGATATCTGTATAGTTATAGTTGGCAAGACATCCAATGAAGATCGCTACACGAGGGTTTTTCTTCTCTTGCAGCGGTGCAGGTATCTCTTCAGGATGACTATTTAAAAAGCTTGTTTTTGCCAATGATGGAAGCAGTCTGCCTTTTTTTACCATAGGGAGGGAAAATCTTGCTCTAAGACCTCTGCCTTTTTCATCTACAGACAATGCACAGGTTTTGAACATGAAGCCAAGTTTCATGACCAGGTCCATGATCTTACGGTGGCGAAGCAGGTAGAAAAATCCGCGTTTGAACCATGCTATACCGAACTTATCCGCGATATCGGCACGCACTTCTTCGATGATCATATCCGTAGCCAATGAGTTAGGACAGACATCGACACAGTTGGTACACAAGAAACAAGATTCGAAAATATCTTTGGCATTTTTATCTAGTTCCAGATCGCCTTTTTGATAGGCACCTAAAAGGTCAATGAACCCACGAGGAGAAGTTGTTTCATCCGGGTTTACTTGGTGGATGGTACATACTGGGATGCATTTTCCACATTTGATACAGGCTTCACTGGTATCGGTAAAGTTAAAAATATCTTCTAATTTTTTACTCATTGTTTTTTACTATTTCCTCTTTATATAATGGGATATTATACCGTTTTCGAAAAGCTTTTCTTGCTTTGTGCATACTTTTTCATATAGGCATCAAACGGCATTGCTATATTTCGTATCAGCAGGGTACCAGTGGTGCTTACGGTTATTTTATCCTCTGTAATGGTAACCAAGTCAGCCTCTACAAACTCTTGCAAGGCCTCTAATGCATCGGCAAAGTATGTTTTAAAATCTATATGATACTCAGCATTGACTCTTTTCATATCTATGGAAAAGTTTGCCATAAGCTCCATGATCACCGCTTTACGAAGGTAGTCATCATCACTCAGATTGACCCCTCGTTCAAAAGGCAGTTTTCCTGCATCAAGTGCAGCTTCATAGACTTTCATGTCTTTGGTGTTCTGCGCATAATAGCGCTCACCTTCACCAATACTGGTAAGACCGATACCTACAAGGTTCGCACCGCCTTTTGTCGTGTAGCCTTGAAAATTCCGGTGGAGTTCACCTTTTTCGATAGCCCCAAAAAGTTCATCTTCGGGTTTGGCAAAATGGTCCATACCTACCATTTTATATCCATTACTTTCAAAAAAGTCAATAGTGTATTGGAAGATCTGCAGTTTTACGTCCGGTGTTGGCAGTGTAGTTTCATCAAACTTGCGCTGTGTTTTCATGAGCCAAGGGACATGTGCATAGTTAAAGACAGCGACTCTGTCGGGATCGAGTTGTGTAGAGAGTTCAAGTGTTTTTTTAAATGTTTCTAGTGTTTGATAGGGTAAACCATAGATAAAGTCAGTGTTAATAGAGGTTACTCCATACTTTCTCGCCAGATCTACAGCTGCTTGCGTGAGTTCCAAAGGTTGTATACGATGGATCTCTTTTTGTACTTTTTCATCAAGGTCCTGTACACCAAAACTTATACGGTTAAAACCGTGTTTCTGGAAGACTTTCATTTGGTCTTCGTTAAAAAAACGAGGGTCTATCTCACAACTGATCTCAGCTTCTTGACTCCAGTTAGGAAACTTCGATTTGATATAGGTAACGATCTCATCCAGTTCAAAGGCTTTGTAGTATGTCGGTGTACCCCCGCCAAAGTGAAACTGTATCACTTCACGGGATGTATCGATGTGTTGTGCTAAAAGATCTACCTCTTTTTTTAAGTACTCTATGTAAGCAGAGAGTTTTTTCTCTTTGGAAGTAAACACCACATTACATCCACAAAAATAACATGCTGATCTACAGAAAGGCAAGTGTACATAGAGTGAGAGTTTCTCTTTTGCGTTTTCCAGATAGTGAATATAATCATCATATTTGAAGTTATCACTGAACTCTAAGGCTGTAGGGTAAGAGGTGTATCTTGGTCCTGGCTTGGAGTATTTGCTGAACTTTTCGAAATCTATATCGCTCATTTAGGCGATTCCTCATTACGATGTGCATCTAACCACACCATGATACCTTTTTGTGCGTGTAGTCTGTTCTCGGCTTCACTAAAGATGACTTCTTCATGTTTTTCAAAAGTCTCTTCACTCACTTCATAGCCTCTGTATGCAGGTAAGCAGTGTAAGAAGATGGCATCAGGCTTCGCTAAAGACATCATCGCTTCATCTACCATATAGCCGTTAAATACACGCACACGTTCTTCTTTTTCATCTTCTTGTCCCATAGAGACCCAAGTATCTGTAGTGACGACATCACAATCTTTGACTGCCTCTTTAGGGTCGTTACCAAAAGTGATCTTCGCACCGCTCTCTTTGGCTATTTCAAGCGCCTCATTGACAATCGCTTCATCACACTCATACCCTTGAGGTGTAGCCACTCTCAGTTCAAAACCAAGTTTAGCTGCAAGCATCAGCCAGGAGTGTGTCATATTGTTTCCATCACCGACATACGCAACCACAGGATCCTTCTCTTTACCATGTTCTATCATTGTGAGATAGTCAGTCATAAGCTGCACAGGATGGTAAGCATCCGTCAAACCATTGATCACAGGCACTTTAGAGAAGTTCGCGAACTCTTCAAGTTTTGACTGTTCAAAGGTACGTATCATCACCATATCGACCATACGGCTGATCACACGAGCCGTATCTTTCATCGGCTCACCGCGTCCTAGCTGTATGTCATTAGAAGAGAGGAACAGTCCCACACCGCCAAGTTGGTAGATACCTGTTTCAAAGCTCACACGTGTACGGGTAGAACTTTTTTCAAAGATCATCCCGAGTGTCTGGTGTTCCATGTAAGGTACGAACTTGCGCTGCTTTGTCTGTGCTTTTATCTTCTGTGCTAATGTTATCATCTCCAAGATTTCGTCTTTCGTAAAATCTTTGAGTGTCAAAAAGTGTCTCATCACTGTATCCTCGTGTCTTTCAACCTTGTTTATTTTGATAAATAGTCGGGGGTTGAAAATTTAAAAGAGATTATTCTACCATAAAAGGGTTGAAAGTTGTAGAAACCTGCACTTTTGAGCTAAGTACAGGGAGTAAATGGGTTATTTGTTTAAAAGGATCGCTGCTTCTTTTGCATGGTAGGTGATGATGATATCTGCACCCGCACGTTTAAATCCCAAGAGTGTTTCCATCATCACCTTGTCATAGTCTATCACACCCGCTTTGGCTGCCATTTTGAGCATAGAGTATTCACCAGACACATTGTAGACGGCAAGTGGAAGCGATGTGTTATTCTTCACATCTCTTACCACATCAAGATAGGCAAGTGCAGGTTTGACCATCAGGATGTCTGCTCCCTCTTTTTCATCTTCTATACTCTCTTGTATCGCTTCATTTCTGTTAGCTGGGTTCATCTGGTAAGATCTTCTGTCTCCAAAACTCGGACTGGACTCAGCCACATCACGGAAAGGACCATAATAAGCTGAGGCAAATTTGGTGGAGTAAGACATGACAGGAAGGTTGACAAATCCTGCTTCATCCAGTCCGTTACGTATGGCAGTGATCATCCCGTCCATCATGCCTGAAGGTGCTATCATGTCAACACCTGCCTTGGCATGTACTACGGCTTGTGCAGCCAAGTTGTCAAGTGTAATGTCATTGTCAACCGTGTGGAGTACCGGGTCGATGACACCGCAGTGCCCATGGTCAGTGTATTCGCAGAAACAAAGATCTGTAACCACAAACATGTCAGGGTGTGCAGCTTTGACTTCACGTACTGTTTGAGCGATGATCCCATGCTCACACATCGCATCAGATCCTACAGAGTCTTTCGTATCTGGGATACCAAAAAGGATGATGGAGTAGATACCAAGTTCTTTCAGTACATCACACTCTTTGACTATCTCATCAATGCTCATTTGAAAAACACCAGGCATAGAGTTTACCTCTTCTTTAATGCCTGACCCACTTTTTGCAAAAAGGGGATAGATGAAATCATTGACAGAGAGGTGTGTCTCTTGGAGGAGGTCTCTGAGGACCGGATTGATTCTTTTTCTTCTAAAACGTGCGAACATATACTAACCTTACGATATCTTTTGAAGTATTTTACACTAATTATGGATTATTAATTATTAATTGTTCATTCTTAAAGTATAATCTCATCATGAATACTATTGATATATCACAAATCGCTACTTTACCAACCAAATACGGTGTATTTAAAATACAGGCGTTTAAAGAAGGTACAAAAAATGGTGAAGGCAAAGAACATTTGGCCATTTTTACAGAAGATATGTCAGATGAACCCATCGTCCGTGTACATTCTGAATGTCTGACTGGTGATGCGCTTGGTTCAGTGAAGTGTGATTGTGGAGAACAACTTCAATATGCACTGGAACTGATCGCAAAAGAGGGTGGAATGATCATTTACCATCGTCAAGAAGGACGTAACATCGGCCTGTTAAACAAAGTCAATGCCTATGCATTGCAGGATGCAGGCTTTAACACTGTAGAAGCAAATCATCAACTTGGTTTCAGAGCGGATGAACGTACCTATGAAGTG
Source organism: Sulfurovum sp. TSL6 (assembly GCF_019972115.1). Taxonomy (NCBI): domain Bacteria; kingdom Pseudomonadati; phylum Campylobacterota; class Epsilonproteobacteria; order Campylobacterales; family Sulfurovaceae; genus Sulfurovum; species Sulfurovum sp. TSL6. Next base: position 473,002 of record NZ_BPFJ01000002.1, on the reverse strand, counting down.
GTTGAATTCATTTTACATCATTTTGGCATTCAAAAACTAAAACTGCTTACCAACAACCCTAAAAAAATAGAGAGCTTGGGTGACATTGAGATCATAGAACGCCTTCCTATCCAAATCACGCCTAATCCTCACAACGAGGGTTATCTTCAAGTCAAAAAAGACCAGATGGGACATCTGCTTTAATCTCTGCAAAGTTTGACATGAATCGACAGCACTTTGGAAAAATTCATAACTTAGGTTTAAATTTTTCTTAAAATATATTTAACAAATGATTCTTTTTGTATCAAAAAGAGTCATTATCTGCTATAAGAATGAAAAAGTATAACAATTATGTTACGTTTTTTCGAATATTGAGTTATCATATTAATACAAGTTATAATTTTTTTATAGTGAAACAAGATAAATGCTACACCTGTTGTGAGGCAGGGTCAGAAAGCCATGGGTCTTTGATGTTATAGCTCTATAACAAATGAGAAGATCGCCAGGTTACCTAGTACATCATATATACTATTGTGTAATGTAAAAAAGGGGTAATCATATATGGCTTTGAATCCAAAAGAAAAACATACAGATAAAAAAGATGAGATGCAAAAAAAGCGTCGAATTTTTTTGAAGAAGACAGTTTATGCAGCGCCTTCACTTATAGTGTTAGGACAGTTGGCAAGGCCAAATAGTGCTAAAGCTTTTGGAACACCACCAAGTGCTCCTGCCGATAGTGGAGAACAACAATGGTAAAGGTAATAGCAATGAATAAGGGAAATTTCAACGTAATGAAGGCAGTCCTATTGTCTGTAATGATTGGACTAGCATCATTTGCGCACGCTGAAGTTGCATACACTGAACAGACTCTCACGACTAATGGCGGGCAATCAGTTTCTATGGATGGTGAATGGGGGGCAGTCGGAGCCTATGAGGCGGGGATTGCTGGTACCTGCTATGTTACGATGTACCGACTTGATTATACTACTATGACATGGAATTATCATTCTACAGTCGGTGCAGCAAATGGTAATTGTAATGGGAATAAGGGATTTGGGGCTGCCATCACTCTTTCCGGTGAGGAATTGGTGGTTGGACTTGAAGATTATAATGATGGACCAAATAAGGATATAGGTGCCTTTAGTGTCTATGCATATGACAGTGCCAAGGACTCTTGGGAACCGTTAATTGAGCATGTTGTGGCAAGTGATGCACAAGCCTTCTCTGGTTTTGGAACAGCCGTGAATATTCAAAGTGGTTTCTTAATGGTCGGGGCTCCACGACATGATGGAACTGCTGGGGCTGATGTAGGTAAAGTGTATTTGTATGAGAAGCCACAGGATTTTGCTAATGGCTTACCAGAAACAATAACAATCGAGGGAGATCAATCCGGCAGTCTATTTGGTAGTGCTATAGCTGGGGATGGTACGGATATTGTAATCGGAGCACCTGGATATGATCAAGGAGGCTTGATCGATAACGGGGCAGGTTTTATGTACGAGTATAACAATTCTGTGCCAAGTATAACACAGACAGGATCTCTCTATGGTGCCGTTGCTAACGAAGCGTTGGGGATACAGGTTGATCACAAAGACCCTTATGCTATTATAGCAGGTAATTTAAGAACACATGGCTATCATCTTGGAGATGTTTGGTACAAGGATTTAGATGTGGACGGAACAGGGGGTGGTGATGTTTCTATCAACAGTAATGTCAGTGCCATAGCAACAAAAGGAAGTTTCATCAATGTTTACCCTTCAATAGTTAACTCTTTTAACAGCTATTCTCTGCAAATTAACCCAACTGGCACTGTATCTACTGAATTCGCTGAAGATATCTCTTTGTCACAGAATTTTCTGTTCGTAAGTGAAGCAGGGAGTGATCAAGCACGAATGTATGAGATGCCATGTGGGTATGGAGGAGCATTGGTAGAGAACGAGTGGGCAATGGTAAGCATCCCTTGTAAGATCTCCGGTCAGACAGTTGGAACCATTTTTGGTGATGATGGCCTGGGAACGTATGATACTAACTGGGTAGTCTATGAGCAGAATGCTAGTAACTATAGCGGTAAATCGGCTGATTATATTAAGTTGGATGAAACTAGTCCGATAGTACAGGGAAAAAGCTACTGGATCATTGCCGATGCCAACAGAACATGGAAAGTGGACAGTACTGCCAGTTCAACAAGAACGGATCTTAATACTGCGATTGTCCCTAACCCAGATATAGTAGCAGGGACATATGCCGTTGCATTGCCAATGGCAGATCAGAACCTTACTGGCCTTGGATCTTGGGCTAAAGTAATGATAGGGAATCCTTTTGCACGCTCGTTTGAATGGACAAATGTACAATACCTTGTATCTGATGTTGTATCTGATGTGAATATCTCTTTATCAGAGGCTGAAACATTAGGGCTTATGGATAGTACAGCGTATGTTTATGACAGTTCAAGTACTAGTGGACAACCATACACAGCAGTGACTGTCACTCCAGGTGTAGGTACTAAAACAATCTCTGTGAATGAAGGGTTTTGGATTAAGATACTCAATAATGCACTGATAGGTAACAAACTATTGATACCTTTAGAGAAATAGGAGGAGACAAGCATGATGAAAATAAAAAAGAAACTAATCTTCTCAGGTGTAATATTTGCGTTAATAGGTATTATTGGCTGTGGTAATAATAACAACAGTAACAGTGAAAGTGTATCATTGGCACAGTGGTATGCACGTACGACAGTGAGTGCGGTTAACCCGGATACACAAACGATTATCGAACATAAGACAGCGGGCGTATTCGGGCAATTGCATGAAAGCAGTGACGAAAAAGATCCTCATGATATTATCGGGATGGGTACAGATACGGCAATACTTGAAGTTGTCTTCCCACAAAATGAATGGGGCAGTGATAATGGTGATTATTTTAGTGATTACCATAGTGTCAAAGAGGATGGTGATAGTTGGATATTTCAGGTTAAAAATATGAATAAGAATATCGACTTGAAAGATGAGGCTATTATGATCACATTGGAAGGAATATACACGGTCGAATCCACTATTGTTGACGGAAGCACTCGTTATAGTGAGAAGCTAAACCATACAGATGAAAGGTTAGAAGAGCTGACACTTATAGATTTGGACAATAAAGTCGCGTATAGTGTTTCTGAACTGAACAATGCAGAGATAAGTATGAATGGAATGCATATTAGAACGTTTAAATGGGTGTTAGGCAGCGTAATAGAGGCAGATTATAATGCACCATTAAACACTTCAATAACAGCTACACCAATGTCATTTAAAAGAACAGCTGTAAATACCGAGAGTGTATCAAACAGCAAATTTGGCTTGCCTCCCAAATAGTTTTTTCTCCTCTGTTTGTAGGAAAATGAATGGATCAGGTTTAACTAGAAGCAATTATCAAAAAATATTGTTATAATCTTGAGGAGAAAGGTTTCTGATGATTTTCGGTCACAGTTTTGATTTTCAGAGTGAACCTATTTTGCAAAAAGAGTTTCTCTCTTTTCCCTCCGATCCTTCATATTATCCTGGAAATAAAATGATACGCGTCATAGAATCTTCCAAACCTTCGCTTTTAAAAGACTTTACTTTTAAAACAGAATGGTTCCCTATGTCAGGTCAGGAGACACGATATTATAGTATTGATCCTTTTGAAGAGGCAGATGAAGATTTTACTTGGGCATTCGAGATTAAAGGTGTTGTTACGTTGATCTGGGATGCAACAGATCAAAAGATCATTTATAGTAAAAGTGCAAACTATACACCTCAAAGACTTCGTTTTTGGATCTACCATACTTTTTTCCCCATGGTTTTGGAACTTCAGAGAAAGTATCGTATCTTACATGTAGGTGCGGTTGAGATAAAAGGAAAACCGGTACTTTTCTCCGCCTTCTCTTTTGGTGGGAAATCTACATTGACAGATTATTTTATCCAAAAAGGGCATACACTGCTCTCAGATGACTCTTTGGCCATAGAAAAGCGCGGAAATACATATTATGCTATTGCTTCATACCCTTTTCATAGACCTTATAGAGAAGTAGAAACACTTGGTTATCCTGTAAAAAACTTTGCAGTTGAACCTAAACCTTTGCACGCCATCTATGTGTTGGCAAAGAGTGAGCTTTATGCAGAAGTGGAGATAGTAGAGCTTAAAGGCATAAATAAGTTCAAAGCATTACACTATAGCATTTTTATTATGTGTGAATTTATGAAACAAGAACGGTTCTTGTTTTTTACTGAGATGGCAAAGAAGATTCCTGTATATGAGGTTCATTATCCTCATGACTTGAAGAGATTGCCTGAAGTTTATGAAAAGATCGTTGCACATCAAATCATGCTATAATCCCACTAAAAAAGAATGACAATGAACCTCAATCAAAAAATAACATTTGCAGATACAGTTTTCGCACAAGAAGTAGATGGGGAAATGGTATTGTTGGATATGGAAAGTGAAAACTACTTCGGGCTTGATGAAGTGGGTACAGCTATCTGGCAGACTATGCAGGAGTATGGTACTTTGCAAGAGGTTTTTAATACGATGTTAGAACAGTATGATGTGGAAGAAGAGGTATTGGAAAAAGATCTTTCTGATTTTATAGAAAAATTGGTTGAGAGGGGTTTGGTAGAGGTGAAAGAAAATTGAATTTATCGCAACATTTAGATAAAGAAGGGATCATACTGTCAAGTGGGATCATCGTAAAGTTGGAGCGCTTTGCTTCGCTTTTGAATGAGTGGAACCAGATCCATAATCTTACAGGGGCTAAAACCATAGATGCGATCTATGTGAACATCGTGGATTCACTGTATCCTTTGACCTTTATAGAAAAACCAAAAACACTGTTAGATGTAGGAACCGGTGCTGGCTTTCCCGGTCTTGTACTCGCCATTGCCTTACCCGATACCCAAGTGGTCCTTGCCGAGCCGCTTAAAAAACGTGTCTCTTTTTTAAAGTATGCATCGATAGACTTGGAACTTCCCAATGTCAGTGTAGAAGCAAAGAGAGTCGAAACAGTCGAGCATGATGCGTTTGATCTTATCAGTTCACGTGCCGTGACCAATACAAAACTTCTTTTGGATCTGACCTCCAAGATCAGTGATGCACATACGGAATATCTTTTTTACAAAGGGTCTCGTGTATTTGATGAGATAGAAGATGTACAACATCAGCTAAGATATGATATAGTACAAAAAAATCAACGAAATTACCTCTATATAAAGACTGAAGAATGATATTAAAACTACTTATTTTTGCTATTGCCGGTGTGCTTATCTACAAATTTTTTGGCGGAAAATTTCCGACATTTGGGAAAAGCCCACATGAGAAAAAACTGGATGATGATACACTTGTAGAATGTGAAACATGTCATACCTATGTGACTGTGAAAGAGAGTATCATTGTAGGCGGTAAGTATTACTGTTCTAGAGAATGCACACCCTAAAAATATAAAGGAATATAGATGATAATTATTGGACACCCATGGATAAAAAGTAATCATTTTTTTAAAGTTTTTTCTATCGAATGTATTGAGAAGAGTCAAGCGGATGATATCATTTTACTTGAACCTTTAGTGGATTCTCATGCCTATGCAGTACATTGTCAAGAAAACAATATACCTTTTGCGGTAGTTGCAAATAATTTGGAGGATGCACTGTTTGCAAATGCTTTAGGCGCGAAATATATCATTTGTGAAGAAGATCATGCTTTGATGATCCAGCCTATAGCGAACGAGTACCTTTTTGATACACGTATACTAGTGCTTATCCATAGTGAAAAAGAGATCAGTAAAATAGCCAGAGGTGGTGTGGATGGTGTGATCTTCGCAGATGCTATCTATGAAGGCTGACATCCAGCGTTATACGCTTACCTATATACTGATAGCATCCAGCAGTGTCGTCTATCTTTTTTCTGCACTGTTGAGCCAAAGCCTTAGTGATATGGACATGCAGATCCTTGTGGATATGGGTGCACTGTTTGGTCCATTGACTGTGCTTAAAGGTGAGTGGTGGAGGCTACTGACCGCCATGTTCTTGCATGGTGGTATGACCCACCTTCTGATGAATATGTTCTCTCTTTATCTCGTAGGCCGTGGTGCAGAGATGTACTTTGACACAAAGTCTTACCTGAGCATTTACTTCTTTTCTGGGATCATTGGCGGACTTGTCTCTTTGTATATACACCCAGTCTCTGTAGGTGTAGGGGCATCTGGTGCTATCTTTGGCGTTTTTGGTGCATTGGCAGGGTTTTTTCTGGCACATAGAGAAAAGATAGCTACACATACCAAAGCATTCATGAAAGACTTTAGTATCATCATTGCGATCAACCTTGTCATAGGTTTTTCTATCCCTTCCATTGATGTCAGTGCACATATTGGGGGGCTTATCGTAGGTTTTGTAGGCGGATTTGCACTCTCAAAAGATCCAAAATGGATATGGGAGTATAGCAGTGCAATGGTCTTGCTCATTTTGGTTATTGTCTCCTATCTTCCTGATCATTATGCGCAGATACTCTTTTAAACTACTACTAAAAGGAACGTAAAATGAGCAAAGCCCATTTTACTACGTTAACACTACGTTTGCTTCAGCAGAAAGCTCAAACGACTAGTCGCTTTTTAAATATTTATTTTCGTTGGATAGATGTTAGCAAATTTTTATTGATCAGTTTTTTATTGGTAGGGTGTATGGTAACTGCACCTTCGGTATCACAAACTAAAATGAGAGAACTTTCACAGCTTTTTCAGTCCATGGACAGTACGATACCTCAAAGTGAAGCGATGCAGCTTTCCAACGATATTTTTCATAAAACAGCACAATTGACAAAAGAGTTTGAAATGACGTCTCCTCCTCAGTTTCACAATTTTTTAGTGACCATGGGTATACGAAAAAAAGGACTTTGTTACCATTGGAGTGATGCTTTATATATCTATTTGTCTCAGAAGCACTATGCTTCTTTTGAGTTCCATTTAATGGGTGCAAATGTGGGAGAATACTTTTTTGAACATAATGCTTTGGTGGTGGTAGCCAAAGGTGGAAATATAGAAGAGGGTATCATCATTGATCCGTGGAGAGATTCGGGAGAACTGTTTTTCTCCAAAGTGAAGGATGATCCAGACTATGTATGGATGCACAGGCAAGCAAGAGGATGTCGTTAGTTTTATTCCGCCAGAGGCTCTGGCTCCATTCCTGCTTCACGCAACTCTGCCTCTTCAGCAGCGATGGCTTCTTTTTGTGCTTCTGAAAGTTCTTCTTTCGGCTCTTGTACTTGGGCTGTTTCTTTTACTTCCTGCTGTTCCTGGATGCTTTCTGTTTGGGTACTATTGGTTTCATTTTCATCGGCCAGGGCACTATTTTGAAGAAGTAAAAAAAAAGAGAAGAGAATGCCTGAAAAAATTTTAGACATGATATACCTCGTATAATTTGATAAAACAGTGTACAAAATTTTTGAGAAAATTGCAAACAGCGGTTGAAACTCTCAAGTAAGAAACATCAAGCAGGTTTTTACTGTAATGGCAAATAGATCTTATCTATCAGCTCATCATATTCACTTTTGGCATTGGAATCTATGGTAATGCCTCCACCACTTTTGTAAAAAAGCTTGTCATTTTCTTTTTCAATGAAACGTATCATCACTCCGGAGCGTAAGGATTCTCCATCAAAAACACCAAAGATCCCGGTATAAAATCCTCTGTCAAAATTCTCTATCTGCTTGATGATATTGACCGTACTCTTTTTAGGTGTCCCGGAGATGGATCCTGCGGGAAGTATTTTGCTGAGAAGTGTACCTAAGTGATCTCTCCAGTCAGTAGGAAGCGTTGCTGTGATCTTGGAACTGACCTGAAGTAGGTCTTTTTTACCTGCTTTGATCTTCTCTATATAACGAAACTTCTCAACTTTGATCTCTGAACCTATGATCCCCAAGTCATTACGCATAAGATCGACGATCATGATATGCTCTGCCATCTCTTTTGTATCGGCTAAAATGCTCTCTTGGGCATGAGGAAGGTCAGCATCTATAGTTCCCTTCATGGGATAGGTGGATATGGTATTCTCTTCTATCTCCACAAAACGTTCTGGAGAGAAACAGATAAATTGATCTTTAAAATAGAGTTTAAACTTGGCTCTGGCATAGGTGAAGATCTCTTTAAGGGTGAAAGAACTTTCTATGGGTGTTCTGAATGTAAGGTTGAGCAGATAGGTATTACCAGAACGTATCTCTTCGAGTACTTTATCGAGTGTTTTTTTGTAGGTGACGAAATCCACAGGAGACTTGGAGAAAGTAAATGCTTTGGTACGTTTTTGTACAGGATAGTTACGCCAATCTTCCAGTTTATAGTAAATGTCATCATCTAACTCATTGAGTGGTTTTGCAAAGATTTTTTCACCATCAAAAGAGATGATAAAAAGAAAAGGGGTACGTGATTTTGAGAGTTTGTTTATCTCTTCAAAACCATTTTCTTTGCTAAGCCAAATCATTTTATACCCTTACTTCTATCTCTACTTTTTTTAGAAAAAAGTAGGCAAAAAAGCGTCACTTCGCAAGTGTGCTACATTATTACAGCGTGTGCTTCGCAATATGCACGCTTTCATAATGGCACACTCAGTGCTCAGTGACAATCCAATATCCAACCTAAGAGTCTAGAAGCAATAATTTCAAAATAGCCATACGCATATAAACACCATTTTTGACCTGTTCAAGCACTTTACACCGTTCATCTTCAAGCATCTCATCAGAAATATCTATGTTTCTCATGACCGGACCGGGATGAAGTACCAGGATATCTCTATCCCCTAAACGATCATGGTTGATACAGTAGTGTTTCGCATACTCCTCATAATCATCAAAGATAGGAGAAGCATGACGTTCCAACTGTGCTCGTAGAGACATAATGACATCCACTTTGTCCAGGACATCTTCAAGTTTTTCATATTGAGGCAGATCACTCTTGGGCATAAATGGTTTGGGTGCAACCAAAATGACATTCATCCCCATACGTGTAAGCAGACGAATACCAGAACTCGCCACACGTGAACTTACAATATCACCTACAATGGCAATGGTCTTACCTTGAATGTTACCATTAAAATGTTCGACCATTGTAAAGAGGTCAAGGAGTGCTTGAGTAGGGTGTGCGTAGTTGCCTGCTCCAGCGTTAATGACGGAAGTCATCTGCATATCAGCTAAGAGACCCGGAGCTTCATTTTCAGAGTGACGGATGATGACCCCATCTGGTTCCATCGCACAAAGGTTTGCAAAGGTGTCTTCGAGTGATTCCCCTTTTTTAGTAGAACTTTTACCCGGATCAAGGTGCACAACAGCCGCACCCAGTCTTTTAGCTGCTACTTCAAAAGAACTGCGTGTACGTGTCGAGGCTTCGAAGAAAAGGGTAATGAGCAGTTTATCTCTAAGCAGTTGAGAAGGGGATTGAGCTTTAAAGGTTTTAGCGTCATGAAGTAGTTGTTGTATTTGTGTGTCAGATAAGTTCGTGGTATCTACCAAATGTTGCATAGTCAGCCTTGTGGATGAAATTTTGTAATTATAGCTAATAGGTGCTAATAAACCTTTGTATTCCTGCTTCAACACTCCACCAATCAGGGAAGACTTCATCATAAAAAGGCTGTGTGACTTCAGAAAAACTCTCTTTGTCTTCAAAGAGGTTTACACACCATTCAAACCCCATATTACGAGAATTTAGGGCTTCCATGGAGAGTAAAGTATCATTGATGCATCCTAATCTGCTGGGTGTGACCAAAAGCACTTTGGCTTTTAGTTTTTTAGCCAGATCGATCATCATAAAATCTTTTGTTACAGGGACCAAAAGACCACCGGCACCTTCAACCAGAAGTATGTCACAAAGCTGTGAGAGTTCGTGGTACTTTTTGATGATCTTCTCAAGGACTATTTCTTGATGTATATCTGCACAAAAAGGGGCTGCTGGAAGAGGAAAAGTATATGCTGTGATATCTTCTGGATTGAGATTTTTAAAGTTCTTGTTTACCTTTTGGCAAACTTTTAAGAGTAAACTAGCATCATGGGGTAAGGTACTTACACCTGTTTCGATAGGTTTAAATACACCCACAGACAAACCTTTGGCGGCAAAAGCTTCAATGAGTTGAACTGTGGTATGTGTTTTGCCAATGTTTGTACCTGTAGCAGTGATAAAAAGTGATCGCACTTGCATTTCTCCATTTTTTTTGTATAATAGTCATAGAATAATTTATGAGGATTTTAACATAATATGCCAAAGTTTGAAGAAGAGTTAGAGCTAGATTTAGAGTTACACGAACCACAAATGTTTAAAGTGTTACTGCATAATGATGATTATACGAGTATGGACTTTGTCGTGGAAATACTCATGGGGATTTTCCATAAGACACATGACCAAGCAGAACAGATCATGTTGCAGATACATGAAAAAGATAAAGCCGTATGTGGTGTATACAGCTTTGAAATAGCACAAACCAAAGCACAGCAGGTCAAGCAACAGGCCAAACAAAATGAGTTTCCATTACTCGCAACCATTGAAGAGGATAGTTAAGATGATTAGTATTGCACTGAATGACGTATTTAAAGCAGCTGTAGGATATGCTAAAGAGAACAGACATGAATATTTAACCGTAGAGCATGTATTCCTGTCGATAGTGAAAAGTGCAGCAGGTCAAGAGATACTTTCTATACTTGATGCAGATCTTAAGAGATTGGAATCAGGTATTGCCGAGCACATTACCAAGACCATTCCTTCACTGAAAGAGGCGGTTGAACCTTTTGAGACTGTGGCACTGTCCCGTGCTATCAATGACATGATGACACATATCCACAGTTCAGGGAGAACAGAAGCCAGTATCGGTGATATGATAGCAGCAATCTTTATGCAAGAACACTCCTATGCGGTGTACCTCATGAAAAAAGAGGGTATAGCCCGTGTAGATGTACTTGAAGTGATATCACATCGTTATGATAAAGTAAAAGGTGGTACAGTAGAGAAAAAAGAGGGAGAGACACTTTTAGAGCAGTTTACCGTGGAGCTTGTATCCTTGGCTAAAACAGGCAAAATAGACCCGGTAGTAGGCCGTATAGATGAAATAGAACGTGTGATGCAGACACTCTGTAGACGTAAGAAGAACAATCCTCTGCTTGTGGGTGAACCAGGAGTGGGGAAAACAGCCATTGCTGAAGGTTTAGCACTGAAGATCTCTGAAGGTGATGTACCCGAAATACTTAAAAACGCAAAAGTATTTGCTTTAGATATGGGTGGATTGGTTGCAGGTACAAAATACAGAGGTGATTTTGAAAAACGTCTCAAAGGTATCATCAAGGAACTGACCGTAGAAAAAGATGCCATTTTGTTTATCGATGAGATCCATACCATGGTAGGAGCAGGGGCAACAACCGGTGGAAGTATGGATGCATCCAACTTACTGAAACCTGCACTTGCACGTGGTGACCTGAAGTGTATCGGTGCAACGACCTATGCAGAGTTCAGAAACTTTTTTGACAAAGACAAGGCACTCAGCCGTAGATTTGCCAAAGTAGATGTGGAAGAACCGAGTCTTGAAGATACGATGACGATCCTAAAAGGTATCAAACATAAATACGAAGACTATCATAACATCACATTTACGGACGCGTCACTACAGTCGGCTATCGACCTTTCTGTAAAGTATCTGCATGACAGATTCCTGCCGGATAAAGCGATGGATATCATCGATGAGGTCGGTGCACACTTTATGCTAAGAGGAGAAGAGGGTGTAACGGTCAAGCCTAAAGACATTGAAGAGAGTGTAGCAAAGATCATGAAACTTCCTTCAACGGTCATAGGTACGGACGATACAAAAAAACTTCAATCATTGGAAAAAGATCTGGCATCACATATCATCGGACAGGATGAAGCGATCACTGCCTTAGCAACAGCTATTAAGCGTTCGTATGCCGGGCTGAATGCACCTAACAGACCTATAGGAAGTTTTTTGTTCGTAGGACCTACAGGTGTGGGTAAAACGGAACTTGCCACACAGCTTGCCAAAACCATGCATGTGCATTTTGAAAGATTGGATATGAGTGAATACATGGAAGCACATACCATCAGCCGTTTGGTCGGTGCGCCTCCAGGATATGTAGGGTATGAGCAAGGCGGATTGTTGACCGAAATGATCAAAAAACATCCGCATACGGTCTTGCTTCTTGATGAGGTTGAAAAAGCACACCCTGATATCATGAACATTCTCCTTCAGGTGATGGATGGTGCGAAGTTGACAGATAACAACGGGGTGGTCTCTGATTTTAAAAATGTAATACTTATCATGACCTCGAACATCGGTACCAAAGAAGCCAATGTCATGGGCTTCAATAAAGATACTTCTGTCAAAACAGATAAAGCACTGGCAGCTTTCTTCTCTCCTGAATTTAGAAACCGTCTCAGTGCTACCATCGAATTTAATGCACTCGGACTGGATGCACTTGTGACTATCGTCGATAAAGAGTTAGATAAATTGAACCTCTTGCTTAAACCTAAAAAAGTCAAAGTGACCTTGGGTAAAAAAGCCAAAGAGTATTTGGCCAAGGAGGGGTACGATGAACGTTATGGTGCCAGACACATTGCACGTGTGATAGATGCCAAGGTCAAAGAAGCACTGACCGATGAGATACTTTTTGGAAAACTTAAAAAAGGCGGTTCAGTCAAAGTAAGCTATAAAAATGAGAAATTAGATTTTTCATTTGACAGTAAATAAGTTACATACACTGACCAAGAGCAAAGGATATATAGTTGGCGTCTGAGTTTGAGGAGGATGACTATTTTATCCCTCCGCTACGTAAGGATTCTACGGCGTTTCCCGATCCTCGTTCAGCTTCAGATGAAGGTCTTCTTGCCTATGGAGGGGATCTCTCACCGCAGCGATTGATCGCCGCATACAAAAAAGGGATATTTCCCTGGTACAGTCAAGGTGATCCTATACTCTGGTGGTCACCTAACCCACGCCTTCTACTGTATCCTGAAAAGTTTAAAGTACGTAAATCATTTAGAAGGGTATTGCGTTCCGGAAAATTCACTGTCACTTTTGATGAAAGGTTTACCGATGTCATCAAACAATGTGCAACCGTCTATAGAGAAGGTCAGGAGAGCACTTGGATCGTTAGTGATATAGAGGAAGCCTATATACGCTTGCATGAAGAGGGGTTTGCACATAGTGTGGAAGTTTATAAAGAGGGAAAACTTGTAGGCGGACTTTATGGCATTGCTCTGGGGAAAGCGTTTTTTGGTGAATCGATGTTCTCTTTGGTTGCAGATGCATCCAAGGTCGCTTTCAAAGCACTAAGTGATGTTTTAGGCAGGAGAGGCTATGATTTTATAGATTGTCAGATGAAAACAGATCATATGATAGGTTTAGGCGCTGAGGTGGTTGAGAGAGATATCTTTCTTGATGCACTGGAAGAGACGCTTGAAAAACCTACTGATCTTGGTTCATGGCAGCATTTTACGTGGGAGTACAAAGATGGTTAATAGAGATATAGGGTTCTCATTATGGTTGGATTTTGTAGAAAGGGATTTTCTTAAAAATGATTTTTCTGCATTGATTGAAAAAGGTATCATTAATGGTGCTACGAGTAATCCGTCTATTTTTGCTTCTGCGATTACCACTTCTCCTGCCTATAAAGAGCAGCTGGCTTCTCTTTCAGGCAAAAGCCCCAAAGAGAAGTATGAGGCACTGGCTATCGAAGATATTCGTACAGCTGCACAGGCCTTAAGACCTTTATATGATGAAGGGAACGATGGGTATATCTCTATAGAGGTCGACCCTTTCCTTTCAAACGATACAGAAGGTACGGTTGCCGAAGGTAAAAGACTTTTTGAGGCTATCGGTGAGCCCAATGTGATGGTAAAAGTACCTGCCACAGAAGCAGGATATGATGCTATGACACAACTTCTAAGTACAGGTATCTCAGTCAATGCAACACTCATCTTCTCACCTAAACAGACGCAAAAAGCCTTGAAGGCGATGAAAAAAGGCTTAGATTGTTTTGAAAAAGATGGTGGGTTGAGAGCAGAGGCGGTGATCTCTGTCTTTGTAAGCCGTTTTGACAGATTACTGGATGCTGATCTGGAAAAAGAGGGACTCTCTGTTTCAAAAACCGGTATCTATAATGCGGCAAAAATCTATAATCTTATCGAAGCAAACCATACACCAAGTGTACGTACACTTTTTGCAAGTACAGGTGTTAAAGGTGATGACCTTCCAGCGGATTACTATATGAGAGAATTGCTTGCACCGCACACGGTCAATACTGCACCGCTTGCAACGATAGAAGCATTCATCGCTAAAAAAGCACCGGCACCTAAATTCCCGTTGGAAGAGAGTGAAGTCAACGGCTATTTCACAAAATTGGCTGATAACGGTTTTGATATGGATGAAGTGTATAGCCAACTCTTAAAAGAGGGACTTGAAGCATTTGAAAAAGCATTCCAAGAGATGCTTGACAGTTTAAAATAAATCACATCTCAAAGGGATAATCAATGGAAGAAAAACTCAAGCTCTACCTTAGAAGCATGATCAGCAATAGCGGGAGTGACCTTCATCTTAAAGCTGGTTCACAAGTCAGGGTACGTGTACATGGTGTACTAAAGGTATTGGGTAAAGATGAGCTGAGTGCAGAGATGATGGACAAGTTGGCTCAGGAAATCACGACTGCAGATCAATATGAGAAACTACAAACAGATAGAAACCTGGATTTTTCCTATGTATTGGGAGATGAAAATAGATTTCGTGTAAACTTCTTTTTTCAAATGGATGGTTTGAGCGCGGTTTTCCGTATTATTCCAGTAAAGATATTGACACTGGATGAACTCAATCTACCACCGGTGATCAAAACATTTACACAGATACAAAGAGGCCTTGTGCTTGTAACCGGAGTGACCGGTTCTGGTAAATCAACGACGCTTGCAGCTATCTTAGACAAGATCAACAGGGAATCGAAAAAACATATCATTACGGTCGAAGACCCTATAGAGTTTGTACACAAAGATAGAGGATGTCTGATAAACCAAAGAGGTATAGGTCCGGATGCACACTCTTTTTCCGATGCACTAAGAGCAGCACTGAGGGAAGATCCGGATATCATACTTGTAGGGGAGATGAGGGACTTGGAGACGATCGATATCGCGCTTCACGCAGCTAATACGGGACACCTTGTTTTTTCAACACTGCATACACTGGACGCGAAAGAGACGATAGACAGAATTGTCGGTATGTTCGGTAATGAAGAACAAAACCGTATTCGTATGTCTCTTGCTTCGGTACTTGAAGGTGTTATTTCACAAAGACTTATTCCTACGAAGCGTGGAGGAAGGGTTGCAGGGATTGAAATCCTTAAAAAAACGGCAAGGATCGAGCAACTCATCGCTGAAAACAGAGATGCAGAGATCCCTGATGCTCTTTTTGAAGGGAAAGAGATCTACGGTACGCAGACTTTTGACCAGGCACTTTTAGATATTTTACGTAGAGGAGAGATCACAGAAGAGATCGCACTTGAATATGCAACCAATCCTGCAGATATGAAACTTAAAATGCAAGGGGTTGGAAAAGGTGCGATCGTTGATGAGCAGGCCCAGAAAAAAGAGCTCGAAGTCTTTGGGTTTAAGGATGATGAAGAATAATTTAATACAAACTGGGTATAATTCGCGTCTATTTTACTAGATGAAGCAATTGATTGAGTAAAAAAATTATACACAAGTAACAAAGGACAAATATGTTAGAAGGTATCGTTAGAGAGAGTATCGGTAAGCGTAATGCAAAGCAGCTTAAAAGAGATGGTTATCTAATCGCAAACATTTATGCAAATGGTGTTGAAAATATCAACGCTGCATTTAAACGTGGAGAATTCGCAAGAACAGTAAGAAACAAAGAGACACTTGCATTCCCAGTGAAAGTTGGCGATAAAGAGATCAATGTATTTATTCAAGAGTATCAACTACACCCAGTAAACGGTGATGTAACTCACGTAGACCTAAGAGTAGCAGTACCAGGTCAAGTAACAAACTTCCTTGTACCGGTAATTACTCACGGGACACCAGTTGGTCTTAAAAACAAAGGTGTACTTGTGATGTCTAAAAAGAGATTAAAAGTAAGAGGCGCTATCGAAGATATGCCAGCAAAATTTGATCTTGATGTTGAACCATTGAACAGAGATGATTCAATTCTTGTAAGAGATGTTGAAGTACCTGCAAACTGTAAAATGATGGACAGACCAGATGTTGCTATCTGTGGTGTGATCAAAGCTAAATAATAGCAGTATGAAAGCACAGTCGTGATACTTTTCGTAGGTCT
Organism: Sulfurovum sp. TSL6; assembly: GCF_019972115.1. Lineage (NCBI taxonomy): Bacteria > Pseudomonadati > Campylobacterota > Epsilonproteobacteria > Campylobacterales > Sulfurovaceae > Sulfurovum > Sulfurovum sp. TSL6. The sequence goes on along the minus strand of NZ_BPFJ01000002.1, from coordinate 456,692 downwards.
AGGTAATCCGGGATCACAATACGAAAATACACGACACAATATCGGTTTTAAAGTCATTGATAAGCTTGTCAATGACTTTAATGCCAGAGATATATCCAAAACTTCTTTTCAGGGCAAGCTTTATCGCGCTGCCAATTCACTTTTTTTAAAACCTACCACATTCATGAATCTTTCAGGTAAGTCTGTACAGCCTGTGAAACATTTTTTTAAAGTAGAACTTGAAGATATTATTGTGATCCATGATGATATTGACCTCCCTTTTGGTGCGGTACGTTTTAAAAGAGGTGGAGGCCATGGTGGTCACAATGGACTTAAGTCTCTTGATACACATATCACAAAAGAGTATTTACGTGTGAGAGTAGGTGTCGGTAAGCCAGAACATAAGTCACAGGTATCAGATTATGTCTTGCATGACTTTTCCCAAGAGGAAAATCTAATGTTAGAGCGTTTGATATCCCATGTAGCTGAGGCTTGTAAAGTGTTATCCCAAGAGGAACTTAATGAAGTGAAGTCAAAGTACAGTTTGAAGTCCATAGAAGGCTTAAGTCTATGAGTCTGTTTAACCCTTCATTGCACTTTAGATATTTAGTCAAACTCTATAGTAAAAATCTATTGTCGATATTATTCGGTCTCTCTTTTGCTTTTGCTGCGATTGATTATTTTCAACATTTACAGAAGCTTGATGTTGCTTCAAACTATAAAATACTTTACATCTTTTACATGTGGCAGGAAGCACTGGGCTTACTATACCCATTGGCCATTGTTTTTGCGCTGATCATGACGAAGCTCTCACTGATCAAAAATAACACGATGGGAGCGCTGCATGCCTTTGGATATGACAAAAAAAGACTTTTTGTACCATTATTCGCAGTAGGATCTTTGACATATATCATTTTTTTAACCTTGCATACCACAGAGTTTTCTTATGCAAAAGACAAAGCAGAATTTCTTCTAGAAAATAGGCGGGGTACCTATAATGTGAATGAACTTTTTTTCAAATACAATGATACCTTTGTTTATATCACCAAGCTTGATCCTATAGAAAAAAAGATAGAAGATATTACGATTTTCAAAGTAGAAGGGTATCAGGTACGGTATACGATCAATGCGCCTGTAGCAACATTTGACGGTGAAATATGGACTGCGCATGATGCAACATTGAAAACACATATTTATGAAAATGGCGAATTGAAAAGATATGCCATAGAACATAAAGAGCGTATAGAAACATTAGAGGGCTATAAACCTAAGATCATAGAGTCACTTTATGAGGGTAAAGCATTGAATATAGTAGATGCCTATACGACATGGGAGTTACTCAATAAACAAAATCTGAGTTCAGATAAGATCAGGGCAGCCTTGTATGACAAAGTGGTCGTACCACTTTTTTCACTAGCCTTATTGCTTATTTTATTTTTCAAACTCCCTTTTCATGCCAGAATGATGAATATGGGTGGGGTGATCGCACTCTCTTTGGCTGCAACATTTGTCATTTGGGGTATATTGTTTGGTTTAAGTCAAATGGGGGCAAACGGTGTTTTGCTTCCAGAATTGACAGCGGTATTGCCTGTTATTCTTTTGTGGACCTATGCCATTCATGTCTATTTTACAGATGAAAGAAGCCTTGTATAATCCCCTACAGTACGTTAAATGTACCTTTTAATCAACTTTTAGATAAAATCACCCTAAAATTGACTCAAGGTATTGAGCATATAGGATAGTATAAATGAATATTGATTATAAAGCATTGGCAAACAAATATGGTACGCCTTTGTATATGTATGATTTTGATTATATTGAAAATAGATATACCACACTTAAAGATGCTTTTGCAGGTAAAAAATCACTCATCAATTATGCAGTAAAAGCAAACTCGAACCTTTCTGTTATTGCACACTTGGCTAAGCTTGGTGCTGGCGCTGACTGTGTGAGTATCGGTGAAGTCAAACGTGCACTGACTGCAGGGGTCGATAAATATAAGATCATTTTTTCTGGTGTAGGAAAACGTGATGATGAGATACGTGAAGCACTGGAACAAGATATTTTACTGCTTAACTTAGAGAGTGAAGCGGAGATGAAACGTGTAGAGATGGTGGCTAAAGAACTGGGTAAAGAAGCACGTATTTCTATCCGTGTGAATCCTAATATCGATCCACAAACACACCCCTATATTTCAACAGGATTGCATGAAAATAAATTTGGTGTAGAGATAGATATGGCAAAACGTATGTATATTTATGCCAATAAATCGGAGTTTTTAAATCCTGTAGGTATCCATTTCCATATAGGTTCTCAGCTTACAAATATTGAACCTATACGTGAAGCATGCGGTATCGTAGCAGACCTGGTCCGTTCACTTAAAGCGATCAAGATCGATATTAAGTTCTTTGATGTGGGTGGGGGTATCGGAGTAGTGTATGATGATGAAGTTACGATTCCTGCAGAGGCATATACCCAAGCGATATTTGATGCAACCAAAGGGCTTGATGTGACACTGCTTTGTGAACCAGGGCGTTATATGGTAGCCAATGCAGGGGCATTTTTTACCAAGGTGCTCTATGAAAAAATAAATGACGGGAAACGTTTTGTCATTGTGGACGGTGGGATGAATGACCTTATCCGTCCAAGCCTGTATAATGCATATCATAAGATTGAAGCGGTACTCAAAGAGGGTGAAAATACACCGGCAGATGTAGTGGGACCAGTATGTGAAAGTGGTGATTTTTTCGGTAAAAATGTACCGCTTCCGCCTTTGGAACATAATGATCTTATCGTGGTCCACTCTGCTGGTGCCTACGGGTTTACGATGGCAAGCAACTACAATACACGTGCAAAAGCTGCAGAAGTAGCACTTGAAGGTGGAAAAGACAGGCTGATTCGTAAGCGTGAAACGTATGAGGATCAGGTACGTTTGGAGCTTGAGTATTTAGAAAAGTAAAGCAAAAATGAAGGGTAAGCAGATGACTTTGGATGAGTTAAGAGAAAAGATAGACAACATTGATGATACATTGTTAAAACTCTACAATGAACGTATGGAACTGGTACACCAGGTAGGTGAACTTAAAAATACTACAGGAGCACCTATCTACCGTCCTGAACGTGAACAATCTATTCTCAATCGTTTGAAAAGTCAAAATAAGGGTAAACTTACGGATGCTGCGATAGATGCACTTTTTTTGGAGATGTTTGCCGTAGCCAGAAATCTTGAACTACCTGAAGGTATCGCCTACTTAGGACCTGAAGCAAGTTTTACGCATCAGGCTGCTGAGAGTAAATTTGGCGCTATGAGTGCATACTTGTCTATTAGTTCTATACCGGGTATTTTTCGTGAAGTCAAAAAAGGTACAGCCAAATTTGGTGTCATCCCGATAGAAAACTCTTCTAACGGTATTGTATCGGACACCATTAATTGTCTGGATGAGTACGATCTTAAAATTATCGCTGAAGTATGCATAGATGTGCATTTGGCATTTGCTACAGTCAGTGATGATATCACAAAGCTTACAAAAATTTACTCTAAAGACATCGCGTTTGGACAGTGCCGTAAGTTTTTACAAGACCTGGGACTGGATGAAATAGAACATATCCCTGTGGAATCCACAGTGAAAGCGGCAAAGCTTGCTCTCAAAGATGAAACTGCAGCAGCACTATGTCCTGCAGTGGCAGCAAAGTTAAATAACCTGCCTATACGTTTCAATAACGTAGAAGATGATACGAATAATAAAACACGATTTTTTATTATCTCTGACTTTGAAAATGCAGCTTCTGGGAACGATAAAACCTCTTTGCTTGTAAGACTTTCTAATAAACCGGGTTCATTGGTAAACTTTCTTAATGATTTTGAAGAAGCACATGTGAATTTGACAAAGATCAAGTCACATATCGTAGAGGGTAAGTCAATCTTTTTTATAGAGTTTCATGGACATCAAAATGATACACATATCAAACCTATTTTGGAAAAACATAAAGATGAGATCAAAATATTAGGTTCCTATGTGAAAGAGATAGACGATATTTAAAGTAAGCAGTGAGGAAGAAAGATAATTATGAGATTTAACAAAGTATTAGAGAACATTCAAACGTATGAAGCGGGTAAACCTATAGAGCTTGTGGTACGTGAATTTGGTATTGCAGCCAAAGATGTGGTGAAACTCGCTTCAAATGAAAACCCGATAGGTACAAACCCTGCCATCGCCAAAGTGATCAGATCTAATGCTGACATTGCGCATCTTTACCCTGATGACAGTATGTTCGAACTTAAGGCTGCATTGAGCAGCAAGTTTAATGTCCAAGATGACAATATCATCATAGGTGCGGGTTCTGACCAAGTGATAGAGTTTATTTCTCGTGCACTGTTGGATGAAAATTCTTCAGTATTGATGTCTGCGGTGACATTTGCCATGTATGAGATCTATGCAAAACAGATGGGGGCAAAGATCCTTCGTACAGCCAGTTATGAACATAAGTATGATGAGTTTATGGAAGCATACCGTATGCACAGACCAAAGATCATTTACCTTTGTACACCGAATAATCCTACAGGAGATGCCACAAGTAAAGAAGAGGTCTTAAAGATCATCAATGCAGTAGATGAGGATACGCTGGTAGTGGTAGATGGTGCCTATATGGAGTATGCTGCAGCCAAAGATGAAAAATACGCGATCACACCCAATGATCTTTTAGGTTATGAAAATGTCATCTATCTGGGTACATTTTCCAAAGCACATGGTTTGGGTGGTATGCGTGTAGGGTATGGTATCGCACAGGCTGAACTGATCAAAGAACTCCATAAAATGAGACCGCCATTTAACATCTCTACGCTCTCTTTGGCCGTGGCCATAGAGGCATGCAAAGATGACAGTTTTGTGAAAGAATCCATTGCGCTTCACCAAGAGCAGATCAAACGGTATGAGGCTTTTGCAGAGGAACAAGGATTTGAATATATAGAGAGTTATACCAATTTTATCACGTATCTGTTTGATGAAAATATGGATTCAACAAAGATAGCAGATGCACTGCTTAAACGCGGTGTCATCATACGGAACCTTGCCTCTTATGGGTTGAATGCCATGAGGATCACTATAGGAACTGCAAAACAAAATGATGTTTTCTTTAAACATTTTTTAGAAGTGATAGCTTGAAAAAAGTTGAAGTAGTCAAAGCAGAGGAAGTAGAGGTAAAACCTTTTATTTTGGATGATTTTACCCAACATAAAGTCCAGCACAGTATGATGAACAAAATAACGAAAAAAGAACTCAAAAATTTAGCAGATGATCTAGGTTTGGCGTATGATGATGCTCAGATCGTTTTCACAAAAAAACTGCTAAGTGCCTATTTGCTAGGGAAATAAAAAGATGATAGATATAAAAACACACTCTATAGACGAACTCAATACTTTAGCCGGAGAGATCAGACAAAAGATATTGGATACGGTCAGTAAAAATGGCGGACACCTGAGTTCTACCATGGGTGCTACAGATCTTATCGTGGCGATGCACAAAGTGTTTGATGTAGAGAAAGATCCTTTTATTTTTGATGTGAGCCATCAGGCCTATGCACACAAGCTCTTGACGGACAGATGGGACCGGTTTGATTCTTTACGTCAGTTTGGAGGTATCTGCGGATATACGAAACCCAAAGAATCCAAATATGATTATTATGTGGCTGGTCACAGTTCGACCTCTATCTCACTTGCGGTAGGTGCAGCCAAAGCCATAGAACTGAAAGGTGAGGAGAGAATACCTGTTGCCTTCATCGGTGATGGAAGTATGTCTGCGGGAATGGTATATGAGGCTCTGAACGAACTGGGTGACAGAAAATACCCTGTAGTGATCATTCTGAATGACAATGAGATGAGTATCGCTAAACCCATAGGTGCCATCAGTAAACTGCTTTCTCAAACGATGGCCGGTTCATTTTATCAGAAGTTCAAGGGAAAAGTAGAAAAAGTTCTTGATCATTTGCCTGAGGGTGCAACCTATATGGCAAAACGGTTTGAAGAGTCTTTCAAACTTATCACACCGGGTATTTTGTTCGAAGAGATGGGAATAGAATACATCGGACCTGTGGACGGACACGATATTGAATCTTTAGTAGAGACGATGGAAGTCGCTAAAGCATTGCATAAACCAGTGATCATCCATGCGCAAACCACAAAAGGAAAAGGCTATGAGATAGCTGAAGGGACCAAAGAACATTGGCATGGGGTTAGTGCTTTTGATCTAAAAACAGGTGAAGCGCCTAAAAAGGCCGGTTGTGCTAAAGCTGCAACAGCTATTTTTTCTGATACCCTAGTAGAACTTGCAGATGAAGATGACAAAGTAGTGGGGGTGACGGCTGCAATGCCGAGCGGTACGGGCTTAAGTGCTGCCATTGAAAAATACCCTGAGCGTTTTTGGGATGTTGCCATAGCAGAGCAGCATGCTGTGACTTCCATGGGTCCATTGGCAAAAGAAGGGTTTAAACCCTTCTGTACGATCTACTCGACATTCTTACAGCGCGGATATGATCAAGTCATCCATGATATAGCACTTATGGATCTAGGTGTCGCTTTTGCATTGGACAGAGCAGGTATTGTAGGAGAAGATGGAGAGACACACCAGGGTGCTTTTGATATTTCTTATTTAAGAAGCATACCCAATATGACACTGCTTGCACCCTACAATGAAACAACGATGAAACTCTGTATGAGATTTGCCAAAGAGTATGACCATCCTTGTGCTTTTAGATACCCTAGAGGGGCATTCTTGGCAGAAAACACAGATAGTCCGGCCTATGAGTTAGGGAAGTCTGTTTTACTCAAAGAGGGGGAAGAGATACTCTTTATCGGATATGGTAATGGTGTCGGACGCGCCCAAAAAGTGGCTGAACTTGTTGAAGCAAACCCTGCAGTGTTGGATCTGCGTTTTGTAAAGCCATTGGATGAAGAGATGCTTGTGACTTTAAGTACTCAGTACAAAAAATGGTTTGTTTTTTCAGATTCTGCAGCACAGGGTGGGGTAGGTTCAGCGATCTTAGAATTTTTAAGCCAAAAGAAGATCAAAGATATAGAGCTAACCACATTCGAGTATAGTGATGCATTTATCACACATGGCAATACCAAGTTGGTAGAAGAGTCCTTGGGGATACTGCCTGAGCAATTGGCAAAAAGAATCGTGTAGAGGAGGTTTCTTCTACATGAACTCTGTATTTGATAAAGTACCTTTTTAGGTGTTTTATCAAGTTCAGTGACAGTGAACAAATATTTCAAAATTCTCTGAGCCGAATGGCGAAACTTCAGCAAAATCATGGAGTGATTTATCGACATTGCTCTGTAGAGCAGAAGTGAGAGAAATACATTAAAGGAAAAAAATGGCTAACGAATACATTTTTACAAGTGAATCGGTAACCGAGGGTCATCCAGATAAAATGGCTGATCAGATCTCAGATGCTATACTTGATTATATCATCGAAAAAGATCCACAGGCCAGAGTGGCTTGTGAGACGTTATTGAGTAATGGTTTTTGTGTTATTGCAGGAGAACTAAAAACAGTAGCGTATGCACCGATGCAAGAGATTGCAAGAGAGGTGGTAAGAGAGATAGGGTACACGGATGCAAGTTATGGTTTTGACTATAGGTCTGCAGGAGTGCTCAATGGTATAGGGGAACAGAGCCCGGATATCAATCAAGGTGTGGACCAAGCTTCTGGTGAGATCGGTGCGGGCGACCAGGGATTGATGTTCGGATATGCCTGTAATGAGACCAAAGAGCTTATGCCTTTGCCTATCTCACTTGCACATAAGATCACAGCTAAACTGGCAGAGGTTCGTAAAAATGGTACTGTCCCGTTTTTACGACCCGACGGGAAAGCACAGGTTTCAGTGAAGTATGTAGATGGCAAACCGGTTGCTATAGACACTATCGTTGTCTCAACACAGCATCATCCCGAAGTAACACTTGAGCAGGTACAAAAAGCGGTACTTGAAGAAGTGATCAAAGCAGTCATACCGGCAGAGTTGATGTCTGATGATATTGTCTACCATATCAATCCTACGGGACGTTTTGTGATCGGCGGTCCTCAAGGGGATGCCGGACTTACAGGTAGAAAGATCATCGTAGACACCTATGGGGGTTCTTGCCCTCATGGTGGAGGAGCTTTCTCGGGTAAAGATCCTACAAAAGTGGATCGTTCTGCTGCCTATGCGGCAAGATACGTAGCAAAAAACCTTGTAGCTGCAGGCGTATGTGATAAAGCAACACTGCAAATAGCGTATGCGATCGGTGTCGTTAAACCGATCTCTATCTATGTAGATACACATGGTACGGCAACGGTGGATGAATCGAAGATCACTGCTTGTGTGGAATCACTTTTCGATCTTACACCTAAAGGTATCATGGATGCGCTGGATCTGCTTAAACCTATCTACCGCAGGACAGCAGCTTATGGTCACTTCGGAAGAGAAGAAGAAGGTTTCAGCTGGGAGAAGACAGATAGAGTAGAGGATATAAAAAGATATTTAAATATCTAGTTTAGAATAGTGTAATGAATTGTACCTTTTTGTGCACTTTAACAAATTATCTAAAGGGTTTAAACTTTTTTTAAATATCTTTAGCTATAGTAATTTCTATATTAATAAAAAGGAATAAAAATGGCAGTAATTATTGGTGACACATGTATAAACTGTGCAGCTTGTATTGACGAATGTCCAGTAGAAGCAATTGTAGATGAGGATGATAATCCAACGGGTGAGGAGTACTACTATGTATATCCTGACAAATGTGTTGAGTGTGTAGATCACTTCGACTCTCCAGCATGTGCTGAAGCATGTCCAACTGAAGGTTGTATTACTTGGGATATGCCATTCACTGCTGAGCATAAAGAGTACTTCAATGGTGGAAACTATATTGATGGTCTAGATTACGTTATGGAAAATCCAGATGCTGAAATGCCAATGAGAGATGATATTTCATTGGAAGATAGAGCAGCGCATAAAAATGTTGTAGAAGACTAATTTTTAGTACTTTAAAGAGACTACCTCTTGGTAGTCTCAATTTATACTCCCTTAACTCTCTCAAAACTTAAACTTATTTTAATACTTTTTTAGGTAAAATTCCGGCCGAATACTCTCCAGTAAATGTAATTTGGAAGTAAATTAATCGCTTAGGAATATAAGTATGGAACAAACATTATCAATCATCAAACCAGATGCAGTAGCTAAAAATGTTGTAGGACAGATTCTTGCAAGATTTGAAGCAGCAGGCCTTAGAATCGCAGCAACGAAAAAAACAAGACTTTCTCGTGTAGATGCAGAAGCATTTTATGCTATCCACTCTGAAAGACCTTTCTTTAAAGACCTTGTAGACTTCATGATCTCAGGACCTGTGGTTGTAACAGTACTTGAAGGTGAAAATGCAATGGCTAAGAACAGAGAGCTTATGGGCGCTACGAACCCTGCAGAAGCTGAGCCTGGTACGATCAGAGCAGACTTTGCTGACAGCATCGATGCAAATGCAGTACACGGAAGTGACTCTGTTGAAAATGCAATCAATGAAATTAACTTCTTTTTTGCACAGAGAGAAATTCATTAAGCAAAAAACTATGAAAATAGTTTTTGACAAAATTGGTTCTACAGCGAAACCCATTGAACTGAGTTCAGAGGGTGTGAAGCTGGAAGGAACTTTAAAGAAGAGTGGTTATCATCAAGTAACTTTAGATGCACACATGAGCGGTAGTATTGAGTTGGACTGTGATAGATGTGGAGACACATATAACTATGACGTGGACAATAAACTACAACTTAGACTGAGCGATATAGTATCCGAAGATAAAGATGATTTAGATATAATTGAGTTTTTAGATGGCGAAATAGATATTTCGTACATACTACAGAGCGAAATAAATACATTTAAAAATGCTTATAACTATTGTGACAAGTGTGCCAATAGTGATGAAGATTTTGAAGTAGAATATTAAATAAAATTGTAATAAAGGACATAAAATGGCAGTACCTAAAAGACGTGTGAGTCACACAAGAGCAGCGAAAAGAAGAACACATTACAAATTGACATTACCAATGCCAGTTAAAGATGCAGATGGAACATGGAGAATGCCTCACCACATGAACATGACTACCGGTGAGTACAAAACAACCAAAGCATAATCTTGATGATAAAGATTGCGATTGACGCTATGGGCGGGGACTTCGGTCCTGAGCCTATTATAGAAGGTGTGGTTCAAGCACTGGAATCTGAAAAATTCCTTCCTATTTTAGTAGGTAATACAGAAGAGATACGCTCTTTCCTCCCCCCATATTATGCAGACAAAGTTGAAATTGTTGAAGCGAATGATGTGATATCTATGAGCGATCAGGCGACGGATGCACTTAAGCGTAAAGATTCATCTATTTACAAAGCGGTGGAACTTGTACGTGAAAAAGAAGCCTCTGCTGTAGTTTCAGCGGGCCACAGTGGTGCAACCATGACATTGGCTACATTGCGAATAGGACGTTTACCGCATATCTCTAAGCCTGCGCTTGCTACATTGATGCCAAGTGTTGTAACGACTAAGACATTAGTACTGGACGTAGGTGCAGTAACAGACTGTACACCTCAAAACCTTTATGAGTTTGGTGCGATGGGTGAAGCATATGCGCAACAGATCTTAGGTATAGCCTCTCCTAAAGTAGGGCTTTTATCTAATGGGTCTGAAGATTCTAAGGGTAATACTTTGACGAAAGCAGCCTTTAAACTGCTACAAGGTTTAGATGGTTTTGTGGGTAATGTTGAAGGTAGAGACATCTTTAACGGTAACGTGAATGTCGTTGTCTGTGATGGGTTTACAGGTAATATTTTACTGAAGACAAGTGAAGGTGTGGTATCCACTATCTTTACATTGATGAGACAACATATTCGAAAATCATTACCGGCAAAGATCGGTGCATTGATGATGAAAAGAAAAGTGTTTGGAAATATGAAAAAGCAAGTTGACTATGCAGAATATGGTGGAGCACCACTTCTGGGTATCAATGGCTGTGCTATTATCAGTCATGGTAGCTCAAATGCAAAAGCGATTAAAAATGCTATTTTTCAAGCGCTTAGATATACAGAATCTGATGTGAATACGACAATAGAAGAACTACTTTCAAACGATAGATAATCCTTGTTACCACGGTATCCGTGGTAATAGTATACCACTTTAAATAATCAACACACTTCTCATTGTATTTTAGAATGCTCCATAGAAAATTATGGTAAAATAAGGCAATTAATTTATGGCTTAAGGATAACCATGTCACAAACAAAACCAGTATATGCTTCATTTAGATCTATAGGTGCGTATGTACCTGAAAAGATTTTGTCTAATGCGGATCTTGAGAAGATGGTAGATACTACAGATGAATGGATTGTGAAGCGTACAGGTATTACAGAGCGTCATATAGCTGCAGACGATGAATATACAAGTGATATGGCTGCTAAAGCATGTGAAAAGGCAATAGAGCGTTCCGGTTTAGCAAAAGAGGATATCGATCTAGTACTTTGTGCAACAGTGACTCCAGATTACTTTAATATGCCTTCAACTGCATGTATCATTTCAGATAAGATCGGTATCAGAGATGTGCAGGCGTTTGATATTTCTGCGGCATGCAGCGGTTTTGTCTATCTGCTTACTATCGCGAAAGCGTTTATAGAGTCTGGTATGAAGAAAAATGTACTGGTCGTTGGTGCTGAAAAGTTTTCTTCTGTTGTCGATTATACAGACAGAAGTACATGTATCTTGTTTGGAGATGGGGCAGGCGCTGCGGTGATCTCTGCTACATCAAATAAAGATGAAGCATTTATTGATATCCATGCTAGTGCAGATGGATCGTATGCAGACTTTTTGGTCACACCTGCGCCTGGTGCTATACACCCTGCAAGTCAGGAAGTCATTGATCAAGGGCTTAATTTTGTACAAATGAAGGGAAATGAAACCTTTAAATTGGCCGTTAAAACGTTGACAAAAGATGTCAAAGAGATATTGGCGAAGAATGAGATCAATGCGGATGATATCCCGCACTTTGTCCCGCATCAAGCAAATTACCGTATTATTAAAGCAGTAGGTGATGCTTTGAAAATGAGAGAAGAACAAGTGGTTCTAACGGTAGGTAAATATGGAAATACATCAGCTGCTTCGATTCCTATGGCATTGAATGATATTTGGGAATCTGGAAGACTACAGACAGGAGATCTTATGTTGCTTGATACTTTCGGTGGCGGATTGACGTGGGCAAGTGCATTACTCCCATTTGCCGGAAAAGCAAACAACAAATAGGATATCAATTTGAAAATAGGGTTTATCGGTGATATTGTAGGTAAACCAGGGCGTTTGATGATCAAGCGCCATTTAAAACGTCTCAGACAAGAGCATTTTGTAGATTTCATGATAGCAAACTACGAAAATGCAAGTCATGGCTTCGGGTTAACAGAAAAAAACTGTATAGAACTACTGGGTTACGACATCGACATGATGACGGGTGGAAACCACAGTTTTGATAAAAAAGAGATCCTAAACCTCTTTGACACTTATCCTCTTATACGTCCTATGAACTACCCAAAATCTACACCTGGAAAAGGTATCTATGAAACCACCCTCTTAGGACATAAAACAGCGATCTTAAATCTTATGGGACATTATACGATGCCCCTGGCTGATAATCCATTTACCATGATCGTTGAAGAGGTAGAGAAATTAAAAGCACAAGGATTTAAACACATCATTCTTGATATGCATGCTGAAGCAAGTTCAGAGAAACAGGTCATTTTGCATATGCTCAAAGATGATGTATCTGCGATACTGGGTACACATACCCATGTGGCTACCGATGATCTACAGATACATGATGGCTGCTGTTATGTGACAGATGTAGGTTTGACCGGTTGCCGAGACGGTGTGATAGGGATGGGTTCAGATGTACCTATTAAACGGGTGCTTACAGGTATTGGAGGACATTTCAATGTACCTGATGAGTGTAAAGCGCTGCTTCAAATGGTTGTGTTTGAATTGGATGATGACGGGCGTTGTATAAGTGCGGAGAAGATAAAGATCTATGATGATAAACCTAAAATAGTGACAAAGGCATGGATGGATACCTGAGGAGAGAGGTTTTCTCCTTAACTATTACGCTTGATCCGTACTTTTTTGGGGTCAAATAGAGCGATAGCTTCTTTGATCATAGGTTCTTCAAGCAGAGTGGAAGGGTCTTTCTCTTTGGCTGCTTCAGTTTCTCCGGCTTCCGGGGCGATGCAAGAACTTTTCATTTCGATATCTTCTATCATGGAAGCGGCATCTGCATCCTGATGTGCAGGGATCTCTTTTTTCGGCTCTTCCGCTTTTTCCTCTATGGGTGCTGTATTAACTTTTTTTTTAGGGATATTGATAATTTGGGTTTCAAAACCAAAAATATCTTTCACGAACATCTTGATAAGTCCCCAATGGGTGATGAGCATTTTTTTATCTTCACCTTCTGCCATAGAAGCCCATGTAAGTTTATGATCTTCAAAGTTTTCAAAGGAAATATTACGTTCAAAACAAACACCTAGATCATAATCCCTGTCATAAAGTTTTTTTACCAGAGCATCAAATGTTTTTTGATGCGGATTGATGGCTGGTGCAGAGGGTTGTGTGACTTCTGGTTGGGTAACCGGTTGTACATAGACAGGTGCTTTTTCTTCTTCTATAGGAGGGGTAGGCTCATTGTGTATGACTGGTTTTTCTGTCATCTCAGGTAACGCTTCAGGTGCTTTCTCCTCTGGGACAGGTTCTGCTTTAGGTGCTGTAGTTTTAGGAAGAGTGGATACGATCTCCTCTTCAGTGATCGTGATGACTTCAGAGGGTGCAGCTTGGTCAGGTGAGGGAGTGGTCACCATTATTTCAGACACTTCAACCCCTTTGAGTTCCTGTTCCAAGCCACGTATCATGGTATCTATATCTTTTATCTCTAAAGATTCCATCATTTTAAAGAGTGTAAGGGAGAGTACGAATCCACTATCACTTCCAAGAGAGAGTAAGCTTTTAGATTCGGCGATCACCCTAAAGAAACGCTCTATGATCATAGGACTGAACTTTCCTTTTGCATTGAGAAGCAACTCTTTAAGATAGAGTGTGAGTTCATCCAGTATCATTTCTGCCTCATAATCTGCTGCCATTTTGATAAAGGCTAACACTTTTGTCGTGTCTTTGGCCATGATGTCAGAGAGCAATGTTTCCAAATGACTGGGTTCAATGATACCAAGCATCCCTGTAACAGTATTCACATCGACAAAGTTCTTAGAGTAGACAATGGCTTGATCCATCAACGTAAGTGAATCTCTCAGACTCCCTGCACCTGAACGTGCGATGATGTCCAAAGCATCTCTTTCATACTCTATGTTCTCAAGATCCAAGATGTGTTCTAAGTGCATCAGTACAAGATTTTGAGGAATTTTTTTGAACCTAAAATGCTGTGTACGTGAAAGGATAGTAGCAGGCAGTTTTAACGGATCTGTCGTTGCCAGTATGAACTTCACAAAGTCAGGTGGCTCTTCAAGTGTTTTAAGCAAGGCATTAAACGCTTGATTCGTAAGCATATGTACTTCATCGATGATAAAGATCTTATAACGTGCAGAGCTTGGTTTGTATTTTGTATGTTCTATGAGATCTTTGATGTCGTCGATACCACGGTTGGAAGCAGCATCCATTTCGATAATATCCATATGGCTGCTTTCACTTGCCATCACACAATGGGTACAAGTACCGCAAGGATGAGAAGTCGCACCTTTTTCACAGAGTAATGCTTTGGCAAAGATACGGGCGGTAGATGTTTTTCCACTCCCTCTAAGTCCCGAAAAAAGATAGGCATGTGAGAGTCTGTTACCCTCAAGTGCTAGTGAGAGTGTTTGTGAAACTGACTCTTGTCCGATGAGGTCATCGAAAGTTGCAGGACGGTATTTTCTTGCTAAGGCTAAAGACAAACAAACTCCTTGGTTTTATTGCTATTATTGTATTTAAATTTTACTTTTGATTGGTATAAAACAACTAAATATGAAGATGAAATTCAGTAGAAAAAAGTGATAACACTATGTTACCTAAGCCTGGATGTTAGATGTGCTATAGAAAATATTCCACTAATCAGATAGAGTATGCAGATGATAGCATATATATCCCTTTCAATTCATCTCTAACCCCATATTGGATATAATCTCCTTACTTAAATAATCACAACAATGAAGCGAGAAACTATGAGTTACAATCCAAGTGAGATTGAAGCCAAATGGCAAAACAGATGGGATGATGAGAAGGCTTTTGAACCGGATGATGCCTTAAACAGAAAGAAAAAATATATCTTGAGTATGTTCCCTTTTCCAAGTGGACGTTTGCACATGGGACATGTACGTAATTATGCTATAGGTGATGCTTTTGCACGTTACTACAGAAAACAAGATTTTAATGTACTCCATCCTATCGGCTGGGATGCGTTTGGTATGCCTGCTGAGAATGCTGCGATCAAACACGGTCGTCATCCTAAAGAATGGACCTATTCGAATATTGATTATATGAGAAAAGAGCTCAATACACTGGGACTTTCATTTTCTAAAACACGTGAGTTTGCTACCTGTGATACACTCTATACGAAGTGGGAACAAGAGTTTATCATTAAAATGTTCGAAGAGAAACTGCTTTACCGTGAGTCTACAACGGTAAACTGGTGTGAAGATTGTCATACGGTATTGGCAAATGAACAGGTCGAAGAAGGGTGTTGTTGGCGTTGTGACAATGAAGTACAGCTCAAAGAGATGCCGGGGTATTACCTGGATATTATCAAGTACGCGGATGACCTGCTTGAGGACTTAAAAGAGCTTGAAGGAAAATGGCCTTCACAGGTACTAACGATGCAAAGTAACTGGATCGGTAAATCTCAGGGACTTGAATTTGAGTTTGAACTCAGTGCTGAGAGTCAAAAGAAACTGGGTGGAAATTTTGATATATACAGTGTGTTTACTACACGTCCGGATACGATCTATGGTGTCACATACTCTGCGCTTGCAGCGGAACATCCTATCACGAAGTATCTGATTGACCATGATCTACTTGATGATGGGGTAGCTCAAAAGATCACTGATATAGCCAATATGACAGAGCGTGAAAGAGCACAGGCAGATAAAGAGGGGTATCCTCTTGGTATTACTGTGATCCATCCTCTTACAGGGGAAGAGATACCGGTATGGACAGCGAACTTTGTACTGGCTTCTTATGGCGGCGGAGCGGTCATGGCGGTACCTGCACATGACGAGAGAGACTTTGAGTTTGCAAGCAAGTATGATCTTCCTGTCAAAAGAGTGATCAGTGGTGGGGAAGAGCTTCCTTATACGCTTGAAGGAGAACTGGTTGATTCTGCAGCTTTTACAGGGTTAGGCAATTACGAGGCTAAGGCTAAGATCATTGCGATGTTCGAAGAGGCGGGATTCGGGAAAGGCACGACAAACTTCAAACTCAGAAACTGGGGTGTAAGCCGCCAGCGTTACTGGGGTGCACCGATACCATTTGTGCATTGTAAAAGTTGTGGACTTGTCCCTGAAAAGATAGAAAACCTTCCTATTGCACTGCCTGAAGATGTTGAGATCACTGGGGAAGGAAACCCGCTTGAAAACCATCCTACATGGAAACACTGTGCTTGTCCGAAGTGTGGAGAAGAAGCTATTCGTGAGACAGATACACTCGATACCTTTGTACAGTCAAGCTGGTACCAGTTCCGTTATGCGACCAATCCTAAGAAGTGGAATGAAGTAGGTATTGACAAAGAAGAAGCCAATTATTGGTTGGGAGTAGATCAATATATCGGTGGGATCGAGCATGCCATTTTACACTTGTTGTATGCTCGTTTTTTTACAAAAGTACTTCGTGATCTTGGTTACCATGATGTCAATGAACCGTTTGAGAACCTCTTGACCCAGGGGATGGTACTGATGGATGGTGCGAAGATGAGTAAGTCTAAAGGAAATACGGTAGACCCGGATGCACTGGTAGAGAAGTATGGTGCAGATACGGCCAGACTCTTCACTCTTTTTGCTGCACCGCCGGCAAAAGAGCTTGAGTGGAATGACTCGGCCGTAGAGGGTGCATTTAGATTTATCAAAAAACTCTATGACAGAAAAGAGAAAGTCACACAAAACAGTCTGCCTGAGATCGATCAGGGAACATTGAGTAAAGAATCTAAACTTGCACGTGTAAAAGTCTATGAAGCACTGCAAAAATCTTCAGATGTTTATGAGAAGACATTTGCCTTCAATACGCTTATTGCAGCATGTATGGAAGCACTGAATGCATTGGATAAACAAGATGATGGGGCTGTGTGGACTGAAGGTATGTACATTATGCTCAACCTTCTTGAACCGATTATTCCTCATGTCACGACAGAACTTAGTGAAGTATTGTTTGAGCGTAAAAACCTACAGGCTGTTCTTGAAGTGAAAGAAGAAGTTTTTGTGCAGGATAGTGTTTTGTATGTCGTCATGATAGGTGGTAAAAAACGTACGGAGATAGAAGTAAGTCCTTCCGCTACACAGGATGAGATCTTAGTTGCAGCAAAAGAAGCCGGAGCAAAATGGCTTGAGGGTATGAGTGTCGTTAAAGAGATCGTTGTGCCAAATAAATTGGTGAATTTAGCGGTAAAACCGAGCTAAAAAACATAAAAAGAGGGGGATGTATGCGTACTATTGTAAAATTTTGGATGAGTGTCAGTATGGTCTTACTTGTCAGTGCGTGCGGATATAAACCCTCTTCTCATATGATCCAAAATGTTTTTTCCGATACGGTGTATGTGGAAGTCATTGTTGATCGAGCAGAACCTGAAAATGCACCTTTTATTAAAGATGAGATGAGCCGTTTGGTTTACACACGATTTAAAGGACGTGTGGTTTCCAAAGCACAGGCAGAAAGCCAAATCCGGCTCTCTTATGCAGGAAGTACGTTCACACCACTCTCATACAAAGAGGGTTATGTCACCCGATACCGTGCAAATACCAGAGTAAAATTTGATATGGTCACTAAAGAAGGTAAAGTAAGTAAAACGATCTCGAGCATAGTAGACTCAGAGATTCAAGAAAGTTCTCTTACCTCTTCTGCACTGAGAACGGAAGCTATACGTATAGGATTGGGAAAAGCATTGGATGAATTCTTGGCTTACGTCAGTGCTAAAGGGATGTTAAAAGAAACGAAATGATGGACTCTTTTGATACATTTCTTCAAAATAAACCTCTGTACTATAAAGAGATAGACCATAAGCGAGTACATTTGGCTTATGGTCTATTGAAACCGCATATTAAACACCCCAGAACGGTCCATATCGTAGGAACCAATGGTAAAGGTTCAACGGGTCGTATGATCGCACATTTAGCTTATAAAAGTGGTCTCAAGGTAGGACACTTCTCTTCCCCGCATATTTTAAAGTTCAATGAACGTATTTGGATCAATGGCAGTGACGGTACAGATGAAGTACTTGAAGAAGCACATCAAAGACTTTTTATCATCCTGGGTAAGGAGTTGAGTGAAAGTTTGAGTTACTTTGAATATACGACACTGTTGGCTTTTGTGGTCTTTGAAAATTGTGATCTTATGGTTTTGGAAGCAGGGTTGGGTGGAGAATTTGATGCTACCAATGTATGTGACAAAGCACTTTCTGTGATTACGCCTATAGGCATCGACCATCAGGCCTTTTTGGGTGAAAGTATTGAGGCAATAGCCGGTACGAAAATACGAAGTATTCAAAAACAAGTGTTGCTGGCGCCACAAGTGTATGATGAGGTATTCACTGTCGCTGAAAAGATAGCGAAGGAGAAGGATGCAAGACTCTACATCCATAAAACCTTAAGCCAGGTGATGAGTGAACTGGAAGTGATTGCCAAAGAGAAATCCTGGGGAAATTATCTGGTAGAGAATGCTTCAGTGGCACTGCAGGCTTTGGATATCTTGGAACTCTCTTATCAGATAGATGATCTACGCACTTTGGAACTCTTTGGACGTTTCTATCCCTTAACAAAAAATATCCGTATTGATGTGGGACATAATCCTTTAGCTGCAAAAGCCATAGAAAAAGCATTGGATCAAAAGGTGGTCCTTATCTATAACAGTCTTGATGACAAAGATTATGAAGCCGTGTTACAAACACTTAAACCTAAAGTCAAACGTATAGAGATCATCCCCATACATTCACAAAGAGCGACCACTTTAAGTGAGATAGAACAAGCAATCAAAAAAGTAGGTATCAACTATAGCTACTTTGACGGTAAGATAGACAAAAATGAACATTACCTGGTATTTGGGTCATTTTATGTCGTAGAAGAATTTTTAAATAAGATGCAAAAGAAGAGAGATGTACCAAAGTAATATTTACGAATACTTAGAAGCGTTACAAGAAGAAAAACTGCTTATCTGTAAAGATGATAAAGAAGCAGTTCAGATACGGGATATAGCTGTTTTACTTGGATTTGATACGTTTATTCTGCCAGATCTTCGTGTAAGCGTAGGGGAAGACCTGCGTACCTATGATGAAGAGATACATGAGCTGTTCATACAGTTAGCTTCTTTCTATAAAAGTACAAAGAGAAAGATACTTATCTCACCGCTGCGCACGCTGCTTATTCCTTTCCCCAAAGCTGAACTGTTTGATAGCAGGTCCATAGAATTTGGCGATACCCTGGACCTGTCGGAACTCAAAGATACCCTGTATCAGTGGGGATACCATTTTACGGACATTGCTGCCAGCCATGGAGAAGTCTCTTTTCGCGGGGATATCATAGATATCTATCCGATCGATGCCACGAAACCTTACCGTATCTCTTTGTTTGATGAAGAGGTAGAGGCCATCCAGTACTATGATGAAGGTACGCAGAAACGTTCAAGCGATGAGTTGGAATCTTTGACCTTTAGACCGGCATTTTTGGCACTAAATAAAACCCAGCATGAAGCACTGAGAAACAGAACTGAACGAAGCAGTTATGATACCTTTGTAAAAGACATAGATTCATTGGGATTATGGCACCTGGATGATCTGGGAGAGAGCGCTCTAACACTGTTTGACGGAGTATGGGCATCTGCTTTGGATGATGAACTGAAAGAAGTGTATGAGCTGGATGAACCGCTTGTCCCACGAGAGTCATTTGTACTGCCGGCTATTCCAGAAGGGCATAAATACCGTGATCTCGAAGCAGTACATCCCAATAAATTACTTGAATCCCATAAAGATAAAAAGATCACGATCATTGCAAAAAATGAGAGTATCGTACGTGGATCTGAACTAGACTCGTTTGAAAATATAGAGTTTGTCTACCAGGAGGGGATCGTCAATCTTTTGGGTGCAGATAAACTCATTCTTTCACTCAACAAACCCATTAAACGAAAAAAGGTCAAAAAAGCGACGATCATACTCGATGAACTGAAGCCCGGTGACTATGTGGTGCATGAGAATTACGGTGTAGGTATCTTTAAAGGGATAGAAAAACGTGATGTATTGGGAGCTACCAGTGAATTTGTAGTGATGCATTATCAAAATGAAGATGCGTTGCTCATCCCCGTCTCGAACCTTGAAGTGGTAGATCGTTATGTAGCTGAAGGCGGTGTATTACCGATACTTGACAAGCTGGGGAAAGCCAGCTTTAAAAAGCTCAAAGAAAAAGTCAAAGAGAAGCTTTTTGCGATCGCTTCACAGATCATTAACCTCTCGGCACAACGTCATTTGAAAAAAGGTATCAAACTCAAAATCGACATGGAAGAGCATGCTATCTTTATGTCTGAGGCCGGTTTTGTACATACCGAAGACCAGGAACGAGCCATCAACGATATGTTGGCTGATATGAGTTCGGGCCGGATGATGGACAGACTGCTTTCTGCAGATGTAGGATTCGGAAAAACAGAGGTAGCAATGAACGGGATGTTCGTAGCGGTAAAAAATGGTTATCAGGCCATGATGATCGCCCCTACGACTCTGCTGAGTTCACAGCATTACAAAAGCCTTAAGGAGCGTTTTTCCGGACATGATATCAAAGTAGCCAAGCTGGACAGGTTTTCTACAACCAAAGAGAAGAATGCCACACTGAAAGGCTTGCAAGAAGGGACGATTGATGTGGTTGTGGGAACCCATGCGTTACTCAAAGCGAAGTTTAAAAACCTGGCACTTGTCATTATCGATGAAGAACATAAATTTGGTGTGAAACAGAAAGAGGCACTCAAAGAGATAGCTATTGATGTACATCTTCTCAGTATGTCAGCCACTCCGATCCCAAGATCTTTGAATCTTGCCATGTCTGAAGTCAAGTCTTTTTCTGAAATACTTACCCCTCCGACTGAGCGACAAGGGGTACGTACGTTTGTGAAGAGTTATGATGATAAAGTGATCAAAGAAGCGATACTTCGTGAGATGCGGCGTGGTGGACAGATATTTTATGTCTTTAACTCTATTGCAGGGATAGAAGAGAAAAAGAAGCAATTGCTTGAGATACTTCCTAAACTACGTATCGCAGTGCTTCACTCTAAGATCTCAGCAAAAGAGACTGAAGATGAGATGATGCTTTTTGGAGAGGGAGAGTATGATGTACTGCTCTCTACTTCGATCGTAGAGTCTGGGATCCATATGCCTCATGCTAACACGATGATCGTTGATGGTGCGGATAATTTCGGTATCGCTGACTTGCATCAGCTTCGTGGGCGTGTAGGACGTGGAGCTAAAGAGGGATACTGCTACTTCATGGTCACAGATAAGGAACGTCTTACAGACAATGCAAAACGTCGTCTGCTTGCATTGGAGTCACATTCAGATCTAGGAAGCGGTGCAGTACTTGCCTTTCATGACCTTGAGATACGGGGTGGAGGAAATATCATCGGTGAAGCACAGTCGGGACATATCAAACAGATAGGATATTCACTCTACTTGCGTATGCTTGAAGATGCCATTAAAGAACTTTCCGGACAAGACAAGGAAGTGGCACAGAATATCGATATGAAACTCTCCATTGATGCGTACCTGAATGAAGAGCTGATCGAAGAAGACAGGTTGCGTTTGGAACTCTACCGACGTCTCTCACTTTGCGAAAGTACAGGAGAAGTGTATGAGATAGAAGCCGAGATAGCAGACCGATTTGGAAAGCTGGATGTGATCACCAGACAGTTCATTGATGTCATTGTGATGAAGGTCTTGGCAAGAGAAAAAGGTATCTCCAAAGTCTCTTCGTATGGTGAAAATGTCTTTATCGAATTCATGGATGAAACTAAAGAGAGAGTGGTACTCAAGTCACGCAGTAAAGATGATGATGACATTATCGCTACAGCCATGGGGTATTTGAAGTAAGGTTTCTCAGATATTAACCTTCAATTAACCTCACAAAAGTATACTTTTCACATCAATATGTAGGAGAGTAACTTGAGTCAAACCATAGAAAACATCAAAACAGAAATTTCTAAAGTGCTTGTCGGACAAGATAAAATGATCGAAGGGCTTTTGGCAGGTTTACTTTGTCGCGGGCATATCCTGCTAGAGGGTGTTCCCGGACTTGCAAAAACGACTGCAGTCAATGCTTTGGCAAAGACACTTGGACTGGACTTTAAACGTGTACAGTTCACCCCCGACCTCCTTCCTTCTGACATCATAGGTACTGAGATCTATGATCCTTCTAACAATACATTTAAGATCAAACAAGGTCCTATCTTCACGAATCTTTTACTTGCTGATGAGATCAACCGTGCTCCAGCTAAAGTACAGTCTGCATTGCTTGAAGTGATGCAGGAAAGACAAGTCACCATCGGAGATGAAACATTCAAAATTGATCTTCCATTTTTAGTTATGGCGACACAAAACCCAGTAGAACAAGAAGGTGCCTATGAACTTCCTGAGGCGCAGCTTGACAGATTTATGATGAAAGTAGTGGTCGGTTATAACACCAAAGAAGAAGAGTTGGAGATCGCAAGACGTGTTGCGAATAACAGTTTTGGAGAGATCCAACAAGTAGCAACCATTGAGGATCTCAATAAGATCAGAGAAGAAGCGCTTCAAGTGCATATGGATGAAGAGATAGAAGCCTATATCATAGAACTCGTAGCTGCTACGCGTGATCCTAAGGCATATGGCCTTGAAGAGCTTGAAGCGTATATCGAATTTGGAGCAAGCCCGCGTGCCAGTATCGATATGTATAAAGCTGCCCGTGCGATCGCTTACTTGAAAGGACAGGATTATGTTTCGCCTATAGAGATAGCCTACATTGCAAAAGAGATCCTTCGCCATCGTATCATACTCTCTTATGAAGCACAGGCAGAAGATGTGACACAAGATGAGATCATAGAGAAGATTTTAGCTGCTGTTCCAATTCCGTAGAGGTATATGTTTTGAACAAAGCAGTTAAGAAAATTATCCTTAAAACAAAAAAGCAAGTCTATGGAGATATGCTGGGAAACAATGCCTCACTCTTTCAGGGGGAAGGCTTTGAATTTGCAGAACTTCGTGAGTATGTGTATGGTGATGATGTTCGTAAGATCGACTGGAAAACCACTGCAAAACTGGGCAAACCTTTTGTAAAGATCTATAAAGAGGAGAGAGAGCTGAATGTAGTGGTCGTTTCGATGCTTGGCGGGTCTGTCTATTTTGGTACCGTGAAACAAAAATCAGACGTTATCGCAGAAGTAGTGGCTACCCTTGGTTTTTCTGCTGTAAAAAACTCTGATTTGTTTTCACATATGATCTTTGCAGATCAACTGTATGAAGTCAGTAAAGTAAGTAAAAAACTTTTTTCTGTACATAAAGCAGTGGAAGATGTTTTTGAATTTGATCCACTAGGAAAAGAGGGTGATTTTTCTGCCTTGGTCGAGACACTGCATCACCGTTTGAAAAAGAAGTCTTTGCTTTTTATCGTGTCTGATTTTGTAGGAGATATAGACTTGAAGCTACTGAGTAAAAAACATGATGTTTTTGCAGTCATGGTTCGTGACAGGTTTGAAGAAGATCCTTCTGAACTGGGGTACCTCAGACTCATAGATATGGAAAGCAGACAGAGTTTTGAAGGTGATGTGGATAGTGCCACACTGAAAAACTACAAAAAAGCGTTACATGATAATGATGAAAAACTCTATAAGCAGTTTAAAAAGCAGGGTGTACGGTTCACCAAGATCTATACGCATGAAGAACCAGCACTCAAATTAATGAAAAGAATGAGGTGATAGGCATGGATACGAATCAAACAGCAAACATCAATGAGCAACTCAGAGACATCAAACCTTTACTTGAGATACCGGACAGTTCCTATTATATCTATTGGGGTTTGATCGACTTTGCAATTTTATTGGTGGCGGCTATTTTGTTTTTTGTAGGGAAAAAACTTTGGGATAACAGAAAGATCAATCTTGCAAAAGGCTACCTTGAAGCCATGAAAAAGATAGACTGGAAAGAGACCAAGAAGTCTGCCTATGAAGCCACACATTATGCAAGACTTTTAGCCACAGATGAGAGACGAAAAGAACTTTTTTCTCAACTCGAACCACTACTTGAACAGTATAAATATAAAAAAGAGGTAGATACTGTAGATCAAGATACCCTCAACAAATTCAATCTTTATGTGCAGGTGGCCGATGAGTCAGTTTAGTTTTGAGCATCCGGCCCTGTTAGGGATATTGCTTCTCTTCATCGTGTGCAGCATTTGGTGCAAAGAGAGAAGCCGCGCACTTTTTTTCCCTCATGTCAAAACACTGATGGCAAAGAGTGCAGGTAAGTCTTCCTTGCTATCTGTATTAAAGTGGGTGGGTATTACAGCAGCGGTGATCGCTTTGGCTTCACCGGTTATCACAAAAAGTTATTCAAACACCAAAAAAGAGGGACGTGACATTGTATTGATCATTGATTCGAGTGATTCGATGCGACAGCAAGGGTTTGATCCTTCTGATCCATGGAAAAACAAGTTTGATGTAGTCAAAGAAGTTGTGGGTGACTTTATAGAAAAAAGAGAGAATGACCGGTTAGGTATGGTCACATTTGCAGACATTGCTTTTATCGCATCACCTCTGACGTTTGAAAAGAAGTTTTTAACAGACATCACAAAAATGCAAGAGATGGGCATGGCAGGGAAACGAACGGCGATCAACGATGCTATCGTGCAGAGTTACAATCTCTTGAGTAAAAGCAAAGCCAGTTCCAAGATAGCCATTTTACTTACCGATGGTATAGACAATATGAGCAAAGTAGCGTTCGGAGATGTAAAAAGTCTTATAGAAAAACGTGATATTAAACTCTATGCCATAGGTGTAGGGGATGCACGTGATTATAATGCACAATATTTACAGGCATTGGCAGATGCGGGTAAAGGATTGGCATTTGGTGCACAAGATGCAACGACACTCTCTCAAATCTATGAGGAGATAGATAAACTTGAAGCAACCAAGATCGATGACAAAAAGATAGTGCAGCATACCTACTTGTACATCTATCCACTCTTTTTAGCAATAATGAGCTTGTTATTGTTTATTTATTTTAGAAACAGTAAAGGAGTCTAGAGATGAGTTTTGTAAATCCACAATTTTTTTGGGCACTCATCGTTCCTTTTGTCATCTTTGCGTTTCTCATTTCTACAAACAAAGAGAGGCTTGCACGTATCTTTGATGAAAAGGTACTGAAACGTTTGAGTGCGACAGATGAGAGTATGCCTTTGGTCGTACGTAATATACTGATGCTCTTAGCACTCTTTTTAATGATCGTTGCGATGGCCAGACCTGTGATAGAAAAAGGGGATAGGACCGTAGAAGTACAGGGATTGACACTGTTGACTGCACTGGATATCTCCGGTTCTATGAGGAGTACGGATGTCTATCCCAACCGTTTGACCTTCGCTAAAAAGAAGATGAACACATTTTTTGATGCCATGCCAAGCGATGAGATAGGGGTAGTGGCCTTTGCTTACAGTCCTTTTGTATTGGCGCCTTTTTCGAGTGATAAAGAAACGTTGAAAATGATGGTCGAAGGCGTAGATGACAGCTATATTAGCATGGGATCTACAGATTTTTCAGCCTTAGGAGAACTGGCAAGTTCTTTACTCGAAGATAAGAAGCCTAAGATCATGGTACTTTTCACTGATGGTGGAGATGAAGAAGCCATCGCAGGCTTTACCCAGATACTTAAAGAAAATGAGATAGACCTTTATGTAGTACTGGTAGGGACTGAAAAAGGAGCGCCTGTGATCGACGAGAATGGCAAACCATTTACGCTTGAGGACAGTACCATAGCGATCACGCAAAGAAATGATGCATTGGGTGAAGTTGCCAAAGAAAATGATGGTGCGTACGTAGTAGCAAGTACGGGTAAAGAAGATATCACGCAACTGGCATCTGTGATAAAAGGCAAATATCAAAACCAACAGCAGGGCGAAGTGACAGTGAAAGAACGTGTGGAATATTTTTATTACCCATTGGGACTTGGACTGTTACTGCTACTCATTTCATTGAGTTCGATGCCTAGAAGGAGAGAAGTATGAGAAGGATGATCTTAGGGATACTGAGTGCAGGTGCCTTACTCCATGCCGGGCTAACCGACTTCAAAACCATCAAAGAGGCAAATCAGGCCTATGAGGCTAAAGCGTATGGCAAGAGTGCAGCCCTGTTAAACAGTTTGGATACAAAGAGTCCCCAAAAACAGTATGACATAGGAAATGCATTGTACAAAGATAAAAAATATGATGAGGCGATCAAAGCCTATGAAAAAGCAGAAGGTATAGATGAAGCAACTAGACTGCATAACATAGGTAACACCCAGTTTCAGAAAAAAGAGTGGGACAAAGCCATAGAGTCGTATGAAAAAGCCTTGGAAATGAAAGAGGATGAGGATACAAGATTTAATCTTGAGTTAGCTAAAAAACAGAAGCAAAAAGAAGAAGAGAAAAAACAGCAGGAACAACAAGATCAAAATAAAGATCAGGAACAAAATAAAAACGATAAACAAAAGCAGGATCAAAAACAGAATAAAGAGCAAAAAGAGCAAGATAAGAAACAACAAGAGCAAAGAAACAAAGATCAAGAGAAGAAACAACAAGACAAACAAAATCAAGATCAAAAAGACAAAGAGAAGAAAAAGAAAGAAGATCAAAAGAAAAAAGAGGGTGATAAAGACAAATCTGATGCCAAAAAAGAGAAAAAGCCCCAAGATAAAAAAGGTGATCAAGCGCCAGATCAGCCTAAAGAGCAAAAGAAGATGAGTAAAGAAGAGAAGCTCAAAGAGCAAGAGCTAAAACGTCTGATGAAAAAGATGGGACAGAAAAAAACACCTACGATGATGTATCAGATGGGTGAAGGTAAAAAAGGTCAAAGGAGTGAAGATGCGAAACCTTGGTAAAGTATTATTGGTGATAACATTGGTTGTACAAGTGATGTGGGCTGATGGAGTAGAGGCTACTGTATCAAGTACAGAGGTTGTCAGGGGTAATACTGTTGAGTTACGCATTAAAGCGATAGGGGATGATGCAGAATTTCCAGATATTCAAATGATTGATGGACATAGTATCATAGGAACGCACTCCGGGAGCAGCAGTTCCTATAGCTATATAAACGGGACGATGAAAAGTGAGCATACCACGACAAAAACATTTACTTTCGTTCCCGACCAAAATGTGACCATTCCAGCTTATGAAGTGAAGATAGATGGCAAAAGTTATAAAACCCAACCCATTGAGATAAAAATCGTTACATCCAATGCCTCTGTAGGGCAGAATAATGAGATGTTTACTTTACAGATGCGTGCCAATAAAACGAAGGTAATGGTAGGTGAATCACTTATGGTAACTGTCTATTTTTCTTTAAAGAACGGTGTGAGACTATCACAGGATATACAATATAGTGCACCGAGTTTTCCAGGCTTTATCGTGACAGAAGGCGGCGAGCAAAATGCGTATATCAAAGGCAACTATCAAGTTCAGGAAGTACGTTATATTCTTACACCACAAGCAGAAGGGAACTTTACAGCAAGTCCGGCCTATGCCAAAGTAGGTGTAGCAGACAGAAGCAGAAGGGATATTTTTGGTATGACCTTTGGAACACAATGGAAGAAAGTAGCATCTAACAGTCTGCAGATAGATGTTTTACCTCAAGCACAAGAGAGTGATCTCGTAGGTGATTTCACGATCGATACGACGATAGATGCACAAGAGGTCAAAGCCAACAAACCGGTCAACCTCACAGTGAAGATAGAGGGAAAAGGTAATCTGGAAAGTTTTGAATTCCCTAAATATGAGATAGATGGGGTAACCGTATACAGTGATGAAGCTAAAATAGAGACGAAAGTTGTGGATGGAGAGCTCTACAGCAGTTACAGTAAAAGTTTTGCCTTTATCTCAGAAGAGGACTTTATGATCCCGGCACGAAGTTTTTCTATGTTGACACCAAAAGATAAACAGCTCAAAGAGCTTACGGTGAATACCTACGATATTAGCATTAAGAAGAAGTCATCTACTGCATCTTCTGCAACTACAAAACCCCATACAAATGGTGTGGTGCAAAGAAAGATATCACAACCTGCACAGCCTAAAGAAGTGGTAGTAGAAAAACAAGTAGAGGTTAAAAGTATCGCATGGTGGATGTTGGCGGCAGCCTTTTCTTTAGGTATGCTAATGATGTTTGTTCTAAGATGGTTGCCTCGTGTAAGAACACGAACTGCAAGTCCCTATAATGAGTCAGAAGCATTGAAGATATTGTATGGTCATATGAGTGAGGATGCCGAAATAGAAGAGATGGTCCGTAAACTTTATGCCCGTAAAAATGGCGATAAATCGGTTCAGATAGACAAAAAAGTACTTAAAGAGATGGTGAACCGCGTGAAGCAATCGTGAACAGTTTCACGATGGTAGTGAATAGAAACGAAGTGGTCGGAATCAAAGCTAGCATTTTAGGTAGGATCCTATCCCAAAGAGAAGATGGAGAGGCCGTATTAGTCTAAAATATCATGTAAAGTATTGGCTTCCCTCATCCAGTCATTCAACGTTTCCCACTCTTCATTCTCGACCATTTTTTGGCATTTTTTCAGTTCTGACTGAAATGAGTGTATGGCTTTAAGCACATTGGTCTTGTTTTGTCTAAAGATATCTTCCCACATATTAGGAGAAGATTTAGCGATACGGCTCATGTCTTTAAATCCACCGCCTGCCAGAGCGATAATACTTTTTGAATCTTCCTGTGCCATCACAGAATTTGCCAAGGAATAACTTATCGCATGGGGCATGTGGGAGATGAAGGCAGCATGTCTATCATGCTCTTTAGCACCCATACAGACGATATTCATGCCTATGTCATTAAAAAGTTTTTTGGCAACATTTTGCTGATGTGATCCACTCTTTTCAAGATCACAGAGTACGACAACTTTGTCTGTATAAAGATCTTCAAGTGCAGCAGTAGGACCAAATTTTTCGGTACCTGTCATAGGGTGTGCAGCCACAAAATTAGGTCGAATATCAGAAGGGATAGAAAGAGAGATCTTCTCTTTGGTACTTCCCAGATCAATCACGGTACATGTATCAGGTAAAGCACCTAACTGTTGAGCTACAGAGATTATGCCATCTACAGGTATACTAAGGAAAATGATCTCGCAATTTTTGAGTGCTTCGGTAGAGGTACAAATTTCATCAACGAGACCGAGTTCAAGTGCTTGTGAACAATGCAGTTCATTATGATCCAGTCCTATGAAATAATAGTCTTTGGAGAGCTTTTTAAGCGCAAGACTTAAAGATCCCCCCATAAGTCCTAGACCCACTATACCGACTTTGATTTTAGCCATAAAATACCTACCTCAATTTTTGGAAGAGTATAGCATGATTTATCTGTTTCTTATGAGATTCTTATTGAAAAACAGATAGAATATTGGCAAATTACTCTAAGGCTTAATGATGATCAAAAAGATGGCACTGGTTCAGATACTACTTTCTTGGATGCTTGTTGGTTCACTCCTTTCAGCGCAGAAAGTCACACAGATTAAATTTGAAGGACTTGCGCATCTTTCTCCAACAAGTGCAAAAGAGATTGCCGGCATCCGAGTGGGTGAAGAGATACATGCTGGTAAGATCAATGATTCCATTAAAAACTTATTTGCGCAAGGATATTTTAAAGATGTGTGGGTAGACCAACAGGGCGGGGTACTTATTTATCATTTTAAAGAAAAACTGGCTATTGCAAATGTCGATATCAAAGGGTATGGATCAGGTGATGATGGTATGAAGCTTCTGGAGGGTATAGGCCTTAAAAAAGGTGATCTCTATGATGAAAGACGTGTGAAGAAAGCCAAAAGAACACTGATTTCCAAGTTGGAAAGTCAGGGCTATTATGACACAGTGGTGGATGTGAGCACGACCCCTGTAGGTCAAAGCAGTATAGCGATTGTATTTGATGTAAACAAAGGTGAGAAGATCATTATCCAAGAACAAAACTTTGTAGGGGCTGAGGAGTTGGTTCAAAGTGATCTAGAATTAGACCTTGCGAACAAAGAAAAAGATTTTCTTGGTTGGATGCCTTGGAGAAACAGTGGTGAAGCGACTGTGGATCAACTGGAATATGATGCATATAGAGTCAAAGATGTTTACATGAGACATGGTTATTTGGATGCCTATGTCAGTAAACCGCTTATGAGAGTGGATTTTGGTTCCTATAAGGCAAAAGTAGATTATCAAGTGATCGAGGGTGTACAATATCGTGTGGGAACCATAGGTATCACACAAGATGTGAAGGGACTTAACACAGAAGATCTCAAAGATGAACTGATTTTGAGAGAAGGTAAGATCTTTAACATTAAGCGTATGCGAAAAGATATCAGTATTTTGGAAGAAGAAGTAGGTAATCTTGGTTATGCATTTGTAAAAGTTGCTCCACAAATGCATAAAGATCCCGAAAAGAAGATCATTAACCTGAACTATGTGGTTCAACCAGGAGAAGTTGTGTCGATCAATGATGTGATCATTTCGGGTAACGATACGACTAAAGACAGGGTGATCCGCCGTTATATCTATTTGGCACCTGGCGATACATTCAGTGCTAGAGACCTTAAAGATTCAAAGAATGCATTGGGAAGAACAGGGTTTTTTGAAAAAGTCGATGTTGAGAGTCAGAGGATCTCAGCGAATAAGATCAATCTTCTTGTGAAAGTCAAAGAGACATCTACAGGTACGATCTCTGCAGGTGGTGGATACGGAAGTTATGAAGGGGTAATGCTTAATGCGTCTATTTCAGATAGAAACTTTTTTGGTTCAGGTATCAATACAACCTTAGGTTTTGAAATATCAAAAATCTCAACAAACTACAATCTCTCGTTTGTCAATCCAAAAGTGTGGGACAGCATGTACAGTTTAGGACTCAGTCTTTATAAAAAAGAGTATGAGTATATAGACTATACGCAAGACCAGTTAGGTGGATCTCTGAACGTAGGTAGAGAATTCTACAGATATTATCATGCTTCTGTAGGAGTGGGATATGTTGATAACCAGTCAACGATGAATGATACAAATACTACACTGTTTGATGAGTATTATTTTAATCTTTATAATGACCAGTACAAAAAGACTTCTCTCTTTGCAAGTGTAAGTTTTGATAACACGGATGATTTTTATACACCAAGAGAAGGAATGATCGCAGCTCTGAATCTTGAGTATGGACAATTGGATGGCGATGATTATAATGCTACTCAATATCCTAATGGTTATGCAGATATCATAAAGACAAGTGCAAAAGTAGGACTCTATTATGGATTGGAAGATTGGATCGATTATGATCTTATCTTACGTCTTAAAGGAAGAATGACAACGATTGCAAGTGATAATGGCACGTATCTTCCTATCGCTGAAAAGCTCTTTTTAGGGGGTATAGGATCTGTAAGAGGGTATAATCCTTATTCTCTTTCACCATTAAATGATCCAAATGATCCCTACAGTGGCCGTAAAGGAGGTCTCCATAGAGCTTCCACCAGTGTCGAAGCTAGTATACCGCTCTCTGAAGCAGCAAAGATGAGATTGGCATTTTTCTATGATTACGGTATGATCGGTGAGGATAATTTTAACGATATCACAAGATCGTCAACCGGTGTGGTCCTGGAATGGCAGTCAGGATTTGGACCGATCAATCTCGTATTTTCTTATCCGATCGATGAACAAGAAGGTGACCAAACAGCGGTATTTGAGTTCTCTATGGGAAGCAAATTCTAGAGATAGACTCTATACTGAGCCAGGGTTGTCCCTCGCTCTCTATACCTATTTAAATTCCCAACTTTTTATTTTTAGGCAATCTACTTTCGTCTTCTATAATGATGGCAAACGGTATAGGTTTTTCCAAAGCTTTTACATTCTCTTTTGCCAGGTATAAGGGCCTGTCTGATGTGATACGAAGGGTTCTATTTTCATAGCTAAATGAGAGATTCGCACTGTTGGAAGCTTCTTGTAGGAGTACAGTAAGCGTATAGATAAAGCTTAACCAAAGCAGTGCATTCTTTTCTGGAAGAAGCGGTTTATAGTGTTTAAAGAGAGGTTTGTTTAAAAGCTCCTTGCCATACATTCTCAACAATAATGATATAAGAAGTATCTCTTCATGGGTAAAACCGTAATTCAGCTCTTGCATGGCGATATAGAAAGCATGTTGATGTGACCTGTAAACAGTCAGTGTTTGTCCGATACTGGAGAGTGTTACTGCCCACAGAAGTTCTTTTTCATATTGTTTCCCATCATCAATATCTTTTTGTAGTACAGTATAAAGGTTTGAAGCCAGTTTACGTTTTGTTTTCTGGTTTTTTTGTATGTTGACCAAAGGTTGAAATCTATCCAATATAGAGACAACACTGGGATTGATACGGCTTGGGAATTTGAGGTTATCTTTTTTAAGAAGTTGTTCCAGGAATACCCCTTCTCTTACACCAGCTGCACTTGAAATAACCGTTATTGTACCTATATGGGAAAGTATTTCATTAAAGATCAGTGTCCCTTCGCGTATCGTATCATAGCGGTTTTTTTTCAATCCGAATTTTTTAAGGTTTTTGGCACTGGAGAGAGGGATGGCATCGAGGTAGGATTGATGTTCTTTCACGTTATAGGAAAAAGCATGCAGCTTATCTAAAGGGTATGAGACTTGCTTCATAATACCCTTAGAAAGCGTTCTTGCAGTACCCCCTATACCGATGGCCATTGTATGTTTAAAATGCTTTGGAAGTTGATCTAAGGCATGTTGTATGTATGCTTTTGCTTTTTCATTGATCTCTGAAGGGTTTACCCCTTTGTCAAAAAACAGTTCTTTGAGTCTTACGGTACCAAGATCAAGGGAATAGGTATCAACGATTTGACCATTTTTTATGAGTGTCATATCGGAGGACCCCCCTCCGATGTCTATACTGATCCCCTCACTGATAGGCAGTAAATTGACTGCTGCGATACCACCATATTTTGCTTCTTTGTTTCCATCGATGATCTTGATAGAGAGACCAAGCTCTTGTTTGATCCATTGGACGAACTCTTTTCCGTTTGGTGCATCCCTAAGTGCAGAAGTAGCGATACAAAGTGTTTTATTTACCTGGTATTTGTCTATAGTGTGAAGGAAAGATTTTAAAGTGAGGTAGGCTCTTTTGATACCAATGGGTTGAAGATAACCCTCTTTTTCATAAGCGCCTTCACCAATACGAACTTTGGATTTTTGTTCGCAGATAAGATGAAAGCCATAACGACTTGTTTTTTCAAATATTACAAGTCTTGCTGAGTTTGAACCGATATCAATGATAGCAGTTCGTTTTGACATGCTCTAACTACTCTTCTTCTTGCAGTTTGTCATATTTGAATTTTAACTCTTCCACGTTCTCAACATTGTCTGGGTCCGGGACAATACAGTCTACAGGACATACAGCAATACATTGAGGTTCATCAAAATGACCTACACACTCTGTACATCTATCAGGATCGATAATATAAACCGGATCATTTTCTTCGATTGCCTCATTCGGACATTCTTCTCTACATGCATCACATGCAATACATTCGTCAGTTATTACTAATGCCATGGTTTCCTCTGTATATGTTATTTATACGAGTTATAACGGAACAAAGCTTATGCTTAAGTTAAATTATCTGTGAATTTATAATAAAATTTTACTTTGGTAGTTTTTCGGTAAAAGAGGAGAGGATTTAGGGTCTATTTTACCTGCAATTTTTTATCGTATTTTTGCGATGAAATCATAGACAAAACCCCGTAATATATTAGATATGCATTGACTTATCTTTGTGATAATAAACTATATAGTGCCGAATGTACAAGTCCTATTATAAAAAAAGAATGGCTTTATGGGTTGGATGCGCTGTTTTCATCCACATAGGAGGAAAACGCCAAAACGTTTTCATGGGAGTTTGACCTATGAGATCTTTTTAGGAAAGCAAAATCTATAACCGCGTCTTCTGACCGTTTCAATGGTAGTAATATCCAAAGGTTTATCCATCTTCTGACGGATCTGATTAATAGCAACTTCAATCACATTCGGTGTGACAAGCTCCGGTTCTTCCCAGATAGCATCAAGCAGTTGCTCTTTAGAGACGATCTGATCTTTATGCATGGCCAAATGCGTCAAGACCTCAAATGGTTTACCTTTGAGTTCTATCTCTTCACCCTCATAAATGATCTTCTCTTCTTCAGGATTAATGATAAGGTCATCTATTTCGATAATGTTAGAGACACCAAAGCGTAATTTTGCCTCAATACGTACCAGTAAAATATCAAAATCAAGAGGTTTTCTGATAAAATCATCCGCACCGGATCTCAGTGCTTTGATCTCGCTCTCTTTGTCTTCCCGTTCAGAGAGAACAATGACAGATGTTTTGTGTGCTTCTGTTTTGATAGTGGAGATGATATCCAAATTTTTGTCACTGCCAGATGGCCATCCAAGTAGCACCAGGTCATAGTTTCTGATCTGCAGAAAATATCTTGCATCATCAAGATTTTCAGCTACATCATTCTGATAACCCTCTTGTGTCAACGTATCTGAAAGTGTCTTACTCTGTGTCACTTCATTTTCTATGATCAATATTCTCATAACATGCACCTTTGTTCTATCTTTAAGATTTATTTAATATTATAACATAAAAAATAGTGCTTTTTAAAAAAAATTTAAAAATTCCAAGTTTTACTTAAGGAAACGTTGCATTGGGCTAAGATATCGGGTTTAGATATCTTGAGTGAAAGTGTTTGAAGCTGTGGGTAGGTTGTATAGAGTACCTCTTTGAGTCCTAAAAGCGCATTTTCCAAAAGTTCATAGCGTTTTTCTTTGAGTTCATTTTGTATCAACAGTACCATATCCGCATAATCGATAAATTGATCATCGCTGTAATCATAGGAAGCTTGAAGGTTGATGATGACACGTTGAGGTCTGTCTCGTTCAAAGTCCAGTAAGCCAATGATGACATCAAAAGTCAGATCTTCTATGTGAATGGTCATGTTAGACTTTGCCTTCTTCTTTTTTAAAGAGTCTTACGATATTTGGGATATGTTTATAAAAGATGATGAATGCAATGATCCAGATAGGTGCATGAGAACCTATACCAGGCACTTCAGGATAGAGTATATAAGAGGCGATAATGAATGCTATGAGACCAATAAGTGACGAGAGTGATGATATCTTCAACCCTTTGGCTGCAACCAGCCAAACAACAATGGCAATCAGTGCAGGGATAGGCATCATAATAAGCAGTACACCAAAGCCTGTTGCCACACCTTTCCCTCCTTCAAAAAACAAAAATGCCGAAAAACAGTGACCGACAACGGCAAGTACTGCAATGGTCCAGAGTACACTTTCAGGAGCACCAAGCATCATAGCTATAAGTATCACAACCACACCTTTGATGGCATCCAAAAAGAGTGTGATTGCTCCTAATTTTTTTGCCAGTTTCGGGTCTTGTTCTTTGACCACACGAAGTACATTGGTCGCACCGATATTACCGCTACCTGCTTCTTTGATGTCAACGCCTGCAAATTTTTTGGCAAGTAAGTATCCAAAAGGGATCCCGGCTATAAGATATGCCGCAAGATAGAGTAAAATATTTTGATTTGTTAAAAAGTCCATGAGTCGTCCACTATTAAAATTTATACGGCACTTATCTTGAAAATGTTATAAGTGCTTGAATAGTGCAATTTTATCCGAATTTTGATAAAATAGCCACAATAGTTAAGGATATATAAGATGAGTATAGATTATAAAGCTGAGATAAACAGACTAAAAAAAGAATTGGATGTCACGGTAGTGGCACACTATTATCAGCGTGATGAAGTCTTTGAAATGGCTGATATCACAGGTGACAGTCTTGAGTTGGCACGCAGATGTCAGGCAGACACAAACCCTTGGGTCGTTTTTTGCGGTGTGGGGTTTATGGGGCAAAGTGTCAAGGTTATTGCACCTGAAAAACGTGTGCTTATGCCAAAGATCGCATGTTGTGCTATGGCACGAATGATGGATGGATCATATTTTGACGAATCCGTACAGTATATGGTAGACAGAGGTATTACCAAAGAAGATATCCTGCCTATTACCTATATCAATTCTGATGCTTCAGTCAAGGCAAAGGTGGGGAAGATGGGCGGACTCGTATGTACCTCTTCCAATGCCTATAAGATCATCGAGAAAGGCTTGGAGAGCGGGAAGAAGATCCTCTTTGTCCCGGACAGATGTTTAGGACAGAATTTTGCGATACAGATGGGATTGAAATCCTGTGTGATCGGTGTAGAAGAAGAGGGCAAAGAGTGTGATCCTAAAGAAGCAGATATCATTTGTTTTAATGGTTTCTGTTCTGTACATCAACTCTTTACGGTAGATGACGTAGAGTTCTACCGAAACAAGTACCCGGGTATTAAAATAGCTGTACACCCCGAATGTGATCCAAGTGTCGTACTGGCAGCAGATTTTTCAGGTTCTACCTCACAATTGATCAAGTATGTCAATGACCTTGATCCAGAACAAAAAGTCGCCATAGGTACAGAGTACAATCTTGTCAACAGAATGAGAAAGGGTAATACCTATGTACTCTCTTCCACGAAGCCGGAGTGTCCTACCATGAATGAAACGACTTTAGAAGATCTGTACAATACACTCAAGTCTATAGAGGACAATAAGCCTATCAATGAAATTGTAGTGGATCCCGATACGATCAAATATGCCAATGTAGCATTAGAACGTATGTTGGCGATAAAATAATGTTAAAAGAGACATTTTTAAAGGCTTTAGTAGCTGAAGATGTAGGACGTGGAGACCTCTTCTCACGTATCAGTTCAGGTAAGCCCATTCGGGCTTATATCATTGCCAAGAGCGATGGTGTACTCGCCGGCCAGGAGTATATAGATGCCTTTGCAAAAATGTATGATCTGACACTGGAATGGAAAAAATCTGATGGCAGTCGTTTTAGCAAAGGTGAAAAACTTCTTTTTATCTCAGGAGACTCAAAAACCATTCTTTCTCTGGAACGTTCTATTTTGGATATGGTTATTCATGCAAGTTCTATAGCAACCTTGACAGATTCGTATGTCAATGCCATTAAAGACACGGGTGTGAAGTTACTGGATACAAGAAAAACAAGACCGTTACTTCGTGAATTTGAAAAGTATGCCGTACGCTGTGGCGGCGGCATCAATCACCGTATGGGCTTAGATGACTGTCTAATGCTCAAAGATACACATTTGCAGACCATAGAGGATCTGGATGTATTTATGCAAGAAGTACGACAAAAAATACCCTTTACTTCCAAGGTAGAAATAGAGTGTGAGAGTTTGGAAATGGCAAAGAAAGCGATGAAATCAGGAGCAGATATCGTGATGTGCGATAATATGTCTACAGAAGAGACCATGAAAGTCGTTGCATACAGAAATGAAAACTATCCGCATATTTTACTTGAGGCCAGCGGTAATGTAACATTGGATACGATCGAAAAGATCGCAAGTACGGGAGTAGATGCCATTAGTTCGGGATCGATCATTCATCAGGCAAATTGGATAGATCTCTCTATGAAGGTAGAGTAGTAACACTTCATTAACACTCTTTGTATATAATCTCAGACTGTGCAAATTAAACCATGAAAGAATACAATGATACGTGAAGGTCTCCCTTATGATGAAGTCAGAAATAAGATAGAAGACACTGGTTCTATTACGATACTTTCCCATCTGAACCCTGATGCAGATACTTTAGGTACGGCTTTAGGACTCTATGCATTGTTAAGTACAGATAAAAGGCTAAAAGTTGAAATAGTGAATGCTTCAACCGAGTTACCCCTTTATCTTGATTTTTTACCAAACTTTAAAAAGATCAAGCATCATATCGATTATGCGGACAGTGTGATAGTCTCTTGTGACTGCGGGAGTGTGGATAGACTGGGATTTGATCTAGAGGGTAGAGATATTATCAATATCGATCACCATCAGAGTAATACACGTTACGGAAGTATCAACGTAGTGATAGCAGAATATGCCTCTGCGTCACAGGTGGCATTTGCATTGTTTAAAGAACTTTATCCTGTAAAGGCTGATGCAGCAACTTGTTTTTACACAGCACTGCTCTCTGATACAAGATTTTTTACAACCTCTTCAGTCAATGAAGAAGTGTTTACCGTAGCAAAAGAACTTGTTCATGCGGGTGCTTTACCTGATGAGATAGCCTGTCACTTTACACAGAGACGACCATTGAGTTCATTGCGTATTTTGCAAAGAGCTTTAACGTCTTTATCTTTATACCATGACGCGGAGATAGCTGCACTCATGGTAACCAAAGAAGATATAAACGCATCAGGTGCAACGGTACCGGATATGGAAGGTGTAGTGGATTACGCCAGATCTTTAGCGACCGTTGAGATAGCGATATTTGCGATGGAGTTGGCGAATGGTATCCGTATCTCTTTACGCAGTAAAAAAGTAGATGTATCCAAAGTGGCTATGGCTTTTGGGGGCGGCGGGCATAAAGTGGCTGCAGGTTTTACCTTAGGTGATAAGGGAGCGCAATGCGGATTACAAGAAAGTATAGATACAATTTTAGCAAAGATAGAAGAATTAGGATTACTAGATGAGAAATAGAAGTGGTAAAAAAGGCGGAGCAAAAATCGTAGGCGGATTATTTTTAGTGGTATTAGTGGGTTTACTTGCTGGAGCGGGGTATGTGTATACGGCACCGGAATTTGAAAGAGAAGTCCCCAAAGTCTACAGTGAGCAAAATATGTTTTGGAACCGAAAGGATCCATTAAAAGTGCAACTCACTGATAATGAAGGATTAAAACGTTTTCAACTGATCTTGAGCGACGGGCAAAAGAGTCTTATTGTTGGAGAGGGAACCTTTGAAGGAAAACCAAAAGAGCAAACGCTTCTGGTGAACTATCCACAAAGTAAAACACTGGATACAAAAGCAAGCAAGCTAAAATTAAAAGTGTTGGTCAATGATAGCAGTCTATGGAACTTTGGTAAGGGAAACAAGAGTGAACAAGTGATCGACATCAATGTTGACTTTAAAAGACCCAATGTAAACATACTTGCAAACTCTTACAGCATTACGCAAGGCGGAAGTGCTTTAGTTGTATTTCAAGCAGAAGATGAAAATCTTGATATGCTTTATGTGAAAGTAGGAGAAGAGAAATTTAAAGCACAACCGTATAAAAAAGAAGGATACTATGCCGCACTTATCGCATGGCCATTTACGCAAACAGAGTTTAAAGCTGAGGTCATAGCGATAGACGCTGCCAAAAACATACGTACTGCTGACATTCCTTTTTATGTCAAAAACCATGAGTATAAAGTTTCATGGATCAGAGCAAAAGATAAATTTATCGATGGAAAGATCACGGATCTTGCATCAAGTGATCCTGAATATGCCCATATCGACGATAAACTGGAAAAGTTAAGAGCGATCAATGAAACCATGCGTTTGAAAAATGAAGCCTTGATCCACTCCTTAAGTAAAGAGGTCTCTTCTGATGTGTTGGAAAGCTGGAAAATGAAAAAGTTCTACCCGCTTAGAAATGGACAAAAGGTTGCGAGTTATGGTGATGAAAGACATTACTACTATGGAAACAAAGAGAATGAAGTATCTCACTCCTATCATGTAGGGTATGATCTTGCAAGTACAAAAATGGCTACGATTAAAACTTCAAACGCAGGTAAAGTAGTATTTGCGAATGAAAATGGAATTTATGGAAATATGCCTATGATCGATCATGGATTGGGTCTTTATTCACTCTATGGGCACTGCTCTCAACTATTGGTGAATGAGGGCGATGAAGTAGATGCGGGAGATGCCATAGCAAAAACGGGTGTTTCTGGTTTGGCATTGGGTGATCACCTGCATTTTGGTCTTTTGGTTCAAGGTGTAGAGGTCAGACCGGTAGAATGGTTTGATCAAGAGTGGATCAGAAAAAATGTGGATAATATTTTTAAGGCTGCGGATAAGATCATTCAAGGTAAATAGCCTAAAAATTATACATAGCAAAAGTGTACACTTTGCAATAATTATTATATTATACTATAATACGCCCAATAAAAAATGAGAAAGGAGGAAGTCATGCAACAAAGAACACTGAAAAAACCTGTTGAAGTGATAGGTATAGGTCTGCATAAAGGTGAGCCGATCAAGTTAAGACTTGAGCCGCTTGATGTAGATTCCGGTATTATGTTTTATCGTGAAGATCTAGCGATGAGAATACCACTTTCTCCTGACTCGGTCATAGATACACGTATGGCTACGGTCATAGGAAATGAGAAAGGGTATATCTCTACAATAGAGCACTTTCTCTCTGCCGTATACGCGTATGGTATAGACAATATGCGTGTGATCGTGGACGGAAATGAGATGCCGATCATGGATGGTTCATCCATCTCTTTTTGTCTTTTGTTGGAAGAAGCGGGTATTCAGGAACAGGATGCTCCAAAGAAAATTATCCGTGTCAAGCAACCTGTTGAGGTAAGTGAAGGTGATAAATTTGTACGTCTTTTACCTCATGAGAGTGCACAATTTGACTTTCGTATCAAGTTTGACCATCCTGTGATCGGTGATCAGAAAGAGCATTTTGAGTTTAGTACCAAAGCGTTTGTAGAAGAGATCGCAAGAGCAAGAACATTTGGATTTGCGAAAGATATACAGTATCTGCAAAGTCAAAACTTAGCGCTTGGTGCAACACTTCAAAATGCCATAGGGCTCGATGACCATAAAGTACTTAATCCTGAAGGATTACGTTTTGAGAATGAATTTGCAAGACATAAGATCTTGGATGCCATGGGTGATATGTTGGTCTCTGGCCATAACATTCTAGCTAAATATGAATCATTTGCAGGAAGTCATGATCTCAATTATAAACTGACATCCAAATTGCTTTCAGACAGTAAAAACTATGATCTTGTAGCAGTAGAAGAGTTACAAAGTAGGGCATTTGCAAAAAGCTTTGCCTAAGAGATACGAACTTCTCATTATATCTATCTCTTCACCTCTGATGTTAGGGGTCTATGAAGAGGGCAGGCTTATTGACACGATATCCAGTGATTTAAAAACTTCCGAAATTCTTTTACCCTTGATTAAAGAGTGTCTAGACAGATATGATATTAGCAGGATCATTTATACCCGAGGTCCTGGCTCCTATATGGCTATAAAACTCACCTATATTATGCTTAAAACGATAGAAATTGTACAAGGTATTGAGTGTGTCGGATGCAGTGGTTTTGCCTTAAATGGAGGGGAACCTATCAAAGCGATAGGTAACCTTTATTTTATCAAGGAAAAAGAGACTATAATTACAAAAAAATATGAACAAGCAATGAATGTAAAATTTACATTACCTCAGAGTATTCAAGATCTTGAATTGGATGAAGAATCAACACCTGAGTATATACTGCCAGCTGTGTAGGAACCATGTAACCTGTTACATGGTTCCATAGCTGAAGTTGACATGGCGTCAGCGTAGTTTTTGGAGAGTTCTCTAAAAGCGTTCAAAATAAGGACAATGATGTTTATAAGCGTACCCGCAACCTCTGCAAACTTAGGCCCTGGATTTGATACCTTGGGTCTTGCAGTAGATCTAAGAAATGAAATTACTATCACACCTTCAAAATTTTTAAGTCTTTCGACACATGGAGAGGGTGATGACAATCCTAAAATAAAGAAGAATTCTCTGTTTTTAAGTATTTTTAATGAAAATTATAAAAGACTCACCGGTAGAGATGATAATTTTAGGTTTGAGTTTCATAACCGTATTCCCATCTCAAGAGGATTGGGAAGTTCTTCTGCGGTTATTGTGGCTGCATTGAGTGCAGCGTATACCGCGGCAGGTAAGAGATATAACAAAAGAGAAATACTCAATCAGGCATTACGCTATGAACATCACCCGGACAACATTACACCCGCAGTGATGGGTGGATTTAATGTCGCCTGTGTAGAAGGTGACAGGGTCTACAGTAAAAAAAGGCGTATGCCCGACTATTTAAAAGCGGTAGTGGTTGTACCTAACCGTACCATATCTACGGCAAGATCGCGTACTGTCTTGCCCAAAATGTATAGAAAAGAAGAGACAGTCTATTCACTATCACGTTCGTCCTATATGACAGCACTGTTTATGAGCGAATCCTGGGATCTTTTGCGTATCGCATCCAAAGATAAGCTACATCAGGCAAGACGAATGAAAATGATGCCTGAATTGTTCGATGTACAGAAGTTGGCACTGAAGCATGGTGCACTGATGAGTACACTTTCCGGTTCAGGTTCCACATTTTTTAACCTTGCATACGAGAAAGATGCAAATAAAATAGCACAAGCACTACAGGCACGTTTCCCTCAATTCAGGGTTTTTATTCTCTCTTTAGACAATAATGGTGTCATCACCAAAAGTTAAGCTGTACGCTTAATCTCTTTTTAGGTATAATACGCATGAAAAAATCACAGCCAACACGTATGTGCATCGCTTGCCGAAGTAGACTT
The DNA here is from genome assembly GCF_019972115.1 of Sulfurovum sp. TSL6. Taxonomy (NCBI): domain Bacteria; kingdom Pseudomonadati; phylum Campylobacterota; class Epsilonproteobacteria; order Campylobacterales; family Sulfurovaceae; genus Sulfurovum; species Sulfurovum sp. TSL6. The sequence goes on along the minus strand of NZ_BPFJ01000002.1, from coordinate 413,756 downwards.
CCTCAGAACACTTTGATTCGTTTAAAACAAGAGGGTGACGAGGTAGTAGGATTTGATGGTAAAGGAAGAAGCTTTTACCTCTGTGATATTTGTATACATAATGAGAAAAAAATCAAAGGCTTAGTGAAGCGTTTTAAACAAGATGCAGGACGATTTACTAAGTTATTGGAAGAGTTGGCTAATGAAGCCGACACATGCAACTAGTTGCATTATATTAAAGGAGTTAATCAAGAATGGATAAAGTTAAAATCCAAGAAATAGCAGATGAAGCAGGATTGTCAAATGGAGATTTGCTAGACAAAGCCAAAGAGTTAGGTTTTGATGTAAAAGCAGCCAACAGTACTATCAGCATGGAAAATGCTGGTATCCTCGTAGATTATGCGATTAGCGGTACATTACCAAAAGGGTTTAAAAAACCCGGTAGCAAATCAAAAATTACTGTAGTAAAGAAAAAAGTGGAAACTGTAGAGAAAAAAGCTTCAACTCCAGAAGTTGAAACTGAGGCTGCAGAAAAACCAGCACCTGAAACTACAGTCGAGACTCCTGAAGCGACAACGGAAGAGAAAGTTGAGACAGAGACTCCAGAAGTAACTGCAGAAAGCACGGAAGAGCCTGAAGTCAAAAAGGTGAAGAAACGCAAAGGTATCTCTGTTGTAAGCAAGAAAACAGAACCTGAAGTACCTGTTTCTGCAAAAGAAGCTGAAGAGGCACCAAAGAGAAAAACACTTTCTCGAGGCGGCATCAAAATTGTGAGAAAAGCAAAACCTGCACCTGCAAGAGCTGCAACGAAGATATCTATGGATGAGCAAACAGCTTATGTGGCAAAAAAGAAGCCAAAGAAAGTAGCTGAAGCCAGAGATACCGGTAAGAAAATAGATATTTTCAACCATGACAGTATGAGTGGTGATATCGATAGCGGTCTTGGTGGTGAAGAGGTAGTACTTTTAGACTTCTCTGATAAAAATATCTATGAAGATATGATGCGCCAAGAACAAAAACGTAAAGAAGAAGCGAAGAAAAGAGAAGCAGCAAGTGGTGGACCTGTTAAAGGTAAACAAGCATTCCGTCCTCAGAAAAAACGTTCACTTAAACGTGGCGGTAAACGTAAGAAGTATGAAAAAGTAGAAAATACTGAAGTAGTCACTTCTGTAGAAATCCCTGAAAACGTAAGGGTGTATGAGTTTGCTGAAAAAGTCAACCGTTCTATAGGTGAAGTGATCGGTGTACTTTTTGCATTGGGTATGATGGTAACAAAGAATGACTTTTTAAGTAAAGATGAAATCGAGATATTGGCCGAAGAGTTTGAAGTTGAAGTGACGACGGTTAATCCTCTTGATGAACTTGAAATTGTAGAGGATCAAGATGCCCAAGAGGATGAGGCGAATCTTGAAGAGAGACCACCTGTAATCACGATCATGGGACATGTTGACCACGGTAAGACCTCACTGCTTGACAGAATTCGTACGTCAAAAGTAGCAGATAAGGAAGCAGGCGGTATTACACAGCACGTAGGTGCTTACCAAGTAGAAAAAAATGGTAAGAAGATCACGTTTGTGGATACTCCGGGTCACGAAGCCTTTACAGAAATGCGTTCACGTGGAGCACAGGCAACAGATATTGTTATTATCGTTGTGGCAGCAGATGACGGTGTAATGCCTCAAACCAAAGAAGCGATCTCTCACACCAAAGCAGCGGGTGTACCTCTCATCGTTGCGATCAATAAAATGGATAAAGAGAGTGCAAACCCTGATAATGTGAAGGCCCAACTTTCTGAGATAGGTGTTATGGCAGCAGACTGGGGTGGAGAGTATGAATTCGTTCCTGTTTCAGCACATACGGGTATGGGTATAGATGACTTACTTGAAACGATTCTTTTACAAGCAGAAGTGATGGAACTCAAAGCCAACCCAAATAGAAAAGCAAAAGCGGTTGTGGTAGAAAGTTCTCTTGAAAAAGGCTTTGGACCAGTGGCCAATGTGATCATTAAAAATGGTACATTACACGTAGGTGATAATGTGATCGTAGGTAAGACATACGGGCGTATCAAAGCCATTAAATTGGATGACGGAAGTAATGTTAAAGAGATCGGTCCAAGTACACCGGCAGCTATTGTAGGACTGAATGAAGTGCCAGGCGCGGGTGATGAACTTATCGTGATGGATACAGATAAAGAAGTGCGGGAATTGGCTGAGAAAAGAGCGGAGTATGATAGAGCAAAAGCACTCTCCAAGAGTACAAAAGCATCGCTTGATGATCTTTCTGCACTTATTGCCGAAGGACAGCTCAAGTCACTTCCTGTGATTATCAAAGCAGATGTCCAAGGTTCCCTTGAAGCGATCAAAGGAAGCCTAGAGAAGCTTAGAAATGAAGAAGTAAAAGTTAATATTATTCATGAAGGTGTAGGTGGAGTCACAGAGAGTGATCTTACGCTTGCCGATGCATCTGAACATGCGGTTGTACTTGGATTTAATGTACGTCCGACAGGTGCAGTGAAGAAGAAATCAAAAGAGTTGGGTGTAGAGATACGTACGTATTCTATCATTTATGATCTTCTTGATGATGTAAAAGCACTACTTGGCGGTATGATGAGTCCTGTGATCTCTGAAGAAGTGACTGGACAGGCAGATGTACGTGAGACATTTGTTGTCGGTAAAGTGGGTACGATCGCCGGGTGTAAAGTGTCTGATGGTGTGATCACAAGAAACTCCAAAGCAAGACTTATCCGTGATGGTGTTGTAGTCTATGAAAGTAAGATTGCTTCATTGAAACGTTTCAATGAAGATGCGAAAGAAGTCAAGAATGGTTATGAGTGTGGTATCATGCTTGAAAACTTTAATGACATTAAAGAGGGTGATGTGATCGAAACATTTAAAGATGTTGAAGAGCAGGTTACATTATAGGACAGAATTTGAGCAAAGCCCAAATTACAACGTTGACATTGAGTTCTCTTCAGCAGAGTGCTCATACGACTAGTCGCATTTTAGGAAAGGTTCTAACATGACTCAAGAAGAGATTAAACGGCATAGGGTAGAGTCAGTACTCAAAGAGATCATTCCTGAGGCACTGGGTAGTTTGGACGATGAGCGTATTAACGGACTGACAGTGACTGATGTGGTCTGTTCAAAAGGTAGATCGGATGCTAAGGTTTATCTTGATACTTCATTTCTGAATGAAAAAGAACAGAATGAAGCACTCAGGCAATTACGAGCGGTCGCTGGGTATATACAAAACCATTGTAAGCAAAGTGAAGGGTGGTTCAAGGCCCCACGTTTTACGTTTGAATTTGATCATCAGTTAGAAAAAGTGAGTCGTATGGAAGACCTTTTTAAACAGATATCGACTAGAAAGTCTAATGATGATGAGGAGTCAAAAGATGAATCTTGAAACACAAATAGCTAAGATCATAGAAGCCAATGGTGCATCCTTGTATGATATAGAGATAGTGACAGAATTTGAAGAGACCATTTTTCGTGTTTTAGTGACAAAAACGGGTGGTGTAGATCTCGACTTGTGTGCAACTATTTCTCATGAGCTGTCCCCTTTTTTAGATGTACATCCCCCAATGAGTCAAAAATACCGTTTGGAGGTCAGTTCTCCGGGTATCGAAAGAAAGTTAACAAAACCTGTGCATTTTCAAAATGCTATCGGTGAAAAAGTGAAGCTCAAGATCTCAGGCGGTGACAAAGTGAAAGGAACACTCAAAAGTGCTGATAACGATGGTATCGTTGTGGAAACAAAGCAGGGTGATGAAAGATTTGAATATGGAGCATTAGGTACAGCAAAAACCTATTTTGACTGGAACTAGTTTTAGCTTTTACGTAAAGGAGAGGTTGCTGTGAGAGATGAATTTTATATGCAGCTTGCTCTGGATAAAGCTTGGGAATACCAAGGTTTAACATACCCCAATCCTGCAGTAGGTGCCGTAGTGACTCTTAAGGGTAATATTTTATCTATAGCTGCGCATCAAAAAGCAGGGACTTCCCATGCTGAAGTATTGGCTCTGCTCTCAGCCTATGAAACACTCTCAAACACATCTATAGATTTTGATCCCAATGATTCCCATAAGGCACATGCCTTTCTTTTAACACTTCCTAAAGATTTTTTTTCTCAATGCACTATTTATGTGACACTTGAACCTTGTTCTCATCAGGGGAAAACACCTTCTTGTGCTTCTTTATTGCAGTCACTTGCATTAAGCAGGGTAGTGATAGGTATAAAGGACCCTATAGAGGGGCATGACGGTGGCAGGAATAGACTGGAGCATGTAACCGTAGGTGTACTGGAAGAGGAGTGCAATGCTCTCATAGAGCCTTTTCTCATTTGGCAAAAGAGGGCCTTTGTATTGTTTAAACTGGCACAAACTACCAACGGACGTATCGGTGGTGGCTATTTGAGCTCTCAAGCTTCCCTGACCCATGTACATCAGCTAAGGGCAGTGTGTGATACATTGCTCATAGGTGGAAATACCGTAAGAGAAGACAGGCCTACTTTGGATTGCCGATTTATCCAAGCGCAGGCCCCTGATGTCAAGATCTATGCAAAAAAAGATTATTTCGATAGAGAGATTCCACTTTTCACTGTTGAGAAAAGGAGTGTAGAGATCATCAACACATTGGATTTTTTAGAGACACCTTCATTTGTCATGGTGGAAGGTGGTGAGGGTATGCTGGAAGCACTCAAAGAGAAGATAGATTGGGTCCTGCTTTACCAAACACCTAAGCTCTCTACGAATAATTTAACCTATAATACCACTATGAATTTACGTTTTTTACATCAAAACAAAAAAGATGTAGATCTGATGATATGGAGCAAACAAATTGGGCATTGAAAAACTCACAAATAAAGAAGAAAAACAAGAAAAAATTGTCACAATGTTTGATGATATCGCATCAACTTATGACCTGGCGAACAGGGTATTAAGCTTTGGTATCGATATACAGTGGCGTAAAAAAGGGTGTGATAAAGCCTTTGAGATCTTGGATAAAAAAGAGTTAACACAGGTGACAGATGTAGCGACAGGTACTGGTGATCTGCTCATTTACTGGAAAGAACAAGCCAAAAAAAATGGTGTAAACATCGAAAAATATGTAGGAGTTGATCCCTCTGTAGGTATGCTGGAAGTGGCAAGGAAAAAAGTAGATTTTGCAGAGTTTATTGAAGGTAAAGCGCAGAAGCTCCCTATAGCAGATGAGAGTACGGATGTTATTTCCATCTCTTATGGTATTCGTAACGTGGTAGATAGAGTAGAGGCACTGCAAGAGTTTAACCGTGCATTAAAGCCAAACGGGATTGTAGTGATCTTGGAATTTACAAAACAAGACAGAAGTGGTGTGGTCAACAAGATCGTTGATTTTGGTATGAAGAACGTGCTTCCACGAGTGGGTGGACTTATTTCAAAGAATTATGAAGCCTATAAATATCTTCCGGAATCGATAGAAGAGTTCTTAACCACAGAAATGTTAGCCAAAGAGTTGGAAGAAGCTGGATTTGAGATGAAATATATCAAATCTTTCTCTATGGGTATATCGACCCTTCTCGTGGCACAAAAAATATAACCAATAGATCAAAAAAAGGAGTACCATGAGTCAATCAATGATGAGTGTCTCCTCACTCAATACAAAAATAAAATCACTGCTAGAAGCCACATTTATGCATATCCTTGTTGAAGGTGAAGTGGCGTCCGTCACCTATCATACTTCAGGACATATCTATTTTTCCATTAAAGATCAGAAGAGCAGTATCAAATGTGTCATGTGGCGCTCTTCGGTTTCAAAATTGAAATTTCGTATAGAAAAAGGGATGCATATCGTCATAGAAGGTTCCGTAGGGGTCTATACACCCAGGGGTGAATATCAATTCTATGCGGTACATGTTGAACCTTATGGCAAGGGTGCTTTGGCATTGGCCTATGAACAGCTCAAAGAACGCTTAAAGGAAAAGGGGTACTTTGATGCACAAAGAAAAAAACCTATTCCTAAACATATCAGAAAAATCGCATTGGTCACAGCAAAAGAGAGTGCAGCACTTTATGATATGTTGAAAATCATAGAACAGCGTTGGCCTTTACTCGAAGTGATGATCGTCGATACATTGGTCCAGGGTGATGAAGCAGCTTCTCAGATAGCCCATGCTTTGCGTTATGCGGACAGTTTAGGTGTTGATGTCATCGTCGTAGGACGCGGCGGGGGAAGTGCAGAAGACCTGTGGTGCTTTAACGAAGAAATAGTAGCAGATGCTCTTTTTGCTATGCAAACACCAGTAGTAAGTGCCGTTGGACATGAAGTGGATGTGATGATAAGTGATTTTGTGGCAGATCTTCGTGCACCAACCCCGAGTGCAGCGATGGAGATGATACTTCCTGATATGAGAGAGATACTCTATACTTTAAATGATCTCAGTGAACGATTTACCTATGTGATGAATCAAAAGCTGCAGCACCTGGCACGTGAATTAAAACATACTGAAGAGATCTTATTACGCAGTTCGCCCAGCAGACAACTCAAAGAGATTCAGATGGAATTTATACGCTTAGAAGATGAATTTAAGAGAGTCATGACGTATAAGTTAGAGCGTTTTTCTTCTTCTTTACCTGAAATGGTTAAAAAGTATAGACAAAATCTGGTGTTCATACTGGAGCAAAAAAGCCAGTATTTAGAGTATATAAGTAAAAAACTGACGATGAATGATCCTAAACTGCAGTGTCGTAAAGGCTGGGCACAAATATCTGCAGAGGGTAAGACCATTGAACTGGGTGCCATAAAGGTCGATCAAAAATTTACGGTTCAAGATGCAGAAACACGAATAGAAGCATTATGTTTAAGTAAAACTTGAACTTGAATATTGGTATAATATAAGTTAGTTTAATAACTACAAGGGTAGGGGATGGATATCACATTGGAAAAACTTCAAGAGATACTAGTACAAATCACACAAGAGGAGTATGTAACAGTGGCAACACTGGTAATAGTACTTATATCCATTTTCTTTGTACTCTCTACCTATTTTCTCTCAAGACAAAAAAAGAAACTCAGAGTAACGCTTGATAATAATCTGAAGGTTTTTCAAAAGGCCTTTGATATTTCTGATGATGCCGTATTGATACTCTCTCCTAAAAATAATGTGATGTATGCAAGTAACGGCATGGTACGACTGCTGGACCTAAAAAGTGATTTTTTATCGAAATCATTAAAAAGTACGGTTCAGATAAAAGTAAAAAAAGAGTGGGTAGGGTTAGATCAATTTATTCAAGAGCATCGTACATCATCTAAAGATAAAGTGCTTGCATACCCTCATGTGACGTTAAAGATCTCAGAAGAAGATGAGATACCTGTGAATGTCTATTTGGATAGTATCGTGATGGAAATGCCAAAGGAGATGTTGTGTGATGTGATATCGATACAGGATCTAAGTAAAGCCAAGGAACGCTCTGCTGCGGACTTTAAACATCCACTGACACATTTACCCAATCAACTACAGGTCTACAATGATCTGCCGGCATTTTTATCGAAAGCGCATTTAGAAAAAAATAAATTGGCTTTAATGCTTATGAGTCTGGACAATCTTTCAAGGTTACGTTCCATTATCGGAGATGAACAGACCAATGATATACTTAAAAAATTTGCTACCTATTTGGAGACTTTGGCAAAGAATGTCAATGTATCGGTCTATCATACTTTTGATAACCATTTCTTACTGACCGTAACGAACTTGAACTCTATAGATGAGGCAAAAGTGTTTGTAGAAGATATTCAAAAGAAATTGTCCACATTTTATAAAATGGATGGAGTCCATTTGCATTTAACCGTTTCGGCAGGTATTGCTATCTATCCAGATAGTGGACATATACGTCTACTGCTTGATCATGGATATAAAGCGTTGGCAGAAGCAGAAAAAGAGGGTGACAATAACATCACCATATTCTTACCTGAAAAATTCACAGCTGCGTATGATGAATTAAGACTCCATAGTGATATGCCGAGTGCATTAAGCAACGGTGAATTTGAAGTATACTATCAACCTATTGTTAGGGCCCAGGATGAGGAAGTTGTAGCGGCCGAAGCCCTGATCCGATGGAAACATCCGCAATATGGTATGATCCCACCGGATGTCTTTATCTCTTTAATGGAGAAAACAGGTTTTATCGTGAAGTTGGGCCAATTTATACTGGATGAAGTACTCAAACAGCAAAAGCGTTGGGAACTGTTCAATTTTAAGAATATCGAGGTTTCGATTAACGTCTCCATGATTGAGATCAATACGGGTGAGTTTGTCCAGCATGTAGAAAGAAAACTGGCTGAGCATCAGCTTGATCCGGAATGTATCAAGTTTGAGATTACAGAGGGTATCGCCATGCTCAATGAAGCGCAGACTGTCAAATACTTTCTTGCATTAAAAAAATTGGGAGTCGGCATATCATTGGATGATTTCGGTACAGGGTATACCTCTTTTGGATACTTGAAGAAATTTCCCGCAGATATTTTAAAAATCGACAAAAGTCTGGTCGATTACATCTTAACCAACGAAGAAGATCAAAGAATTGTAAAAGCGATCATAGAATTGGCACATACTTTAGGCATGAAAATAGTGGTTGAAGGTATTGAAAATAAAGAAATGGTGGATATGATGATCTCTTATGGATGTGATTATATGCAAGGGTATCATTTCTCAAAACCATTACCTGTGTTTGAATTTCAAAAACTTATCAGATAATGGGTATTTGACAATCATTAGAACATATAGAGAAGCTACTGAACACTCTGTTTGGTAGCTTTCCCCCTAATTAATTATTCTCAATTCTATTTATGATTGAATGAATGACTTTTGTGAGTTTGGACGTAGTCGGAATGTCTTGTCCTGTTTCTCCAGTCTAGTTTTTAGCGTTAGTCATTGCCACAATAGCACCTGTAGTAATTACTAATGCTGTCAGGATACCAAAAAAGATATATTGTAACTCCATTCTCGTCCTTTCTTCTTTAATTATCAAATAACCAACTCATACCCTATACCGTTTCATCTTTAAAAACGTGACGGAAAAAGTTATAAAGGACAGAAACACTTATGGTCTTATCTAGAGGGAGGGGCTAGATAAGTATGCTTCTATTCTTTAAGTTATTTTGAGGCTGGAAGTATAGCCAATAAAGTGTTAATAAAGTGTAAATTTTTTACAAAAATTAAGCCAATTTTATCACTCTTTTTTTCTTATATTTCATCATTGGTTTGCTGATAGTATCCAATATTTGGATGACTTAATTTGATATATATTTGTTTTGAATAAAGGTGGTAGGATCTATTGGAAAAGAGAGTTTTAGAAGTTCACAAAACCTCTTTCTTCATGAGGTTTTGTGAGGTGTAAATCAGACGTAATGTCCGGGTTACATCATTCCTGGCATACCGCCCATACCACTCATATCTGGTTGTGCTGAAGGAGGTTCAGGTATATCTGAAACAGTCGCTTCAGTTGTCAGAAGTAACGAAGCAACAGATGTGGCATTTTGAAGTGCTACACGTTCTACTTTCAGTGGATCGATAATCCCTGCTTCAAGCATATTGACATACTCTCCTGTTGCAGCATTAAATCCTAAATTCGCATCGGTTGAATTAGCAATTTCATTTGCTACCACACCGGCATCAAATCCGGCATTTTGTGCTATCTGTTTGACCGGTGCAAATACTGCTCTTAAGATGATCTCTGCACCTACAGCCTCATCGTCTTTAAGATCAAGTTTCACGGCCTGGCTGGCTTTAATCAGTGCAGCCCCACCACCGATTACAATACCTTCATCTACAGCGGCTTTTGTAGCGGATAGTGCATCGTCAACTCTATCTTTTTTCTCTTTCATTTCAGTCTCAGTAGCAGCACCTACTTTGATCACGGCAACACCGCCAGAAAGTTTCGCTAGGCGTTCCTGGAGCTTCTCTTTATCATATTCACTGCTGGTGGTACCAATTTGTGTTTTTATCTCATTTACACGTGCAGCAACTGCATTTGCATCACCTTTTCCATCAACGATAACAGTATTGTCTTTGTCTATAACCACTCTTCCTGCTTGTCCAAGATCAGCGAGTGTTGCTTTCTCCAGTGTAAGACCAAGCTCTTCAGTGATCAGTGTTGCACCTGTCAAGATAGCGATATCTTTAAGCATTTCCTTCTTTCTGTCACCAAACCCTGGCGCTTTGACAGCCGTGATGTTAAGTACACCTTTTAGTTTATTAAGAACAAGTGTTGAGAGTGCCTCACCTTCAATATCATCTGCGATGATAAGAAGCGGTCTACCACTTTGTTGTACTTGTTCTAACATAGGCACTAAATCTTTGAGTGAAGTCACTTTACCATCTGTTAGAAGAATGATAGGTGTTTCAAGCTCACAGGTCATTTTTTCTGTGTTTGTGACAAAATAAGGAGAGATATACCCTCTGTCAAACTGCATACCTTCTACCACATCAAGGTCATCATTAATTCCTTTTGCCTCTTCTACAGTAATCACACCATCTTTTCCTACTCTATCCATAGCTTCAGCGATGAGATCACCGATCGTCTTATCAGAGTTTGCAGAGATCGTAGCCACTTGCGCGATCTCTTTTTTGTCTTTGACTTCTTTAGAGATCTTTTTGAGTTCTTCGATGATGGCAGCAGATGCTTTGTCCATACCTCTTTTCACTTCTATAGGATTTGCTCCGGCCGTAATGTTTCTAAGACCTTCTTTAAAAATAGCATGTGCAAGTACTGTTGCAGTAGTCGTACCGTCACCCGCTTCATCAGCAGTATTACTTGCTACTTCTTTGACCAGTTGTGCACCCATGTTTTCTAGAGAGTCTTCAAGTTCAATTTCTCTGGCAACACTCACACCGTCTTTTGTAATATGTGGTGCACCATAACTTTTTTGTATAAGAACGTTACGCCCTCTAGGCCCCATGGTTACCTTCACAGCATCGGCTAACTTTGTCACACCTTCAAAGAGACCTGATCTTGCTTTGTCTGAAAAAAATATTTCTTTTGCCATAAATTATCTCCTTAAAATTATTTGATTAAACCAAGCACTTCTTTGCTTGTTAATATGAGGTACTCTGTACCTTCGATCATGATTTCCATTCCGGTAAAGTTTGCAAAGACTACAGTATCATCTACATTAATACCATCCTCTTTTGCATCAGGACCAACTGCAATGACTTTTCCTTCTAGTGGTTTTTCTTTGGCTGTATCTGGAATATATAGCCCAGAAGCGGTTTGATTTGACTGCTCTTCACGAAGAACAAGTAGTCTGTCTTTTAATGGTTCAAATGCCATAGTAACTCCTTTATATATGATTACATTTTTATAGTTGCATTGTAGTGATTTTTTCTAAAAATGTCAATAAGTTTCTTTAAATTATTTAATTAATATGAGTGATATAGACTAAACTATTTGTAATCTAAAAAATATTAAGGGCTTTTTACCTTATTTTTATAAAATGTGTTGACAATAAAGGTATCTTTAGATAGAATTCCGTCTCTTCACAAACATGTCAAGGTAGCTCAGCTGGTTAGAGCGCTGGTCTCATAAGCCGGAGGTCGAGGGTTCAAGTCCCTCTCTTGACACCATTCAAATTATCAACAATCCCCTTATTTACTTAACTTCCTGAAGATTTATCAAAATAATGCACGTATTTGTATTTTTCAGTTTTTGAGCCGCAGGTCTAATTTTTTGTCCCGATTTTTGACCCGAATAAAAATGTCATTTTAAATCTATGAAGTCAGACAGTATTTCTATCTATAAAACTCAATTAATTGTATGAACTTACGATTTTAATCTCCAGTCAACCTTGCCAAGAAAAGGGCTTTGTCACTGTAGTTATCATGCAATGTACTATTACCAGCTACAACAATTTTCCCATCACTTTGTACCAGTACACTTTTCAACTGTGCATATCCACCACTCACAACAGCACTGATTCCATCAATACTTAATGTATTATCATATATGCCATCATTAGTAACACGTATTACAAAACCATCAGTATTAACAAAGCCAGCCATTACAATTTCGCCATTATCCAATAAACTTATGGCATGACCTGCGATTGAAGGAAAACCGTACTCTTTTTTGTATATTAATACCCCGTTTTCTGCAAAAGTAGTATCCATACTACCATCACTGTTGTAGCGTATCAATAATGCTGCATTCTCAATACTAGAATAAGACCACCTTGTCCCAGCAACAATAATTTTTCCATCATTTTGTATACGTACTGCTCTTCCTGATTCATAAATACTATTATACGTTACTACACCATTAGTTCCAAATGTATCATCTGGAGTTCCATCTGTATTAAGTCGTAATAACAATAGGTCAGTCAATGCTACACCAGGGTAAGCTTCTTCAGATGTACTTCCTGTAGTTACAATCTTCCCATCAGGCTGAACAGTAACCCCGTATGCAATATCCCAACCAATACCATCATATGTGGTTATCCCTGCGCTTCCAAAAGTGTTATCTATTGTACCATCACTGTTATATCTAGCTATTAGTGCCTGCACATCGGCCCCACCAATTGATACTTCTCCGGCTATAATTATCTTGCCATCACCTTGTATAGCTATGGCATATCCGTACTCACCATATTCACTAACATTGGTCGTGACAATACCATCTCCACCAAATGTTGTGTCGTAGGTTCCATCTGTATTTAAACGTATAATCAGGATATTTTTCTCTCCTGCACCAAATTCTCTAATGTATCCAACTAAAATAATTTTACCATCGTTTTGCAAAGCAACATCGTATGCTATTTCATGATCTCCACTATTATAAACAAGTGTACCATTATTAGCAAAATTTGTATCTAATGAGCCATCAGTAGTATATCTCTGAACAAGAACATCATCATTTAAACCATTGTATTGTCTCCCAACTACGACAATTTTCCCATCACTCTGTAACACAGAGCCTAAAGCTTCTTCATCAAAACCACTCGCTGCATCATCAAAAATGACAATACCTTCTTGACCAAAAGAGACATCAAGGTCCTCTGTTACAGTATAGGTACCTGAAAATACATTAGAATCGTTACCCTGACTATCTTCAACCCAAATATTATAATTATAAGAACCTGCTAATACTGTCGAAACTTCATAAAATGCTTCAAGTGTACCACTAGTAGCTCCCGGTGTAATATTTGTAGAGATATCTGCACCGCTGGACGTGGTTAACCTAACAGTAACTACATCACCATCAGGGTCTACAAAATCAAAAGTACCACCAATATATGTCGATCCCTTTCCTTCATTGATTGTTGCTGAAACTGGTGTAACAATATTTAAGTTTGAAATGACAGGACTCACGCCCTCTGGCACTGGTTCTGGCATTGGTTCACTACTACTTCCACCACTTCCACCACATGCTGTGATAAGTATTCCGATACTTGTAAGTAAAAGTATTTTAAATGGTTTCATAATTATTTCCTTTTAACTATTTATAATATTACTATATTAATATAATATCGTAATATAAAATTATAGTATAGCCACAAATCTTTTTTCTGTAGGTCTTTGAACGTACCTGACCAACAACTCATATGGACAAGAATCTAGTTCTTAGTGTCTTAAAATGGTATGTTGAGAGAAGAATAAATGTTTTACCTTTAATTCATTTCAAGAATTAGTCTATAATTAAAAAATAAGAACTTAGGAAGGATAAATATGGATAAGTACGGAAAAGCTTTTATACTCTTCCTAAGCATAATACTTATGTTTACAGGCTGTGCAACATCAACAATTATAGTAAAACCCGATGTAAAAGATACCCATGTGTCTAAAAAATCATTATTGAGTGGTACAATAGATTATGATAAAACTAATAAAGACTATCTTCCTACAATGATAGAGAAAGGTAATACAAATCTTACACTTAGATATAGGTATACGGTTAAATACAATACTGAAGGTGTAGAACATGATGCCTTGAATTTATTTAATCCTTTGCTCTTTGTAGGATTTCCACTAAGTGAATCAGATTTATTAGTAAGTGGAAAATTAACTGTATTAAAGTATGGAAAAGTGATAGAAACCTATGAATCCTCTTGTGTTGCAAAGGATACAAGGAACTTATTTGATACCGGTGGGAGTAGTGAAGATAGAAAAAAATGTTTGTTGAAAATAAGATACAATATTGATACACAAATTTCGAATAAATATAAAAAGAGGGAGAGGTGATGAAAACTATATTTAAATCTACATCATTAGTAATAATAGGGGTGAGTAGTACTTTTTTATTATTAGGATGTTCAGCTAAAGGTCCTAAGTTTACTGAAATGGAAAAAATTGAAAAAAACAAGAGTGTAGTATATGTCTATCGACCTTCTGCTTTTGTTGGGGGTGGAGTTACTTATGATGTACATGCAAAAAAATCTGATGGATCTGATGTCGTAATAGGTAATTTGAAGAGTGGTGGTTATCTAAAATATAAGACAAAACCTGATGAAATAGAGTTTTGGGCAAAAACAGAATCAACAAGTTCTGTAACAATTGATGCACAGGCAAATAAAATGTATTGTATCAAAGGTGAAGTAGGTGTAGGATTTTTTGTTGGAAGACCGCACTTAAGAATTGTTGATAATGCATTATGTATGGAAGAATTAAAATCTACATCTTTATCTGTTGACGAATAATCAGATTTAACGGGTAGGTAGTATCATTGTTATTTCAAATAATTTTAAGTATAACTCAAAAAAGTTTGTCTAAGGAAACCTAGCTGAATCGACCTTGAAAGACTTCAAAAAAAGACCCATTTTTGACTCAATAGTTTTATGAAACAGCTCTTTCGTAAGGGTTCTGTAGGACATCGTCAGTTCATCTAGCTTACTCATAAGCCGGAGGTCGAGGGTTCAAGTGCCTCTCTTGACACCATTCAAATCAAATTATCAACAAATCCTTTATTTACTTAACTTCCTGAAGATTAATCAAAATAATTCACATATTTATATTTTCCAGTTTTTGACCCTCGGGTCTAATCTTTTGTCCCAAATTTGTCCCGATTTTTGTTTCTAAACTTTAAAAAAGATTTTATTTAAAAATTTAAGTAGATTGTATAGTAGAGTAATTCTATTATGCGTTAGATCGGAGAACTTGTATTAGAATCTAGTTCTCCTGATTGTTAAAAAGGGTGTTTATCTTATTTTGTGTCTTCGTAATATCCAACACCTGCACCTATAGCTGTACCAACGGCTGCTGATTTAAGTACTGAACGTCCAGATACAGCACCAACCACTGCTCCAGTACCGGCTCCAATCAGAGCACCTTTTTGTGTTTTTGGGCCAGGCTGAGCACATCCTGACATCATTCCTGCAACTGAAATAGCAACTAAAATGTTTTTAATGTTTAATCTTTTCATAATTATGCTCCTTTTTATTTATAGAATATTATGAAAGTGTGTAATGCCTGTGCAGTAATTTTTTGTATGTAAACTAGATGAATCGGAGGTTGAATTGTAATTAAGCACCGGATATAAGAGCTTTTTATATGTTTTAAAAATGCTTCGGGTCTTTCATTGAAAAAATTAGAAAAAATCTTACGAGAAAAAACCGTACAAAGTGATATATTGTATTGCGTACGTTGCTTTTTTGTTTTAAAAGGTTGCATGGACTTATTGGCATAGCGTACTGATTCTGTATTCACAGAATTTGAACTTCATGGTACAATAAGTCGTAAAGCCTATAACATGCTGTTCCCTTAAAATACTAAAAAGAGGTGGCTCTGCTGTAGGTGATGAAGTAAAGACCAATCTTGAGATTGAAGGTATAAAACCGTAAGTAAATAAATCAGTCAAAAAAGGACACATAATGGCAACACCAGTAAAAGTCAAGTTAGAAGCAAATAAAACACACTATTTCTGTACTTGTGGTAACAGTGCAGACGGAGTACTGTGTGACGGCACCCATAAAGGTACAAGCTATAAACCACAGCCATTTACTGTAGATACAACAAAGGAGTATTCTCTGTGTGCCTGTAAAAAAGTGGAAACCTTCCGTTTTGTGATGGAACACATAGGACATTGTAAAGAGTGACTTATATCAAGGCAATCATTTGTAAAATTTTGTACATTTCATCTCTCAAAAGGGTGTCGGACAAACATCTGAATATTTATGCTCTAATGCCTAATTTATGGAGAAGAAAGATGACACTGTAATAAGCAAAAACAGTTAAAAAGATCGAGATAAGCATACTTGGATAAAAGCTGAGCCCTTTTTTTATTAGAAAAGGAAAAGAGATAAACAGTGTCATGGATGGGGCAATGAGCCAAACAATGTTTTGTGAAAACTCCACTGCCTTGTTGCTGCTGTTTGTGTCTATATACATCCATGTCATAGCCAATATGGATACCAAAGGGATAGCTGCCAAAATGGCACCTATCAAACTGCTTCTCTTGGAAATCTCAGATATCAATACAATCAAAATCGTAGTAATAACGAGTTTTGTTATATAGTAAGCCAATGGTCACTTCCTTTGTTTATATTAGATTATAATGTTACCGTTGTTGTCCAAATACCATGTAGATTACAACCTGATTTTGCTTTTAATACTTTGACATTATCAAGTTTCACTGCAAATGAAGCTGCACCACGTGAAATTTCTGGTTCAAGTGTACTTTTACCTACCAGTTTATCATCTGCATAAAGCTCTATAAAGTCAATCCAGTGATCTGGTGTGCTTGGATGAATGATCCCACCTTGACCTACAGTGATCTCAACTAGTGTATATCCATTGGCATCTTTTTCTTTTAGTGTTACAAGTGGAGAGTGTTTGAGTTCACCTTTGTCCATATTTGATGGATCTTTTGGTTTCATCTCCATACGATTCATATGTGCTACGCCCATTTTTGCTTCAGCACTTACTGCTGCCATCATTGCTGTCACACCTGCAACTTTTAATGCATCTCTTCTATTCATCTCTATTCCTTTTTTTATGATTATAACTAGTGAACACTATATAAAAAATTTTCTTAAGTTCATCTAATCCATCATTCTTGCATATGGAGTACATAAAGTAAAATACCTATAACTATTTTTCTTCATTGTGTTTATAGATGAATCGTCATATATAGTCATAGTATAGGGTAATCGGTAATCTTATTCTCAACACTTTCCACTATAATTTTATAAACATTCCACATCTAGGTAAATATGATGATTGATTTAAAATATCTTCAAAACAATTTTGACGAAGCCAGTGCAAAACTGCAAAAAAAAGGTGTAGATACAGCTACGCTTGAAAATCTTAAAAGTCTTTTTGCATCTCTAAAAGAAGCCAATGCTACATTGGAAGCTGCAAAAGCAGAGCAGAACAGTATGTCTAAACTTTTTGGCCAGTATATGCGTGAAGGTAAAGACATTACTGAACTTAAAGCAAAGGTGGATGCAAATAAAGAAGCGATGGGTCCTCTTCAAGAGAAGGCGAGGAAAGCGGAAGAAGCACTCTATAATGTTGCACTTGCAATGCCTAACTTTCCGGACGACAGTGTGCCGGAGGGTGCGGATGAAGAAGATAATGTAGAACTTCGTAAAGTATTAGAGCCAAAAAGTTTCTCTTTTGAACCCAAAGAGCACTGGGCTTTAGCCGAGGCTAATGGATGGATAGACTTTGAACGTGGAGTGAAACTTGCCAAAAGTCGTTTCTCTGTACTTCGTGGTGAAGCTGCAAAACTGGAAAGAGCGCTTATTAACTTCTTCCTGGACACGAATGCTGCAAAAGGATTTGAAGAGCTTTGTGTACCGTTTATGAACAATGCTACAATGCTTCAAGGTACAGGACAGCTGCCTAAGTTTGAAGATGATCTTTTTAAAGTAGAGGGAGAAGATCTTTACCTTATTCCTACAGCAGAAGTGCCATTGACCAATATGTACCATGATGAGATACTTACAGAGAAAGAGCTTCCTGTATTGATGACAGGGTACACACCATGTTTCAGAAAAGAAGCGGGATCGGCAGGACGTGACACACGCGGTATGATACGCCAACACCAGTTCGATAAAGTAGAGATGGTGGCCATTGCGCATCCGGATAAATCGGATGAGGTATTTGAAATGATGGTACAAAATGCTTCAGATATATTGACATCACTAGGTCTGCCTCACAGGGTGGTAGAACTTTGTCATGGTGACCTAGGTTTCTCTGCCGCAACTACTATTGACCTGGAAGTTTGGCTCCCGGGACAAAACAAATACCGCGAAATATCTTCTATCTCTAATACAAGAGATTTCCAAGCAAGACGTGCAAAGATCCGTTTTAAAGACGGTAAGAAAAACAGTTTTGTACACACACTAAATGGCTCGGCACTCGCGGTAGGACGTACTCTGATCGCTATTATGGAGAATTATCAGAATGAAGATGGAACAATCTCTATCCCTACTGTTCTTCAAAAGTATATGTAATTTATAAACCTCGGGTTTCTTTCGAGGATTTTTATTAAATAACTATAAATAGGCAGATTGAACTGCCTATTTGCTGCCACAATTATTAATCTTTTTCTTCTTTTATCCCCTCTAACATAAGTTATCAACTTTTTATATTCTTTTTCTATTATACCTGTTTAATAAGCCTGATAATGAATAGCAATATAATGGCCCCGGCAGTTGCTGTAATAATTGAACCAATTAAACCTCCTGTAGAAATGCCAAGTAAGCTAAATACAAAGCCTCCAACTACTGCACCAATAATTCCGATAACGATATTACCAAGCAGACCAAAGCCACCACCTTTTATTAAAGTTCCGGCCAACCAACCTGCTACTGCACCTATGACTAAAAAAATCACTAATCCTGTTATATCCATTGTATCACCTCTTTTGTAAGCTATCACCTTCATTATTTAAGCATAATGTAACTGTTCCAATATCGCTAATTTGTTTTGGCATAACAGTTACATTAGGAATACTACCTATATTATGTCCGTCTTGTGTTACAACCAAGTTGTATGTACCTGACTGAACATGACTCATTTTAAAATTGCCAACTGAACCTGTAATGGCCTCAAAAGAAGAGCCAGGTATATAAACCCTAACACCTTCACTCGAACCTAAAACTAAACACGTATTAATTTGACCAACAATGTCACCCGTATATACTGGATTATCATAATTTGAACTAGGTGCATCTGCAATAGTTTGACTACCTATACCGAGAACCAAAAGCATTAAAAACAATCCTTTATAAAAAAAAGACTTCTTCATTATATATCCCTTTTATTGCGTTAACTTTTTATTTTTATCACAATCCTTATATAAACGAACACCTAATTATAACTATATCAAATATTTAAACATAAAGCAAATATATGTAAAAGATGGTGAGAAACAGTTTTGTATATATTTTAAATGGCTCAGCATTTGAGGTAAGCCGTATAATAGTGGCTATTATAGAGATTTATCGAAATGAAAATGGAATGAAAGAGATTACTGAGGTATGTAAAAAATATATGTGGATGAAATGCCTCGGGATTATCCCGAGGATGTAGTATAGTTTGAGAGAAAAGCTTACACAGTTTTAGAACTGTCACTATGACGAGACTTTAACTTCCCTTTCATGCTCAAATAGGAATTTAAAGCACCGATGTAGGCTCTTGCAGAGGCCAGCATCGTGTCTATGTTCAATCCGTGCCCTATGATGGCAGGTTCACCGTTAAATGAGACTTTAACGGTTACATTTGCCAAGGCATCTTTCCCTTCACTTACTGATTTTACTTTGTAGTCCATTAATTGACCCTCATAGCCGGAGATTCTGTCTATGGTTTTAAAGACCGCATCGATCGTTCCTTCACCTATACCTGCATCAATGATCTCATTCTCATCTTTTTTGATACTGACAGCTGCAGAGGGTACACCATTGGAACAATCCATTAACTGTAAAGAGACCAATTCAAATACTTTAGGTGCCGTAGTCATCTCATCAGTGACCAAAGCCCTTAAGTCATCATCATAAATATCTTTTTTCTTATCTGCCATGATCTTAAAGCGTTCAAAAGAGGCATTTAATGCCTCATCACTTAAAGTAAACCCTAACTTGGTCAATTTGTCTTTAAAGGCTGCACGGCCAGAATGCTTACCTAAGACCAACGTGTCATCCATATCTAATCCGATATCTTCAGGACGGATGATCTCATAGGTCTCTTTATTTTTCAACATACCGTCTTGGTGTATGCCGCTCTCATGTGCAAAAGCATTTTTACCGACAATGGCTTTGTTTGGCTGAGGTTCTATGCCTGTAATGTTGGCAATTAAACGGCTTGATGGATAGATCTCTTTTGTATTGATATTTGTTTGATAGTCTGCAAAAACATCAGAACGTGTTTTTAATGCCATGACTATCTCTTCAAGTGCAGCATTTCCTGCTCTCTCACCTAAACCGTTGATGGTACACTCTACCTGTCTTGCACCATTGATCACAGCCTCTAAAGAGTTTGCGACACCCAAACCTAAGTCATTGTGATTATGTACAGAAATGATCGCTCTGCCTTTGGTGTATTCACTCATCTCTTTGACCATGGCACCGATTTCAAAAGGAAGTCTGAACCCGACTGTATCGGGCAAGTTTATGGTACTTGCACCTGCCTCTATGACAGCATCAGATATCTCTTTCATAAAACCGATATCTGAACGGCCTGCATCTTCACAGGAAAACTCTACGTCATCCACAAATGTACGGGCATATTCAACAGCTCTTACAGCTCTTTTGATCACTTCATCAGGTTTCATCTTAAGCTTATGTTCCATATGTATGCTTGACGTGGCGATGAATGTATGGATACGTCTCATCTTTGCTTTGGCTATGGCTTCCCCTGCCGCTTTCACATCTGAGTCAATGGCTCTGGCTAAAGAACAAACCGTCGAGTTTGTCACCCGTTGTGATATTTTATCGATCGCATCAAAATCTCCGGGACTTGCAGCTGCAAATCCCGCTTCAATGATGTCTACACCCAAACGCTCCAACTGTGCAGCGATCTGGATCTTTTCTTCAGTGTTCATGGAAGCCCCGGGGCTTTGCTCACCGTCTCTTAATGTGGTATCAAATATTTTTATGGTTTCCATTCTGTTTCTCCTCATAATGCGGCAACGCCACATTATTATTCCTCTCACTCAAGCTACACCTAGCAGTGAGGGATAATAACATACTCTTTTAAAGTATGGGTGTAAATGATTGTCTAATTCTACCTAAATTGTAGTTATTAGAAACTAATTGTTTTATTATTGTGTAAAAAGTGGTATGGATCGTTAGACGATTAGAGTGCGAGCAGCAGCAGGAGAGAGCTATCTTTAGTGAAAATAGTATGTTGGTTTATGATAGTTTTCATAATCTCTCCTTTAAATTTCAGAAATTATACACTATTTGAAACTAAAATACAAGAGATAATAATTATCTTTTAATATTGATCTTTCTAAGATTGAGTGTATACAGTGCACGTAGAGGACCATAAAGCGTATATCCCAAGATCACAATGGCAAAGCCTTCTGCTGAAAAAAGATAGAGCAGAGAAGCCGTCAGCATGAGCATGATCATGGTTTTAAAGACCATAGGTTTGTCTAAGCTTACTTTCTTAAATGATGGGTAACGAAAATTGCTGACCATCAGTACTGCGATCCCAAGTGTCAGAAAAAGTAAGATAATAGCGTAATCTTCAAGTGTGTATTTGTGAAAGAGAAGTATCCACATGGAGACAAATATAGCTGCAGTAGGAATGGGTAGCCCTATAAATACGTTGGGATCAGTCTTTGCAGTAGAGATGTTAAATCGTGCTAAACGGATAGCACCAAAGATCACATAGAGTGCAGAGACCAGGATACCAAAACGTCCAAATTCATTGCCTATGAAAAAGTGGAGTAACATGGCTGGAGCGATACCAAAAGAGATAATGTCTGCCAAAGAGTCAAACTCTACACCAAACTGGCTGGTTGTGTTTGTCATACGTGCAATACGACCATCCAAACCATCAAAGACAAGTGCCAAGAGTATGAGCCAGGATGCAAGAACAAAGTTTCCTTTACTCGCTTCCACTATACTTATCACTCCTACAAAGATACTGCTTGCAGTAAACAGATTTGGCAGGATATAGATAAGATTTGCGTTTTTCATTAAAAGGAGACCTTTTGTGCTTTGCCCATACGGCTGGTCATATGGGCATGTTGATTAGGCATCGGTATCTGATTCTTCTTTAGCAGCAGCTTCTGCTTTTGCTATCTTGTCACCATGAGCCAAACGGCTCTTTAGATTATTTTCTTTTTCATATGTCTCTATGATCTCACGTACTTTTTTACCTTCTATCACTTCAACATCTAAAAGTACTGCAGTCATGTTTTCTATCGCTTGATGGTATTCAGTTAACGTATTCTTGACATACGTATAACGTTCATTCAAAGTGGAACGGATATAGTTATCCATATCTTCTGCCATTTTCTCACTATAGTCTGTTGATACTGCACCACCGCCAAGGAAAGAGTTTTGGCTACGAGAAAGAACCATGAGTCCTGCTACATCGGTCATCCCATAGACAGAGATCATATCTTTTAAGATAGCCGTAGCACGGTCAAGGTCATTACCCGCACCTGTACTTATCTCACCGATGAAAATTTCTTCAGCCGCACGTCCACCTAGAAGTACATCTATCTCAGCCATAAGCTCATGCTTTTGTTTTAAGAAACGCTCTTCATCTTCAGGAAGGTGCAGGGTATAGCCCAGTGCACCCAATCCTCTAGGAATGATAGAGACTTTAGTCACACGTGTTGCCCCTGGTGTAAGTTCTGCCATCAGCGCATGACCACTTTCATGATAGGCGACGATCTTTTTCTCAACTTCTGAGATCTTTCTGTTTTTCTTTTCAAGTCCCACAAATGAACGCTCTATAGATTCTAAAAGATCTTCTTGTTCTATCTCTTTTTTGTTAAACCTTCCCGCTAGAAGAGCGGCTTCATTGATGATATTCGCCAAATCTGCACCTGCCAAACCAGCTGTTTGTTTTGCAACGATCCTCAAGTCAACATTGGCTGAAAGTTTCACATCCTTAGAGTGTACTTTTAAGATAGCTAAACGTCCGTCATAGTCAGGTTTGTCTACAAGGACTTGTCTGTCAAAACGTCCTGCTCGAAGCAGTGCAGCATCGAGGGTTTCCGGTCTGTTCGTCGCAGCCAATACGATAACAGGGGTGTTTGCACCAAACCCATCCATCTCTGCAAGTAGTTGGTTGAGTGTTTGTTCTCTTTCATCATTTCCACCCATCTGTCCGCCAGATGCACGGCTCTTACCAATGGCATCGATCTCATCAATAAAGATAATAGCGGGTGCTTCTTTTTTAGCCTGGGCAAAAAGGTCACGCACACGGCTTGCTCCTACACCCACAAACATTTCAATGAAACTTGAACCGCTGACAGAGAAGAATGGTACAGAGGCTTCACCTGCAACAGCTTTTGCAAGCAGTGTTTTACCAGTTCCTGGAGGTCCTACTAAAAGTAAACCTTTGGGGATCTTTGCCCCGAGTTCTATGTATCGTTCAGGAAATTTAAGGAAATCAACGATCTCTTTCACTTCATCTTTGGCTTCCTCAACTCCCTGCACATCATTAAATTTTGTGTCGGGTTTTTCAGAGTTTATGAGCTTGTCGGCTTTACCTGCACCCAGTATGCCACCACCCATACCTTTAGACATTTTTTTGGCTAAAAAGATCCAAATACCAAAGAATATGAGGATAGGAAGCAGTGAACCTAACAGGTCAGAAAGAAAGCCGCCACCCATGATACCTTCATAGGTAATCTTTTTTTCTTCCAAGAGAGGGATAAGCTCTTTATCATAGGTAGGGACATTTTGAGCAACAAAACGCGTTTTACGTCCATCAATATCAGCGATAGCTTCTATTGTTGTAGGAGTAAGCTTTACTGACGTGATCGTCCCTTTTGCTATTTCACTCTTGATCTCTGAGTATTTTACTGTTTTGGTTTGTGTGACATTGTTGCTGTCCAACATATTACCCAGACCACCACTATCACCTACAAATGATTTAAAGATCATGATGATAACGATAGAAAAGAGTGCAAATGCCAACAGTGGATTATTGTTAAAAAAATTATTATTGTTATTATTATCTTGGTTATTATTTTGCTTAGCCATTTATTTCCTTCTTATATACGAGTGTGACCCACTCATCTTTAAGTATTCTTTGTACCAGTGTCAGCTCATTAAATGATTCTACCACTAGGTTTTCTTTTTTATCTAAAATACCTGAAAGTATCAATAGTCCATCCTCTTTACAGGCAGATTTTAAATCTTTCGCAATAAATCTGAGTACATCTGCTATGATATTTGCGATGACCACATCATAGCTACCTTCTGCTTTATCTACAGACCCTTCCCAGAGTTTGTCATAGTTTTCTTCATTGAGTGCAAAATTTTCTTTACAACTTTCAACAGAGAGAGGGTCTGTGTCACAAAGTTCTACGTTTGCCCCCAGCTTTTTACAAGCAAGACCTAAAATACCCGAACCACAACCGACATCTATGACAGACTTACCGGCATCGACATAAGAACTTATTGCTTCTAAACATGAAAATGTTGTTGCATGATGTCCTGAACCAAAAGCAAGTGCAGGGTCTATTTTAATATTGATACATTCTTCTTTAGGCTCATACCAGCTTGGAAAGATGTAGAACTTACCAGCTTCTATAGGTTGGATAGAATCCTGATACGTCTTTATCCAGTCTACATTTTCTTTCTCTTCGAGTGTATAGTCCATTTTGATGGCATTACTTAAAGTACCTGACAATGATACAAGTGCATCTTTAACGAAAGTTAAATCAGATTCACTTCGTACGATGATCTTTCCTGTACCAAGTTCCAGTCCTTCACCATAAATATTGGCAACGAAGTCTGCTATAAAATCGACAAAATCATCATCAAGTGTGATGGTCAGTTCATAATACTTATCTTGCATTAGATACCTTAAATGCTTCTTCAAGGTCAAGCGTACCTTCGTAGAAGGCTTTACCCACAATCGTACCATCGATGCCCGCATCAATAAGAGCATTGATATCTGTCATATCTTTTAATCCGCCAGATGCGATCGTTTCAAGTCCTGAAGCCTTTTGAATTTCCAGCGTAAAATCTACATTAACCCCCGTCATCATTCCGTCACGGCCTACATCGGTACAGATAATGGCTTGTACACCTGCATTGGCAAATTCCCGTGCTAGGTCAGTGGCTTTCATGTCACTCACTTCTCCCCAGCCTTCTACGGCTACCATACCGTCTATCGCATCGATACCCACAACGATAGGGTATTTTGCTGCCATATCTTTAACAAATTGTGCATCTTTTACAGCGATAGAACCCAAGATCAATCTATCGATACCCAGTTCCAAATACATCTTGATGGTCTCTTCATCACGGATACCGCCGCCCAGTTCAAGTTTGAGGTTGCAGTGCTCACGAATTTGTCTGATCTGCTCCAGGTTCTCAGGCTTACCTGCGAAGGCACCGTTAAGGTCAACAAGGTGAACCCATTCAGACCCAAGTTCTTCAAATCGTTTAGCCACTTGCCAAGGTTCATCCGAGTAAATTTTTGCAGACTCCATAAGCCCTTTGCTTAGTCTTACTGCTTTACCGTCTTTAAGGTCAATTGCTGGTAGTATTGTCATTTATTTTTTTCCTATAATTTTGCAAAATTTTCTATGATCTTTAAACCATTTTCATGGCTTTTTTCAGGGTGTGGTTGGATGCCGTAAATGTTTCCGTTTTGTACGGCCGATACAAACTCATAGCCATAGTGTGTTTTTCCTATGACGTACTGGTCGTCACATACTGCATGGAATGAGTGGACAAAGTAGAGATAAAAGTCTTTATTTAGCCCAGCAAAAATAGCCGTTTCTTTTTGTTGAAACAATTCATTCCAGCCCATATGCGGGACTTTGAGAGGATGATCAAATTTCTTTTCATCAAAAGCGACTACCTTACCCGGAATGAGTCCCAAACCTTGTGTACCATTCTCATCTTTTGCAAACTCTTCAGAACTTTCAAAAAGCAACTGCATGCCCAAACAGATACCCAAAAGTGGTTTCCCTGAAGCAGCAAAACCAATGACTGCTTCATCCATACCATTTGCTCTTAAGTGTTCCATAGCATCACCATATGCACCTACACCAGGTAAGATAAGTTTGTCATACTGGTTCAGTTTAGCAGGGTCACTCTCTAAAGTAGCATCAGCTCCAACTTTCGCAAAAGCATTGATAACAGAAGCAAGATTCCCCATCTTGTAATCGACGATTCCTATCACGATATTGTTCCTTTAACACGCTATAAATTACCATGATTATAGCAAATTAAATTGAAAGCAGATACTTTTATTCTACATCCTTTAGGCTATTTGGGTAAAATATCGCATTAAAGAAGTCAGGTTGGGTATGAGAGAAAAAACAGAATATAGCTTGGTAAAACTATTTTTATGGTTGGCAAAGATAGCACCAAAATCATTTATCTATGCCACTATGAAAGGTCTTACCCTTCTTGTTTATCATTTGGATAAAAAAAGACGTAACCTTACAATCACAAATCTCACTATGGCATTTCCCGAGAAAACGTCTGAAGAGATAAAATCACTTTCTAAAGAAGTATATAGTGAACTCTCTAAAACCATTACTGAAATTCTGTTGATGTTTACAGGAAAGTTCGATATTGAAAATGCGATAAAAAACAGAGATGAAGCCAAAGAGAAATTACAAAAACTGGCAGAAAACAGCCCACATGGCATTGTCTTTATGACAGCACATTTCTCTAACTGGGAACTTATGGCGCACTTTATCGCAAAAAACAAACTTCCTATGATCGTCATAGGACGCAAGGGAAACAATAGACTGATAGAAGACAACATTACAACCCCGTTTCGTGAAAAATACGGGAACAGTGCTGCAAGCAAAGATAAAGCGATGCTGTTGATGATGAAAAGATTGAAGGCTAAGGGCAATGTAGGATTACTTATTGACCAAAAAGCGGGAGGTTCACACAGTGCGAAGATCGATTTCTTTGGCAAACCTGCTGAAACCACCTTATCTGTCGCTTCACTTAAATTGAAGCTGGATCCTTTAATTGTACCTGTTTTTGTAGTGAGAGACTGTGATGGGCTGTATGAGTTGGTTATCAGTGAACCTGTTGAGTATGTGGCCGACGAGATCGAAGATCAGCAGAAGAAGTTAGAAGCGATGACTTTGAAATACAATCAAGCTATAGAAAATATCGTAAAAAAATATCCTTCGCAATGGTTCTGGATGCATAACAGGTGGAGAGTGTGAGTAGAGCCCTTATCCTCAGTGATGACCGTATGGGGCATCTTAACCAATCGTTGGCATTTGTGAAATATTCAGATCTTTCTCATGATGTCGTATCTGTAAAGTTTAGACGTAAATGGTACAAGTTCCTGAGTTATATATTTGACAAAATAGGTATCTATACTGAAAAATTGTTTGATATTCAGATAGACAAGAAGTATGATCTAATTGTGGGGACAGGCTCTACAACTTCCTATGCAACTAAAATGCTAGCTAAAAAAATGCATGCTAAATCTATAGCGATGATGTTGCCTCGCGGATATCGTTATGATTTTGATATCATTTTTGCTCAAAGCCATGACAATCCGCCTAAGCAAAATAACATTATAGAAATACCTGCAAATTTTTCTTATGTGGAACCTAAAGGGTTATACCAGGCAAAGAAGAAATCCATAGGTATCGTTATTGGCGGGGACAATAAAATTTTCACTATGTCAAAAGAAAAACTACAAGCACAATTGGATACGATAGTTGACGCATACAAAGATCATGAGATTGTCATCACTACTTCTCCTAGAACAAGTGAAGAGATAGAAGATTTGATAGAGTCATATGCTTTTGATTATGAGGTAATATTTTCGAAAAATCCAATAAACCCTATCCCTGATTTTCTTGAGCAGTGTGAGACAGTGTTTATTACAGGTGACAGTACTTCGATGATATCTGAAGCAGTATCTTATGGTAAAGCTAATATTGTTGTTTTGCCTTTAGAGAGTAAAAAAGAAAATAAATTCACCCGATTCATAGATACTTTGGAAGAAGAGGGATATTTGCATATTTTCGATGGAACTATCAAGTCTAAAAATAAAAAAATAGCGTTTAAATCATACCTTGAAGAAGTAAAACTGTGAAGATCGTACAGTTATTACCAGAACTGAATGAAGGCGGTGTGGAACGCGGTACGATGGAGTTGAGTCGTGAATTAGTAAAGTTGGGGCATGAGAGTATTGTGATCAGTGCTGGGGGGAAGCTGGAAGAGCAGATCAAAAAAGACGGTGGTATACATATCACTTTTGATGTCTGTTCCAAAAATCCTTTGACTGTACCTTTGCGTATGATTCAATTACGAAAAATCTTGAGAGCATTAGATCCTGATATCCTTCATGCACGAAGCAGAGTACCGGCGTGGCTGACGTATCTTGCAAATAAAAAACTCCACATTCCTTTTGTGACCACAGTTCATGGATTCAATAGTGTAAGTTCCTATAGTGCTATCATGGCAAAAGGCGACAGCGTGATTTGTGTGAGTAGTGCCATCAAAACGTATATTCAAGAACATTACCAGACAGAAGAGAAGAAAATCACCGTGATCCCCAGAGGGATAGACTTAGAAAAATTCAATCCTCAAAATCTTGATCAAACATTTATCGAAGATTTTAAAAAAGAGTATCATTTAGAAGATAAACGAATCATCACAACGGTAGGACGTATCACGCAACTCAAAGACCATCAGACCTTTATCCGTGCGATTGATTTACTGAAAAAAAATGATCCAAACATTATAGGTTTGATCGTTGGTGGGATACGTGAAGATAAACAGGAGTATTTCCATTCTTTGGAAGGTTTGGTTAAAGAGTTAGGTTTAGAGGAGAATATTATCTTTACTGGTTCACAAAATAAAGTTGCTGAAATCTATGCTTTAAGTGATGTAGTGGTCAGCAGTTCTAAAAAACCAGAGAGCTTTGGTAGAAGTGTAGCTGAAGCTTTGGCGCTTAATACACCGGTTGTTGCAACAAATCATGGTGGAGTATTGGATATTATTGTAGAAGGTGGAAATGGTTTCTTTTATCCGGTTGGTGAAAGTGAAGTATTAGCTAAGACTATTGAGAGATGTAGAAATTTAGAATTTGATGGATATCACTATATTACTGCAAATTTTTCACTGCAAAAAATGATACAAAGCACGCTACATGTTTATAAGAGGCTAGTATGAACATTTGGCTGATCATCATGATACTTCTGTTAATATTTGTTTATTTTTCCTATCGTTATGCGTGGTGGAAGAGAACTATTGATTATCGATATCCAAGGATCTTGATGTATCATATGGTACGTGATGCCATTCCTGGTAAAAAGTTTAATTCTCTGCGTGTTTCTCCTAAAAATTTTGAAAGGCAAATCAAGTATTTACATGATACTAGATGGCACTCCTATACAATGGCAGAAGCAATAGAAAAAAAGGAGTATCTGCCACAAAAAAGCGTGGTGATTACTTTTGATGATGGATACCAAGATAATTTAACAAATGCGCTCCCAATTTTACAAAAATATGGGTTTAAAGCAACCATATATTTAGTGAATGATCGTCATAATCGTGATTGGTCAGGGTATCGTAAAGCTAAAAATGAAGGGGCAGGACTTAAAGATGAGCCTAAACTTGCTGATGATGAGGTGAGAGAGCTGTTAGATAGTAGTTTGATAGAGATCGGAGCACATACTTTGACTCATGCAAATTTGAAAAATCTCGATGAATCAGAGAGCCATAGGGAGATATGTACTTCAAAAGAACAGATAGAAGAGCAGTTCCAAACAGTTTGTCAGAGTTTTGCCTATCCTTTTGGACTTTATGAGGCTAAAGATGAAAAGATCGTTGCAGATTGTGGTTATACCAATGCGGTGACAACAGAAGTAGGTATAGCAGATCTACATGAGTGTGATCCTTTTAAAATTCCTCGTGTGACGGTAAGTGGTAAAGATAATTTTTTTGCTTTCTGGTTAAAATTGCGTATGGGAAAACGGGGTGTGAAAAAATGAGAATATGTCAAATTTTAGCCGGTGATGAAGAAGGTGGATTGGAGAAACACTTTGAAGAATTATGCAATAGATTGGTATCTTGTCATGAAATTCATGTTATAGCCCATGAAAAGTATAGAAAACGTTTTGATCCAAAAATAATTTTTCATGCACTTGACCTTTCTAAAGGTCGTAGAAATCTTGTTATTCTCTACAAATTACGAAAAATTATCAACGATATTCATCCAGATATTCTTCATGCTCATGCAAATAAAGCTGTGGATATGATAGTATCTATCAAACATTTTTTGCATCCATCAATAAAAATAATCGCTACATTACACAGTAAAAAACGTAATCTTAAAGGCTTTGAACGTTTTGATCATGTTATCGGTGTTTCACATGAAGTTTTGAAAGATTTGAAAAATCCTCATCAGAGTGTCATCTATAATGGTATTGAATTGACACATATAGAGAAAGATCCCAAGTACTTATCACAGTTTGGGATTAAAGATGAGTTTGTTATTTCTGCAGTTGGAAGGCTTGAAAAAGTTAAAAACTTCCCTTTATTGATTCGTGCTATTAAAGATTTGGATGTAAAGCTTATTATCGTAG
This sequence comes from Sulfurovum sp. TSL6, assembly GCF_019972115.1. Classification (NCBI taxonomy): domain Bacteria; kingdom Pseudomonadati; phylum Campylobacterota; class Epsilonproteobacteria; order Campylobacterales; family Sulfurovaceae; genus Sulfurovum; species Sulfurovum sp. TSL6. The sequence goes on along the minus strand of NZ_BPFJ01000002.1, from coordinate 383,083 downwards.
GGGAGGGCAGTGAAGCCGAATCACTCAAGCATCTAGTGAAAGAGCTAGGTATAGAAGATAAAGTAGTATTTACTGGTTTTAGAGAAGATGTACTCAATATTATTGTTAATTCAGATATCTGTGCAATTAGCTCAGAGAGAGAAGGTTTTTCTTATGTTATGGCAGAAGCATTACTGTTGAGTATTCCAGTTGTATCTACAGATGTGGGAGATATGAAAAAGATTTTACCCAATGTGTTTGTGGTACCTGTAAATGATGAAAAAAAATTGACTGATACTTTACATTGGATGCAAGAAAATTATCAAAGTGTTTTAGAAAATTACGAACAAAGTTTTCACTTTGCAGGTGAAAACTTTACATTGGATGCTATGGTAAAACAAGTTTTAAATAGTTATGACAAGGTTGTAAAGGGATGAAAAAGGTATTAATATTAAGTGATGGTAGACCGGGACATTTTAACCAAAGCCTTGCCGTGGCTGAAGCTATGAAAAAACTTGATGTAGTAGAAGTGAAATATATAGAAGTAAAAATTAAAAAATTTGGAAAATATTTTTTACGTGCATTCTTAAATGCAGGCCTAGGTCAAAAACTATGTGAAGGTTCTTATTTGTTGAAGTTTATTCATCTGTTATATGAAGGATATACTTGGGATAAGGAACCAGACATTATCATTTCTGCGGGAAAAGATACCTCTTTACTGAATGCTTTGCTGGCCTTAACATATGGAAGTAAAAACTTTTTTATAGGGCATCCTAAAAAATTAGACCATCACCTTTTTACTGCTGTTTTTACTGTTTTAGATTTAGGGTTTGATAACCAGATTGTTTTGGATGTGGCACCGACACTTTCATATAGTGGTGATTTGAATGAATTTGCAAATAAATACGGTCTTGATCTCCAAAGTGAGTATTATACACTCTTGATAGGAGGTGATGGTTCAGGATATCAGTATGATGAAGAAGATATTGAGAAACTCATTACTTTTGTCAATGCTACAGCAGACAAGGTGAAGTGGCTGGTCACGACGTCACGACGAACTCCTGTAGCGTATGAAGAAAAAATGGAAAAAGAGATGAAAGCAGAATGTTTTATTGCTTACCATAAAAATCCACAAAAAGTTGTTGCAGGCTTTTTGGAACTTAGCAGTGCAGTCTTTGTTACAGAAGAGAGCGCCTCTATGGTGAGTGAAGGAGTAGCCTCCAGAAAGCCTGTAGTGACACTGGTTCCAAAAATTCATGATGCCGATAGAAACTATGCTGAGATATTAGATAAATTTCAAAAAGAGGGTCGAATAAGAAGAGAAAAGATGAGTTTACTGAATACAAAGGTTTTAGATCCAAATTTATTTGTTCCGCTAGAAAGAACATCTATTGATGAGATTGCAGAAAAACTTAGTGAAATTGGAGTATGTGGAAAATGAAAATCGCATACTTTATTAATACATTCAAATCAATTAATTGGGGTGGCCAGGCAACTTCTTCTGGAATTGAGTATATGCTTAATCATACTTATCCTGAAGCTCAATTTGTACCACTTGATTTACCTGTTTTACCCTTTAAAAAGATTAAAATATTAAGAAAGTATTATGAGTATAAATTAGTTAAATCAATCATGATGGATGATCTTGAGCAAGTGTATTATTATTTAAAAAAAATGAATATATCAAGTACATTATTTGATGGTTTCTCTCATATATGTTTTAATGGTGAGGGTGCAGTTCATTCTAAGTCAGGACATATTAGAGTGTTCATGGGACTGCTTTATATTGCGAAAAAGCAAGGTAAGGTTGTAGCAGCAATAAATCAAACTATAGATCTTAATGATGAACCAATACTTGAAGCAGTTTTAAGTAAAGTGTACAATAGTGTTGATTTTGTGTCAGTTAGAGAGCCTATTTCTTATGAGTATGCAATAAAAATAGGTATAAGGAATGTGAAACTAATTCCTGATGCTGTTTATGGTTTACCGAAGATGGATAAGTATGAAATAAATGAAATAGTTTCAAAGTATCAAGTGCCAGATAGATATATTACAGTTACTGGCTCTTCCATTCTAAAAAGAGATAAGAAATCATTAATACAAGTTAAAAAAATTATACAATATCTTCAAGAATATTTTCATATGCCTATAGTATTTATGGCTAATGCCAAAACTGATATTTGGATAGCCCATAAATTGGAAAATGAATTTAACCTAACAATTATTGAACCCCCAACAAAATATCAAGATGCTATGGCAATCATTGCAAATGCTGAGATATTGGTGGGGGGACGGCAGCACCCCAATATCTTTGCATATATTTATGAAGTCCCTTATGTACCTTTTTCTGGAAATACATTTAAGAATGAGGGTGTAGCAAAGTTACAAAACTATCCATTAGTACCTTTATCATGGAATACCAACAAATATAAGTTGTTTAATGCTATTGAAAAAGTATACAAGAATAAAAATATTTTTCCAACAGTCTATATTGATGATTTTAAAATCTTTGGAGAATCATTAAATTCGAGTCCTTCTGTGAACTCTAAAAGTATAGCGATTGTAGTGACTAATTTGGCTGGAAGTGGCGGAGAAAAAGTTGCAATGGCACAAGCAAAACTTTTTAGAGAAAAAGGTCATTATGTTGTTTTATTTCTACTTGAAGATGTACAAACATATGATACAAGTCATTTTGATTTTCCCATTGTAGCCTTGACAAAATATAAAAATATGTATAAAGGTTTAGGTAAAGTTGGAGATTATACTTACGCTAAGATACTAGAATCAAAAATGAAACAATTTGGAGAATTTGACATAGTATTTTCCAATTTACCAAGAGCCGATAGGGCAGTGAAACTCTTAAATCATTCAAATAAATATTTTGTCATACATACGTCTTATAGAACTGAGATAGATAAATTTAAATCATTGCGTGCTAATAATAAATTAAAGCTATATAGAGAAATATATCATAATGAAAACCTCGTTACTATTTCAAGAGGAATGATAGAGGATTTTCATGAGTTAGGTATACATTATAAGAGTATTAAGACAATTTATAACCCATTTGATATTCAAGAAATTCGAAAAAAAGGATATGAAGAAGTTGCATTAGACTATGAATATATCATTTCTGCATCTGCGTTTAGAAAAGGAAAAAGATACGATATGATGCTTGATGCATTTAAAATGGTAAAAAAAGATATTAAGTTGTTAATTCTTTCTAAAGCAAATACAAAACTGAAAGAGATGATTAAAGAAAGAGGACTTGAAGATAAAGTTGTAATTGCAGGGTTTCAACAAAATCCATATAAATATATTAAAAATGCTAGATTATTACTATTGTCATCTGACAGGGAAGGATTACCTACTGTAGTCATAGAATCTTTGATTTTAGGTACTCCTGTGATCAGTACAGATTGTCCTACTGGACCACGTGAAATTTTAACTGATGAATTGGCAGATTGGCTAGTTCCTGTTGGGGACCCTCAAGCTTTGGCTATTAAAATAGATGAAGCCTTTGCATCTGATATTTGCATTAAAGATGAGAGTATTGAAAAGTTTGACCAAGAGACTATATATCATGAGTATAAAACATTATGGGACAAATAAAAATAGCGCAAGTATATATTGCTTAAATGGCATGTGCTATAGAGAAGTGACCTATTCTTAGGCTTGATGGCTGTTCTCTGAGATAGTTGTTAGCCTTTCATATCGATACTGTGCAACTATCAAACCCGCAAAAAGAGCAAAGAGACTAAGTGGTCGGTTCAGATGGAACATCGCATCGCTAAGAGATGCAAGCGCTATAGTTGATACTAAAATGTATTTAATGGTATTCATTCTTATATCTGTTACTTTAGTTCTGATGAGAGATATAAAGATAAATATATATGAAAACAGTCCAAATATCCCTGCGATAACAGCAAATTCTGCAAATTGATTGTGATAGTGAACCAATTCTTTTACAGTTTTTCTATCTGGATATTTTTCTTGAACCATTTCATCTTTTTTACTTAGGTAGTCACCCACACCAATACCAATAATCGGGTTTTCCAAGAAGATATCTTTAGCAACAATATTTAGTCCTATCCTTGCTCCAATAGCAGTTGAATATGAGATGTTGTTTATATTCTGGTATGTTTGAATCATTCGTGTTTTGAAGTTCGGACTAAATGTAAATGCTAAATATGGAATAATCAGTAGTAAAGAGAGTGTAGTAAATACGGACTTGAATGTAATTTTATAATGCCCGACTAACACAGATGCCAATACAAACAAAAATAAAAACTGGCCAGTACGACCTGAGTTTATGAATAGATTGGCTGTAATTGTAGTAAAAAATATTGTGTAAACAATTTTATGCTTTATGTATTCGGATGTTAATATACGATTCAATAAAATACCAGCACTAAAAGCAAGAAAAACACTATAGAGTGTATGGTGCATGAATGGACTAGGGTCTTTATGACTGTGTCCTTCAATAGTCATAAATTCAAAAAATATACTATATGAAACCAGTTCACTGATTAGCATACCTGTAAGGAATGCAGATAGAGTTATGGGGATAAACTTTTTATCTATGGATGTATATATCACAAACATGGGTATGATATACCAATATCTTGTGATATATTTGACTCCTGTACGCAGGTTTTCATAATCGGTCCATAAGAGAGAGAGAAGTAGTAGGCATATTAGAAAAAAGAGTGCTATAAACAATGGCTGCTTTTTTATATATACAAGTTTCTTTGTAAATTCCCCTTCACGAATCCAGAAAATGATCATGAGAATTGCTGTTGCACGCACTATATCCAAAGATAAAGGAATCATTAGTGCATATAGTATGATAAGATAATTTATCATTTTAGTGTTTTCAGTGAAAATAAAGGTATAAAAATTTTGTAATGGTTGATAATTTTTAAATTCAATGTGGAGTAAAATAATAATTAATAACCAAAGGAAGATAATTATTTTATTTTTATAGATTAATATATCATTATAAATTTTTGATAATGTGTATTGTTTTAAATCAGATTGATTCTCAATTTTTAGGTTACCCCAATCAGCACTAGTAGACCCATGCTTGTCGGCAATTATTGTAAGGGTGTCATTTTTAATGACGGAGACAAATATTTGCCTAGTTATCTTTGGTGTAATGATAATCTCATTTAATTTTAGATTATTTTTTTTAATGCTAAAATCGATATCACCGGTTTTTGATCCAGAACGGATTGAAAAAGTTAAGATCAAGTTTAAATTTTTCTTAAAAGTATATACTCCTATTGATGGATCACTCTCGCCGGTATGAATAAAAAATGTACCATTTTTTTCTTCTCTAAAAGTTGCCCATTTATTGTCTTTTTTGATGTTATATGTTTCTAGTTTATAGTCATTTTTTTTAAGGGGTAAGCAACCGCTGCAGTTTATTAAATTTGGAAAACTATAGAGAAAAAAGAGAATTAAGAAAGAGATAAGTAATAGTGTTCGTGTGATATATTTTATCATTTAGATAAGTTTTCCTTGCCGTATGTAGATCAGTTTTTTTCTGGATAATTATGTTTTTAATATTCTACATGTTCTGTTAAAATAGTATGCTTAAATTGCTTTAAAAGAGAAAAAAGAAAAGTAGTGATTATTGGTTGTTAGTGAAGAGATACGTGCAGATTATTTTCACTGAATGGTTATCAAATAGAGACCAATCCACTGATCAAATAAGAGGATATCATCAATTTTTCAAACATGTATTCATGTGCGACCACTAGGGTAGTTTCTGTACCTTGTATGTTCACTATTTATTATAGAAGTGAATATGATACCCCCCCCCAAAAAAAAAGGACTTCAGAGGGAAAATGTACTGGATGTCCTGTCCCATACTGATGTAGAAGTGTATGATAAAAAGATGGATATAGTACACAAATGAGTGAGTAGTTGTAGAGTAATGATCTGGCTTATTCTAAAAGAAGAAGGAAATTATCTAAACTTCTTCTTTTTCTTCTTCCTTTATACCTTGTAAAAATTCTATAAAGAATGCTAAAAATATAGAAAACATTAAACCGGTAATAAATGCTACAATAGTAATTAGCATTTTTTTGGGTTTGATAGGCTTATCACTTATTATGATATTCCCAATAGTTTGTGTCATTCGTACTTTGGCATTAGAACCTTTGTAAAGTTTTATTTTATCTTTATGACGCTGTAATATATAATCGATTGCAGTTTGTATATGGATATTTATTTCCTCAATATCTGAGCCGTTACTTGTCAATATTAAAAGGTTATTGGTGTTTTTAGGGACAGTAGCATCAATTTTCTTTGCTTGAATAACAATATTCTTTAAGTTATTAATATTATCAAGTGAAATAATTGTCTTTTGATGATTGTCATTTACAACTTGATTTTCATTGACAACTTCACCAATTTCTATAAGTGCTTGACCCTGATATATGGCTTTTGCATTGAATGCATAAATTACTGCAAGTAGAGTAAAGAGTACAGTCACTCCTAATATTAGTTTCTTACGTTTTTTAAGTATAGAAAAAAGTTCTCTTAGATAAATTTTATCTTCTTGTATGTATTGAGTGTTGTTTTGCAATGTTTACCCTTTTTTTAATGATGTGATTATACTAGAAAAGCTACTAAGTTTTCTTTAACTAGCATCTTCATGAATAAGTACTTTTTTAACTGTTTTGAGTAAAATAACTAGATCCATCCAAAGATTCCAGTTTTTTATATTTTAATAAGCACCTTCTCTGAAAAGAACCACTTTGACTGTTTTAAATAAGATAACGATATCCAGCCAAAGTGACCAGTTCGATACATACCATTTATCTGTAGCAACTCTAAAGTCATAATCTGTATCACTTCGACCACTGACTTGCCAAAGTCCTGTAATTCCAGGTTTTACCATGAAATAGTACTCGGCATCATCTTTGTAATACTGATCGATCTCTTGCTGTATTACTGGGCGTGGACCTACGAAATTCATTTCACCTTTGAGAACATTAAATATTTGTGGTAACTCATCAAGAGATGTTTTACGCAAAAATGCACCTATTTTTGTTACACGGGGATCATTTTTTAATTTAAAGTTCGTTTCCCATTCTTTCTTAATCTCTTCATCTTCAGCCAAAAGTTTTTCTAGTCTCTCTTTTGCATCGCTATACATACTTCTAAACTTTAGGGTAGGAATAATTCGACCATCTTGGCCTATGCGATTATGTGCGAAAAATACTGGACCAGGCGATTCTCTTTTAATTAAAAAAGCTAAAATTGCAATAATAGGCAGGAGTACAGGTAATAACAAGATTGCTAATATATAATTGAACACTTGCTGCATTAGAACACGATATCTACTTTTTAAACGATTCTGAAAGACAATAAGATTTGTCCTCGTGTTAGAAAGCTCGTAGATATGGGACTGGGTCAGGTCGTATTCATCTATCAGCGGAATGAAAACAACTTCATGTTTGTTGCGGATCTCCTGGCCGATAATGCGGCGGAGTTCCTGGGTATTTGTCCCTTTGGAATTAATAAAGACGGTCTTAGGTTCTTTTCTTATTACTTCAATATACCCAAGATAGGGATTTCTAAATATCTCCTCGATAAGGAATGGGTCATTTCCGTACACCTTAGCCTCACGCTGCCAAATCCCTAACCGGAATAGTTGCTTTTTGCCGATGTTCTTGAAAAGCGGGATCAAAATAGCCATCAGTAGAAACGTGAAGATAACCACAGCACGTGAATACTCCCCAACGCTTTTGGTCATCGCCAGGTAGGAAAGAATGATGAGGAAGGCAAAGCTAATTGCTTTGAGGACCTGCCTACTCTCATGCCAGAAGTCGTAGCGCCGAGTATAAGAACCTTCGTAGGCTAACATAGTAAAGGTAGCCAAATAAATAAGTGAAAAATCCAGATAATGTGCAAGTGGCTGTGAGTGCATCACAAAAAAATGTTTATCCAAAGCCACCCTAAAAAAGTAAGCCAGATAGATAGATACAAAAACGGCTACCATATCAAGAGAAATAAGAATGGTTTTAGATAATAAATCCTTTATATTTGTCTGCATATTTCTCCAAGTTTTTTTATGTGATTATATTCAAATACATCTTTGGTTACAATTTTTTCACCTACTTCATAATATATAGACGTGGTGAATTTTTTACTTCTTGAAAATAACATCAACAACTTTGATAAAGACTCAAGTACCCTTCAATCATTTGATCTATCGAAAATTCTTTCTGAACCAATTCCTGTGAATGCAATCCAAAAACTTCCACTCTGTCGAGATTTTCAATCATATCATTTAAGGCTTTTACTGCATCAGTTTTTTCATCAAAGAGTACGCCATTAATACTTTCTTTTACCAAATCTTTGTTACCGACACAATTAGACAACACTAAAGGTTTTGCCGCACACATGGCCTGGAGTACAGAAAGAGGCAAGCCTTCCCACAAAGAAGTTGAGAGAAAGATATCTATTTTACCCAATTGCTGATCTACTTCATCTCTAGATAACCAGCCAGTTACGTTAATATTATCGGCGCTTAGCTCTTCTTTCAACTCCCCGCCACCTATCCATAAAAATTCAATTGACTTATTGGTACTAAAACTTTGTGCTATTTCATGAAACAATGTAGGATTTTTTGGATAGGTTATTCTTCCTATCGTACCAATTGTAATTTTTTCACAATCTGTTTTTTTATTTACTTGAAAAGACAGATCGCATTTTATACCATTATTGACATAATTTGACTCTATCCCATATTCATGAAATGCTTCGGACTCTGATTTTGAGCAAGCGACTACTCGCCCGCCGAACCAAGCCCCAATTTTCTCCAGAAAAATAAAAACTTTATGTTTAGTGGGAGATACATCTTTACGCAAAAATGAAACGCCATGAGGTGTATAAAGAACTTTTTTTTGAACCCATAATATTCTTGCAGCAACCCTTCCCAAAAAACCCGCTTTTGATGAATGCAGATGAATAACATCTACATTATTTAGCGGCTTAAGCAGTTTTACAATTTGTATAAAGGCAAGAATGTCCTTTTTGGGGTTAATTTCTCTGGTCGCATCTTTCCACGCAAAAAACTGTGTACCCTGTGGAAAATATTTTTCAAAATTTTCAGGAGTGTGCTCTCGTTCACCATAAATAATAATAAACTCGTTTTCAGGCATTCCACTGGTCAGGTCGACTAGAAAATCAAAAACACCGCCAGCGAATGATTCAACAATGTGGACTATTTTCATTTTTTTTCCTTAATAAAGATAACTATTTGGTCTTTCAAACTAATAATTTTAATAGCATAAATTACTGGCAAGGTTAACAAAATTGACATTGCGCCAAATCCACCGATTGAATAACTAATAAAATTTGCATTAAGTACTAATGCGAAAAACAAAATTGCTAATTTTAAATCGTATTTTTTTAAAATAAAAAAGGTACATGTTATTACTAAAACAATTATAGCTCCAGTGATAAAGCCGTATGCAAAAATTGTGTCCAATAAATAATTATGAAAACTCCTATTCAATAAATCATTATTCAACAAATGCACTTTTAAATCGTTTGCTCCATAACCAAAAAGAGGTGATTCAGAAATTTTATCTAGAAAAAAAGATGCCATATTATCTCTATTATTAAATCCCATGGAAAATCTAAAAAAATCTAGTTTTGTAAATATGAAATAAACTAAAATACTTGTTACCATAAATATAACGATGGCTAATATTTTCTTCAATAAAGTTGTTTTCAAGAAAAAATAAAAAAAAAGTGATATGACAAATGCTGCAACTGATGCTTTTGAAAAAGTTAAAATTAAACTGAGTATCAGTATTCCTGTGACTAAGAAAGATTTTGTACTTTTATTCAATTTAAATAAAATGTAATAAAGAAGTAAGAACATATTAAAAGCACCAAAGAAATTAGGGTCATAAAATATTGATGCACCTCTCACAATGTATATTTTGTTCCAAAATAAGAAGCTGCCATTATACATAATTAATAAGTTAATAATTGCAAGTAGAATTCCAATTTTATAATATGACTCTAAAAGCTCTTTAATATCGGATAGCTCTAGGTACAAAAGCATAAACACTAACCAGATGTTTATCAAAAGTAATTTTAATAATAAATGCCAATCAGAATACTGACTTATATCCAATACTTGTGAAGATAATGTACTTATCCATTCTGACAATACAATACTTAGTAATAAAAAAGCTAAGACTTTGTTACCTATAACTGATTTTGTCTTTATATTGTTTTTCAATATCACTAAACAAAATATTAAAAAACTCACCGACATTAACATGATGAGATTTGAAAAACCTGTAAATAGATTTTGTTCATATGCCAATAGGTTGAATAATACAAAAAAAGGAAAAACAAATTTATATATTGTACTATTGTAATAATAAGTATTCAATATTACTTTCCTCAATTATTTTTTTCCATAAAACTGTAGAAACCTCAAATGCATTATTGTCAACAATTTTTTTAAGCTCATTTTCATCAGGAAAATTATAATCATCTACTATCAAACTATTTATTTTATACTTTTCAAGAGTTATTTTATTTGCTTGTGTGAATGAAGTTATTATCTTTTTACCCAGTGAAGCATATTCCAAAAGCTTTGTCGAGGTTTGAAACGAATAAGGGTATTTATTAGGAATAAAATTTAATGCGAATTCTGATTTTTGTATCATATTGAAAACTTCATATTGAGGTAAACGCCCAGTAAAAAAAACATTTTCATATGTATGATATTCCTTGAAAATCAATTCTTCGTACGTTCCTACCAGCATTAAAGTTTTTTTTTGATGTTTTTTTTGAAATTTTTCTATTAATTTATCTGTTTCTCTTTCAAAAGAAATATCTCCAACATAAATAAAATCAAATTGATAACTATTTTTATTGGTCTCTTTATTTTTAAGAATTTTTTCTGGCACGCCCATATCTATAAATATCTCTGGTACCTTGTCTTTAAAATTCATTTCATTTGCAATAGTTTCATTTAAAAAAATTCTAATATTTGGTTGTTGATTAATATATTTTTTTAGAAAATTTTTTATTTTTGGAAACATACCCACCGAAAGTGATCTATAATCATGAATAATTAATCCCGCATTATATCGTTCTGGATAGAATCCCATAATAAACCAAAGTATCGTATTTTTATCATATTTTTTTTGTTTCAAATTTTTTTTCTCGATTATTTCTACATGAAACATATCTGAAAAATAATCTCGGTATGCTTCTAATTCTGGATAATATGCTTTATTGGAATATACATAAAAAATTGTTTTTTTCATTTATACATACCTATATTTTTTTAATAAAGGAAATGTAAATACATTTGTTATGATTTGATCTTTTTTATTCATCTTTTCTTTCCATTCTTCATCAAGTCTTAAGTTGACTTCACCGGTTTTAAAACGCATTGGATTGCCCGAAACTGTATGATTTTGATTTAATTGTACAGTTTTTTCATCCATAAAGATATGGTTTGTTTCATCCTTTAACTTTAATAATTCAAGTATATTACTGATTTCATTTTTAGGATTTTGAATAATATCCTCATAACGTAACAGAGTATATGTATTTACTTGTTGCCCAACATAATTGCCAATAAAATTCACGACATCCCAAGAAATGGCAGTACGGATTACAGAGTATCTAGGCATTAATTCCTGATGCGTTGTGATCTCGGGTCTGATTTTCTTTTTTCTCCAAGAATAAGCTACACCTCTTACATCCCTTACAAGATGTATCACACTTAGTTCTATATCAGGGTGCATAGACAATAAAAGCGCAAAAACAGGATGTTTCGATGCATCCAAAACATATTTTTTCCCAGTAGTTTTCAAAATTGCTTTATAGAGTTCATAATATGCATTAATTATTTCCATAAGATCTTCATTATCTCTATACTTATTATTAAATTGTAGGTTTTTCAAAGTAAAAAAATGTCTTAGTCTGCTTATTTTTTCTTGTGCTTCTTGTTGTTTATTTGGGTTGATGTCTTTTAGCTCAAAATTATCAAGAATTTTCCCCCATATATCACACTCATTAAATGCTTTACCACAGCTGCATAACTGGTTCTCTTTAAAACTTCTTTCCCATATATGTTTTAATTCACCAGCTGAAAATATTTCACTGTGCTGTCCCAAAATTCTTTCGACAAGCGTACTTCCGCTTCTCCCTTCGCCCAAAATATAGATGACTTTAATCTTATTTTTCATAAATCCCTCTTTCTAGTTTATATGGTAGATATATTGTTGTAATTTTCACTTTATATCTTACAACATACACTGATAACAAATTCCATGTTCCTAAGCTAAATGCGCTTGCCACTGCAGCACCTTCTATTCCATATAGTGGTATTAACCAATAGTTCAATGCGATATTTAACACTATTGACAGCAAAATAATATGCTGAAACACTTTTTCTTTACCAGTCATTTGCAATATATAGCCTACGGATCCAGATACAACATTAACGAACTGTCCTATACATAAGATAATTAATGCCCATGATGCCAATTTGAATTCTTCTCCAAAAATACTCAGTATTTGCTCCGGAAAAACAATGCTAACAATCAAAATAGGCAATGATGTCCAAAAAATAAGTCGGCTCGAATGACTGACAACATACTGTAACGACGCCATATCGTTTTTGGCATAAAACTCAGCGAACTTTGGGGCAGACATGCTGTTAATGGCCATCAAAGTGATACTCGTCACCGTAGCTACCTTTAACGCGACACTGTACACACCAACACTACTTTCATCTATAAACATACCGATCATGATGGTATCGGTCCAGCCCATGATGAGCATTAGTGAACTTGCAACCATCATGGGAAATGAGACTTTTAACATAGAAAAAATTTCACGTCCCTGCATCGTAAGTTTGAATCTGAAAAGTTTCATTACCTTATACTGGCTCAAAAGCCATGTAACATAAGCTGCGGTGACAAAAACCACTATCGATACAGCTGGATCTGAGTCGGTGTCCAGCATAAAAAATAGCAACACTGTCGCTACCAAAAAGGTCGAAACATTTTGAAAAAAAGCATACTCACGTATTTTTTTCATGGCCCGCATTGTTTCGAAATTGAGATAGGTCAGTGTCATCGGGACAACGCCTGTCGAAGCAATCTCAAATGACCTTGTAAGTTCCAGGTTAGAAAAAACTCCGGCTGCAATGGTTTCTGCCGACAGGTACACGGCAATGCTTATAGAAAGTGCCAGGAAAAACGCTAATACCATAGCTTTCCCATAGGAACCTGCAGCTTCACCCATTTTACCATGTGCAGCTGATTCAGAGACAAACCGCAAAAGTGCTGTATCAAGTCCGAATCTCCCGAAGATAGAGGCGATCTGCAACACTGTAAAGGCCAATGTAAAGATACCTACGGAGGATGCCCCTAGATTGCGCGAGATCAGTAGTATGAAAAGATACCCCACCACAATACCCATAATACGCAGTCCGAATGACATGATTGAACTACTGATAAGATCGGACAAGTGGCTATCTTCTTCAAGTTTCGTTTTAATTTTTCTTATCATTTTACGACAAACCAAGGGTTTAAAAGATTTTCTTTATTGTATACGATAGGCTGATCTGAATCATACTGATATGTCAGTTTACCACTTTCTCTGACAATTGCATCAGCCGCGCCGGTATCCCACTCCATGGTCGGTGCTAAACGGGGGTAGATGTCTGCAGATCCTTCAGCAACCATGACTAGCTTTAAAGAGCTTCCCTTTGAAACTTGTTCAATGTTTTCTGTACTCTTTGCTACATCATCGATAAAAGTTTGTGTCTCTTCCGAGAGATGAGACTTAGATGCAACCACTCTTAATAATTTTTCAGGCATTTCATTTACCTCTAATGGTAACTTATGTCCATTTTTAAATGCACCGGTACCTTTTTTAGCCTTATACATATCACCCAATGCTGGAGCATAAACAACACCAAGTACGGGCGTGTCTTTATGAATAAGTGCAATATTAACAGTAAACTCATCATTTTTCTTAATGAACTCTTTTGTACCATCAATTGGGTCGATCAACCAAAAGTATTCCCAATGTTTTCTTACCTCATAAGGAACTTCTTTATTTTCTTCAGAAAGTAAAGGGATATTAGAATAAGCTTTTCCCAATGCCTCACATATGATTTCATTTGACTTTGTATCTGCTTCAGTCAATGGTGATTTGTCATCTTTATAATCGATAGTAAAATCTTTATCATAGATTTCCATAATGACATCACCAGCATCTTTAGCAATGGACACTACGAGATCCAGGTCTATTTTATCAAGCAAGTAAATATCCTTTATCTTTCAAATAATCTATGATTTGTGTGGTAACATCTTCTATAGATATTTGATCATTTAATATATGTATTTCAGGTTTTGTTGGAGCTTCATACGGCGAAGAGATCCCGGTAAAGTCCGGTATCTCTCCATTTCTGGCTTTCTGGTAAAGACCTTTTGGATCTCTTGATTCACATACTTCCAAAGAAGTATCTATAAACACTTCAATAAATTCATCTTCTTGTACCAATCCTCTGACGGCATCTCTTTCCTTTTGGAAAGGTGAGATAAATGCTGTGAGCACAATAGTTCCGGAATCCACAAAGAGCTTAGAGACTTCTCCAATGCGTCTAATATTTTCAATTCGATCTTCATCTGAAAAGCCTAAACCTTTATTCAGCCCCATACGAATATTGTCTCCATCAAGAAGATAGGTGTGTTTATTCAGTTCTAAGAGTTTACTTTCAACGGCATTTGCAATGGTAGACTTACCTGAACCGCTTAACCCTGTGAACCAGAGTATGCAGGGTTTTTGAGCTTTTATTTGTGAACGTTCTTCTTTAGTGACATGATGATCATGCCATACAATATTTTTATTTGACATAGTGTTTCTTTATATATTTTACAATGATTCTACAGGCTTCATCTGCACTCATTTTATCAGTATCTATTACGATCTCAGCATGTTGTGGTTCTTCATAAATATCATTGACACCTGGAAAGTTCTGAAGTTCACCGGCTAACGCTTTTTTATATTTGCCTTTGTAGTCACGTGCTTTACAGGTTTCAACATCCGCTTTCACATAGACAACAACATTGTTTTTAACCATATCCCGAATGGCTTTTCTTGATTCCCGGTAAGGAGAGACAAACGATGCCACAGTAGAGATAGAATTATGCTGTAAAGTACGTACTAGGTTTCCAATACGGTGCATATGTCGATTACGCTCTTCTCTGCTATACCCGATACCAGGGATAAGATCACGGATATCTTTGGAGTCAATTCTTTCGATAGGTATATGCAATTTTTCCAGTTCAGTGTAAACCTTGTCTGCTATGGTTGTTTTTCCACTCAGAGGAAGTCCTGTGAACCAAAGGTTAAATGGATCTATTTTCTTTTTTCCCCATTGAATTTTAAACCATGCTCTCTCATGTGCCCAGTAGAGTCCTACTTTGAGTATAGTTTCTATCAATCCTGCAGCAATAGCAAGGTCAAGTCTTCCAAAGAATAGGTAAACAATGATGATAGTGGTAGTGGTTGCCAGTATACGCCAACTGATACCTTTAACTATAGAACGCCTGTTTGTCTCTTTATACATTAAATGGCTTTACAATCCCACTCTGGAAAGTGTTTTCTGACATAGGCATTAAGTTCTTTTTCTGCATCACTGTACTCTTTAGTGATTGCTTCAGTATTACGTCTGCTTACTCCTAGAATCATCCCAGCACCTACGGTGTTGTTAGTGATACGGTCTACTACGATAAAACTACCTGTTAATCTGTTATCCGTATAAGCATCTGCTGCTATAGGACGTGTAAGTACCATACGGCAAGAAGCGATATCATTTAGTTCCAATGTAGAGACTTCTTCTCTCTCATAGGTATTGACATCGACTTTATAGTTGATATGCTCAAAGCTTCCTGAAACAACAGATGTAGCACGCTTGATGTCGTAAGACTTTCCTGTAGTCATAGGAGTTTCATCCATCCATACAAGCATGACTTTGAGGTTATTGGATACTGCAGGTAAACTCTCTGTATGTACCAGCATATCGCCTCTGGAAATGTCTACTTCATCTTCTGTAGTAATCGTGATGGCCATAGGAGCATAGGCTTCATTTGTTGTGGCTTCACGATTATCTTCAGTGATGTCACCTGCATTGATAATGCTTTTGACAGTAGTACTTTTCCCTGAAGGCAATACGGTGATCTCATCGCCTACTTTGACCGATCCTGCTGCTATGGTCCCGCAGAAACCTCTAAAGTCAAGGTTTGGACGGTTAACGTACTGGACAGGAAATCTGAAATTCTCTGCTTTTGGTTCCTTAGAGATATCCATAGTATCAAGTAAGCCTAACAATGGTTTACCATCATACCAAGGTGTATTCTCACTTTGATCAACGACGTTATCGCCATCTAAAGCACTTACAGGGATATAATACGTATTCTTGATACCAAGCTCATCTGCGAGTTCACCATAAGCTTCAGATATCTCGTTGAATACATCTTCACTGAAGTCAACCAGGTCCATCTTATTAATGGCTACAATGACATGTTCAATACCAAGTAGGTTTACAATGAAACTATGACGACGTGTCTGTGTCAAGATACCTTTACGTGCATCGATAAGGATGATGGCCACATCAGCGGTTGAAGCACCTGTAACCATGTTACGAGTATATTGTTCATGACCTGGAGTGTCTGCAATGATGAATTTACGGTTCTCTGTTGCAAAGAAACGGTAAGCAACATCAATGGTGATACCCTGTTCACGTTCACTTTGGAGACCATCAACAAGTAGAGCCATATCGATCTTCTCTCCGGTAGTACCGTACTTTTTACTTTCACCTTCTGCTGCTGCAAGTTGATCATCAAAGATCATCTTTGAATCATAGAGCATTCTTCCAATAAGAGTACTTTTACCATCATCGACTGATCCGCAGGTGAGGAAGCGGAGCATATCTTTGTTTTCATGTGCCTTTAGGTAGTTTATAATATCCATTAAAAGTATCCCTCGATTTTCTTTAATTCCATAGCGCCTTCCTGGTCTTTATCGATAAGACGGCCTTCTCTTTCTGAACTGGTTGAGAGAAGCATCTCTTTGATGATCTCTGGAAGTGTAGTTGCTGTAGAGTTGATAGCACCTGTGAGTGGGTAACATCCCAGTGTTCTAAAACGTACCATCTCTTTTTTAGCTGTTTTACGTAGTTCTTCAGGCATACGGTCATCATCGACACGTATTTTTGTACCTTCATACTCCACGACATCCTGCTCTTTTGCAAAGTAAAGTGATGGTATTTTGATATCTTCCAGGTAGATATATTGCCAGATATCCAGTTCCGTCCAGTTAGAGATAGGAAAGACACGTACACTTTCACCTTTTTGGATGGCAGTGTTATAAACATTCCAAAGTTCTGGACGTTGGTTCTTTGGGTCCCATCTATGGTGTTTATCTCGGAATGAAAAAATACGCTCTTTGGCACGGGATTTCTCTTCATCACGACGAGCTCCACCAATGATAGCATCGTAGCCACCTGCATTGAGTGCTTGTTTAAGACCTTGGGTTTTCATGATGTCCGTATGGACTTTAGAACCATGTTCAAAAGGAGAGATATCCATCTCTATACCTTCAGGATTAGAGTGAACGACAAGGTCAAATCCTAGATCTTTTGCACGCTGGTCACGAAACTCGATCATCTCTTTGAATTTCCAGAGTGTATCGACATGTAAAAGAGGGAAAGGGAGTTTACTCGGAGCAAATGCTTTCATCGCAAGATGTAGCATAACAGAAGAGTCTTTACCTACTGAATACATCATCACAGGGTTAGTGAATTCAGCTGCTACTTCACGTAAGATGTGGATGGATTCGGCTTCAAGTTGCCGAAGATGGGTTAATCTTTCTTTAGTTATCAATTTTTTCCTTTGTTATAAAAATAATTAGTAGCTTGAACAAATCCATCAACAGAACCACAGTCAAAACGTTGACCATCAAATTTATAAGCGATCACTTTACCGTTCTTCGCCTGCTCAAGAAGGGCATCAGTGATCTGGATCTCTCCGTTTTTACCCGGTTTTGTTTCTCTGAGAATATCAAAGATATCTGGTGTAAGAATATAGCGTCCGATAATGGCCATGTTGGTTGGAGCATCTTTTGGGGCTGGTTTTTCTACCATATCAGTCACTCTATAGATATTGTCTGTATTATCGACCAGGTTTCCAGCTATCACACCATACTTATGCGTCTGGTCCATACGTACTTCTTCAATGGCTACAACAGAACATTGGTACTTTTCAAACACCTCAATCATCTGCTTGAGTACACCATCATTCCCATTGGTACAGAGGTCATCTGCCAGAACAACGGCAAACGGTTCATTTCCTATAAGTGTTTCTCCTGTGAGGATAGCATGTCCCAACCCTTTCATCTCTACTTGTCTTGTGTATGAGAATGTACATTGGTCTATCAGGGAACGGATCTCATCAAGAAGATGTTCTTTGCTCGTACCTTTGATCTGCTGTTCAAGTTCATAGGAGATATCAAAATGGTCTTCTATCGCACGTTTACCACGTCCTGTAATAATGGCCATGGTATTAAGTCCCGCTTCCAGTGCTTCTTCTACACCATATTGGATGAGTGGCTTGGTGAGGACCGGTAACATCTCTTTTGGTGTGGCTTTGGTCGCTGGTAGGAAACGTGTTCCATACCCTGCAGCGGGGAATAGACATTTTTTTATCATAGTGAACTTTCGTTTTAAAAATCATGCAAATTATAACTAAAGGACAGTTAATTAGGCATTAGATTTTTAAATTTGATTTTTTAAATACGAAGGTTAGTATTATGATGTCAAATTTATGTAATATTTTGTGTCAAAACCCAATAGTTTTTAAACACTATAGCATGAATCGTTTTTTGGTACTTAAAGGATATTAACCTTTTTCAGCTACCATAACGAAAATCTTTCCAAGGATAACATTGAAACCTAGAACATCTGCAGCTCTTATTATAGGGGTCTCGTTATTTATCGTACTATTTACCAATGTTTCATTTTTTAAGCATGTGCTGGAAGTCTATCCTTTTGATAGTATGTATACACCTTTTGTCATTTCTCAGGGATTGGTCTTTACTCTTTTTTTAGTACTTTTTTTCTCTCTTTTAAGTTGGAGATATCTTACCAAGCCATTGCTCATCGTCATGTTGATGATTGCTGCGGTGGAAAACTATTTTATGCAAACGTATAACATCATGATAGATAAAACAATGATTGAAAATACGGTACAAACAGATATAAGTGAAGCCTTCGACCTTATTAGCTGGAAACTGTTTGCATACGTAATAGTACTTGGAATACTGCCTTCGTATTTTATTTATAAAACACCTATCGTGTATCACGGAATAAAAAAGGAGTTGTTTTCAAAATTAAAATTGAGCACGGGAAGCTTTGTGTTGATATTTGTCATTATGCTTCCTTTTTCTAAACACTATACTTCTTTTTTCAGAGAGCATAAAATCTTACGTTCTTATACCAACCCAACCTACGGACTTTACTCTTTAGGTTCTTATGTGAAAGAACAGGTAGCAGTAACTGATATGCCACTCATACAAACAGGGTTAGATGCTAAGATAGAAAAAAGAGAAAAAAGAAGAGTAGTGATCATGGTTGTGGGCGAAGCAACACGCGCAGACCATTTTTCACTCAATGGGTATCAAAGAGAGACCAATCCACTGATCAAACAAGAAGATATCATCAATTTTTCAAATATGTATTCCTGTGGTACCACTACAGCGGTCTCCGTGCCATGTATGTTCTCTGTGTATGGTAGAAGCGATTATGATACCCAAAAAGGACTTCATACGGAGAATGCTCTGGATGTGCTTTCTCATGCAGGGATAGAAGTGTTGTGGAGAGACAATAACTCCGATTCCAAAGGCGTGGCAGATAGAGTGAAATACGAGTATTATAAAACACCTGATAATAATACTCTGTGTGAAGGAGAGTGTCGAGATGAGGGTATGTTGGTTGGATTGGATACACTGATCGAAGAGAGTGATAAAGATATGGTGATCGTGCTGCACCAAATGGGTAACCACGGTCCTGCCTATTACAAACGGTATCCAAAAGAGTTTGAACGCTTTACTCCCACTTGTCAGACCAATCAGCTAGAAGAGTGTTCTCAAGAAGAGATTGCTAATGCCTATGATAATGCACTACTCTATACAGATTATTTTCTTTCTCAGACGATAGGGCTTTTGAAGAAGTATGAAAATAGTATAGATATAGCCATGTTCTATATGGCGGATCATGGAGAGTCTTTGGGCGAGGGAGGATTTTACTTGCACGGACTTCCCTATTTCATAGCACCGGATGCTCAAAAACATGTGGCTTCTGTACTATGGTTCGGAAAAGATTTTCCTGTGGATAGAGAAAATCTTAGAAAAACTGCTTCATACGAATTTACACAGGACAACCTTTTCTCCACACTGCTTGGACTTTTTGATGTGGAGACCGAAGTGTATGATAAAAAGATGGATATTCTAAAATTTACGAACCTGTAAAAGAATACATTTTTTGTATTTTATATATGGTAGAATGCTCTATACCACTGTGCAAATTTGTCCACACCCTCCTCAATAGAAGTATCGGGTTTATAATCAAAATTATCAATAAGACCACTGACATCCGCATAGGTTGATTTGACATCTCCCTGTTGCATTGGAAGATACTCTTTCTTTGCTTCTCTCCCTAGAGAATTCTCTAAAGCCTTGATAAAGTCCATCAGTTGCACAGGAGCATTATTACCGATGTTATAGATTTGATAGAGATCTTTTTCATTAGGGTTGTCGATCACTTTGATACATCCATCTACAATATCATCGATGTAAGTAAAGTCTCTGCTCATATCTCCTTGATTAAAGATCTTAATGGCGCGGTCATGAAGAATGGCATCCGCAAAGAGCATAGGTGCCATATCGGGTCTTCCCCAGGGACCATAGACTGTAAAAAATCTAAGACCGGTTGTAGAGATACCAAAGAGATGGGAGTAGGTATGCGCCATCAGTTCATTTGATTTTTTGGTCGCTGCATAGATAGAGATAGGTCTGTCGACTTGATCAGTGGTTTTGAACGGTTGTTCTTTGTTGAGTCCATACACAGAAGAGCTGGAAGCATAAGAGAGGTTTTTGATGCCGTTTTCCCGACACCCTTCAAGGATATTCATAAAGCCCTGTATATTACTTTCTATGTAAGCATGTGGATTCTCAAGACTGTAGCGTACACCTGCCTGTGCGGCAAGGTTGCAAACCGCATCAAATTTTTCTCTTTTAAACAGGGCTTCCATTTGATCTTTATCGGCAAGATCCAACTTTACAAACGTATGTTTTGGAGAAATACTCGAAGCGATAGGTTGGTTCTCCTCTATTTTTTCGGGATCGATACCCAACTCTTTTAAACGACCATATTTTAGATTTACATCATAATAATCATTGATATTATCAAGTCCTACCACTTCATCACCACGCTCAAGCAATTTTTTTGCCAAATGAAATCCTATGAACCCAGCTGTTCCTGTAACTAAAATCTTCATTTTCTTCCTTTAGTCATTACCAAAGAGATCCCTGGTATACACTTTCTCTTTCACATCTTTGAGATCATCTGAGAGTCTATTTGCTACGATGACATCTGAAATCTCTTTGAATGCTTGCAGATCGTTCATGACTTTTGAGTGAAAGAATGTATCTTCGTCTAATACGGGTTCATAAACCACGACCTTGACCCCTTTGGCTTTGATACGTTTCATAATACCTTGAATGGATGAGGATCTAAAGTTGTCTGATCCGCTTTTCATCGTCAAACGGTAGATACCGACTGTAGACGGGTGCTTTTTAAGTATAGAGTCTGCAATAAAATCTTTTCTCATACTGTTAGCCTCTACTATGGCACCAATGAGACTGTTAGGTACATTTTTATAGTTCGCTCGTAACTGTTTAGTATCTTTAGGCAAACAGTAGCCACCATATCCAAACGAAGGGTTATTGTAGTGCATTCCTATTCTAGGATCAAGTCCCACCCCCTCTATGATTTGTCTGGTATCAAGGTTATGAGTTTCAGCATAAGAATCCAGTTCATTGAAGTAGGCTACTCTCATCGCCAGAAAAGTATTTGAAAAGAGTTTCACTGCTTCTGCTTCTGTAGACCCTGTAAATAGAATGTCAATATCTTTTTTGATAGCACCCTGCGCCAGAAGGTTTGCAAAGGTTTTTGCACGTTCACCCTCTTCTCCTACGATGATACGGGAAGGGTAAAGGTTGTCATGGAGGGCTTTGCCTTCTCTAAGGAACTCCGGAGAGAAAATGATATTGTTACAGTTGAATTTTTCTCTTATGCTTTTTGTGTAGCCTACAGGAATGGTAGACTTGATCACCATTACTGCATCAGGATTGATCTCAATGACATCCTTGATCACGGCTTCTACCAGGTCTGTATTGAAATAATTGGTCTCTGGATCGTAATCTGTAGGGGTAGCTATAATGACAAAATCAGCATTCTCATAAGCTTCATGCTTATCCAGTGTTGCTTTGAAGTTCAGCGGTTTGTTTTTGAGGTACGCTTCTATTTCTGTATCTTCGATAGGAGAGATCTTTTTGTTGAGCATTTCTACTTTTTCAGGAATGACATCCAGGGCTACGACTTCATTATGCTGTGCCAGTAAGATCCCATTTGACAGTCCTACATATCCTGTTCCGGCTATGGCTATTTTGTAACTCATACTTTTATCCTTTCCTTTGGTTTAGTTTTTTCTTCAAAATAATCTTGCCTGCTTCCACTCCGGGTTGATCATAGGTATTGACATCGATGAGCTCTCCCACAAGTGATGTCAGCAGTTCATAGTAGTAGAGCAGTGAGCCTATGGTATTCTCATTGACGTTTGGAAGGATAATACTGTCAATAGGAATGTCATTTTGTGCTTCCAGTGATTCCAATACAGAGTCACACTGCATATTGATGAGTTTGGAAAAAGGCAGGTTATTGAGTGTATCGAGACTTTCCAAGTGAGGAAGCGTGATATCTGGGATAGTGATATTGTCATTAAAATCTTCAATTTTAATGAAGGTGACTGACTTGTCTCTGGTTCCTTCCATGATAAGCTGCAGGAATGAATGCTGGTCTTCCGGACCGATAAGACCGATAGGTGTTAACCCGACATGAAATGCACTATGGCGTTGGTGTTTTCCTAAGCTTTCACCCCAAAGCTGCACATACCACTCACAAAAATATTTGAGTGTTTCAGAATAGGCGAAAATACAGTTGATGTTGTACTGGGTATGATTTTTTGCATAAAAGGCGGCTTTTTTGAGAAGTGTATCTTTGAGGTATCCATCATTAAAAAAGCTCTGTTTGACGTCTTTAGCACCAGTTAATAGTGCCTGTATGTCTATACCGCATAAAGCCAAGGGCACAAGTCCTACCGTTGAGAGAACAGAAAACCTTCCTCCTACATTATGAGGTAGATGAAGTACGGCAGCATTGATCTCTTTAGCATATTTTTCAAGCGGTGAGTCAGGATCAGTGATAAACGTATAGGCGGTAGGATCACTTTGAAGTGAATAGATGTATTTATAGATAGAGAAAGTCTCTACAGTGGTCCCTGATTTGGAAATCACAAGAAAATGGGTTTTTGTAAGGTCTATTTTTGAAAGCAGGGTAGTGATATTGATAGGGTCCGTACTTTCAAAAAAGTAAAGTTTCCGTGTAAGCCCATTCAGAGGTTTTAGAAATTCATACACGGCCCTGGCACCTAAAGAACTCCCACCTATACCAATGACTGCGATCGTCTCTATCGTATCAGGAATCGTGTCACAGTACTTTAATATAGGCGTGATGTCTTGGTCTGGCAGTGTATAATAGCCAATACTCCGCTGCTCTTTTTCAATCGCTTTAAACGCTTTTTCCTGGGTTTTTTCATCTTGGTAAGTAAAAGAAATTTTATTGATCACAATAGGCTCTTTGCTTGTTTGATCAGTGCATTGACTTTTGATTCGTACTCTTTTGCCAGTGCTTCATCCGTAGACTCGAACCGTGTGACAAGTACAGGTGTAGTGTTACTGGCTCTCACCAATCCCCAACCCTTTTCAAAGTTAATACGCACACCATCTACATCAATGATGTTAAGAATTTCAGGAAAATCTTCAGGTGGGTTGACAAGCAGTTCTTTGACTTTGTCAATAATCGCAAATTTCTCTTCTTCCGTGGTCTCGACTTTTATCTCTTCTGTAGAAAACACAGTGGGAAGTGCATCGATCTCTTTATCCAGATCAATACCATCATGGATAAGCTCCAGCATTCTAAGGGTAGCATAGATGGCATCATCATACCCAAAATAACGGTTCTTAAAGAAGATATGTCCACTGACTTCACAGGCAAGATCTGCACCGGTTTCTTTCATTTTTACTTTGAGGTTGGAGTGACCTGTTTTATACATGATGGCTTTTGCACCACGACGTTCCAGTTCATCGTACATGACCTGTGAACACTTGACCTCTCCTATGACCGTAGGGTTTTGCATCTTCATAGCATAGAGCAATGCCATTTGATCCCCTTTGATGTTATGATTATGTGTGAGCACAGCGATACGGTCAGCATCTCCATCATAGGCAAAAGCGATGTCTCCATCTTTTTCTAAGGCTGCTTTGACATCGACAAGGTTTTTTTCTACAGAGGGGTCTGGATGGTGGTTTGGGAAAGTACCGTCTGGTTCAAGGTAGAGGCCTGTGTAGTTAAAGTGCAAAGCATCAAAAATATCTGTGATGACTGTATCTGCAACACCGTTACCGGAATCAATGACAATTTTTTGAGGGAAGTTTTTCAGGTGATCGAACTCTTTGACCATAAAGTTAATGTAAGGGGTTTTTACATCTATATCTGTCTTGGCAGTATTGTCTTCGATGATGCGTTCTTGATGGGCCAGGATCTCATCCCCTAAGGCATAAATGTCTTCACCGAAAAAAGGACTTTGATCCACAGTGATTTTAAAACCGTTGTATTCGCTGGGGTTGTGCGAGCCTGTGATCATAATGGAAGCATCAGTCGTGATACCGTCAAAATCGATGTAGTTGCTATAGTAGTTCACCGGGGTAGCGACCATACCCATATCCAATACTTTACATCCAGCAGCATTCAGTCCGGAAGTCAGATAATCTCTTAGGATGGGAGAGTGGGAACGGGCATCATAACCGATGGAAACCACTTTATCTCCACCAATTTTTTGGCCAAGGTAATAGCCGATCAGTTTGACAGATGTTTCATTCAGCTCTTTTTCGAAGATCCCGCGGATATCATACTCTCTGAATATACTTTTTTCTATACGGTCTGCCATTATCTTCTTCCTTTATGCAGTCTGTGAGGTGACCAAAGATGCCCAAGAACATGCTTTCAGTTTGAATATGAAAGTATATCACTAAAAACTAAGTTTCATCCCACCATAAAAGCTGTTATTAAAAGTCTGATCATAGGTATCATACTCTGTATCTATATTACGATAACCTGTAAATAGATGCACATTCGTGATGATCTCCATGTCGGCTTCTACTCTAAACTCTGTATAGCTTTCTCCATCACTAAATGTAAGAACAGAAGGAGCATAAGCCACACTTGTGGCTAATGAAGTAGTAGGGATACTGTAGTTGAATGGAAGTGTATATTTTGCTTTTGCAAAGAAAGGAATAGCGATAAAATTATCGGCAAACACAGATTTTATCCCTAACCCTAGTGCAAGTCCTTCTACGCCCTGGAAATTACTTTCCGCACTGACACCTACAGTCGTTAAGTTGTCACCATCTGTATGAAGATAAGAAGCATCCAGTGTGTATGAAGTACTGTCTGAGTAGTAGGTTAAAGCATTAAGGTCAATAGAAGCACCTATTTCCAGATCATCATTGTTAATATTGAGTCCTATAGTGCTTTGGGCGTGAAGTAGTCCAAAGGTTAAAAGTGAAGTGAAACAGAGTTTTTTTAAGTACATGGCAAACCTTTAATATTTATTCATATAATACTATCATAATTTTCTTGATAGTTCTTAATCTGCAGGTCGATAGTTTTTTTCTTTTTCCCGTTTTTCTTGTTTGATCTTTTCTTTATACGCTTTTTTCTTCTCTTCCATCATAGCTGCATCTTTAAGGTCCTCTTCATTGTCGTGGCGGACAGCATCTATGAATTTGCTATGGTCGTCAAATTGTCCTGTTCTTACAGCCCAGATCAGAGCCAATAACCCTATGGCACCTAACAACGTAGAGATGCCTATCATTAAAATGACTATATTTTCTGACATTATTTATCCTTAAATTTTAAACTTTTAATACGCATAGAGTTACCGACCACAACCAGTGAGCTCAAACTCATAGAGAGTGCTGCCACAAGTGGATTGACAAACCCCATGACAGCCAGTGGAACAGCTACGACATTATACAACAAAGAAAAGCCAAGATTTTCTTTGACTGCACCAAACGTTCTCCTAGAGAGTTTGTAAGATTCGTAAATACTTTCAGGTTTTTCATCTAAAAGCACGATGTCACTGACAGAGATAGCCACATCCGCGCCATTCCCCATCGCTATGGAGATATCTGAGGAAGCAAGAGCTATAGCATCATTGATACCGTCTCCGGCCATCACAACGACATGTCCGTCTTGATGAAATGTATCTATCAGTGCAGCTTTGTCCTGGGGGAGAAGTTTTGCATAGACTTCTTCTACCCCTACCTGTTTCGCCACCTTTTGGGCACTTTGCTCATGGTCTCCTGTAAGCATGACTACCTTGACACCTAACTCTTGAATGTTTTTGATAGCTTTGGCCGCACCTTCTCTGATGGTATCAGTCAGCTCAAACCGTGCGACAAGTCTGTCGTCAATCGTAAAGAAGAAGAGGGCATTTTGTGAATCTGTATCTACATCGAGCTTTGAAGCTTTCATCAGTTCCGCATTGCCTCCAAGAAGTGATTGGTTTTTAACTCTGCCTTTTACTCCTTTGGCTTCGATACTTGTGATCTCTTCAAGCGTGAGCAGTTCTACCTTCTCATGTGTATCCTCAAGATATGCTTTGATCCCTTTAGAGATGGGATGGTTGGAGGTACTGACAAGCGAATAAAGCAGTGAAGGATCAAAAGTTTCAAGATAGTCTGCCTTCACTACAGAAGGTTTCCCCTCAGTGATCGTACCGGTTTTGTCCAAAGCAAGGATGTCACTTTTTGCCATCGTTTCCAAAAAAGAGGCTTCTTTAAAAAGGATACCTCGTTTTGCTGCAACACTGATACCCACAAGGGTTGCCATAGGAGTAGCCAACCCTAATGCACAGGGACAAGCGATAACGATCACGGAGATGCCTACGATGAGTGCCTGTTCAAAGCTATCAACCCAAAAGTACCAACTTACGAAGGTGAGTAAGGCAATGATGAGAATCACGGTAGAAAAGTATCCTGAAACACTGTTGGCAAGCTGTTCTATACGGGGTTTTTTAGTGATGGATTCTTCAAGCAGGTTGACGATGGAGGTCAACATAGAGTTTGAAGCATCTTTGGTTGCACTATAGTGTATGATGGAGTCTAAACAGAGAGAACCACTTAAAATCGTGTCATGCTTCTTTTTGTAAATAGGTTCATTTTCTCCTGTCAGAGAACTCTCATCAAAAGAACCTTTCCCCCAGGTGACTTCACCATCAATCACAACTTTTTCACCGGGTTTAAGTTCGATGATATCTCCCACAATAATGTTTTCAATACTCACTAAGGACTTTACACCATCTTTCAGAGTGGTCACTTCGGTCGGTGTACTTCCCATAAGACTGTCCAAGGTATCAACAGCATGCTTTTTACTCAGTACTTCAAGGTATTTTCCTACCAGCACAAAAGTGATAATCATCACCACTGAGTCAAAGTAGACTTCTCCGCTTTGACTGATCATCGCGTAGATGGAGTAGATATAAGCAGAGAGTGCACCTGAGGCAACAAGGGTATCCATATTGACGATATTGTTTTTATAGCCATAGTAGGCACCTCGGAAGAATATCCATCCAGAGTAAAAAAGTACAGGTGTAGCTAAGATGAATTCAGCCACATTGAGAATGTCTTTAAACGATTGCTGTATACCGCCAAAGTATCCGGCATAGTGTGCAACAGCCAACCACATAATGTTCATAGATCCAAATACAGCCACCAAAATACGGGAATAATAGGTTTTTCGTGTACGGGTGGCACGTTCTTCCTGAAGCTTTGGATCATAAGGGTAGGCATTATAGCCGATGGAACGAATCGTTTCTATAATTTTGGAGAGCTTGATGACCTCCGGGTCCCAGATGACCTTGGCTTTGTTGTTGGTGTAGTTGATACTGGTTTCAATGACCCCATCCGTTTTATGGAGAACCTTTTCGTTCAGCCATACACAGGCAGAACAGTGGATACCTTCGATGATAAGGTTAATTTCACACAGTCCATCCTCATGGGTAGTGATATACTTGTTTTTAAATCCTTCTAAGTCAAACTTTTCCAGATCTTCATTGCTTTGTATGGCAGGTTGAAGTTTGGTATCGCCTAACTTGTCATAAAAGGTATCCAACCCTTCAGAGTTTAAGAGATGGTAGACACCCTGGCAGCCTTTACAGCAGAAATAAAGTTGTGTCTCATTCTGCTGTTCAGCGATCATCACTTCTTCAGGAAAAGTGAGATTACAGTGGGTACATGCGATGTCTGCCAATGATAATTCCTTGATTGATGGTAATATGCAGTTTTTTGTCCACATTATGAGAAGTGTATATTTTATCTAAATATGGGTAAAATCTTCTATGGAAAATGCACTTTTATTTACGATCATCCTTCTTTTTGCAGAACTTTTTGAGGCAACTATTCAGCGTGCCCCAACGCTTTTGGGTGTTTTGAAAAAACTCTATGCTTATTATCAGAAAAGTATCTTTCTGTTTTTTCTCATCCAGCCTGGGTTTTACTTTATACTTTTAATAGTAGTCCTTACAGGTGTACTGAATGTGACGATGATCTTTCTTTTGGCGATTAAAATTTTTGACATGTTTTATAAAATAGAACTGATTAAAAAAGTGTTTATCGATCGTAAAGTATCCCCGGAGATAGCACAAATGTTAGAATGGAAAATGCCTCCAATATTTTTTTTGATGGGGGCTGCCTTATATCCTCCGTTATTGTTTTATGCTCTAATATGAATGCATGTGACCAGTCACAGAACCAGATACTGACAAGCAACTAAATTGCAGTGCAAGCGAGGCACTAAATGCCGAGTCGTAATCTGCATAGTGTCAATGTAATCTGTCATGCTTTGCCCAAGAGGCGTCCTTAATGATAATTTCAGCCAAAAAAGATTATAATGCCATAACTACACGTAGCACATCGTATGGCTAACGTACAATCTCCATAATGCATATTCAATACAAGAGGAAATATGAGCGATAATAAAAAATCTTCTAACGGCAATACTGCCAGCAGAAAAAACAGAACACACGTACCGGTAGATGGCTACAAAATAGAAAATCTTCAACAACTCCCACTGACAGAACTTGTAACGATAGCAAAAGAAGTAAAAGTTGAAAATCCCAATGAATTTCAAAGAAAAGATCTTATTTTTGAAATCCTCAAATCTCAAGTGAGCCAGGGAGGATTTATCCTCTATACGGGTATTCTTGAAGTGATGAACGATGGTTTTGGTTTTTTACGTTCTATCGATGGGAACTTTGCCAACTCCAGTAATGACACCTATGTAAGCGGTACTCAGATCAAACGATTTGCACTGAGAAATGGTGATATCGTGACAGGCCAGGTACGTTCGCCTAAAGATCAAGAAAAGTATTATGCATTGCTTAAAATTGAAGCGATCAATTATTTAGCGCCTGAGAAGTCAAAACAGAGACCTCTTTTTGAAAACCTTACACCATTATATGCAAGTGAACAACTCAAGCTTGAGTATAACCCAATGAAAATGACAGGACGTGTACTGGATCTCTTTACCCCTATAGGAAAAGGACAAAGAGCACTTATCGTTGCTCCGCCAAGAACAGGTAAAACAGAACTGCTTAAAGAACTTGCGCATGGTGTTACGTATAATAATCCTGATGCTTCACTGATGGTACTTCTTGTAGATGAAAGACCTGAAGAAGTCACAGACATGCAGCGTTCAGTGAAAGGTGAAGTGTATGCTTCAACTTTTGACCTTCCAGCCCAAAACCATGTTAGAACAGCAGAAATGGTGATAGAAAAAGCCAAAAGACGTGTGGAGATGGGTAAAGATGTTATCATTTTACTTGATTCTATCACAAGACTTGCACGTGCTTACAACACAGTCACACCAAGTTCAGGTAAAGTACTTTCTGGTGGTGTGGATGCCAATGCACTGCATAAACCAAAACGTTTCTTCGGTGCAGCAAGAAACATAGAAGAGGGTGGTTCTTTGACCATCATTGCTACAGCACTGATAGATACAGGTAGCCGTATGGATGAAGTGATCTTTGAAGAGTTTAAAGGTACAGGTAACTCTGAAGTAGTTCTCAGCCGTCACGTTTCTGAAAGACGTATCTATCCTGCGATCGATGTAACGAAATCGGGAACAAGAAAAGAAGAGTTGATGATGGAGCCTGAAACCCTTCAAAAAGTTTGGGCATTGAGAAATGCAATGCAAAACATGGAAGAGGTAGAAGGGCTGAAATTCCTCTTCTCTAAAATGATGAAAACCAAAACAAATGAAGAGTTTCTTTCTATGATGAACGAAGGTGCGTAGGTAACTGCAATGAAAATATCTATATTTTCATCTGAGCCGATAGCTGAAGCTTTAGTGAAAGGAATTGTAGATGGGCTTTGCCTATCTACAAGGAGATAACTATCATGCGTATTGGTGTTTTTGATTCTGGTTTGGGTGGCTTGACCGTTGTTCAGGCAATGACCCAAGTGATCAAAGGTGCTCAGATATTCTATGTGGCAGACACCAAAAATGCGCCTTATGGCGAAAAAACCCCTGAACAAATTCTACAATACTCACTAAATATAACCAAATATCTTGTTAAGACCCATCAGATAGATGCATTGATCTTAGCCTGTAATACGGCTACTTCTTCTGCGATCCAACATTTGCGTGAAACGTATCCTTCGCTGATCATTATAGGTACAGAACCTGGTATCAAACCGGCTATCGAGCAGACGAGAACAGGGAAAATAGGGGTTTTAGCAACACCAGCCACACTACAGGGAGATAAGTATCAGACATTGGCACAAACGCTCTCTTCACAAAAAAGTGTTGACATTTTTGAACAGGCTTGTCCCGGTTTGGTTGAACAGATCGAAAAAGGTGAAATGGATAGTGACGTGACAAAAGGGTTACTTGAAAAATGGCTTGCACCTATGCGTCAGAATAATGTAGATACGATCGTACTGGGATGTACACATTACCCTCTTGTGGGTCAAAGTATTGAAAAGATTATGGCCTGTAATGTGAGTCTGATCCATACGGCTGAAGCTATATCCAAACATTTACTCACATTAGGCACCCAAAAAGGACATCTCAATGAGGGCGACTTACAGGTGCATATTCATACTACGGGTGAGATTCATATGCATGTTGTTGAGAGTCTTATTGGTGCCTATGAAAATATATATTTCATAGACGTTGAAAATAACTAAAGTCCACTATTTAATTTTTCTAGGCTGCTACTTAATTATACATTAGTTAAAGTTATTTCCAATTATATTTTTATGAAAAACGGCTACTATAAACTTATCTATGTTAAAATACATCCACACGGTTTTACTGTATGTAAAAAGCCTAGTTTGTTGTGAAGCAAGTGCAGAAAGTTATGGGACTCAGAAACTTCATATCTGAGTTTGCCAGACTACCAATTTGAGGATAAAAGATGAAAAATTTGTTAGAAAGCTTTGCTATATTTCTTGTTGGACTTTTGTCTATAGGTGTTGTATATTTAATTGTACAGTACAATTCGATCGATGATAAAAATTACGTAGACCCGTTAGACAAGACTGCATATCAAATGCCGACTGATGCAGAATTAGAAGAAGCTGATGATCTTGATCTTGATGATGAAGATATTGATCTAGAGGATGAAGCGTAGATGAGGCGAAAGTAGGACTTACTTTACAGTAGTCCTACCGCTTCTCTTACTTTCGACATTTTGGCATTTGCTATAGCTTTGGCTTTCTTAGCGCCTTGAGCCAAAATGTCATTTACCTCATCCATATGGTTGAGGTAATACTCGCGTTTTTCCCTGGCTTCACCCAGTTCTTCCCAAATCAACTCTTTAAGATACTTTTTGAAGTGCCCATACCCCTCTTTACCGCTTTTATAACGTGCCTGCAGTTCAAGTTTTTGTTCATCATTTAAAAAGAGTGATGCCAATGCATAGATATTGTCTCCCTCATATTCCAATGGTTCACCTAATGGCGTAGAGGATGAGACGATCTTATTACATCTTTTTTGCAGCGGTTTCTCATCCATAAAAAGGTCAATGGCATTCCCATAACTCTTACTCATCTTTTGCCCGTCTATGCCCGGGATCGTAGCAACATCCTCTTGTACAAGATGCTCAGGAAGTGTAAAGATCTCTCCATACTCATTGTTGAATTTTATCGCGATGTCTCTTGTCATTTCAACGTGTTGGATCTGGTCTTTTCCTACAGGGACTTTTTCAGTGTCTAACATCAGTATATCTGCAGCCATAAGTACGGGATAAGAGAAGAGTGCATGATTCGCGGCAATACCTTTAGCTACTTTGTCTTTATAGGAATGTGCACGTTCAAGTAGTCCCATAGGCGTAAACTTAGAAAGTATCCAGTAAAGTTCAAGTACTTCAGGCATATCACTCTGTACCCAGAATGTTGTTTTCTCCGGGTCAATTCCAATGGAAAGGTAGTCAACAGCAGCATCAATAGTGTGTTGTTTCAGTGTGGCTGCATCTTTTGAAGTGGTCAGTGAGTGGTAGTTGGCGATAAATGTAAAAAGTTCATGCTCTTCTTGAAGTTCAACCATAGGTTTCATAGCTCCAAAATAGTTCCCTATATGAAGTTTTCCTGAAGCTTGTATTCCTGTAAGTACACGCATATTGTATCCTAAAATAATTTTAGGAGATTATAGCGAAGTGTTAGTAAAAAACCTATTCATCGTCATCGAACCGTTCACCGCGTTTACGGGCAACGATGTCTAAAGGTACACCTTCAAAGTCAAACTTGCTTCGAAGGAAGTTTGACAGGTAACGTTTGTAGGAAAAGTGTATAAATTCAGGTCTATTGCTTATGAGAGCAATTTTTGGTGGTTTTGTCTCATACTGTGTCGCATACTTGATATTTACTACCGCACCGTTATGTGTAGGTACATGGTGTCTTCTTATGGCTTCACGTATGGTATCGTTAAGTTCAGAAGTAGGGATACGTTGGGTGTATCGCTTATAGATCTCTGTGACTTGGTCAAGTATCTTGTTGACACGCAACCCTGTTTTTGCCGAAATGGTAATAAGCGGTGCATAGTGAAGGAACTTCATTTCATCTCGTATCTCTTCAACCACTTCCTCATAGGTTTTGTCTCCATGTATGTCCCATTTATTCACAACGATAAGACAAGCCAATTTGTATTTCTCTATGAGTCCTGCAACCCTTTCATCAAGCTCTGTCACACCTGCAGTTGCATCGATCATAAGCAGTACCAGGTTTGCTTTTTCCAGCATTTCTGTCGTACGTGTCAGAGCATACTTCTCAATACCTACAATTTTACTTCTTCTTCTGATCCCTGCTGTGTCAACGAAAGTAATTTTATAGTCATTGTATTCTATCATCTCATCAATGGGGTCAATCGTGGTTCCTGCAACATCAGAAACGACTGAACGCTCTTCACCCAACAGTGCATTAAGGAGTGAACTTTTTCCTGTGTTGACACGACCGATTATCGCGACTTTGATCTCATTGTCTATGGTTTCTTCTTTGACACTATTAATATCACGAATGATCTCATCAAAAGGATCTACTTCCGCATCTTCAGTTAATTCAAGTCCTTCAGGTTCTTCTTCGCGAGGAGGGATGAGTGCTTCAAGCCATGCATAGAAGTCATTAAAATAACGGTTATGACTGACTGACATAGGAAAAGTTGCCTCTGCACCAAACTCCAAAAATTCCCAGTAACGCTCTTCTTCTTTGTCATTGTCAATCTTGTTGACAACAAGCGCAAGCGGTTTACCCATGGCCTGAAGTTTGTAAAAGAGTTCTCTGTCTTCTTCAGATGGCAGTGTTTTACCATCTACCATATAGATGATGATATCTGCCATTTCAGCCGCTTTCAGTGAAAAATCGGCTACCTTAGAGAAAAGTTCAGTAGAATAGTCTATTCCTCCTGTATCGATCACTTCAAAGTCACGGTTTTCTGAAATAGTCACGATACGTTTTTTGATATCTCTTGTGGTTCCTGAGATATCAGCAGTGATGGCATCTCTTTGTCTTGCCAAACGGTTGAAGAGTGAACTCTTTCCTACATTTGGACGTCCTAGTATCGCTACTTTTTTAAGTTCTTGCATAAATAGTATTCTTTCTTAATAATTATCGTAATTATAACACATTTTTATCAGGTATCTGTTCCATGTAGATAGACCGTGAAGGAAAGGCAAAACTTGACCCGTTGTCTTCAACGATTTTCATAATTTTCAGATGGATATCTTCACGTATATTTAAATAGCGTTCCCAGTTGGAAGTGCTGGTAAAAGCATAGATAAAGATATTGAGTGAAGAGTCCCCAAAAGATTCAAAATTGACGAGTAAAGCATCTTTTTGAGAGATTTTTTCATGGGTATGCAACATCTCTCTGAGATCTTTTACTATGGCATTCACTTGATCTCTGCTGGTACCGTATGTGAGTCCTACCTGCATTTTGATTCTACGGATACCTCTGCGAGAAAAATTTTCTATAGGGGAATTAGA
The DNA here is from genome assembly GCF_019972115.1 of Sulfurovum sp. TSL6. Classification (NCBI taxonomy): domain Bacteria; kingdom Pseudomonadati; phylum Campylobacterota; class Epsilonproteobacteria; order Campylobacterales; family Sulfurovaceae; genus Sulfurovum; species Sulfurovum sp. TSL6. The sequence goes on along the minus strand of NZ_BPFJ01000002.1, from coordinate 348,094 downwards.
GACAATTTGGTTAGGAACGGTGATAAGTGACTTTTCAAATGAGCGTATTTTAGTCGTACGCATCCCTATGTCTTCCACTGTACCTTCCACACCTCCTACTTTGATCCATTCGCCGATACGAATAGATTTATCTGCAAGCAGGGCAAAAGAGCCAAACATATTTGACGCGGTATCTTTAGCAGCGAGGGCAAAAGCAAGACCTCCAAGTCCGAGTGAAGCAACTAGTGCGGTGACATTGATCCCCCATACTTGAAGCATCGCACCGAGTCCCATAGCAGCTATAAGGAATATGACTATTTTAAGTATGAAATTACCCATCTCTTCGGCAAGATCAGGATTAAATTTTTCTGTAGCATGATGGAACACGCTACGTAAAGACTCCAGAACAGAAATAATTGCCCAAAAGATCGTATAGACAACCAGTGTATTGAGAATATTTTTGATCCATTCGGTCTCTTTGAAAATAAGTACGAAAAAGAGATGTGCTCCTATCAGTATAAAAGCAAAACTCACAGGTCTTTTCAGTGCAGATATAACCTTGTCATCATGGTATGTGGCTGTTACTTTGGAGACTTTTTGCAGGGTACCCATCACAATAAGCGTGAAAAGTTTTCGCAAAAGTAAAAAGAGTAAGAAGACTACTATGGCAGCAATAAGGTTGGCTAAGGGGATATCTAAAAAGGTATTTGCCAAAATAGGATATTTTTCATAGATAGGTATCAGCAGTGACTGTACGGTACCCTCAAGATTCATCGAGAGACCATCTATCACATTTAATTCAATTGTTGTATTCAGGTCACTTGTATTCACTTCGTTTGTTTGCATTTTTATGTTATCCTTCACTTTTTCTACAGGTAATTATAGTAAAAATTGATATAAGTTGAGATAGAAAAGGATTGATGTGTTAAGAAGAATTTTTATAATGAGCGGTTTATTTTTACTTTTAGGAAGTTTTGCTTCAGCTAAAATGACACAATTGGACTATAGAGCTACCTTTGGGATATTTGGTACTGTAGGAACCATTGAAAACAGACTGACGCAAAACGCTAAAACCTATGAGATTGATACAAAAGTCACCTTAGCGGGATTGGCTAAAGTACTTATGGGTGGACAAACGGAACATTATGTTTCAAAAGGACATATGAGAAATGGACTCATGGTCAGTGATTTTTACCAGATGACAAGTAAGAAGAGAAATAAAAGAGTCATTAAAGAGTATCATATAGACCACAAAAAGAAGTATGTCACAAAAAGAGTGAGAAAATGGCGTAAAGAAAAATTGGTAGAAGACCGTACTGAAAAACTTAAATTTTATGCCAAAGATGACTTGTTGACACTGTACTTTAACCTAGGTAATGCTGTGAAGCAGAAGCCAAAAGGCAGAACATACTTGTTTAAATCGGTGGGTCTTGAAAAACAAAATGGTGAAGTACAGATCACTATACCTGATGATGTGCAAGTGACAGACTATAAAAAAGATCTAGGTCAAGATGCAAAGATCTATGCGAAGGCGTTCATCCATCAAAAAAATTTCAGAAAGAAAAAAGGTGATATCCTGCTTGCTGTTGCAAAAGACGGCTTTATCCATAAATCGGTGATCAAAGATATACTTTTTTATGGGGATGCAAAGCTGACAAGGATCAAATAGCACTAGCGTGTAAAACAAAGTCGATCACTTTTTGATCTGACATTTCACAAGGTTTCAACATCCCGCCTTTCATCGTAGGATAGTAGTTTCCGCTGACAATGTCATTCCCGCCTAACTCTTCTGCATAAATTTTGAGAAGTTTGCCATCTAACAATGTCTCTTTTCTTAGTAAATACCGTTTACCAAGGTAGCGTATATCATTGGCCCCATTGGGAAGCGCTAAAAGTTTTGTATAAAATTCTGTATGGTTCATAAATGTATTATGCTACACTTTCACAAAATTAGCAAATGCCGTTTTGCCTAGGCAAAAAACTTCTATTAGAAAAATGAGGATAAATGATTGAAGAAAATGATTAAAAATATGGATAGAGGTATCCTTTTGATGTTATTGGCTTCACTGAGCTTCGCACTTATGGGTGGTTTTGCCAAGGTTGTGAGTCAGGTTTTGCCCCCAGTAGAAGTAACATTTTTTAGAAATATTTTTGGTGTTGTTCTTGTAGGACTGGCTATCTATAGAGTACCGTTGAAACAAACAGGCGGAAAGTTCTTCTTACTTATTTTCCGGGGTTCTATGGGATTTGCAGCGCTTTTGGCATATTTTTATATCATGGCATATATTCCTTTGGGTGAAGCAGTGACGTATAACAAAACCTCACCGATATTTGTGGCGATATTTGCCTATCTATTTTTAAATGAAAAATTGCACAAGAGTGCTTTATTGGCTATCATTATAGGATTTATAGGGATTGTTCTGGTGGCACAACCTCAGGGGGGAACCTTTGATAAATATGACATTCTGGGTATTTTTTCAGGTATAGGTGCAGCGCTGGCGTATACTTCTATACGGGAACTTAGAAAGTACTATGATACACGTGCCATTGTGATGTCATTTATGGGGGTAGGAACTGCAGCACCACTGGTATTAATGCTGATCACTCCGTATGTCAATGTCTCAGAAGAATTTGACTGGATGTTTGCAGAATTTGTCATGCCATCGGGTATAGAGTGGGTCTACGTGATTGCAGTCGGTATCTTTGCTACTATCTCTCAGCTTTTGATGACCAAAGCGTATGAACTGACAAAGGCAGGTATCGTTGGTACCATTAGTTACAGTAATATTGTCTTTGCAGTAGTGATCGGTATCATGTTGGGAGACCCCATTCCTGATATTTGGACAGTTTTGGGTATAATCTTGGTAATATTATCAGGGCTTCTCGTAGCTCTGCCAAAAGGACTAAAATGATTTTAATCGCTGGACCTTGTGTTCTGGAGAGTCGTGACACTGTGATGCGTATAGCAGAATCTTTAGGGAAGTACCATGATGACTGTACTAAAGATTTTTATTTTAAAGCAAGTTTTGACAAAGCCAATCGTACCAGTCTCGACTCTTTTAGAGGTCCGGGACTGGATGAAGGGCTTAAAATGCTTCAAGAGGTCAAAGAGCAGTTTGGCTATAAGATCTTAACGGATGTCCATGACTACACACAACCAGCAGCAGCAGCTGAGGTAGCAGATGTCCTTCAAATTCCAGCATTTTTATGTCGTCAGACTGACCTGCTTGTGGCAGCTGCAAAAACATCTGCGGTAGTGAACATTAAAAAAGGACAGTTCCTGGCACCAGCTGCAATGGAACACTCTGTAGGAAAAGTGCTTAAAACCCGAGGGTTCGATGGTGAGGTCAGTTATGAAAATGCCAAGAAATATAACGTATGGCTCACCGAGAGGGGTACAACATTTGGATATGGTAATCTTGTCGTAGACATGCGTGGTCTTAAAACGATGCGTGAGTTTGCTCCGGTAGTATTTGATGCAACACACTCTGTACAGATGCCTGCATCTGGCGGAGCAAGTTCAGGTGGAGACTCTTCATTTGTACCCTATCTTTCACGTGCAGCAGCAGCAGTAGGTGTAGACGGTTTCTTTTTTGAAACACACTTTGATCCGAGTATTGCTTTAAGTGATGGCCCTAATATGATAGAGTTAAGCAAGTTAGATGCATTAATCCAACAGATCGATGAGATCCGAACGATCGTCGAATAAACAAAAATTTAAATACTAAATTAAAGGAATAACATGAAAATTGTAGAAGGTCAATTATCCGTAGATAAGAGTAAAAAAGTAGCGATCATCAATGCAAGATTTAACCACTTCATTACAGACAGACTGGTAGAAGGGGCAAAGGATGCTTATGCAAGACATGGCGGAAATGCAGATGATCTGGATCTTATCTTGGTGCCGGGTGCATTTGAAATACCATTCGCATTGGACAAAGCATTGGCTTCTGGAAAATATGACGCAGTATGTTGTTTAGGTGCAGTGATCCGTGGTGCAACACCTCACTTTGACTATGTATCCGCAGAAGCAACCAAAGGTGTGGCATCAGTAACACTAAAACATGGTAAACCGGCAACATTCGGTGTACTTACCGTAGACAGTATTGAACAAGCTATAGAAAGAGCGGGTACCAAAGCAGGAAACAAAGGTGCTGAAGCGATGGTAGGCCTTATTGAACTCATCAACCTATACAGTGAGCTTGACTAATGGCTACTAGACATCAGGCACGTACTGCTGTAGTGGGACTACTTTATGCTTATGACTTAGGGAATGAGAACATAAGTAAGTTTTCAGATGAAATTTTGGAAGAGGGTAAGATTCGAAATAAACAAAAAGCTTTTTCAGATACACTTTTCCAGGGCACTATAGAAAATCTTGAAATGCTGGATGCTAAAATTAAAGAACATTTGAAAGATTGGGATTATGAGGGTATTGGTAAAGTAGAAAAAGCGATCATGAGACTGGGAGCCTATGAGATCCTTGTTGCAAAAACAGATAAAGCCATTATCATCAATGAAGCAGTTGAATTGGCAAAAGAACTTGCAGATGAAAAGTCACCACAGTTTATCAATGGTGTTCTAGATGCATTGGATAAAGAGAAATAAAAAATGATGTGCGTTAAAACGCAATCTGAGTGAGGTACCAAATGACGATTCGTACTAATTCTACAAATAAACGTATGAGTGTGGATGAAGCCGTAGAGCTTATTGAAAAGGCTGATCTGAAAACCCTTGGAAAGATGGCACTTGCACGTAAGAAAGAGATGCATCCCAAAGGTGTTACTACCTTTGTTGTGGATAGAAATATCAACTATACGAACATTTGTTGGGTGGATTGTAAGTTTTGTGCTTTTTATACGCATGAGAAAAAAGAAGATGCGTACATTCTGAGTTTTGATGAGATAGACCAAAAGATAGATGAACTCCTGGCTATAGGTGGAACACAGATACTCTTTCAAGGAGGTGTGCACCCTAAACTGCAGATAGAGTGGTATGAAGATCTGGTTGAACATATCTCAAAGAAATACCCTCAAGTCACGATACACGGTTTTTCATCTATCGAGATAGATTACATTGCCAACCGTTCAAAGATAAGTATCTCCGAAGTCTTACGCAGATTGAAGGCAAAAGGACTCAGTTCAATTCCCGGTGCAGGTGCAGAGATACTTTCAGACAGGGTACGTGACATCATAGCACCTAAAAAACACGATAAGGACACATGGCTGGATGTGCACCGTCAAGCGCATAAGCTTGGGATCAAGTCAACAGCTACGATGATGTACGGTACGGTGGAGACAACACGTGAGATAGTGGAGCATTGGGATTATGTACGTCAGCTTCAGGATGAAACCGGAGGGTTTAGAGCATTTATCATGTGGTCTTATCAAAGTGACCATACACAGCTAAAAAGAGAGTTACCAACGATCACTAAGACTTCTTCAAATCTCTATCTTCGTTATTTGGCTGTAGCCAGACTCTTTTTGGACAATGTTCCCAATATACAGAGTTCATGGGTGACGCAGGGTTCTTACATAGGACAAATGGCACTTCTTTTTGGCGCGAATGATCTGGGTTCAACGATGATGGAAGAAAACGTCGTTTCAGCAGCTGGAGCTAAGAATGAGATGAATCAAGAAGAGATGATCAAGCTCATTAGAGATGTGGGGGAGAACCCTGCAAAACGTAATACTGCGTATGAGATATTAGAACGTTACTATTAATAGGACGTTTTTTAATCAAAGCTCAAAAAACTACGTTAACACTGGGGTGCACCTAAAGGTATTTCCTTCGGGCACTTCAGCAGTCGGCTCATGTGACTGGTCACATTTATTTCTACATCGGAGTAAATAAAAACCCAAAGGTTTTATATGAAGAAAATTATTTTATTATTGATAGCAGTACAAGGAGTATTGATGGCAGCATTCGTTCACGAGATAGAGATTAAAGAGAGTAAGGTACCCGTTGTATTTGAGCAAGAGAAGTATCTTCCTATCGTATCGATGCAACTGGTCTTTAAAAATGCAGGACATTTGAGTAATACCAAAGATGGTTTAGCCGATATGTCTGCAAGGCTGATGAATGAAGGTACATCGAAAGAAGGAAGTGTAGGATTCGCTACCAAACTTGATGCACATGCAGTAGATATCGGTGCACATGTAGGACGTGAGAGTTTTATGATAGAGGTTTCTTCATTAAAAAGTGAATTTCCTTATGCAGTAGAGCGTTTGGAGGAACTTTTAAAAGATCCAAATTACACGCAAGAAGCATTGGCTCAAATTAAACATCAAAAGATAGGTTGGCTGACACAAAAGAAGAGTGACTTTGATTATATAGCAGGTACTTCTTTGAGAGCGACACTTTTTAAAGAAAGCGTTTTAGCCAGACCGTATGACGGTACGATTGAGAGTATAGAGAGTATCTCACTGGAAGATATTCAAACATTTATCTCTACACATGTAGGGTACAACAATGCCATAGGTGTTGTGGGCGGTGATATTACTTTGGATGAAGCAGAAGGATATCTGACAAAACTTCTTGCAGTGTTACCAAAAGTTGAAGAGAAAGAAGTGAAACGTATTCAAGCTTCAGATAAAAAAGAAGTTGTACTCATCGATGAAGATACACAACAGGCATATATCTATTTTGGTGCCCCCTTTAACTACAGTTATAAAGAAAAAGACCAGTACCTCGCAAAGATCGCAGAGTATCTTCTTGGAGGTGCCGGGTTTGGTTCCCGTCTGATGGAAGAGATACGTGTAAAACGCGGACTCACCTATGGTGTCTACTCCTCATTCAGACGTACAAAACCGGTTTCTTATTTGAGTGGTTACATGCAAACAAAGCTCAGTACACAAGATGAGGCAAAAGATCTGATACAAGAAGTGGTAGACACTTTTGTCAAAGAGGGGATCACCCAAAAAGAGCTTGACGATACGAAGAAGTTTTTACTCGGTTCTGAGCCTCTGCGTATAGAAACACTTTCGCAAAGACTGCATAGGGCTTATAATGATTATTATTATGGAAGACCACTTGATTTTACTAAAGCGCAGTTAAAAAAGATCGAGTCTGTTACACTTGATGAGGTCAATGCCTTTATTAAAGCACATACAGAGCTGTCAGATATTACTTTCAGTATTGTCACAAAAAAGGAAGCTTCTTCTACTAAATAATATGCACTTCTAGGGCATTTCCTCGCTATACTCATCGCATGATCTGAATTGTCATACTTAAAAGCATGACAATTTGACATATTATTTCTTTTGTCTTTAAAACTTTTTGTATAATCATTAAAACAAAAGGGAAATAGTATAGAGATGGAAGAAGCAAAACAACTCTTTAAAAAGCTTAAGATTCACTCTTTGCTTGACTTAGCACTCATCATTCCTACTTCATATAATGATACAACACTCTCAACTACTCTGGAACTAGGTAAAGTCAATACCCTTGAAGCCAAAGTAGTTGATTCAAGTATTTACGGGGGGAAGCTGCGTGTCACGTTTAACCTCACAAAATCAGGAAGACGACTCTCTTCTACTTTTTTTAGGGTGACGCCTTACCACCATAAACTTTTTGAAGTAGGCTCAAGCCATGTGATACAAGGCAGGCTGGAAGAGTATAAAGGCTACTTGCAAATGTCACAGCCCAAGTCCATCAAAACAATAGGTAAAATAACACCTAAGTACAAAACCGTACTCAAAGAGAGTGAGATATCTTCTTTGATAGAGTGTTATATCAATGAACAAAATCTATATAATGAAGGTTTGGACAGCAGAGAAGTCTCAACCCTGATGCATATACATTTTCCAAAAAGTATGGAAGAGGTGTATGATGGCACAACATTTAAGCCGGACTTTGTCACTGTACTAAAGTTTGTTGAAGCCTACAATCATCTAAAAAAATTACGGGGTAAAAGGGCAGATTTTCCTGCACACAGAGCACTAACCGGGAGTATAGAACCTTTTGTTGATCATTTGCCTTTTACGCTGACACAAGAACAGAAAAAGGTCATAGCACAGATACGATCAGACTTGGCAAGAGAAGACAAAGCAGCCAAACGAATGGTCGTTGGTGATGTGGGTTCTGGTAAAACGATGGTGATACTTGCCTCAGTGATGATAGCGCTGCCGCATATAAGTATTTTGATGGCACCTACCTCACTGCTTGCACTGCAACTCTATGAAGAGGCATGTAAACATTTGCCCGAACATGTCAAAGTGGCACTGGTCATGCAAGGCAAAGATCAGGGAGATTATAGAACTGCAGATTTTATTATAGGTACGCATGCGCTTCTTTTCAAAGAAGATCTACCCCAGGCCTCTTTGGTCATGGTGGATGAACAGCATCGTTTTGGAACCAAACAGAGACAGAGTCTGGAAGCCTTGGTAAGTGCAGATGAGAAAAAACCGCATTTTATACAGTTCTCTGCTACCCCTATACCAAGAACACAAGCGATGATGGAGTCTGAACTTCTTGATGTCAGTCTCATTACCACCACGCCTTTTGAACGTGAAGTATTGACTCAGACCATCAGTAAACAAGATTTTCCCAACCTTTTGACACATATCAAAGAAGAGATAGCACAAGAGCATCAGGTGCTCATCATTTACCCCTTGGTAGAGGAGAGCAGTGAAGTACCCTATCAGTCTCTGGAAGAGAGTAGAGGATTTTGGGAAGAGAAGTTTGAGAATGTCTATGTTACACATGGAAAAGATAAACAAAAAGAGGATGTGTTACTTGAATTCAGGGAAAAAGGAAACATACTTTTAGCAACCACAGTGGTTGAAGTGGGAATCTCCTTGCCGAAGCTTACACTGATCGTTATAGTTGGTGCAGAACGGCTTGGACTTGCTACACTGCATCAACTCAGGGGTAGAGTAGGCCGTAACGGTTTAAAGAGCTGGTGTTATCTCTACTCTAACAGTACAGAGAACTTCAGACTGGAACAATTTTCCCAAACAACCAATGGCTTTGATATCGCGAAACTGGATCTGAAGTTTCGAGACAGTGGTGATATACTAGATGGTAGTATACAGAGTGGGCAAAGGTTTAAATGGTTAGATATGGCTGAAGATGAAGAGGTGGTTCTCAGGGCTAAAAATAGATTGGGAAGTGTGAATATGAATGGTTAAGATTTAAAGTGACACCAGTGTCATGATCCGGTTGCTGACAAGTAACTAAATTACAGTGCATGCGAGGCATTAAATGCGAGTCGTAAGCCAAGTAAGCGTTAGCGTAGGCAAGATGGGCTTTGCCCATTTGCCTTTCTATTAATAGAGTCCGAATCTCCCATCCGCTCTTTTATACATGACTCTCATCAACCCCTCATTGTCATTAAATACAATAAATTGTCTTTTTTTCTCAGCTTGAAGTGCTTCTATCGCTTCATCAAAATCAATTGGCTTGTGAAGCTCTAAGTCCATTGGGACAATCTCTACTTCCTCTGTGGTTAATTCACTGACAGCTTCAGCTTCTTCTCCCAAATCCCTAAAACTCATAACTTTATGATCTTTTATTTTATCGGCATGTCTTCTAAGTGATTTTTTCACTCTTTCTATAGCAAGGTCCATGGCAGCATACACATCTTTATCCACTTGGGTGATAACGATCGTGTTTTTATCTTTAAGGTTAATAATGAACTCTGTGACAAAGCCTTTTTTCCCATTCTTCTCACTTGCAGAGATAACTGTACTGGCAGATATAATGTCTAAATGATATTTCTCTAAACTATCTATGGCTGCTTCAGCATATGCCTTTATAGGCTCAGTCAGTTCGAAATGTCTTCCCGTTATACTTTTGTTCATAATATATCCTTAATATTAAAGTATAGATATATCGCTATATCCATACTTAATTTTAACTTAAGATACTTAATGAAAGGTAAATAGAGAAGAGATTAAGAATCCTCTTGACCATCAATATAGGCATATCCAGTTTCTTTTGTGATAATGATAGAAAAAGGTAAAGCTGCATTATTTGTAAAACTGAATGTCAAATTACAGTCAGCACTCATATATGTATTATAAGTATTTCCTGCACCACCTACATTTGTATGCGGTCTTCCAAGTTGATCGAAAGCAAGTTGTTGAGTGGTACATCCTCCAGTTGGATTTACTCCAGATACACCATATTTTTTCCCTAAAAGTATATTTGGGCTCTCTTCATCTTGAAGTTCAGAGTTTGCACTTATATGGAATATATATTTACCATTTACGGGATCAATGGCTGTTTCCTCTTTTGCAGGGTAAGCTGTAGTTCCTCCAGTATGATCTGTATCTGACCCAATAACATAAAACAGATAGCCTGTAGATGCTGTTGTACTAAATTGAATTTGCCATAATTCATTTTGCCAGTTCGGATCAAATGGATCTGTCTTATCATCATTAAGTGCCAAATGTTGTGTATATCGTATTGCAGAGAGAATGTTATCTGCTGCTTCCTGCCTTAAATCACGATCCATTCTAGGGAGAGCAAGTGCAGCAAGTATACCCAGAACGACAATGACGAATACTAATTCAATCATAGTAAAGGCTTTTGTTTGTTTAGTTATAGTTCTCATATTTTTTGTAAGCTCCTTCTATGATAAGTGGTATCAGGTGTATTTGCACCTGCTGGATGATCTAAATCTTTATATTTGACAAAGACATCAACAATAATGTTGAGTGGAGATTTTGTAGCGACGACACTATTACTTAGTGTTCTACAATTCGCATGTAAGTTCGTATCTCCGATATAAGAGATATTGACATCAATATTATAGAGATAATTACCACCCCCAATATCTCCATAACCACCACTAATATTATTCAGGCAGGTAGAGGTATTATGCTCATTTGCAGTGACCGCCATAATGGCATATTCAGTATAGCTTTTTGCCAAAAGAACAGACTGTTCATGTTGGAACTGTGCAGTAGTTCCTTTAACCATTTTCCCTGAAAGATTCATTATAAATGCTGCTACTGTTGCCATCAAAACGATAATAAAAATCGCTGTTAACATTGAAAATGCTTTTCTCATTAGAATACCGCCTTTTCTTTACATGCTGTGATATTTATATCCTCGCTTATTCGTTCTTCTTTGCAAATCTTAAATCGGATGGTTTGTCCATCACCTTTAAATTTGAATGTACTAACATTTGATAACAATAGTGATTTTTTAGTACCGACTCCTACTGCCGGTATGGCAGGAAAATCATAATAAAGATAGAGGTCTCCATTCTCTACTGCTAAAGCATAAGAAGACCAAGCCAGTTTGTAGTGCTCTACGATATGTGGTGCTCCCGCTCCTGAGAGTGTAATGGTTGTACCGGCAATTGTGGCATTATATTCATTAGAGTCATAAGGAAAATATATTTTAGGCGCAGGTGCAGATGATGAGAGGTTATTTATAACAGCAGTGGTAGTACCCAATGCAGATCCTGGAGTTGAAAGTGAATTTGCTGTATTGGCAGGATCATCAATATCACAAAATCCACTCCATCCAGGTGTAGCTGCTGCATTGTAACTGTCCATGTCACTAGCAACCCATTGAAGCACAGTATATGCATTTCCAGGTAAACTCATATCATCAGTTATCTCTTCAATAACAGTTGCGCCACTATTTTTTCGATAAACAGTACCCGGAATTGCAGAAGTAAGTCTATTTGCTATCTGTGTTGCTGCTAACTCTGTTTTAATTGTAGCTCGATGCTCTGCTCTTTGAACAATATAGCCTTCATAGACTTTGGCGATCAATTCAGCACCAATGGATGAAACAATACCAAGTATGGTGATAACAAAAACAAGTTCGAGCATACTAAAGGCCGGGGTGAGTCTCTTGTGATTCATATTAGAAATCCCTCTCTTCAAGTTTGTATCCACCTATATTGCAAGAAAATGCATGCAGTATAATAGTTTTGTCAAGTTCGTCCGGACTCGCAGCATCACTGGTAAGTGTAGTGCTGATACGTTTTATGTTAGTGGTAGTTGCTGATTGCTGGGTAAAGTCTGCATTAAAATTGATGGTATTGCCAGCAGGATTGTAATTTGTATTATCGGATATATAGAATACTGCAGTGGCAATAGTTACATTCTTTTCAATGTAATTTGTCCCTGTTCCCGTTCCTGCAAGATTCAATCCGATAATACCTATAAAATCGTCTATGTCATTTTCTAGACCATCATTTCCCAGTCCACCTGCTGCTGTAGCTGTAAGTCTGGAACCATCCGGTCTCACAAAACTTCTGTAGCTCTCCAATGGAGTACCAACTCTTCGTCCTGTCCCATTTCCGTCTGTATATGTAGATTCCGCAAGGTCGGCTACTGGACTTGCAGTTTGTAAAATAGGATCGAGCACAGTTTCATCTGCACTGTTTTCATCCCAATGGTAACCCATGATCATGTTAATTCTGGATGCAGCCTCATTGATAGCTTCCTGTTGGATCGCAACATAACCACTTTTGGTTGCTGTACTGATGAGTTGAGGCGCAGACATCAGTATGATGCCCATGACCACAATGGCAAAGATCAATTCTATCATGGCAATTGCCGGACGCATTATTTTAGTTTTGAGAATCATTTACCATCCTAGTCGTCTATTTTTCTTGGTACTGGTACTACCACCAACAACATGTCCTGTATCACCATGCCCCGCCCAATCAGATATACCGATAAAACGTACTTTATAGAAAGGACTTGGAAGGTCTAAAGAGTCCTCATTATAGATCAACCAACTGTTAGTATATGGTATTGAAGCGGTATAGTATGGCAATGTGAATGGCAGTATGTTGTGTACCAATTCTATATCAACAGTCATAGGTCTATCTGCTGAAGTGGCTGTTACACCAACAGTTGGATCTATACCACCCAAGGTAATTTGCACTTCGGCTGGGTCTGTAGATATTATAGAGGAAACGGATGCGGTGCCTGCAGGGGTAACAGCACCTACATGAAGTGTGACATTCCCATCATGACGTGTATTGTTTTCAGTATGATCTAATGATAACCACCAATCCGCTTCATTGATCTGTGCATTGTATATATCTATACCATATTCATAGCATTCTGAAAATAGAAGATCACAATAGACATCGATCGCAATAGGCGTATTGACATTGGCAGCTGTGATGTCATCATAAAAATATTGAGATGGTCGGGTTCTTGCATAGTAGAAAGTTGCTTTTGATGCTGCATTAGAGTTGACACAACTTCCCGCCGGTGGTGCAATACATGGTGATGTTGAAGCATTATCATCACCGACGCGACTTCCATCTATTTTTGCTAGGTTTCCAGTATCTATATCTACATACTCAGAGGTGACCGAAATGGAATAGTAAGTACCATTAACATCAAATGGGTTTGCCTCTTCATTGATCTTTCTTTGGAAGTTAAAATCGAGTGGGTAAGTACTTTCATCCCATTTGATATTTCTTGTTCCTGGACTATCTGTTTCTGTACCAATAGTCCGACCAAATCCTATAAGCTTGTTATCTATTTTAGATTCATTTGCATCAGATCCAAATAGATAAGCATGCGGTTCATTAGGAAGGGTACGAGCAGTTGGTATTTTAACCTTTTGAATAACTGTAATATTATTTTCATAATATTGGTTTCCAGCAAAGTCCTTTTTAAAGTTTTGTGTAATGCCATTTTGTTTATTAAGTGCTTCTATACGTGTCTTTACTCGGGCAGCCATTGGGCTTCTTGTAGGTGGAGTTGTAGACGGCATACCCCTTTTATCTGCAACATAGGTAAAGTCACTAGTTGGACCTGCATGGTTATAGATAGCAAGCTCTGCAAATCCGAAGTGATGAGGAATGAAAGTCACATTTAAATCTCCACAGATATAAGTATGCTTAGAACTATTACAATCCATTGGTGTATCATCATTATCTATCGCAGCCCACTCTTCATCATATATTTCTAAATTTATTTTACCTACATCATCATAGGTTACATCAACAATTTCTTGTGCACTTCCTGGATTGGAAGTGGTTAAACTTGACAAACCTTCAACCATGTATGCTACAGCCGTATTATTTAATTCAGATGTACCGTGAAGTAGGTCGGACGTATCTACAATTCCGTTTTTAAAATATTTCGTTGTCCTACTAGCAAGATCGCTATTGAAATTGTGATCAGTCACCGTATAGTCAACTGGCATATTGCCTAGAGCATCTCTTGCGGTCAGAGAAACACCATAACCTTCTCCTGCACGCAAAAGATTAGGTGCATCGGTGTCTGACATCTCCATATCAAACTTTTCAGGACGGATGGCAAAGTTATCTGTTGAGCAGACCGGTGCAACATTAAAGGTACACAAATAACAGCCGTAATCATTCACATAAATACTGTCTGTATCTGGATTATAAGAGGGATCACTTGTGTTTGCAATACCATGATTATTTGGGTCACAAGGTCTTCCACTAGCTATACCACATCTATCCCAGGCATCTTGACCAAATGAATCTGAATATTGTACTTCAGAGTTGGCACAGGATGGTACCCCTGCAAAGTTTCCATCAGCACTACTACTAAGAATACATTGCTGTCCCTCTACACTTAAAGAGTCAGGGTCTATAGCTATAAGTTGCAATCTGGCACTTTTTCTTACAGTACTAGGAACTTCTATGGCCCCTGTAGCAGAATATGCATTATCGGGTACGATAATAAAAGCTGGATTATTCGTACCAGGTTCATAGAGCGGCTCAACTCCTCCAGCACATGAATCATTAACAAGGATGGGTGAAATAATGAAGTTAAAATCAGGATTGGTTGGCGTATAGACTGTAGCAGCTCCATCAAGATTAAGATGCACACCCTCAATCGTCCTAGTAGGAGATGCACTAACCATGGTCCGTATATATTTTATGTTATTATCTGTATCTGAAGTATCTGTACTGGCATTATATTGGCTTGCTATAGCAGCATCAGCACCGATATGAGTATCAATGACATCAGTAGAATAGTTAATTTCTATACCACCTTCACTGGCCCCACTACAGGCATAAATACGTCCAAAGTGATGCTCATTAGATATATTATAATCCGCATAAAGCGCAATACCATTCATATTTGGAGTATAATCAGATCCTGTATCAGTAATAGTTAAATTGTTATCATCTATTACGCCGTCGTTCACCCGTACGACATAGCCTTCCTGATAAGAAGTAAAACTTTCAAAGTTTAAGGTGGTTTTTACTCCACCGTTAAGTACTGTACTTCCTGTTGAAGAAGTAGCTGAACCACTACTAAGACCAGGAGCATACATTTTAGTGACATCAAGTCCGGTTATAGGGTCAATTGATACATTTAGGTCTTTTCGAATAATCACTTGTGCGACACAATCGTCCTGTCCGCCAATATTACCATAAAAAAAGTTACCTCTTTTTTCACATGAAGCATTGATATCGGTATTGGCACCATATGCAACAGTGTTTTCTATGTAACAAAGATTATCTGCATTTTGTATTTCTGCCGTAATAGTTGTCTCTTCAAATGCAGTATCATGAGAACCGTTATTGTCACTGACCTCGACGTTATTGGTAATGACGCCTGCTATATCAGGTGCCGTTACATGTAAATAGATAGTATGGGTCACTCCTGAAGGTATATCACTGTTATGAGTACAATAGACATGAGGAGAACCAGCCTGTTGATCACATGACCAAAACCCAGAAGCTTCATTGGTTTTAGTTTTATTCATATCCATACCTATAGGCAACATATCATGTACTACTATACCCGATGATGTACTGTCACCTGCATTTGAAACATCAATAATATAATAAAACTCTTCATTAATTTCAACAGGATCATCACTGTCCACTTTTGTAATTTGCAAGTCAGTACCTGGAGTAGGAGTAGCAAGATTATACGTGATGGTAATACTATAGCCTTCAGCCTCACCATCATATATTTTTAGGTAAATAACATCATTTGCATTCACGGAAAATGTATCTGTCGTATGTGTATTTTCACGGCTTGACCCATCGTAATAGATATCATCATCACAGGATGAACCGACTAAAAAAGAAGCTTGATTTCCATTGTCGTCAGTTTGCCATGTGATAGTGATATTTCCATCACTTGGAATAGTCATTTGAGAATAATCAATACCAGTTAACCCTAGCCCGTTATTTGCTCTTTCAATGGTACCAGTAAAAGTAGTTGTACCACTGACAATTGTGCTTAAAGCTTCACCCGGGCAGCTATCATTAATGGGTTCAGCATCTTCATAAGTTACAGCGTGTATATATGTACTTAAGAAGAAAGAAAAAAGTAATAGAGTAAAAAGTTTATTTAAAAGTTTCATCATATATCCTGTTATAATTTAGCTAAAGAGATCAAACTCTCCAGTTTATAGAGGACATCTATCCCTAAATAGAGCCTAATTCATATTGTACATAAGTATAAGTTTTTTAACATTTAAGTTATCTTAAAATAAAGCTTCTTTTATTATTTAATATTATAATTGGTAACTTTTGTATATTTTAAAACATAGATTTACTTTATAATGACCATTTTTAAGAAATATTATTTTGATTTTACTGGTGTAGAAGTATCTTTTAAAAAGATATTTAGTGAAATAGAGTTACTGCTAATACGCTTTTTACATACTTTGAGCTATTATATATGTTATTAGATTTTAATTAGGGAAAGATATGAACTTGAAGAAAAGTGTTTTAGTAGGTATGGCTTTAGCAATATCATTTTTATTTGTAGGATGCGGAGATGAAAAGGAAGTGGCCGAGTTTAATAAACCTGCACTCTATTGGTATCAGCAAATAGCCAATAGTATTACGAGCGGAAATTTGGATAAAGCTGATGCGTACTACATTTCCCTTAAGAGTGAACATATGCGTTCACCGCTCATGCCGACCTCTTTAATGATGCTTGCATATGCACATATGAATGCTGAAGAGTATCTGCTTGCGAACTATTACCTTGATGAGTATAACAAACGTTTTGGTGAGTATGAAAGTCGTGAATATACAGACTTTATGAAACTCAAAGCATCGTTTTTAGGTATCAAAGATGTCTACAAGGACCAAAAACTCATTATAGACAGTATCGCCACGGCTAAAGTATACATTAACCGTTATCCGGGCTCTCCTTATGCACCACTTGTCAACACTATGCTGATAAGATTACATATGAGCCAGTACTTGCTGAATGAAAATATCGCAGCATTGTATGACCGTACAGGCAAAGAAGAGGCAGCAAAGATCTACAGAGAGAAAAACAAAGGCTCTGTGGTTGAAATGACTGATATTACGCCACCTGAGAAAGGCATTATAGGTTATGTCTTCGACTAACCTTTAACGTGAAGCTATAAAACACCTTTTAAGGGTGTGTTTGATATATAAAACAAAATTTAATATTTTTAAAGGAGCAACATTATGCAACTCAGTGATTATGATGCATTTCCCACTACCTTACCTATAGTGGTCGAGGATGAACTTTTCCTTTACCCTTTTATGATAAGTCCTATTTTTCTTACAGATCAGAAAGATATCGATGCCGCAACCGATGCGATGGAAAATAACTCTTTACTCTTTGTGACTTCATCCATACCTGGGAAAGAAGGCATACATGATTTTGATACCATGTATAAAGTAGGGGTTGTCGGATCGATCATGCGAAAAGTACATATACCTGATGGTAGGGTCAAGATACTTTTCCAAGGTCTTGCCCGAGGAAAGATCGTTGAACCTCAAGAAGGACCTTTTAATCGTGCCATGATAGATGTGGTCACGTT
Organism: Sulfurovum sp. TSL6; assembly: GCF_019972115.1. Taxonomy (NCBI): domain Bacteria; kingdom Pseudomonadati; phylum Campylobacterota; class Epsilonproteobacteria; order Campylobacterales; family Sulfurovaceae; genus Sulfurovum; species Sulfurovum sp. TSL6. The sequence continues at coordinate 330,379 of NZ_BPFJ01000002.1, read as the reverse complement.
AGAGAGTTATAATAAACTCAAAGCAGATGCTTTGATGGATATTCTCAGAGATAAAGTCAAAAAACTTTCTGCTTTAAACAGTCAAATACCTGCGGACCTTGTACGTACCATAGAAGAGAATGATGAACCAAACCGTATAGCAGACCTGGTTTCTTCTATGTTGAAACTGGATAAAGAAGTAGCCTATGTTCTCTATGTGGAATTGAATATAGAAAAACGTTTATTGGGTCTCATTGACATCGTAACCTCTGAGATAGAGTCTGCAAAAGTGCAACGTGAGATACGTACAAAAGTGCATACCAAGATAGAACAGACCAACAAAGAGTATTTCCTCAAAGAACAACTTAAAGAGATCCAGCAAGAGTTAGGCATGGATACGCAAAGAGAAGAGGAGATCGCCAACTTTAGAGAAAAAATAGCAGAACTCAAACCTCACATGCAAGAAGATGCCTTTAAAGAGATCAGTAAACAGTTAGACCGTTTTGCACGTATGCATCCTGATTCGGCAGATGCCAATGTACTTCAGAGTTATTTGGAATGGGTACTTGAACTTCCTTTTGGAAAGTTAACCAAGAAAAACCTAAGTGTGAAAGATGTTTCGCTTGAGCTCGATAAAGACCATTATTCACTGGAAAAACCCAAAGAACGCATTGTTGAATTTTTCTCTGTTCGTGAACTGGCAGAGCTTAGAGGCATCAAACAAAAAGAGACAGGGGGTGTCATACTCTGTTTCGCAGGACCTCCGGGTGTAGGTAAGACCTCACTTGCCAACTCCATCGCCACTGCATTGGGAAGACCCCTTGTGCGAATGGCACTGGGTGGACTTGAAGATGTCAATGAACTTAGAGGACATAGAAGAACGTATGTAGGGGCAATGCCTGGGCGCCTAGTACAAGGACTCATAGAAGCCAAAAGCATGGACCCAGTCATCGTACTCGATGAGATAGATAAAGTAGGACGTAGCATGAGGGGTGACCCTACCGCAGCACTGCTTGAGATACTAGACCCGGAGCAAAACAGCAAGTATAGAGACTATTATCTCAATTTTAACATTGATCTGAGTAAAGCTATTTTTATTGCTACTGCCAATGATGTGGGACGTATACCTGCTCCGTTACGTGACAGAATGGAATTCATAGGGTTGAACTCTTATACCCCTAAAGAGAAATTTGAGATCGCAAAGCGTTATCTCATACCTCAGGAACTAAAAAAACATGCACTCAAGCGTAGAGAATTTTCTATTTCCGATAAAGCACTTAAAATACTGATCGATGAGTATACCAGAGAAGCAGGCGTACGTAATTTACGTCGTAGAATAGCCGGCTTGATGCGAAAAGGTGCAAGACAACTCTTGGAAGATACAACAAAAGAGTCGATAAGCATCACAAGAAAGAACTTGGAAAAATTTACAGACAAGAAAGTATTTGAAATATCGCAAGTAGACAGTAAACCTCAAGTCGGAATTGTCAGTGGATTGGCATGGACGGCAGTTGGAGGAGATGTTTTAACCATAGAAGCGATCAAGATCAAAGGTAAAGGTGCATTACAGCTTACCGGTAGTTTAGGTGATGTGATGAAAGAATCTGTTCGTATCGCACATTCTGTTGTGAAGATACTGATAGACAATGGTGAGCTTCCTATCTCTCCTTCCATCATACCTCACAGTCCTAAAGAGAGAGAAGAACATATCACAGTAGATGCGAGTGAAGTCTATAAGCGTTATGACCTTCATATCCATGTACCTGAAGGTGCAACACCTAAAGATGGACCAAGTGCCGGTATCGCTATGGTAAGTGCCATCGCCTCCATTTTAAGCGGACAAAAGATAGACAATAAAGTTGCAATGACAGGCGAAGTTACACTGACGGGGAAAGTACTTCCTATAGGTGGACTTAAAGAGAAATTGATCGCTGCTTATAAAGCAGGGGTTAAAAAAGCACTCATTCCAATGAAAAATTATGAACGTGATCTAGATGATATTCCTGATGAAGTAAAGGGTAATATAGACATTATTGGAGTGTCTCGAATTGAAGAAGTATTGAAAGAAATATTTGTAAAATAAAGGGATTATTTATAAAGGTTGACCAGCCTTTATTGGGCTGGTCGTGTTTGTAGTATTAAGATCTTAGTCTGTCCACTGATCTATTTTCTGATAGAGATTGTCTTGCATAACAGGTTTACGTAAGAAGTCGTTTGCACCATTGTCATAGACTTCTGTTTTACGTGTATCATCTGTAGAGAGTACAATGACAGGTACCTGTGCATTATTCATGTCAGACCTAAAGATCTTAAGAAATTCTATACCATCTACAACTGGCATCATGATATCTAATAGTATAAGATTGATACTAGGATCTTTTTTCATTTTATCTAATGCGTCAGACCCATTTTCTGCCTCTATGATTTCTGTTACTTTTGGATTCTTTTTTAAAAGAGTCTGTATTAGCTTTCTGTTGATGAAGTCATCATCAACAACGAGTACTTTTAATGCCATGTCTATTATCCTCTATACTTATTTATTATATTTTCTGTCTCTTCTTTAGAAGCTGTATTTGAGATGGTTTCACCTTTTTGTACACTTACTTCTTGAGGAACATTTGTATTACTTGATGAAATTATAGCTACATTTCTATTAGCTTGGCTGATGCTCTCTGTAACCAGGTTTGTATCGGTAAAGAGTATATCATAGTCACCTGACGCCAATGTATTCTCTAACATCTCCATATCATCCAATATATCATAGTCATGACCCAGATTTTCCAGGACTTTAGCTAAAACTCTACGAGCCAGTACGAATTTTTTAGCAATAAGAATCTTTTTTTCTTTTGGTGTCTCAATGAGATCTACTGCAGGTTCTTCGAGATTTAGTTCTGGTTCATCAGAGACTTCCATTACCGGAGTGACACTCTCTTCAGGTGTTTCCATCGTTTTCTCTTCTACAACCTTCTCTTCTGTTTTAACAGGTTCTGCGGTCTCACTGCTTGCTTTGTCTGATAAGAATTTGTTGAGTATATAAAGTAATTCTGTCGTTTCAATAGGCTTAGTGATATACTCATCCATACCCTCACTTAAGAACCGCTCTCTGTCACCTTTAAGTGCATTTGCTGTTAAGGCTACGATAGGGATATGCGCTAACTCTTCATCTTCTTCATAGTCAAGGATTTCATGTGTTGCTTCGATACCATCCATCACAGGCATTTGAATATCCATAAAGAGCAGATCATAATCACCACTTCTACGTTTTTCAAATGATTCAAGACCATTGTTTGCGATATCAACCGTGATCCCATGTTCTTCAAGTATACGTCTGATAAGTTTCTGGTTAATGATATTATCTTCTGTAACCAATACTTTGGCATCAAATCTTGTCTGTTGTGTTGCTGCTGTTTCTTTAATCAGTTGTGGCGCTACAGAAGCTGTATTGGTTAAGACAGTTTTTAATTTAGAGAGTGTAACGGGCTTAAAGAGAACACGACTTTGATCAATACCCAGCGCTTCAACTTTATCACGGCTTGTAACATTAGCAATAACAATGAGTTTTGATTTATCCATATTCTGAATAGCATCCAGTATATTTTGTCTTGCTTTGTCAAGATCGATCCAGTAGTTTTTACACGTATCATTATAGTCAAGATCTTTTAGTTCAGCTATGGATTCAAAATGTTTGACAGTCGGACTAAAGTATTCAAACCATTTTTCAAGATTTTTGTCTAGTTTTGTCGGAATCTCTTGCTCATATTTACCTATGACAAGATCGCTGAACGCATGTTCGTAATTGACCTCAGTAGATGCAACCTCTTCCAATGGTAAAGAGAAGAAGAATGAGGTACCATGGTCTTTAGCACTTTCAAGTTCAAGTTTTCCACCCATAAGTTCAACGAATTGACTGGAAATAGTTAGACCAAGACCTGTACCACCATACTTTCTTGTAACCGATACATCGGCTTGAGAAAAGGCATCAAAAATACGAGACTGTTGGTCTTTTGTCATACCAATACCGTTATCTTTTACCGTGAATTTAACTCTGTTGACACCATTGTCATCTGTCTCTTTTACAATATCAAGATTCACTTCTCCACCGTAACTTGTAAATTTGACGGCATTAGAGAGAAGGTTAATAACAATCTCTTTGATCTTTGTCGGATCCCCTTTGAGTTTTGTAGAGATCGTTGGATCCATATAGTAGTTCATATCAATATTTTTCTCTGTTGCAGCAACAGCATAGGTTTCCACTGCACTTTCAAACTCTTCGGCCGCATCAAATACAACACTTTCAATCTCGACCTTGTTACTTTCAATTTTTGAAAGGTCAAGAATGTTGTTGATAATACTCAAAAGGTTTTCAGAACTCTTATCGATAATTGCAAGGAATTCCTCTTGCTCTTCTGAAAGGTTTGTACTACGTAAGATTTCTGTAAACCCAACAATACCGTTCAGTGGTGTACGGATCTCATGTGACATGTTTGCAAGGAAAAGAGATTTTGCTTCATTGGCTTGGAGGGCAATGAGTTTATCATCTTTTGCTGTTTCAACAAGGTCTTCAAGGAACTTATAGGCTTCTTTTGTACCTTCATGCGTATCAAGGTCAATATTTTCAATAGCATGTGAATCGGATGCAAGATATTCATCGCTGGTTTTCATCTCTTCCACTGCTTTGTTAAGTACGTCTTCAAGCTCTTTAATATTTCTTGTAATATCTCTTGCGGTTGTGTACCCGAGGTATGCCAAAATAAAACTCAGCAACCAGATAGCGCCTGCGATAGCAAGAAGTAAAAGTTGTTTCTCAAGGTAGAGGTTACTTTTTTTCCATAAAGCATTTGACACCACAAGTTCTGCTTTTGAAAGCAATGCGATCTTCTGTGTTTGAAGTGCAAACCAGTCTAAAACCTCTTCCGCATAGTCTCCATTATCGATATCCGTTTGAATCGCAGATGATGTCTGGGCTAGGTCATTCATCACTTCTTTAGCTTGATCATTATAGAGGACTTTCTCAAGTTGTTGACGCAATGCACTATTGGCTACTTGCTTAATATCAAAAATATGCGCTTTTGTTTTAAATTCATCCCATAAAGCAATTTCCTCGAACGTTAAAGAAGATTTTTTTGCCATATAGTATGAAATAAACCCTCTTTCAAGTCCACTGTTCTCTTTAGCCGTATAAATTTGTGTAAGTGTATCGATCAGTACTGAAATATCTGTATCAAGAGCATACTTCTTAAGTGTAAGAATCTTGTCAAGCGTTGGAGTAGATAAACCATTTCTATAGGTTTGAAAAAAAGTAGTTTTAAAATCTACATTTTCAGAATCTATCTTTTTTCTCGCTTCTGGAAGTTTACCTATATTTGATACAAGCAGTGTATAAGGGTCTGTCCATTGTACTGTTCTACTTCCTACAAGTTCAACTAAGAATGGAAGGTATACTTTTTTTTCTGTGATTACCTCATATTTAAGGTTTTCAAAAGACTCATCAGTTTTCTCTCGTTGTTTAATAAGTGCATCTTCATACATTTTCTTATCAGTTCCTAGATATAAGGCCGTTAATCCGCTTTCTTTACCTATTTCGATAAGTGATTTGTCCAAAGCACCATTATTGATCAATGTCGTTTTGAGTGCATTGGCCTTTTCATAGTTTACATATGAAGTTACAAAGAAATAACTTGATAGTAGAATGAGCAGGGTAATTGGTACAAGACCAATCAGTTTAAGTCTATTACGTATAGTCATAGTTTATTTCCTTTTATTTTGCTAGCGCATTTATTTGAATTTCGAAAGACAAAAAGTGTCCCCAATAGTCTTTGATTAAAGCTTCTAAATTACTGCTGTCTTCACAAAACTGTATCTTATAGAGCGTATCCGCCAATGGATTGATACGAAGGTTACTTGCGGCTCCTTTAAGGAGATGTCCTATTTTCTGAATGGCATCCAGATCACCCTCTTCATAGGCTTTTAACATCTTTTCAGTCTCAATATGACATTGTTCAATAAAATCATGTACAAATTCTTCAATAAGTTCTACAGGTAAAGAGAGATCATTTGCTGCTTCTTCAAGTTGAAAGTCAAAGTGAATAGGTTTGATACCTTCCAGAGAAATAGTACCGAAGCCCTTTTCACTGACTGTCACTTCTGGTTCAATTTCTTCTTCCTCTACACCTAAAAGATCAATTTTAGCCTCTTCTTGGGTATTAAAGAGTTCCATTTCAGGTTCTGCTTGAACAGTTGGTGCTGTAGTGATTCTTGTGAGTGCCGCGTAAAAAGATGCTACAGTTTCTTTTCTATCATTTACAGATGCAGTATCTATTTTTGCTATGATATCACCAATAAACGGGAGTTGTAATACCTCACCAAGATGGGAAAGTGTTGCAACAGCATCGGAACGTTTCGCACTGTCTTCGCTGATTAGATCCTGTTCTAGTCCCAGTGCTGTATCAATATATTCTTTAAGGAATGTATCGTAGTCTTCATGAGAAACACCGATCTGTTGAGAAACTTTATCTATGTCTATAAGAATCTCAGCAGTATCAATAGCCACTTCCTCTTCTTTATCTGATAACCCCAAGTCAAGGATCTCTGTATCTTCAGTAGAAACATCGAGTGACTCTTCTGCTCTGTCAATAGCTATTTCATCTTCTTTATCTGATAATCCTAAATCAAGGATCTCTGTATCTTCAGTGATTGTATCGAGTGGTTCTTCCACCGTCTCAACGCTATCCTCTGTTTCCTCTTCTGTGACAAGATCAAACAGCTCGTTGTCATCTATAGCAATCTCTATTTCTTCACTTATATCCTCTGTCTCAAGGGGAGCGATACTTTCTACGGTATCATCAAGTGTTAATACAGATAGATCATCTTCTTCTGCTTTTTCTTGCTCTGCTTGTATCTCAACTAATGTGATATTACCAAGCATACTTGAAAGGGGAGTTTTAGATATAGGAAACATTTTATCATTATGATCTGTAGTGATCGTGATATTTGTTTCAGATAAATCAAACTTTGTATCGTCTAATGCAATTTTTAATGATAATTCGTCTATGTGGGACAGTCCACACAATTCTAATAGACTCTTATCCGCAGCGATAATTTGATTTGTTTCGTTTAGTATATAGTACATTTTGTTAACAACTCCTCTTTAGTTACTTTCTTTTTCTAGCAAATCCCTGTAAATAGGAATGGTCTCTGTTACTTCCGTTTCAGATGCTGGTCTTCTGGCTGCAGTATAACCTGTGGTCTCTCCATCCACGACTATAGGTGAAATATGTGAATAAACCCAATAATATCTGCCATCTTTTCTCAAGTTTTTCACGATACCAGTCCACTCTTTTCCCCCTTGTATCGTGTCCCAAAGTTCTTGAAATGCTGCTTTTGGCATATCTGGATGTCTGACGATATTGTGATTCTTGCCTATGAGTTCCTCTTTGGTATATCCAGATATTTCACAAAATTTTCTGTTGGCGTATGTAATGATGCCTTTAATATCTGTAGAACTAACGATCAAGCCTTTTTCAAAGATATACTCTTCATCAATTGGATCAGGTTTATTCATTGTATTGTTTCCCCCCTTTTGTAATGTGTCGCGTAAGAAGTGTAGTTCCAATAAACTTACAGTCATCAAGTTTATTGTTCGCAGCCTGGCAATCTTCATGAGACCCATGGCTTTCTGTCCCCACTTCACAATGAGTTTAGCTTTTTAACTTAGCGTTATTTATAACATAAGATGCACTAGAATATACATGCCTAGTATTATTCAATTTATAACACAGTTCATAAAACTCTATAACAATTAAACTAAAAATCGATTGAATTAAGAGGCTTTTTAGTAAAAAATATTAAATTATGTATGATTAGGGATTATTATTTTTAATAATGTTAGAGATTTTCTTATTCGTAACTTTTTCTATTTCTTCGTAAGATGCGCTCTCTATGGCTTCAAATGTGCCAAAATAATCGATCAACTTTTTGACCGTTGCTTTGCCTATGCCTTTTTTATTGAGAAGCGAAATTTGCGTATCTTCTTTACGTTTTTTGTTTTGATGGTAAGTGATGGCATAACGATGTGCTTCGTCCCTTTGGCGCTGTATCCAGTGTAGACGTTTGTCATTTGCTTTGAGTTCAAGAACTCCCTGGGAGGTATAGAGGATATCTTTGGCTGCACCTTTCGCACGATGTGCTTTGGCGTCGAGTTTCTCTTTGGCTATGGCTATGACATCAAGATTGACATGGGCTTCTTTTAGAAGGGTTTTCGCAAGATTGAGATTGGCTTGTCCTCCATCAAGTATCCAAAGGTCCGGAGCAGGCTGTTCTTTAAAGTTTTCTATCCGTCTAGAGAGCATCTCTTTCATCTGTCCATACTCATCGCGTTCGTGTAGCGTGTATCGTCGGTATGCGGATTTAGCCCATTTGTTTTCATCCCAAACGACCATACCTCCTACGGTCGCTGCACCCATAAGATGAGAGTTATCGAACGTTTCTATGCGGTAAGGGATGACAGAAAGGTCAAAGAGATCTGCTATTTTTTGTTCCATGAGCGTATCACTCTGTGTTTTACGCAATAACTCTTCACAGTTTTGCAGAGCCAAAGAGATGAGTTTGGCTTTGGGCCCACGTTTCGGGGTAAGGATCTCTATTTTTTTGTCAAACCGGGCAGAAAGGCTATGCGCCACCTGTTCCGAGTCTTCAAAAGTATGGGCAGTAAGAATCTGTTTGCAACTATGAGGGGTGTCAATGGTATAAAATTCCAATAAAGCCTGCTTATAGGCTTCATTCTCGTCAAAAATATGGGTATGCCTGAAGTAAGAGTATGCAGAAGAGATGATCTTTCCTCCCCGCATAAAGAGTTTGACGATCACACCTCTTTCATCGCCATTGAGTATGGCAAAGATATCGAGATCCATGGCATTGGCCAAGTCGATGTTTGATGAGATTGTGAGTGAAGAGATGGCATTGATACTGTCGCGCATAGCCGCTGCTTCTTCATAACGTTCTTGCATCGCAAGGTTTGTCATCTTTTCTTCAAGGGTAGAGATAAGATCTTTACGTTTGACAATGGATGTTTTGGCTTGTGTGACGATCTCTCCATACGCTTCAGGTGATACTTTCCCTTCACAAGGTGCCAGACACTTTTTGATCTGGTAGAAGAGGCAGGCTTTCCCCTCTTTTAAACAAGACTTTTTTTGTACAAGAGGATAGACTTCATAAAGAGCGTCAAGTAAGGCTTTCCCACCAGTAGGAAAAGGCCCATAGTAGGTAATGCTTTTTCCTTTGATGACTTTTCGGGTAATCTCAAATCTGGGATATTCAGCAGATTCATCGATATAAATGTAGGGGTAGGTTTTATCATCACGAAGTAAAATGTTGTACTTGGGTTTGAGTTGCTTGATCAGCGAGTTTTCGAGGATGAGGGCATCTTCTTCTGTTTCTACAACAATGTACTCAAGTCTACTGGCTTCATAGAGCATTTTGATGATGCGAGAACTTTGAGCAGGGTTTGGTCTAAATTCAGGAGAAAAACGCCAGTAACTCTTGACTCTGTTTCTAAGATTTTTAGCTTTCCCCACATACAGCAGCTTGCCGCTTGTGTCAAAATACTGGTAAACACCTGCACATGAGGGGAGATCTTGAATTATTGACTGCATGTAACTATGGCTTTAATACGTTCAAACTTTTCTTTGAGTTCTTTATCTGAAGGTGTTTCAAAATTTCCCTTGGCACGTTCATGATAATGAGGGACACTGACATAAGTCGCTTTTTCCTGAGGCATAGCATAATACTTGCTATGGAAGACGACAACCTTTTCAGCCTGCATCATCTGACACCCTTCATCGTGTCTGTTAAGCTGAGTTAATAGGCTTTTTAATAAATCTCTATTATAATTAAGCTCCATTTTAAAACCAGGGTGCGTCACTGCTATGAAGAGTGTATTGTCTTTGATGTATACAAAGGCAACAGCTTTTTGCCATTTGGGACTCAGAAGATCGATATACTTTTGATAACACTCCTGCCGTTTTAATGATTTAAACTGAGGCTGTGAAGATAAATGAGACAAAATCATATTGGCTTTTTTCATAAAGCGATTATAACATCACTTTGCTGTATCATCTTGACAGGGTGTGGATATAAAACCAATCCGGTCTATGTAGAAGAAACTGTAGAGAACAATACAAGTATGAAGACGGAAGGTTAAAGATGCAGAAGTATGATGTGCTGATCATAGGTGCAGGGATAGCAGGACTTTATGCAGCCATGCAGTTACCTGCAAGTAAAAAAGTCTTAGTGGTATGCAAAGATATCCCTTGGGAATGTAATACCTTTTATGCTCAGGGAGGTATGACAACAGCATTGAATGAAGCAGATATCCCTATACATGTAGAAGATACCATGGCCGCAGGTTCGTATCATAATAATAAAGAGGCTGTGGAGATCCTTTCCCGTACTTCACTGGAGACCACTCCTGATATCATTTCTAGAGGGATGGAGTTTGATACAGATGCAACGGGGAACCTTTCATATACGAAAGAGGCTGCACATTCTGTAGAGCGTATTATCCATGCTGGAGGAGATGCTACTGGGCGTTACATGCATTACTTTATGATGGTGCAAAACAAACACCAACTTCAGAAAAATACACTGGTTTATGATCTGCTTATAGAAAATGGCAGATGTTTTGGGGTAAAAGCAACGGTCAATTATGAACCTACGACGATCTATGCAGATGATGTGATCATCGCTTCTGGAGGTATAGGCTCACTTTATGCATATAATACCAACTCACGTACCGTAAGTGCCGATATTCATGGTATCTGTGTTGAAAAAGGTATAGAACTTGCCGATATGGAATTCATGCAGTTTCACCCTACTGTATTTGTTGAGACCCCTTTTGCAAGAAAACTGTTACTGACTGAAGCACTGAGAGGTGAAGGTGCACATGTAGTGGATGAAGAGGGAAGACGTTTCTTGTTTGATTATGATGAGAGGGGAGAATTGGCAAGTCGAGATATTGTGGCTCGTGGTATCTTCAATCATAAACGAAAAACGGGACAAAAAGCCTATCTTGATTTTTCTATGTTCGAGGACCAATGGTTTGAACATCGTTTCCCTAATATCACGCATACTTTTGGTGCGCTGGGTTATAAATTTCCGAAGGATAAGATTGCTATTTCACCTGCATTTCACTACTCTAATGGTGGTATAAAATGCGATACCAATGGCTCTATAGACGGTATGGAAGGTCTTTATGTCATAGGTGAAGCAGCAAGAACAGGTGTACATGGCGCAAATCGTCTTGCATCAAATTCACTGCTTGAAGGAGTGGTCTTTGCCAAACGTGCCGTAGAGCATCTGCTTTCCAAAGAGCATGAAGCGATGCAAACACCTATATTTGAGAAAGATTACGGTAATATTCTGCACAAAGAAAACGATAAAACCTATAAACAAAAATTGCGTCAAGTAATGTGGGATGATATAGGGATTATCAGGACAACAAAAGGCTTGCATGAAGCGAAAAATCTTATTTATGATATGAAAAATAAAGAGATAGGCAGACTGCTTAAACTTAGATTAAATACTGCTTCTGCCATCGTAGATGCAGCACTTGCGAGAAAAGAGTCTTTGGGTTCGCACTATATAGAATCTATCTAAAATAAATGCATAGAGAAATATGGCATACCAAAGTATTAGGAGAGGAATTAATGACAACAGAAATACTGCACACAGATTTGACAACAACATGGGTGGGGATTGCTTCACTTATCATATTTGTCATAGGGTATTACTTTATTGCAGCGGAAGATAAGTACCATATAAATAAAGCTAAACCGGCACTTTTTGCAGGAACATTGATCTTCATGTTGATCGGTGTCTATTATGCTATCAATGGTTTAGACGGTAAACATTTGCACCATGAAATTGAGCTTCTTATTTATGAGATTGCAGGGATATTCTTCTTCCTTTATGTTGCAATGACATATATTGAAGCGATGATCGATAGGAATGTATTTTCTACTTTACGTTATAATCTTGTTTCTAAAGGGTACAGCTATAAAAAACTTTTCTGGATCACAGGTCTTTTAGCTTTCTTCATTTCTCCTGTTGCAGATAACTTGACAACAGCACTGATCCTTTCAACTGTATTGATCACCATTGATAAAACGAATAAAGCATTTATTGTACCTTCGGCGATCAATATCGTTGTTGCAGCAAATGCAGGTGGTGCTTGGTCTCCGTTTGGTGATATCACTACTTTGATGGTATGGGTTGACGGTAAGGGGGCTTTTGTTGATTTTCTTTATCTTTTCCCTGCGTCTATAGTGGGCTGGTACGTGACTGCATTCCTTTTAAGTCGTTTCGTACCAAACGGAACACCACCATTTGCAGCCGATGAACAAAAAGTTTATATTTCCAAAGGTGGAAAAGTGATCATAGGGCTTTTTGCGTTGACTATTGCCTCAGCTGTAATCTCTCACCAAGTCCTTCATTTGCCAGCAATGTGGGGGATGATGTTCGGTTTGGCTGTTCTGAAACTCTATATCTATAGAATGAGTAGAGAGGTTCAATACGATAGTGAAGGGATCGTTTGCCCTCCAGTAAATGTATTCTCATTCATTGCCAAAATTGAAAATGATACACTGCTTTTCTTCTTTGGTATTTTAGCTGCGGTCGGTGGACTTCACTTCTTAGGTTTCCTAGAGTACTTCACGGCACTTTATGCCCAATTTGGCGCTACAACAGTGAATATCGGAGTAGGATTCCTTTCTGCTATCGTTGATAACGTTCCTGTCATGTCAGCAGTACTTAAATCAAGTCCGGACATGGGTGCATCTGCACATGCACAGTGGATGCTTGTCACACTTACAGCCGGTGTGGGTGGTTCACTTATCTCATTTGGTTCTGCTGCCGGTGTGGGTGTCATGGGTAAACTTCACGGTATCTATACATTCGGTTCACATCTAAAATTAGCCTGGACCGTACTTGTAGGTTATATTGTGTCTGTCTCTATCTGGTATGTGCAGTTTCTTATACTTGGAATAGGCGCGTAACCCATAGCATAGGTTCGGTTTGTGAGATTGGTATTCCTGAGGGACGCTCAGGAATACTAAAAAAGTATTTTTATAGTTAAGTTTTTTTTGAAAGATTTAACCATACACATACAAGGAAAGATGATGAAACAAGTCCCTATATTAGTCTTAGACTTCGGATCACAATACACACAGCTTATCGCTAGAAAACTTAGAGAAAGCGGTGTTTATACGGAAGTGGTACCTTATCGCGAAAGTATTGAAGACATTAAGGCAAGAAAGCCGCAAGGTATTATCCTTTCTGGAGGTCCTGCTTCAGTCTATGCCGAAGATGCCTATAAACCAGATGAGGGTGTGTGGGATCTAGGATTGCCTATCTTGGGTATCTGTTATGGTATGCAGCTTATCACACAACACTTTGGTGGAAGCGTTATTGCCGCGGATCACCATGAATACGGAAAAGCAAAACTCAAAATAGAAAATGATTCGGGTATCTTCAAAGATATCTCTGATGACTCTATCGTATGGATGAGTCATGGAGATAGAGCAGAACGTATACCTGATGGTTTTGAAGTGGTGGGTACAAGTGAAAACTCTCCGTATGCGGCTATAGCAAATGAGAGTAAAAACATCTATGCATTTCAGTTTCACCCAGAAGTGCATCACTCGGTAGAGGGGACAGCGATGTTGAAGAACTTTGCTAAACACATCTGTGGTTGTGACAGCACTTGGAATATGGGAAGCTTTGCCAAGGAAAAGATCGCTGCGATCCAAGCGCAGGTCGGGGATAAAAAAGTGCTTTGTGGTGTCAGTGGCGGAGTAGACTCTTCGGTCGTTGCTGCTATGCTGAATGAAGCCTTGCCAAAAGAACAACTGATCTGTGTATTTGTGGATCAGGGATTACTTCGTAAAGATGAAGCAGAACAAGTGCAAGCGATGTTTAAAATGCTAGAGATACCACTCATCACGATCGATGCAAAAAAAGAGTTTATGGCAGTGCTTGAAGGTGTAAGTGATCCTGAGACTAAAAGAAAAGCTATCGGTGAGAAGTTCATCGAAGTCTTTGACATAGAAGCTAAGAAGCATACAGATGTTGCATTTTTAGCACAAGGAACACTTTATACAGATGTCATTGAGTCCGTTTCAGTCAAAGGACCATCTAAAACGATCAAGTCTCACCATAATGTAGGTGGACTACCGGATTGGATGACGTTTGAACTGGTAGAACCTCTTAGAGAGATATTTAAAGATGAGGTAAGAAAACTGGGGCTTGAACTGGGACTACCTAAAAACATGATAGGAAGACACCCATTCCCTGGACCTGGTCTTGCTATCAGAACTATGGGAGCAGTGACAGAAGAGGGCTTACACCTTATTAGAGAGTCAGATGCCATTATGCAGGAAGAACTTAAAGCGACAGGTTACTATGACAAAGTATGGCAGGCATTTACTGTACTGCTTAATGTACAGTCTGTGGGCGTGATGGGTGACAACCGTACGTATGACAATACGGTATGTATCCGTATGGTTGAATCAGTCGATGGTATGACGGCTACGTTTGCTCATATTCCACATGATGTACTGGAAGGTATGAGTAGAAGAATCATTAATGAGATCGACGGGATCAATAGAGTAGTGTATGACATCAGTTCTAAGCCTCCTGCAACTATTGAGTGGGAGTAGTTTATACTATTTTTCTCCCCTTAAAGGGCATTTTTTAGTTACTTTCTGTCACGTACACTCATCAAAAGGAAATAGAGTTATGAAATGTATTCCCGCTTACGTTAAGTATATCCTCCTAGGTGTTATGGTTGGTCTTTTTATTATTTTGTCAATCTTTTATACACATAGTACACTTCAGTTAGGAGTGGCAATGATCTTTGCCATACTTCAGAGTCGCATAAACTGTCCAAAGTGTAGTAATCCCATACTGAAAGACAGAAATGGTTGGTATATATTTACTGTAAGAACAACCTGCCGTCATTGTGGTCAAGATACCATGTTATGTGAGATTGAACCTGATGAGGTGACCCAAAAGCGTTTGCAGTAATCTATGTATAGTTACCATGATGTTTATTTGAACTGCTTCTGCTATAATATTTTATAAAGGAATCTCTTATGAAACAAACACTTCTTTTCACACTCTCTTCTTTTGCCATTGCAACATTGATGACCGCCTGCAGTGGTCAAATGGCTGATGAAATAGCACCTACCTTATCCTCTGATCCATGTGCTGCTCTAGATAAAAAAATTCTAAGATTAGATAGATTTACTGAAGTAGTACGAAACACCAGTGCTTTCCATTTAGAAGAAAAATCGACAGCAATTCTGGTACCTGGAATTACAGTGAGTAATAATAAAAAACAAATGTTAAGAGATGCAGAGAAGAAGCAGGCAGAATATGCTGCCCAGCGTCAAAAATACGGATGTGAAACTCCTATGCGAACAGGCATGACACCAATGGCAGATAAAAAGGCAGTGACAAGTAAAGCTGCTTTATCTTCTGGTTCCTGTGATGCTATTGATAAAAAACTGATGAAGCTGGATGCATTTACTACGATGGTCAACCATACCTCTGCTTTCCATTTAGAGGAAAAAGCTACAGCACTTCCTGTACCTGGGATCACGGTGAGTAATAACAAAAAACAAATGTTAAGAGATGCAAAGAAAAAACAGGGAGAACTTTTAGCGGAGCGTCAAAAACAGGGTTGTGAAATGCCTAGTCCTACAGGCACTGAGAAAAGGCAAGATAAAAAGACAGTGGTAAATACTCCTGCGTTGGTGTCTGAACCCTCTTCTGATACTGATAAAAAATGATGAGACCAGAGGCATTGATGACTAAGGTACACGGTACCGGGACTGTCCCTGTGCAAGCAAAGAGTGGAGCACTGCCGGTACCGGAGATCACAGTAAATCATAGTAAAGAACCAATGGTAAGTGATGCAAAGAAAAAACGGGCAGAACCTGAAGTAGAGCGTCAAAAATTTGCTGATAAACTCCCTGTACCCGATGGTACTGTACATATGAATGATCAGAAGGAAGTAGCAAGACAATCTACTGTTTCGTCTGGTACCTGTGATGCTATTAATAAAAAACTTATCGAACTGTATGAATTTACGATCATGGTAAAGAATACCTCTGCATTCCATTTGCAAGAAAAAGGTGCAGCACTATCGGTACCGGGGATCACAGTGAGCAATAATAAAAAGAAAATGTTACAAGATGCAGAGAAAAAAGGTGTAGAACTTTTAGCGGAGCGTGAAAAACAGGGTTGTGGAACCTCTACAAAATAAGACAATTTTTTAGAGGAGTGTGTAGATTGATATGAAAAACGAGAGCAAAAAAAACCTATCACTGCTCATTATTGTGATCTCATCTGTAGCCTTTATCTACGGTACTATCAAAGCAATGGGTATCGTAGATAAAACCCATGTAGGTACATCCAATGGTATATATAGATCTTATGTCACGACTTCTCAAGAGATACAAGACAAGGCATTTACATTAACAGCACACTGTTCTGATACACTTTGTGAAGTACAAAGTGTATTAGATTTTGTGACCAATATACCTTACCAGACCAACACCTTTCAGCAGTATTCAGCACAACAAACCATACAGCAAAATTTTGGGGATTGTGATGATAAGAGTAATCTACTTATTTCTATGCTGCATGCATTAGGGTTGAAAGCCTATTTTGTTTTGGTGCCAAAGCACATTTTCATCATTACGGCCATAGAGGATCAACGATTAGACAAGACAAAAGGGCTTTGGGTCAATGGAAAGAAGTACTTTATTCTCGAAAGCACAGCCAGAAATTCAAAAATAGGTTTTCCTTTACACTACACACTGGATGATATAGATGTCATCGTTGAGCCTTTTTCAAATGAAAAAATTCCATTCAAGCAATTAGAATGGAAACGATAAAATATTTATGTGTACATTTTGGGGTAAATGAAAAACTTTAATTTAACTTTTTCGGGTTTTAATTTTTGCCAATGCTTGATAGGAAGTTTCAATGCTACGATACCTAAAGTAGGTATATTATCAATATAGTCATCCAGCATCAGGTCTGTTAATTCAGTTGTTTCGGGATTGTGTCCGATGATAAATACATTATTGTATTTATCTTTTATCTCTTTTATAATAGAAATGACATCTATGGGTTCTGCCATATAGAGGGCATCTATGTATTTGATCTTTCCACCATAGCCTAGCTCTTTCGCTAAACCTTTGGCAGTGAGTTGGGCTCTTTTAGCAGAACTGGAGAGTATGAGATCTGGCATTACTTTTTTCTCTTTGAGTGCCTTTGCCATAGTAAGTATCGCTTTTTGACCTCTTTTATTGAGACCTCTATCGAAGTCACTTTTACTTTCATCACTCCAGTCTGATTTTGCATGTCTAATAAGATATAAATTTTTCATATCTCTATTATAACAAGATATACTAATATTTCAAAAAACAGAGGTACTTTAGTCAATAGCACTAAACTTTCTTTCGAAAAACTTGTAATATTTAGAAAAATATATTATAATCCCACCAAATTAATATACTATAGGAGAAACACAATGGCAAAACATCAGTTTCAAACAGAGATCGGGCAACTTTTAAAGCTCATGACACACTCACTTTATTCCAATAAAGAAATTTTCATCAGGGAGCTTGTATCCAACGCTTCAGATGCATTAGATAAATTTAATTATCTTGCTTTGACAGATGAAAAATTTAAAGCGGGTGAGTGGTCCGGAAAAGTATTTATTAAATTAGATAAAGAGGATAACTCTCTTACTATCGGTGATAATGGTATAGGGATGAATGAAACAGACTTAATGGATCATTTAGGGACCATTGCCAAGTCCGGTACAAAAGCCTTTATGGAAAACCTTACTGGTGATGCGAAAAAAGATTCAAACCTTATTGGTCAGTTCGGGGTCGGATTCTACTCTGTGTTCATGGTAGCAGATAAAGTAGATGTGATCTCAAAAAAGGCGGGTGAAGAACAAGCCTATATGTTCAGTACGGACGGTACAGGTGAATATGAAGTGAAGCCTGTGACAAAAGAAGAGCATGGGACGATCATCTACATCAAGCTCAAAGAAGATGAGAAAGAGTTCTTAGACAAGTGGAGAACACAAGAGGTAGTCAAGAAGTACTCTAACCACATTGCATACCCTATTATGTTGAACTACACTGAAGAGGAGACAGAGGGTGAAGGGGATGATGCAACGACTAAAATGGTCAATAAATCAGAACAGATCAATGCAGCTACCGCACTATGGACACTTTCTAAATCTGAATTGAAAAAAGATGATTATGTGGAGTTCTATAAAACATTGGCGCACGGTGATGATGAACCATTGACTTATTTACACAATAGAGTAGAGGGTGCGAATGAATTTACCACACTTTTCTATATCCCTAAAACAGCTCCTATGGATATGTACAGAGCAGATTATGAAGCAGGGGTAAAACTCTATGTGAAGCGTGTATTTATCACCGATGACAACAAAGAGTTGCTACCACCGTATTTGCGTTTTGTCAAAGGTATTATCGATTCTGAAGATCTGCCGCTGAATGTGTCTCGTGAGTTGCTTCAGGAAAATAGAATCTTAGCTAACATCAAGCAAAATGCAACAAAGAAGATACTTCAAGCTATTAAAAAACTAAGTGGTGAAGAGGCGGATACATTCATAGAACAATACAATAGAGTGATGAAAGAGGGTATTTACATAGATCATACCAATAAAGAATTACTCCTTGATATCGTCAAATACAAAAGTTCGACAGAGGAAGGACTTGTATCGTTTGAAGAGTATATGAGTCGTGGTGATTCTGAGAAGAAAGAGATCTATTATATCGTAGGTGAAGATGAAAATGTGTTAAGAAATTCTCCACTGCTTGAAGCGTATAAAAAAGCAAATATTGAAGTACTTATCATGGATGATAAAGAGGTAGACAGTATCGTTACTCCGATGATAGGAGCTTATAAAGAGTGGAGCCTTAAAGATATTACAACTATTGAAGCCCCAGACTCTAAGACGGAAGAAGAGAAAGAAGAGATCTCTAAAGAGTTCAAATCTCTTACGGATAAGATCAAAGAAGTGTTGGGTGACGAAGTCAAAGAGGTAAAAACCTCTACAAGACTGACATCGAGTCCATCATGTGTACTTAAAGACAGTTCAGATCCAATGGCAGGCATGGCAGCGATGTTTGCTCAAATGGGACAAGAAATGCCAGAGATACCTTTGATTCTGGAGATCAATCCTGATCATGAAATGATCAAAAAACTCGATGCATTGGAAGATGAATCTCTGTTTAGTGACCTCTCATGGATACTTTTAGATTCTGCAAAACTCTCTGAGGGACTTGAGCCTAAAGACAAGGGAGCATTTGCACAACGCGTAGCTTCTTTAGCGACAAAAGCACTCTAATTTTTCTTCATCGTATTTATAGCGCACGGGTAAAGTATCCCGTGCCATTCAAATCTAACTTATGTTAAAATCATTTTTCATTTAACTATGAGGCCGTCACCTATGAATATCCCGAATTTCTACGAAGAGATCATTGCTTTTGGAGCGCTTCTTTTTGCTGTGGCAGCAGTTTATTTTATGCTTAAATGGCATTACCAGTTTGCTTTTGGCTTGATGAAAAATACTGCTTCATATGAAAAACATAAGTTTAAGATAGACAAAGCCAAACACTATCTGTTCTTTATACTGAAAGTATTGTTATGGTTTGGACTGATAGGTATGTTTGCGTTTGGTAGCTATTATCTTTCGGAGGGAATGAGTCTTAAAGTACTTCTCTTTGAAACTTGGGCTGAGATACCAGAGGGGTTTTGGTTAGAAGCCTTATTTATTATCATTAGAATAGCAGTTATCATTGCTTTGTCACGCTATGTGCTAAAGTTTGTTTATGCATTTTTAGATAAAAATCAGAAAAAAGCGATTGAGAACCGATGTGCCAGTTGTCGTGAAACAACCATTGTGAAACGCTATACATATTTACACAATATGGTTAAATATACAGTCTTACTAGGTATACTATATCGTATCACACTTTTCTTCCCTTTCTTGGATGTGATAAGTCGTGGATTATGGATACTTCTTATACTTTATTTTATAGTATCTGTGGGGTTATTGGCAGTCAATGGATTGACAATAATGAAAGAAAAAAGAGGAGCATGAACATGAGTCATGAGTTAAAAATGTCACCACAAAAACGGGCAACACTTGTGTCAAGTTCTGTTGCAACCCTTTTAGTGATCGTAAAATTGGTCTTGGGAATAGCAAGCGGTTCAGTGGCTGTACTTGCTTCTGCCATAGACTCACTTTTAGATATGTTGGTTTCCGGGTTTAACTTTTTTGCGATTAAAAAGTCAGAAGAACATCCCGATGAAGAGTATCACTACGGTAAAGGTAAAATACAAGCTATTGCCGCGGTAATAGAAGGTACTATCATTACCATGTCGGGTATTTATATTATTTATGAAGCGATTAAAAAGCTAAGCACCGGAACTGAGACTACACTTCTTACACCTTCAATTGTGGCAATGACAATTTCCATTATCATCACCTATTTTTTAGTCACGTATCTCTTGAAAGTTGCAAGAGAAACAGACAATCTTGTGATAAAAGCAGATGCTTTACATTATAAAACTGACCTATGGAGCAATGCTGCTGTTTTGATAGCGTTGGGATTGGTATATATGACAGGTATGGATGCGATTGATGCGATATTTGGTTTAGGGATAGGACTTTATATTATTTACTCTGCCTATGAGATCGTAAAAGAGGGCATAGAGATACTTTTAGACCGTGCACTGGATACGGACATGGTGGAAAATATTAGTCAAATCATCTCGGATCACCCTGAAATAACAAGTTACCATTGGCTAAAAACACGTACGGATGGAACCACTAATTTTGTAGAGTTTCATATGGTCTTACGTCCCAATATGCTACTACTCGAAGCACATCGTATCGCTGACCAAATAGAAGATCAAATCTTTTTACTCGATATAAATAAAAAATGGGTTATCACGCCGCACTTTGATCCTTATGATGATGAAAGTATGAATGTTGCCATGCTCAATGGTGAACATTTATCCAGAGTGATCAAAGAGTAATCATGACCCACTCTGATGCTATGATCTATCTTTTATCTCCTATGCCCAGAGAAGGAACGATACATCTGCCCATCATACGTTTTTCACTTCTGCCGATAACGATAGATTTTTCAAAATGTGACACACTGATGTTTACCTCCAAGCAGGCGGTCAAGAGTGCAGAAGCATTAAACCCCGAATGGAAAAAGTACCCTTGTCTAGCCATAGGTTCAGCCACGGCAAAAGAGATAGAATCTTTGGGTGGAAAAGTAGTATACCAACCTAAATCATTTTATGGTGAGACATTAAGTCAAGATATTGTCATACAGTTTCAAGATAAAAAGATCTTATACTTACGCCCTAAAGAAGTCTCTTTTGATTCAAAAATTTTTTTAGCCAAGGCGGGTATAGAACTTCAGGAACAGATCATTTATGAGACTTCCTGTATCCACTATGAGAAAAAAGAGAAACCGGGTAAAAATGCCGTTATTATCTTCACATCTCCTTCGACTATTCATTGTTTCTTGAAAAATTTTGAATGGGATGAAAGCTATACAGCCGTAGTGATAGGTAAAGCGACAAAAAGACATTTACCTATTCATGCACGCTGTGAAGTGTCAGATACACCAAATATAGATGCCTGTATACTAAAAGCAAAAAGTGTGGCTAGTCACAAGAGCCTTCTGCTGAAGTTATCGTAGTGTATAGCTTTAGCAAGTCCTGCGATAATGTAGTTTTGTCTAGCTTTGCTAGAAAAACGTTCTTACATATCATAATTTACTCACTTCTAACTCCAAATAGGTTATAATAAATTTTACCTAGGTGATGCGACTACTGTATTTGGGGTCCAACATTAATCTTAGTGGGACATGTAGTCTCTTGGTGTGTGGAAGTTGTCATCTGAGCTTGACTTTGTCAGCGAGACATCATCCCCTAAAGAGGGACTCTCTCCTGCACTGTTGGCTATATAGGGCCGACTTTAAGCAGAACGCTCACCCGGGCCTTATTAGTGACGATTTTTGCACGAATAGGACTTTGGAAAGGTCATCGATGAACAAGACAGTTCGCCTTCAAACCTTTCCAAAACCCTCTACGCACAATGTCATCCCTACTAAACAAACCGCATATTATGGTGATAATTAAACTTTTTCGGAGAATTTTAAATGAACGTATTGATAATAGGTGCTGGCGGTAGAGAATATTCTATTGGTTTGGCATTGAAAAAAGATGAGAATGTAGAGAAGATCTATTTTGCACCGGGTAATGGAGCGACAGACACATTAGGTGAAAACCTAGAGATTAGTGACTTTTCTGCATTGGCTGATTTTGTTGAAGCCAATGGTATCGAACTGACTATCGTTGGTCCTGAAGCACCATTGGTAGGGGGTATTGTTGATGTATTTAAAGCCAGAGGTCTTACGATCTTTGGACCCACAGCCCAAGCTGCACAACTTGAAGGTTCTAAGATCTTTATGAAAAACTTTCTTGCCCGTCACAATGTGCCTACCGCTAAGTACATCGAAACGGATTCATTGCAGGATGCATATGATTTTATCATGACACTGGATGCACCGATCGTAGTGAAAGCAGACGGGCTTTGTGGTGGTAAGGGTGTGATCATTGCGCAAAGTCATGACGAAGCAAAAAAAGCTGCAGGTGAAATGCTTTCAGGTAACTCTTTTGGTGATGCGGGAACAAGTATTGTTGTAGAAGAATTCCTGGATGGCTATGAACTTTCTGTATTTGCTATTTGTGATGGAAAAGATTATGTGGTTTTACCTGCTGCACAAGATCATAAAAGACTCCTCAATAATGATGAAGGTCCCAATACAGGTGGTATGGGGGCATATGCACCCACACCTCTGGTCAATGATGAGATCTATCGTAAGTTGAACGAAAGAGTCATAGAACCTACACTTAAGGGTATGGAAGCCGAAGGTATGCCGTTTACGGGTGTACTTTTTATCGGTGTGATGGTGGTAAAAGGTGAGCCTATCATTCTTGAGTATAATGTACGTTTTGGTGATCCTGAATGTGAAGAGTTGATGCCACTGCTTAAGTCTCCAGCTTCTGAACTGTTCTATAAGGCAGCAACGGGTGATCTTAAAAATGCCAAGATAGAGTTTCATGACAAATATGCAGTCGGTGTAGTGATGGCAAGTAAAGACTACCCGTATAAAAGTACACCTCCTGCAGAGATCATCGTGGATGATATCTACCATGAAGAGGTACGTGAAAATGCACATATCTCTTATGCTGGAGTGACGCGCGGTGAAGATGGAAAACTCTATGCAACAGGCGGTAGGGTACTGGTCTGTGTAGGTGTCGGTGACAGTATTAAAGAAGCACAAAGACATGCGTATATGCTGGTAGGCCAAGTGCACTTTGCAGGCAAACAGTGTCGTACTGACATTGCATATCAGGCACTTTAGGAAGTAGGGATGTCTGACTCTCTCTCCTTGCCTATTGCAAGCATTCAAAAAAGAATTACTTCTTTTGTCATAGATGATATAGTCATCACCCTGTTTTTTATTATTATTTTTTATGATCAGTTTTCTGCAGTTTTTTCGAATATTACAGTGGTAGATGAAGCAGCACTTGAAAGTATCAATACCTTTATTGCTCAAAATCTTTTGGTTGTACTCTCTATAAAACTCATCTATCATACTGTCTTGGTCTGGCAAAACGGTATGACACTAGGTAAGTATCTCATGAAGATAAAAGTGATAGACCTGGAAACAGGGAATACACCTGATTTTCAAAAAGCATTTTTGCGTGCTTCCGTGAGAATCCCAAGTGAAGTACTGTTTTATTTGGGTTTTCTTATGGCATTCTTTGTTCCACTTAGACAAACGCTTCATGATAAACTTTCTAATTGCGTAGTTGTGAATGATTAAAAATATCTTTTTTTTTCTGGTATCTATTATAGTGGGTGTGCAACTATTGTCTGCTGCTTCAGATAAAAGTAAAATCGAGATAACAGCAAAATATGTTGATGCTGCAAAAAACTTAGTCAAAGCTAGAGATAATGTAGTTGTTTATTATGAAGATGCTGTGATTAAAGCATCTTCTGCATATTTTGACAAAAGTACAAAAGTACTTGTTCTGGATGGAAATATCGAAATGCTGGGCTACAAAGGAAGTAAAGTTCATACCAATCATATTGAAATTCATACAGATACGAAAGAGGTTACCTTTGATGAACTCTTTCTTATCGGTAGAAATGATGTGTGGCTTTTTTCCAATGATGCATATAAAGAAGAAGGTAAATATACTTTGGGTGCATCTTTGATCTCAAGTTGTGATATTGCAGATCCTTTATGGAAAATGGCTTTCTCAGACGCTTTATACGAGAGTGATACAAACTATATAAAGATATATGGTGCAAAAGTATATTTATGGGATATCCCTATGTTTTACACACCTTATCTCGCGTTCTCAACCGATAGAGAAAGAACTTCAGGACTTCTTTTCCCTGCTTTTGGATATTCATCCAATGAGGGATTTCTTTATGAACAACCTGTCTATTGGGCTATTTCTAAAAGCATGGATATGGAGTTTAACCCTCAGATTCGGACATCAAGAAGCATAGGAATGTATAGTACATTACGTTTTGTTGATACAGCTTATTCATCCGGAAAGTTAAGGGTAGGGTATTTCAAAGATAAGAAAGAGTATACAGAAGAGTATGCTCTTAATAATGACAGTCACTATGGGATAGAGTTTAACTATGAATCCTCCCAAGTCTTTTCAGATACATACCTTCAAGGTTTTACAGATGGTTTATACATCAATACTACCTATCTGAACGATATTGATTATCTGAATTTGCAGAAAAGTCATCTGGAGCATTTTGGACTTGTCCCCTTACAGGAATCTAGGGTCAATTATTTTGCCTATAATAATGACTATTATGCAGGACTCAATGCCAAATATTTCATCGATACAAGAGAGGGAGTGGATGATGATGAAACACTTCAGATACTTCCTTCTGTTCAATTACATCAATACCTAACTCATTTTATATGGAATAATCTTACCTATAGCACAGATCTCCGTATCAACAATTTTTATAGAGAAAAAGGTACTACTCTTCGTCAGGCAGAGCTCAAGGTACCATTGGAATTTACTACCTCATTTTTTGATGATTTTTTGAATCTATCCTTGGGTGAAGAGTTGTATTATAGTAAATTCTTTTTTGGCAATGAAGTGCATTTCTATGATGATTTTGAGTACTATAGCAATATACATAAAGTAAAACTTTTTACAGATTTAACAAAAAAGTACGATGGCTTTATACATGTATTGCAACCCTCATTAACGTACATTAGACCGGGTAATGAATACCAGTCTCCTGCGTTGTCTTCTCTGGATCTGAACCAAACGGCATTATTTACTGTCGGTCTGCCTGAAGAGCACTACGATTTGAGTGTAAGTCAATACTTTTATGATGAGACTATGAAGTTAAAGTTTTATCAAAGATTAACACAAACGTATTATCCTGAGAGAAATTATGAACTTGCTGATATGCGTAATGAAATGCAGTATAATTGGGATCAATGGAGACTTTATAATAATGTGATCTATTCTCACGAGTACGGTAAGATACGTGAATCATCCAGTCGTATTTCATTGAATAAACAAGACTATTATGTAGGGGTAGGGCATACCTATAAACAAATTTTACCTGATGTACCTAGTGATATTGCAGATGATGATATTAGTGCAAATGATGTTTATCTCACGTTTAGATACACGCTTAATGAACAAGTGGCACTGAATGGCGGTTTTACTTATAATGTGGATGACAGCTCAAATAACCAATGGAGATTTGGCGGAGGTTATCATCGTGACTGCTGGAGTGTTGACGCTGCTATTAGACAACAGATCACACCAAGACCTACAGGCTTTACCATAGACAATTCTTTTTATGTACAGTTGAATTTTATTCCTTTTGGTGGTATAGGTACTGGAGACACTAACCAATGATCATTAACCCTAAAGATGAGATAGAAAAAGCGTTAGAGATATTAAATCTACCTAAGTTGATCAGTAAAGCAGATATTAAAAAACAATACCATTTTTTGGCTAAAAAGAATCACCCTGATCTAGGAGGGGATGTGGAAAGTATGGAACAGTTAAATCACGCTTATAAACTATTGATGAAGTATATAGAAGAGTTTCGTTATACTTTTGATGAAGAAGAAATTTCTAAACAATTCCCAGGAGCGGATTATGCCCAGCGATTCAAACCCTAATACATATTTTGAAGATAGAGAAGATGCCTCAAAACAGTTGATCGAGACGCTTCCTATAGAGTTACTATCAAAAAATGAAACCGTAGTGATAGGTGTAAGTGAAGGAGGTGTTTATTTTGCAGATCAAATATCTAAGGCTGTCAATGCACAAATGGACATCTTACTGACAGAACCTGTTTTGGCACCCAATAACCCGGAACTTGTTATCGCAATGGTTTCAGAAACGGAAGAAGTGGTGATGCACAAAGCACTTATCGATGCGTTTGGGATCAATGAGGATTATGTCTATGGGGAAGCACACCGAAAGTATGAAGAAGAAGTACTTTCTTATGTCTATAAATATCGAAAAGGCAAGGATTTGATCTCTCTCAAGGGGAAGTATGTTGTCTTAGCTGATGAGTGCATAGAAACAGGACTTACCATGATGGTTGCACTGAAGTCGGTCATCGCAAGGGGAGCAAAAAATATCTTTATAGCAACGCCCATTTTGGATAAAGGTGTCTATCAAAATCTGCTTACGGTGTGTGATGGTGTATTTTGTCCTTATAAGATACGAGACTATATTTCGATAGAATACTATTATAAAGATTTTCAAAAATTAAATTTTGAAGAGATATCATTCATGGTAAATAAGCAAGAAGTAAAAATAAAAGAAGAAGACTAAATATATTTTTATGAAGAGAAACATGTAAAACAGAGTGTTGTAAAAGCATTAAACAGTAAAAAGGAAAGATAAACGAATGAAAGAACAAATAATAGAGATTAATGTAAACAGTCTCGAAGAACAATATGAATTTAATAAAATAGCAAAGCAGGCAAGTGGTGCAGTAATGTACAGACAGGGGAAAGCTGTACTCATAGCAGCAGTTGCTGTAGATGAAAAACCAGTGGATGAGGATTTTCTTCCGTTGACTGTGCAGTATATGGAAAAATCTTATGCTGCAGCTAAGATCCCTGGTGGTTTCATCAAGAGAGAGACGAAGCCTGGTGACTTTGAAACACTTACATCCCGTATCGTTGACCGTTCTTTACGCCCCTTATTTCCTAAAGGGTTTCATTACCCTGTAACGATCACAGTGATGGTGGTCAGTGCAGATTCAGAGGTTGATATGCAAGTGGCAGCTTTACATGCGGCAAATGCAGCATTATATGTTTCAGATATTCCAGTCAATACCAGTATCGCTGCAGTCAGAGTAGGTACAGTCGGAGATGATATTGTTATCAATCCGACACTCACGCAGCAGGCAGAAAGTGAACTTGATCTTTTGGTGGTAGGTTCAGGTAAAGATGTGGTGATGATAGAGATGCGTACACTCGCCACCGAAGATGAAGAGGGACAAAATGCCAATGAGTTTGATGAATCAGCATTGGTGGATGTGATCGCGATGGCAGCAGAAGCTATAGATGCAGCAACAACCGCTTATGTAGATGCCTTTACTCCTATGGTACGAGAAGCCCTAGACCTGCCATTAGCTGAAGATAAAATAGATGAATCACTGTATGCAATGATAGAAAAAAATTATGCAGAAGATGTTGAAAAAGCGATTTCGCATATGGCAAAAAGTGAGCGTTCTACTGAACTTAAAAAAGTACGTACGAAAATTATGGAAGCATTAGAAGCGGACGGTAAAGAGGCAGATAAAGAACTGGTATCTAAAGTACTGGAACGTTATAAAAAAACCGTTGTAAGAGCGATGATCCTGGATAAAAATATTCGTGCAGACGGCAGAGCACTGGATGAAGTTAGACCTATCAGCATCGAAACAAATCTTTTACCATCTGTACACGGGTCATGTCTCTTTACCCGTGGTCAGACACAAGCACTTGTCACGGTGACACTTGGCGATAAAAAAGATGCACAGATGTATGAACTCATCACTGATAAAAACGCTCAGTCAGAGAATTTCATGGTACATTATAACTTCCCCGGTTACTCAGTAGGTGAAGCCAAATACATTGGCGCTCCAGGCAGAAGAGAACTTGGACATGGTAATTTAGGAAAAAGGGCATTAGAGCCTTCTTTAGATTTAAACTATGATGGAAGTATCCGTATGGTCTCTGAAATTTTAGAAAGTAATGGTTCGTCCTCTATGGCGACTATCTGTGGTGGTGCATTGGCATTGCGTGCTGCTGAGGTACATACTACAGCACTTGTGGCAGGTATTGCTATGGGTCTAGTGAGTGAAGGTGACAAGTATGCTGTACTGACAGATATCATGGGACTTGAAGACCATGATGGGGATATGGATTTTAAAGTAGCAGGTACTGCAAAGGGTATCACCGCACTTCAAATGGATATGAAACTCGGCGGTATAGACTTAGCTGTACTGAGAGATGCACTACAAAAATCCAGCCAGGGTAAAAACCATATTCTTGGACTGATGGAAGAAGCAGAAAAAAATATCGTTTCAAGCACAGCACTTCCAAGTACAGAACATTTTACTATACATCCAAGCAAGATAGTAGATATTATCGGAAAAGCGGGTGCGACGATCCGTGAGATCATTGAAAAGTTCGAAGTTTCCGTTGATCTTGACCGTGATGTAGGCGGTGTAAAACTTTCAGGTGAAGACAAAGAAAAAGTAGCAGAAGCAAAAGCCCACATAGAAAAGATCGCTTCATCCCCTGTGAAAAAGCAGATGGAGTATAAAGTCGGTGAAAGCTATGAGGGGAAAGTGAAAAAGATCGTAGACTTCGGACTCTTTGTTGAAATGCCAGATGGCTTTGATGCACTGCTCCACATTTCAAAAGTGGCCAAGGAACGTGTCAATAACCTTTCAGAAAGATACAGTGAGGGTGATGATATCACCGTTGTTGTGATGGAGCAAAAAGGTAAAAAAGTTGAATTGGCAACCCCAGAGTTTTTAGCGTAAATTTCTTTTTTCCTCTACACTTTATATTTCAGTAATGCCCAATTCTAAAATAGCAATTGGCTTATTTGAAATATTGGTGAGCTCATGATATGCTTTATCCAGTATGTCAGTAAATGAATTATAGGTATCTTCTTTGGTTTGCGGACCATATACACTTACCCCAAGCCAATCAATATAGGTATCACCCGGATAATATTGATGTATTTCATTCCATGATTTTTCAGGATAGGATGATGCATTCACGTGAAAAAACCAGGTGATATTATCTACTTTATGATGACGAAAAAGTGTGATGATATATCTGTAAGCATCACGGAAACGTTCCGGGCCATCGGCTTTTTTTCTATCGCCATAAAGATCAGTTGTTCCCCCACCATTATAGCTTCCGTTCCATGGAAACCAATCTCCGTTGACTTCTGTTCCAAATTCAACTAACAGTGGAATAGCACTCTCTTTAGCATCAAGTGCCCATTGTATAAGTTCTTTGTCAAACTCTCCATCGATGATTTTTTGCATGGTATAGCGTGAATCTGGACCTCCTACGTTGAAATCACTTCTAGGCATGAGTCTGATAAAAGGTAACTTTCCGCTCTTATGAATGGTATTGACTTCAGCTAGAGGAAACTTGATCGCATCATACCAGTTGTTGGAGAAGTATGCCCAAACTATCTTTTTTTTTGCAAGGGATTCAAAATTTTTGATACTTTTTGATGTTACATTATCTTCTGTCCCTCCAAAATCGGGATTTGCAGCATGATAGATAGATCTATGTGGCGGTGCTTGAAGTTTTTTGGAAACAATATGTGCTTGAGATATAAATACGGAGGAAGCGATACCTTTTTGATAGGCCCTTAAACTCTTTTTGGATGAGTCGATCCTCAACCTTGTTTCATCAAAGTTTTCATTCCACCATGCAACAGCTTTGATATTGGGATATCGTTTATTTGCAAGTGAAAAGAGTGCTTCCTCGATCCATTTCGCCTTTGAATATTTTGCATGATCATTGCAGTATCCTATCTGAGTTGTAATAAATAGATAGAAAACTATCACTGGTAGCTTCAATAGATGAAACATAGGTCATTCCTTACTATAGCTACTCTACCAATGAGGTAGCTCTAACAAATGTATAGCCTTCATTTTGTAATCCGGGTATGATCTTTGAAAGTTCATCTGTTCCCAGATAAGGATGGTAATAGAAACTTGCAACACTATCACGTACCACTTTTAGCTTTTTGGAAAAACGTATAATATCATCTGATGTGATGGTTCTATAGCCATCATTTGGCGCATCCTCAATGTTGTGTATATTTTCAGGAATCACATAATATCCATAGGTGTCTTTTCTAATGATATACGGGTAAAACTGCCCGACAAATTTAGATTTATCAGTCTCATCTGGATAGTAGATAAGTCTGGAGTACTGTATTTGATAGACCTCTTGGATAGACCGGTAGTGCTCCGGTCCTGCCATATAGTGCGGTGCTTCCCATGCAAATGCCTGTATGCCAACTTCCTCTAAAATCGCTTTCCCTTCCAGTATTCTATTTTTTGCCCAAGTTCCATTATGATCTTCAGATAGTCCTTCATAAGTATAAATACTATTTCCATCATCTGTGACTCTTATAAATTCAAAATCCTCAGCCGTAACCCCATTATATGGATTAATGTAATCATATAGCTGATGACTAAATCCATGCTGTACGATATCAATCAGTCTTTCATTATAGTAGGCTTGCAGTAGTGTACCGATATCTGACTCATAAAGTTTGATCGTTGTATTGATTTCGTTATGGTAAACACCGTATGGATCCTTATACTGAGGGATGGTAGCAACATTGAAAGGAATGTTTTGGCTCTGCATATACTCTGTTATTGCAATTAAATCGGAAGGATCAGTCTCCGCATTTACATCCTCGAGTCTCATGGTCGCCTTGTGCGATTCATTATGGTCTATATTAAGCATATCATGCAGAAGATCTGCAAATGCGAGATACCTGTCCTCCTCTGACATATAGGAAAAAGGAATATCCCCAACAAACCAGAAATTTCCTCCATGTGTGACATAGGGTTCATTTGATATAGATAAATCGATTGTTGAGTTTGCTTCAGCAAGGACAGATGTTTTATTTTCATCAGAAATTAAAATAGTGTTAAGTTCTAATGCACAGGCATAGGCATTGTTTATTGTTGGTTCAGGTTCACAGTTTGATGTATCTGCATCAGGTGTTTTGAATGGTATTACACCTTTATAGAGTTCTGTATCCTTATACCATACACGAGTATAATTTGTATCTGTACCGGCGCTAGTAAAGCCAGTTGACTCTTCAAATGTTGTTCCTCCCCAAGCATTTGTTTTCCATTCATATTCCAGCAGGTCAAGGTTATAGTTTATCCATACAGTTGTTTTGTTGTTAGTAGCAATGTCTTTAAAAAAATCTAAGTAATTTGTAGTGTATCCATCAGAACTTTTAAAGTTAGTCAAATCGTTTAAGTATGTTGTACCAAGATAGAAAACAGTCGTAATATTTTCATCAACTATTTCATTGGCAATATATTGCTCAGCAGGTTTGGAGGTAATGTTGAGATCAAAGTGGCCTAAGAGGTTTTCAAGTAAGAGTGCATTGATATTTCCCTGTTCTCCATAAGGACCTGCGGTATCATACACAATCAGGACATTTTGCAAGGGAGGATTGTGACTTGGTACAGGAAGAGTAATATTAATATCTGTACCTGTCGGAGGATCTTGAATCGGTGTTTCTGCTAAAGAACTGCCACTACCTCCCCCTCCACAAGAGGTGAGAAGTAATAAAAATATAGCAAGTGCACCAAATTTAATTAATCTTTTCATTGTGATAACCTCCTTCTTTTTCAAATACTTAATAGATACAGTTTACTCCGTTTAAAAGAAAAATTCAAGCATCAGTCTTAGTGCATGATCATCTTCCGGATCTCCGGCATATTGATGACGATATTCCAGTCTTGCTCGTCCGATATATTGATGGGACTTATATTCGCGTTCATTACGCCAGAACAGGTAAGAGATCCCTGCACCTACATCAAACCTTTTGATTGTCTCTTTTGAACCATTATCATTGCTATATCCTGCAGAAGTACAAAGATAAGGCATCCAGGCATCTTGATATCCAGTTTTCCATACATATCCATGTTCATAGTTTGCATAGAGACTGTAGGTACCATTATCCAGATAGTATACACTGTCCATATAAAGGTGTTTCCATTCATACTCTGTTTTTGTAGGGTAAAAGTCATATCCATCAAAGAGTTCCCATGATGCTCTGAGCATGGTATCGTCACGACTTTCATCACCGCCTTTAAAGAATTTTTCTACAAAGAAGTAGAGTCTTTCATCTTTGAGTGGCTGAAAGCGTAGTCCAATGGATGGTTGCCATGTTTCTGATCGGATGGCCAAACTTTGGTCCCGTACTCCAGCCAGCGCTTTCACATAGACGGTCGCATAGTCATCAAAAACTTTTGGTTTATAATGAAGTTCTAAAGCCGAGAACCCACCATAGTTAGCAGAAAGTATGGGTGATATTCCGCCAGGATTATCATAGGAGTCAAGTCTCACCCCATAGGTTAAATATCCAAAGAAGTCACGGTCCAGTTCTGCTACACTGTATTTTAACTGATAGAGTTTGTCGATGTTTTCAGGTTCTTCTTTTTTAACGATATCAATACTTTTTTTCAAACTCTCTATAGCCTTTGTTTTCTCTTTTAATTGTATCTGAGAGTAAGCCAATGATTCATAATAGCCTGATGTTGGATGAAGTGCTGATGCTTTCTTAAATGCATCTGCTGCCTGTGCATACTTTTCCTGAGCGTAGTAAACATGTCCGAGCTGTTCATATCTTACTGCATTTTTTGGGTCATACTTCAGTGTATTTTTGATGTGTACACTTGCTTTATCATAGCGCTTTTCATGGATAAGATCATAAGCCTTCTGTGTTTCTGCTCTTAGAATATCTTCACGTGTAGGTCTTGGTTTGGTTTGTGGTTTTTTTCGCACTGTTTTAGGTTGTGGTTTCTTCGGAATAGTGTTTCTGTTACGCAGATACACCAGTCTTTCTTTATACTGAGGGAGCGGATCACTTTGATAGAGTGCTTCCATGAGCGCTATAGCTTTTTGGTCTTGATGATTTTCACTGTACTGATGGCTCAAATAGAGTTTTTGTTTGTCCGTCAAGTTTTCAAGCTGGGTAAGATCATCCACTATAGAGAGTATTTTAGCGACCTTGCTCTCTTTTTTATAAAACGCTATCAGAGAAATTGAAAAGTTGAATTTTTCTTCCTCTGTTAGACCTGCATAAGGATAGTATTTCTCCAGTATCTGATACTGCTGTTCAGGATCCTTTTTGAGATAAAGCAGTATTTTTAGATCTTCTGGGTTTTTTCCAACTTCGTATGTATCTGAATAAAGCGCAATTATTTTATCTTGCATCTTTGCATTTTCATAAAGATACACTAGACGTACCCTGTTCTTATCAGAAGGATTCGCATGATATATTTTTTCCATTGTTTCGATGGCTTTTGATGCATCGCCGCTTTTGAGATACATGGATAAAGTATGTTCATTTCTCAAATCAAACTCTTCCATATGGGCAATGATGTTTTTTTCTTGATCAAACAGATTCTCTTTTCTCAAAAGATCCGACCAGACAGCAAGTTTCTCATCCGGGATCTTTTGAGACTTGCAATGGTCTACGTAGAAACGGGTTTCTCTGAACGCTTCATCGAAGAGTTTATGCTCAAAGAGTAAAGAGATAATTTCTAAAGATTCAGACGGACAAGATGACGTACTATATTTTGGATGGAGTATTTTTTCCAAAGAGGCATCGGTTGCTTCTTTATTTTCAGACAGAATGGCTGATCTTAGAATGATATTATTGTTAAGTTCCTGTTCACTTTTTTTAAGCGTTGTAGCGTCTTCTATAGAAGATGCTGCTTTGAGGGCTTGCGCATAGTCTTGCAGCTCAAAAGCGCTATAGCCTTCGTAGTATTTTTGATAGGTAGATGGCTCTACAAGCTCAACATATTTCCTGGCACATTCAAAATCTTTATCCTGCATACAGAGTACAACGACTCTATTGCCCGCTCTAGCATTCTTTGGATCAATCTCTAGCACTTTCAAAAGAAGTTCTTTTGCTTCTTTGATCTTGCCCTCAGCAATGTAGTTATCAGCTTTTTGCAATCTAGGGTAGACTCGATATTCAGTGAATTCCTCTTTTAGATGATCTACAGGGTTATTCACCATATCGGCATTCAAGAATGTCATACAATATAGAGGTATAAATACTAGTATTCGTTTCATGCGTCGATCCTTGTAAGTTGGTCATCAGGTAAAAAGCCGAAATGTTGGCAACTGGCAATAAAGTCTTGGTTGTTTTGTGTTCTATACTCTAAGATTTCATCTACCATTCCTCTTGGGATCATTTTTTTCTTGAGAACGCTACGAAGCTGACTAAACTCTGTTTCACTCAGATCATGGAAAAGCACCTCTTTTTGAATGGTTACGATGGTACTTTCGTTGGTGATGTAAAGTTCGGTACGATCAGATAGCTTTCTTTTACATTCATCTACGACTACATCGACTACTTGCCCTGATGAAACGATAGGTTGTACATGATCGACAGTCTTGAGGATAATAATGTCATTTTCAAGCAAGGAATAGTGATCGACTCTATTCATAGTCTCATTATCTACTTGGTTTGGAGTGATATCATGGATATATTTCAGATTGCTTTGTATGGACATCGCTTTTGCCAGATCTGTTTCGCTTATAATGTTTTCTTCTAACAGTAGTTTACCTAAGGCCTTCTGCTTACTTCTTTGTTTTGCCAAGGCCTGTTCAAGGGTAGCCTGGTCAATGAGTTTTTCTTCTAATAGAATATCTCCCAGTTTTTTATGGAATTTTCTGCGAAGCGGGAAATCATGTGTGGTTTTATCCCATGGGATCTGCTGCCCTGCTTTTTTCAGTTTAAAGAACTGTGCTAATGCTTTGAACATGGCAAAAAAGTTGATAAAGTTCCCCCAAATAATTCTTGGGATACTCAGTAATGCGCCTTTGATACCATAGACTTCATAGGTAAAATACATTCTTTGGATGATACGGTTAAGAAAGAAAAAAGCGTTAATGATAAGAAGGTACCAAAGTAAATCCCCTTTTTTAATGATAGGTGGGAACCACCATATATCCTGGGTGATTTTTGTATACAGTGCCATCCCAAGAATATTGATAACAAGGATATAGGCCAGAACATTGGCAAGGTTGGTGAGAATGGCTTTTCTATCTCTATAAAGGATATAGTTGGTTTTAAAATTGTCAGACCATCCAAGTTGTTGCCATCCTTGAAGTGCAATACCTGTGATCCATCTTGCTTTTTGTCTGACCGCTTGACGGAATGTTGAAGGAAAAAATTCTCTAACGCTAATAAGGACCTGTTTTTTCTTATTTTTTTCCTTACCATAGCTATTTCTGGTCGTATACTCTAGTTCAGCAGGTACTCTTACAAAGATGAGCTTCATATTCTCATGAAACAGCTCGTACCCTAAGTTATAATCCTCTGTAAGGGTATCAATTAGGAAGACTTCTCCGTTGTGTATTTCTTTGAGTTTATCAATGGCTTTTCTACTCAGGGCTGTTCCTACACCTGCACTTGGAACAAATCCCAAGATACTTTCTCTTACAATAAGGTCTTTCCCATGATTTTCTGCAAATTCGTCTTCATAATGTCCTGTAGTAAAATCATACCATTCTCTTTCAAACGGAAAAACAGGGATCTGGATGAGATCATTTTTACCAATGAGATGATTGAACAACTTTAACTCCAAAGGGTGTATTAAGTCTTCCGCATCATGCAGTACAAACCCTTCAAACTCTATATTATGTTCTTTTTCAAATAAGAAAATATCTTCAATGATGTGATTGAGACAATCTGATTTATTTGTGGGCCCAGGGGTACGGGTAACAACCTTATGTACATTCCGATAATGCTCAACGACCATATCCACATCATGCTGCGTTTCAGGATCATTGGGATAGGTACCGATAAATATATGATAGTTGTAATACTCAAAGCTTGAAGCAGCCAAGGCAGCCATATCTGCAATAACCCCTTTCTCCTGCCATGCCGGAACCATAATAGCAATAGGCTTTTCTCTATCTTTATAAAGCTCATTCACATTAAATGGTTTATGTTTTTTGTATACAGTAAACCTTCGCCATATACGACGGACCCAATAATAACAATCTATAAAAAAATCATCTATACTACTTAGTAAAATAATAATGGCTGCGAAAAGTACTAAATATTTTATCACTAACCAATATGCTACAACATAATCTATAAATTCCATTCCCTTTTCCTTGTCCTTTTATGAGGGGGAGAGAAATTTTATACATTTTCCCCCTATATCCCTTATTTTATTTTATCATAATTTATTATATAATTTAAGTTAAAATTAAATAAATCATATGGAATATTTTTAACCCGATAGACAATGCATTTTTAAATATATTTAGATATAATTGCATCGTTATTTGAAGTGATCAGTAGGGAAATGTAGGCATTTATGTTTATGTTGGCGATATTTTAGTATCGTTTACGCTATCCGAACAGACTTCTGGAACAGTCGAAGAGACTTAAAATCTATTAATTTAAAGGATATAAAATGAAAAAGTTTTTCTTACTTTTCTTAGCACTTGGTGCTGTTGCATTTGCTGGTGAAGCAGATGGTGAATCTATGATCAAAGCATACTCAGTAGTTGCTGCTGGTGTTGGTCTTGGTCTTGCTGCTCTTGGTGGAGCTGTTGGTATGGGTAACACTGCTGCTGCGACTATCGCTGGTACTGCTAGAAACCCAGGTCTTGGTGGTAAACTAATGACTACAATGTTCATCGCTCTTGCAATGATCGAAGCACAAGTTATCTATACATTGGTAATCGCGCTTATCGCTCTTTACGCTAACCCATTTATCGGTTAATCTTAAAGACATTAAAAGGTTGTGATGGATATAATCCGTCACAACTTTTTAACCCCTCATTTTTTAAAGTTCAGTAGTACTTTTAAACTACAAGTCTATGTGCGTCAGTGGTGGAACGGTAGACACGCTACCTTGAGGGGGTAGTGCCCTACGGGTGTGGAGGTTCAAATCCTCTCTGACGCACCATCTTCTTGAAAGCCTTTAGTTAGGTACTTCATCACATTTTTTACTCTATTTAGCCCCATATAAAAACAGAGATAACCCATATTTTTTATTTTCTCTATCATGCAAATGCTACTTTTAAATCTTGGATCAGGTTTATGATTGAAAATCATTAGATAGGGTATTTGAAGTGCTTAGTATGGATTTAAATACTCGGTGATACACATTTTAATAGTTTGAATTCAAGGATATATTTTTACATATATGGCGAGCACAACGTCATTTAAAGGCTAGGTTTGCATAATCTAGGCTTTCTGATGTCACTATAGTATAATTTATTTATATGTTAAATATTATATATACGAATAACTAAATATTATAATTAGTCTTTTTTTTAACAAAAGCGTATTAAATGCCGTAAAATAGGGCTTTTTGTCTTATTTTTATCTTTTTTTAAGAATTAGTTGTGTTATAATGATTCCATCTTAAAAACAAGGAAGTAAGAATGACAAAATCAGATTTCGTAGAATTGGTACAGAAGAACGGTGAGTTTGAAAGTAAAGCAGCAGCAGAGAGAGCGGTAAAAGCATTTATCACTTCAGTCACTGATGCATTAGTAAAAAAAGAAACTGTATCATTGGTAGGTTTCGGAACTTTCTCTACAGTAGAAGTAGCAGAAAAAAGTGGTAAAGTTCCTGGAACTGATAAAACTTATACAAAAGCAGCACATACTGCACCTAAATTCAAAATGGGTAAAACACTTAAAGACGCTGTAGCAGGTAACTAAGTTCACCCTCATATCTACTCCCTTAGGGTAGTAGATATCCTTCACTCTCATTTCATCTTAAACTTTTTTAAAACACCCTATAAACATCCCTGAGATATACTACGTTAATACTTTATCTAAGGATTTTTATGCAATTACAAAATACAATAGGTTTAGGTGTCGCAGGAAATTTTGCACACCATTTGGAACAAGCAGGCGAACTCAAAGACTTTGAAAATGTTATAACTGCTGAACCTGATGCACCTAAAGGTATATTTCCTTTTTATCTTCCTGGATCAGACTCTTTTTTAGGAGTGTACTCTATAGGTACAGATACACTCACGCTTCCAGATTATGAAGCAAATGCACAAGTCGAACCGGAAATCGCTGTACTTTTTGATATTGTATATGATGAGGGGAAAAAAGTCATTGATCTCATGGCTCAAAAATTTACTACATTCAATGACTGTACCATTCGTAAAGAAGGGGCAAAAAAGATTTCAGAAAAAAAGTCCTGGGGCCTTAACTCTAAAGGCATAGGGGACAAATGGATATCTATTGACAGATTTGAAGAGGGCGGTGTGATGGATCATTACCATTTATGCTCTTTTGTGAAACGCGAAGGTATATTACATCCCTATGGTGTAGATGCACCACTGCTAGGTTACTCTTATTTCTATACAAAGCTCAAAACATGGTTGATAGACAAAATGAACACACAAGAAGATTTTGGTCCCTTAGAAGATATTGCTGCACATCTTCAAGCCACACATTATCCTAAACAGGCCCTCATCTCTATAGGTGCAACAGCCTATGCAGCGTTTGGTGAGAATAATTATCTGCAAAGTGGAGATGAAGTGTATGTAATCGCCTATGATAGTAGGAAGGATACCTCTAGTTGTGAACCATCAGAGTCTAAAGTGATACTACATCAGCGAGTTTCATAGTTGAAAGAGAATGAGGCTAAGTGCCATGACAAACATTCCTAAGACTAAGCCCACAATGACAGTGTGGTCATTTCCATATCGTCTGGCAGTAGGCAATAACTCATCAAATGAGATATAGACCATAATGCCTGCCACCATTCCAAATGTGATCCCCAGTGTCAATTCTCCCATAAGCGGCGTTAGAAGCATATACCCAAGGAGTGCACCAATAGGTTCTGTAAGTCCTGATGCAAAAGCCAGGGTAAAAGCTTTTTTTCTCTTTCTTGTAGCATAATAGATCGGAAGTGCGATAGCAAGTCCTTCTGGAATGTTGTGTATCGCTATGGCAAAGGCTACCGCTATACCAGAATTGATATCTTCCAGTGCCATCACAAAGGTAGCAAATCCTTCGGGAAAATTGTGTATGGCAATAGCAATTGCAGTAAATGCTCCTGCTCTTGAGAGTGCAGTATGCTGGTTTGATGGGTTAGATGCGTGTTGTTCATTAAATTCCAAAGCATGATGCGGATTGACATTATCAGGGATAAGCTGATCGATGATAAATGTGACTAGTATCCCAGAAAAGAAGGCAAAAAGTCCTAAGCTTTCACCCATGAGAGAACCATATTTATGTGTAAATGCATCTTGCGATTTTGTCAGGATCTCTACAAAAGAGATGTAAATCATGACCCCAGCAGAGAAGCCCAGTCCTATAGAAAGAAATTTGGTATTGGTCGATCTGCTTAGAAAAGTAAGTAAAGCTCCCAGTCCTGTCGCCAGCCCTGCAAAAAGTGTCAAAGCAAATGCAGACAAGACCTGAGAAGAAGTAAATGCTTCCACTTTATGTGCCTGTTAGAGCTTATTCTTGAGACTCACTACAAACTCACTGATATCATCATGGAGTGCCTGAAGATCTTCTTCGTGTTCTACTTCATCTGCAAGTATTTCCGAGACGATATCATAGGTCACTATATCTTTATCCCGTGTCATATCAGTAAGTTCAGAATAGACTGATATCGCACACTGCTCCCCTTTAATTGAATCTTCAAGGATACTCACGACATCAAAATCTTTTGGTTCTTCATATCCACAGTTCGTATGCGTAAACCACTCTTGTGGATGAAGGAGAGGAGTTCCGCCAAGTTGGAGAATCCTGTCTGCTATCATATTTGCATGTCTGAGTTCATCTGTAGCATGTTGTGTGAGTTCTGCTATTGCTGCATCTTTCATAATACCTTTGATAACTTTTGCTTCAATGAAATATTGATAATAAGCTAACCATTCATCCGCATACGCTTTGTTGAGCATGGTAATAATCTCTTTGATATCTAAACCTTTGATAATCGAATTTCCTCTTACTGCCATCATGTATCCTTTCTTAGTAAAATGAAGAAAACAATCTTCTTAATGTCAGTATAGTCTTATGAACTTAAAGGAAAATTATTATCATTTATAATAGAAAGAAGAGAAGGTATAGAAAACAGTGGGCAAAGCCCACCTAGGAGGAAGGTTTAGCTTTTAAACCAATTTTTTACTCTGTCAAATGCAGAATCAAAAGCACTTTTATGTGGACGGCTCTCTACACCATAACTATCCTGGAGTTTTTCAAGGAGTTCTTTTTGCTCATCATTGATCTTCTTAGGTAAGACCATACGAACCTGTGCGATAAGACGGCCTTTGCGTCCGCCATGTACATCTGTGATACCCTCACCGTCGAAGACAAATTGCTCTTTATCTTTGGTGCTTTGTTTAAGTTCCAGTTCCAATTCACCATCAAGCGCAGGGATAGAGATAGTTTCTCCTAGTATAGCTTGTGTAAAGAATACAGGTACTTCTATATAGATATCATTTCCATTTCGGATAAAGTTTTCATCTTCTTCTACATGGAAAGTAAGGTAGAGGTCACCACGTTGTCCATTGATAGCTTCGTTACCATAACCTTGTGCTCTGAGACGGTTCCCTGAGTCTACACCAGCAGGAATATTTACAGTGACTGTGTCTTCTTCTTCATGATATCCTTTACCATGACAGCTTCCACACTCTTCTTTTATACTTTGTCCTTGACCATGGCATTTCGGACATGTTTGTGCAAACTGCATAGGTCCTTGTCTCATTAGTACCTGGCCTTGACCTTGACAGTAGTCACACGTCTCTAGTTTTGCATCTTTTGCACCCGTACCTTTACAATCTGTACAAGGTGTTTTATAACGGATGTCTATCTTCTTTTCGCAACCAAAGACAGCTTCATGGAATTTTAATGGAAGTTCTATTTCAAAATCGAGTGCATATTTTTGGCCCGGGTCTCTACGTGTTCGACCGAAACCTCCGCCAAATCCACCACCGGAACCACCAAACATAGAGTTAAAGATATCCATGATGTCATCCATATTTGCACCGCCGAATCCGCCACCCATACCACCTTGGCCTTCAAGACCTGCTTTACCGTAACGATCATAAACCGCTCTTTTTTCTTCATCACTGAGTACTTGATAGGCTTCGTTGACTATTTTGAACTTATCTTCAGCTTCTTTATCATCAGGATTTCTGTCTGGATGATATTTCATCGCCAGTTTTCTGTATGATTTTTTAAGCTCAGCACCTGAACAGTCTTTACTTACTTCAAGTACTTCATAATAATCTAAATCTGTCATTAATATATCTCCATAATATCGGGAATGATTTTGGCGAATTCTACCATAATTTAGTTATAATCACAAAAATATAAATATAGGTAGTTCATTATGGTTGTACATATCGTTACATTTAAATTTAAAGAAGAAAATAAAAAGGCCAATATCATACAGGCAAAACAAATGTTGGAAAATCTCATGGGTGCTGTACCTTCACTGAGAAGTATCGATGTCGGGGTGAATTTTTCTACAGAAGAACGCGCAATGGACCTAAGCATCATAACTGTATTTGAAAGCAAAGAAGGATTGGATGCTTATGCCATACACCCTGAACATCTTAAGGTAGTGGACTTCATAAAGACAGTCGTCGAATACTCCAAAGTAGTGGATTACGAACGCGCCTAATGAAACACTACAAGATAGAAGCATTTGAAAATTTGGTGGAGGCTTTTGGTTCTTTGCCCTCCATTGGTAAGAAAACAGCAATTCGCTTAGCCTATCATGCGGTCATGGAAGATGGGTTTGCTGCCATGAAATTGGCCCATGCATTGGAAACCGGGGTCAATGCTATCCAAAAGTGCAGCAAATGTCATAATATGAGTGAAGATGAACTGTGCAGTATCTGTTCTGATCCTTATCGTGATAATACAAAACTTTGCATTGTGCAAAGTGCTAAAGATATCTTGACCATTGAAGAGAGCGGACAGTTCGATGGTGTCTATTATGTGGTTACAGAAGTACATGATCTGGATGACGCACATTTGTTCTATGCCGTAGGAGGTGTAGATGAGATCATCTTTGCTTTCCCTCCGAGTATTGCTACAGATACGATGATACTTTATATAGAAGATAAGCTTAAAGGTCTTGATATACACTTTACCAAGATAGCGCAAGGTGTTCCTACAGGGGTAGAGTTGGATAATATAGATGTGATGTCACTCTCACGCGCATTAGAAGCGAGAGTGAAGATCTAGCAGCGTATCTATCGGATATATAGTTTATTCGCACTTCTTATCGATATAATCCTGTACAAACTTACGCACATCAGCATAGACAAAAGAATCTTTGTACCCTTCTATCTTTCCACCGCTTGCATTGGGGTGTCCCCCACCATTCCCTATGTGAGCAGCCATTGCTGAGACATCCAGTTTATTGTTGCTTCTGAGTGAAAAGTGCCCTCTGAAGTTCACATCCATATAGAAGTCATAGTCATCATTTTCTACCATACAGGTATTTCCTATAATGGATGTATTGCCCACATTGTAGCCAAGTATCCCCTTATAACCTTTATAGGTTATAGTAAGACGTTGTTTGTCTCTTGTGAGCAGGTCTGTGACATAAAAGGCAACGAGATTGTCTTTGGTGTTGTTCTCTGCCTGTCTAAAAAAAGATTTTTTAATCTGGTGTAGATCATCATCTAGTTGTATAGGTGCATTTTCATCATTGACTCTTTGTTTCGCTGCTTCTATAAGAGAGAGTTTAAAGGCTCTGTCCTGTGCCGGAAATAAAATACGGTTGACTTCTCTTGCTCCGGAGATCATACCAAGCATTACTTTTCCATATTCAAAAAGGGTGTCCTCACTAAGCCAAATATCTATGGCATTGATCGCTTTTACGATGCTAGCTAAGTCACTATTCTTATCAAAGTCATAATGTTGTTGCAGCCAGTCATAGGTGATCAGTGTAGCACAACGTGTTGTGTCAAGTTTATACCAGGCAAAACGTTCTGCAGCACTTGCTCCTGTAGCATGATGATCAAGCAGTTGGAGCTTCGCACCGATACGTACAGCTTCTTTTTCTATCCAGGTACCTTCTTTGGTAGTGAGGTTGAGGTCTGTGATGAGAATGAGTGCTTCGACATCATCTCCATGTAAAAACTTATCCTGTTCTATCTTTTTAACAATCTCGCCAAGTCTTGCGGGTACTTCAGGACCATAGTTTGCATTATAGCAGTCGATGGTGTCGAAACATTGTTCCGAGAGATATTGACATCCATAGCCATCAAGATCTATATGGGAGAGGTGGTAAACATGTTGTTTCATAAAAATATGCCTTTTTGAGGTTAAAATATAAGTGCATTATACAATGAAGTACTTGTAGGGTCGATAGAGTCAACCCTGAAGAGGAGAAAGAAGTGTGTATTTAAAGTATGTCGCCTAGCGTTAAACCATTTAAAAAGTCATCTATCTTCGTTTGAAAATTTATCAGAAAAGGTGAGATGGCACAGCTTCCTATGGTCCCGTTTGGACAGGTACTTGTATAGCTGGTACAGTCAAACACAGCAGGTGATTTACCTTCAGCAGCAAAAATGATATCATTCACACTGATTTCATTCACATCTTTGGCTAAGATAAATCCGCCATGTGCACCTTTACGTGATTCGAGGATGCCTTTTTTTGCAAGACTTTGTAAAATCTTTGCAAGAAAACTTTTAGGGATACACAGTTCATTCGCCAACTGTTCTGCACCGATAGGAATGTCAGATTTTCGTATAGCATCTAAAGAGAGTAGAGCATATTCACTTGCACGGGTCAATAGCATAATAAAACCTTTTTATTAATTAGGAGTATTTTACTCTAATTTACATTAAAGTAGGCATGGTATGTGTCAATATTCGTCTAAGCTTATTATGCTATTATTGCGTTCCCAAATTGAATTTTGGAAATTAAATACCAATCAGGAGGTCATTATGGCTTTAGATCAGGCGAAAAAAGCAGAAATTATTGCTAAATATGCTAGAGGAAACGGCGACACAGGTTCAACAGAAGTACAAGTAGCTCTTATTACAGAGAGAATCAAATACTTAACTGATCACCTTAAAACAAACAAAAAAGATCACTCTTCAAGACTAGGACTACTTAAACTAGTAGGTCAAAGAAGAAGACTTATGAGATATCTTAAAAATACAGATCTTGCTAGATGGAACACTATCAAAGCAGATCTTGGTATTAGAAACTAATACTGCATCCCTTATCAGCCTTTGGCTGGTAAGTTTTATACACATACATACACACTTTTCCCCCTCAAATCACCAAAATTTTCACTCGTACACACAAGTTACACATCAATCTGCTAACCTATCTTTAGGCACATTCTATTAAGTTTAG
The DNA here is from genome assembly GCF_019972115.1 of Sulfurovum sp. TSL6. Taxonomy (NCBI): domain Bacteria; kingdom Pseudomonadati; phylum Campylobacterota; class Epsilonproteobacteria; order Campylobacterales; family Sulfurovaceae; genus Sulfurovum; species Sulfurovum sp. TSL6. The sequence goes on along the minus strand of NZ_BPFJ01000002.1, from coordinate 285,542 downwards.
TCATATTCACTCAAGTAGTACTTGACAAAGGTACACTCAATGTTGTATAATTGCCGCAAGCATTAGATATGAAGGTGCAATATTTATAACCAAAGGAGGTCTGTATATGAGTCAAGAGAATGAAAATCTTGAAGAGTCTCAGGCTGAAGAAGTCGAAGAGCAAACAGAAGTAGAGGAGACTGCGGAAGTTGACCCTCTTGAAGCTGCGCTTGCAGAAGCTGCTGACTATAAAGATAAGTATCTCAGAGCCCATGCTGACTTTGAAAATGCTAAAAAACGTTTAGAGAAAGATAAAATGAATGCAGTGGCTTATGCAAATGAGAGTTTTGCAAAAGACATTTTGGCAGTCATGGACTCTTTTGAAAATGCATTGGCATCTATGGAAGAGAGTGGAGACAGTTCTGAAGTCTTAGAAAAGATGAAAGAGGGTGTAAACCTTACGCATGAACAACTGAAAAAGGTTTTAGAAAAAAACCATATCAAAGCAGTTGAATGTGAAGGTGAATTTGATCCGGAAGTACATCAAGCGATCATGCAAGTTGAAAGTGATGCACATGAAACAGGTGAGATAGTTCAAGTGATGCAAAAAGGGTATACGATAAAAGATCGTGTACTCAGACCAGCGATGGTTTCAACCTGTAAATAAACAAATAAAATAGAATAGTTAAGGATTTAATATGGCAAAAGTATTAGGAATAGATTTAGGAACAACAAACTCTGCAATGGCAGTGTTTGAAAATGGTGAAGCAAAGATCATCGCTAACAAAGAGGGTAAAAATACGACACCTTCTATTGTTGCATTTACAGATAAAGGTGAAGTACTTGTAGGAGAGTCTGCAAAAAGACAAGCGATCACAAACCCTGAAAAGACAATTTATTCTATTAAAAGAATTATGGGTCTTATGATGAGTGAAGATAAGGCTAAAGAAGCGCAAGAGAAACTTCCTTACCACATTATAGACAGATCTGGTGCATGTGCGATCGAAGTGGCAGGTAAAACCTATACACCACAAGAGATCTCTGCAAAAGTACTTATGAAAATGAAAGAAGATGCAGAAGCATACCTTGGTGAAGCAGTAACAGATGCAGTTATTACAGTACCGGCATACTTCAATGATGCACAAAGAAAAGCAACAAAAGAAGCTGGAACGATCGCAGGACTAAATGTACTTCGTATCATCAATGAGCCTACAGCAGCTGCACTTGCGTATGGGCTTGATAAAAAAGAATCAGAGCAGATCGTAGTTTACGATCTTGGTGGTGGTACATTTGACGTTACTGCACTTGAAACAGGTGACGGTGTGGTTGAAGTTATGGCAACAGGTGGTGATGCATTCCTTGGTGGTGATGACTTTGATAACAAGATCATTGATTTTGTAGCAAATGAATTCAAAGCTGAGACTGGTATCGATGTTAAAGCGGATGTGATGGCACTTCAAAGGGTTAAAGATGCGGCTGAAACAGCAAAAAAAGAGCTTTCATCATCAACTGAAACAGAAATAAACCTTCCGTTCATTACGGCTGATGCATCAGGACCAAAACACTTAGTGACAAAGATCACTAGAGCAAAATTTGAATCACTTATTGGTGACTTGGTAGCAAGTACGATCAAAACGGTTCAAGGTGTACTTAAAGATGCGGGTCTTAACACTTCAGATATCAATGAAGTGGTGATGGTCGGTGGTTCTACAAGAGTACCATTGGTGCAAGAAGAGATGAAAAAATTCTTTAGTAAAGAGCTTAATAAATCTGTGAATCCGGATGAAGTGGTTGCACTTGGTGCAGCTATCCAAGGTGGGGTACTTGCAGGTGATGTGAAAGATGTACTTTTACTTGATGTAACGCCATTGAGTCTTGGTATTGAAACGTTAGGTGGAGTAACAACGAAAGTGATCGAAAAAGGAACAACGATCCCAGCGAAGAAGTCACAAGTGTTCTCAACGGCAGAAGACAATCAACCAGCGGTGAGCATCCATGTACTTCAAGGTGAAAGAGAGTTCTCAAAAGACAACAAATCACTTGGTATGTTCGAGCTTAGAGATATCCCGGCAGCACCAAGAGGTGTACCACAGATCGAAGTCACATTTGATATTGATGCGAACGGTATCCTGACTGTATCTGCGCAAGATAAAGGTACGGGTAAATCTCAAGAGATCAAGATCACTGGTTCGTCTGGACTTTCAGATGAAGAGATCGAAAAAATGGTTCAAGATGCTGAAGCACACAAGGCTGAAGATGAAAAAAGAAAAGAAGTAGTTGAGGCAAGAAACCAGGCGGATGCATTGGTTCACCAAACGAAAAAGTCATTGAGTGATCTCGGTGAAAACTTTGATGCGACAGAAAAAGCAAGTATCGAAGCGGCTATCGAAGAGCTTGAAACTATACTTAAAGATGACTCTGCAACAAAAGAGCAGATAGAAGAAAAAGTAAAAGCATTGACTGAAAAAAGTCACAAGCTTGCTGAAGCTATGTACGCTAAAGAACAAGGCGGTGCAAACCCTGAAGCAAAAAAAGCAGATGATGACGATGTTATCGATGCAGAAGTAGAGTAAGATTCTACTTTCATAAGCAATACTTTGTATAAGAGGCTCACGCCTCTTATACTTAGGATAAAATTGAAAATAAGAAATAATGATTTTTTATTTTGAGTTTTACTAAGTTTGTAAATACGACAAGTCGTATGAGCCAACTGCTGAAGTGCCCAACGGAAATGCCCTTGGGGTATGACTCAGCGTCAGTGTAGCTTCATTGGCTTTGCCAATGAAGCGTTCTATGAATCAAAAGTCAAACGGATGCTGTGCCATCAGCCACATATACGTACCTTCTTCTCCATATGCTACATCAAACCGTACCGGTAACTCCGATACGAGGGCCCGTATGCTGAGACCCGCATCATATTTCATGTCCTTTACAAGATCAAGATTGTATTGGTCATGCACCCGTCCTGCCTCTGCAAAGAGAACGACCTGAAACCAATCTACTTTTGCGGGTATCCAATCAATGTCCTTTAGAGGATTGTAGTCGATGATAGCCCTGTATTCCGCAGTCACGTAAAAGGCTGCTTTGTCTGAAAAACGATCCTGGTCATAGCCTCTCATTCTGTTGAATCCGCCTAATCTGGCACCTTCCCACATAGGGGGACGATGTGCATCAAACCCGGGAGAGATCTCAGTGTCGTTGTCCCAAGAGAAAGAGTAACCTGTCCACATACTTAGGGCAAGAACATTTTGTTTGGTAAAAGAAAAAGTATCAAGCTCAATGTAGTGATTGTATTTAAACTCTAAAAAATCCCAACTCTGAAGGGAGTCTCCCCAGCCAAAATCTTTGGAGTATTGCAGTTGGAACTGGTAGCCTCTGGAGGGATTAACATCAAAATCTGTATTATCATGGGCAAGGAAAAACCTTAGACCATTGGTATTCCATGTGGGTAGATCTGTCCCGTTTTCCCACCAAATAGAATCTTGCCACAACTCTGTATTCTCCGTATTGTCTGTTTGGAAAAATGTCTTTATTCCTATAGAAGTTCTACCGCTTATAAAAGGTATACCACCTCCGCAATCCTCTCTTCCCACACAAAAACCGCCTTCTAGTCTGTAGAGACCCTCAGGATTATCTACTCCTTCTCCTATGGGAAGTGTATATCTGAAGGTAGTCGTGAAGAAGTCTGAATCCCCTGAACTGATGTAGACATTATCTTTGTCTGAGGTGTGTGAGCCCTCTATATAGTAGCGGTTTTTGGGAAAATAACTTTTTAAACCCATAAAGGAAAAAAAGAGTCGATCAGTGTAAGGAAGTTTAAAGTCAGAAAAAGAAATAAACCCTCCGGAAAAGGTTGCTTCATCTGGTTGTTCATTGATGATAACATCTTGAGGCAGACCAGTAAACAGAGTTGCAGCAAACCTGGTTTGGGGTTGAAACAATCCTCTCTTAACAGCACTGATCCCACCTGCAAATCCTGTAGCGTCACTGGAAAATGCATAAGGTAAAAAAATCCACTTTTTATTTTTTGTTACATTTGTATCTTCTGCCGCATTTAATAGACTACTTAAGAGAAGCATGATGCTAAACAAATATTTAAATATAATTTTTTTATTTTTCATTTAACCATTATAGCAAAGAATGTAAAGAATATTATTTAAGATATTTTTAGGCTATAATACAGCTATTATAGAGAGTATCCAAGGATAGAATATGGAAATTAAAAAGTGTAGCACGCTTGAAGAAGCGAGACATGAGATTGACAGTGTAGACAGAGAGATAGTAGAATTGATCGCTAAACGCAATGAGTATATTAAACAGATAGCACATTTTAAAACCAGTGTAGAAGAGGTCAAAGCAGAGGATAGGATAGCAGATGTGATCGCCCATGTAAGAGAACAAGCTATTTCTCTTGGCTTGTCTCCTAATCTTATCAATGATCTCTATGTAAGAATGATAGATGAGATGGTGGAAAGTGAAATTTCTGAATTTAAGAACGCACAGAGGTATTAATCCTCTTCGTTCTCATTTTCATCCTCATCCTCTGAGCCTGAAACTGCATTGACCGCTGAACCTGCTACATCTACAGTCGTACCTACAACAGAGCCTGCAACAGAGATAGGAGCCGTTACTATTTGTGTACATCCAGACAGTAGCAATAGGGTAAGAATAGCGTAGAGTGTTGATTTTTTAAGATTTGGCATTTAAATGCCTCCTTGTAGTGAATTGTTGCTTTTTGTAATGCGGAGGGATTATAGCGTAAAGACTCTGTGTACGTATCTACACAAAGAGTATGCTAAAATACATTATGATTTAGATAAAGGTTTGGCATGAAGATATTATTACTTGAAGATGATGTGATATTACAGGAGATCATGGAGGAATTTCTCGTTGAAAAAGGGTATACTGTAGAGAGTTTTTTTGATGGTGAAAAAGCACTTGATTCGATAGGTTCGAGTTCTTATGATATGCTGCTTTTAGATGTGAATGTACCCAACATTGATGGTTTTGAAATTCTTTCATATTTACGTGAGATCGGTAATACCACACCGGCTATATACATCACCTCTCTTGCCGGGGTAGAGGATCTCAAAAAAGGTTTTAATATAGGTGCAGATGATTACCTGAAAAAGCCTTTTGAACTTGAAGAATTAAATGCCCGGATAGAACATATTGTCAGGCTTTACCGTTTACAAGAAGAGATAGAGTTTGACGGCATGAGGTTCATCCCTAAAGCACATCAAATTTTTTTAAAAGACGGTGTCATTGAAATGAGACAGAAAGAATCACAGGTACTAGAATATTTTATCCGCAATATGGGGAAGATCATTTCTTGCAATGAGATCATAGAAAATGTCTGGGATGATGAAAATATTCCTGCTCATGCGACGATTCGTACGTATATTAAAAATCTGAGAAAGATGTTTGAAAAAGAGTATTTTGAGAACATTAAAGGAGAAGGTTATCGTTTTAACATCGTATGAGCGTAAATCACTCTTTAGTTTTTTAGCTGTTTATCTGATATCAGTTTTTATATTACTCGCTATCATAGGGTTTCTCTTTTTTGAAAATAACCGTACATCGATGCAGAATGCCATGAAGTTTGAAATGATGTATCAGGCACGTATGTTATCTTCTTCTATTGTGATGAAAGCTATGCATGATGATTCTAACAGTGAGATGGATTTGGCGAGTCAAAATGACTTCTTAAAACATTTAAAACATTGTCGTTTTCAAGTAGGGTACTACAATAAAGACAAAAGACCTATCTACACGGAAATCGATGACTTTAAAGTAACTGATCAAGGCTTTTTCATTGAAAATGGAAGTGCTTATACCATCATAGAAGACAAAAGTAAGCATTTAGGTGTACAGTATATCGTGTTAAAAGAGAATGCACTTTCAAAAAATGTACAGAGTTTACGTATTAAGATCATAGGCTACCTGGTATTATCATTCATACTTATGGGGATAGTAGGATATTTTTTAGGACGTCTGTTTCTGAGACCGGTCAGGGAACAGATAGAGTCATTAGATAATTTTATTTCAGATACCACGCATGAACTCAATACGCCAATTTCAGCCATATTGATGACGATACAGTCTCTTAAAGACATTGACCCTAAAAAATTGCAACGTTTGGAAGCCAGTGCCAAAAGACTTTCTGTGATGTACAGTTCTCTCACCTATAGACTTGAGGGTAAGGTGGAACATTCAGAGGTATTATGTTTTTCTGATGTTGTAAAAGAGAGAGTTGAATATGTGAAAGAACTCATCGATTCTAAACGTCTGCATATCTCACTGGATCTTGAACCTACAGAAGTCTTGATGCCTAAAACATCGGCGTATAGACTCATAGATAATTTACTCTCTAATGCTATCAAATATTCTGACGTGGGAGATCATATTTTTATTACGCTGAAGGATCATGTGTTAAAAGTGAAAGATACGGGAGTTGGTATAGATAAAAAGGTACAGGATGATATCTTTAAACGTTATTATAGAGAAAATGATGAACGTGGCGGTTTTGGCATAGGGCTGAATATCGTACTTTCTATTTGTAAACAATACAAAATAAAATTGGATTTGAAGTCTAGAAAAGGAGAAGGAAGTACATTTATACTTACTTTCCCTACTGTATAAAAATAAAGTTACTCTACACTATCCATAAGGATACCAATAATATCGGTCATGGTGAGGATACCGTAAAGTTCATTGTTATCTATGACCAGTAAACGTTTGATACTGTTCTGTACCATCATTCTAGCAGCATATTTTACATCAAGTTTCGTAGATACAGAGAAGGCTGGTGTTGTGGCGATGTCATAGACATTAAGCAGGTCAATGTCACCATCTTCCGCAACAATACTTTGTAAAAGATTTTTAAAGGTCAAAAGACCATAGGCACCATCCTCTGTGTTTTTATCTACAATAACAGAACGTACATGATGTTTTTTCATGAGACTAAGGGCTTCTCTTACCGTGGACATCGCTGAGATTATGACTAAATTATCTTTAGTGGTCATTACATTTTCTACTAACATTTATTTCTCCTTTATATCATCGATTTAATATCATGCTCAAATTTGTGTAACTCTTTGGTATCTAAGCCTGCTACATGACTGAGTGGCAAAGTAAATGCCAGTCCGCTATTTTCCGGATTATCCAAGTCAAATTCTCCGCGTAGTACCCGCATGACATGCAGTGAGAGTTTTCTTGGTAAGACAAAAAGCAGCATAGAGACATTTTCTTCAAGTGTGAGACCAAAGAATACTTTTTTCTCTTCAAGCCCGATATTCTTTCCATGTAAAATAGTAACAGAACCTGCTCCTGCTTTCTTGGCAGCTTCTATAGCTGCCTCTTCATCTTTATCCTGTATGATGACGATCAGTGCTGTAAATTTCATAACGCTTCTCCTTCAATATTGGATGGTTCTACCTTCTGTTTCTTTTTATAATACTCTGCATGAATACCATACCCCATTACAGTAAGCATAGGGAATAATGAGGCAAAAGCTATGAGGCCAAATCCATCTATCAGTGGATCACACCATTCCAGATTTTCTGCCAATCCCAAGCCCAGTGCTGCAACTAATGGTACAGTCACAGTTGAAGTGGTAACACCACCACTGTCATAGGCGATAGGTATAATGTATTTTGGTGCAAAATAGGTAAAGATTATTACCAATATATACCCGGCAATGATGTAATAGTGTATAGGATCACCAGCGACGATACGGTATGAACCTAAACCAATTCCAATAGCAACACCAAGTGCTACTATCATTCTAAGTATATTTTGTTTAATCTTCCCTTCGCTTATCTCTTCTGCTTTAATAGCGATGGCCAATAGTGCAGGTTCTGCCATCGTCGTTGAAAAACCTATAAGGAATGCGAACAGATAGATAAGGAGATAGTTTCCCATATCTGTAAGTTGAAAGGCTATCGTCTCGCCTATAGGGAAAAGTCCCATTTCAAGTCCTACGATGAATGCATAAAGACCCAGGATCACCATAATGATACCTGTGGCAATCTTATGTAAGTGTGCTACAGGTTTTTTGATAATGATATACTGAAAAAAGAATATCACTGTGAGAATAGGGGCAACATCCTTGATCACACCCAGAAGTTCCATAAAGGTATCCATTGCTGAAAAAGTATAGGCCGTTGCAACAGCCTTTGTATTTTCAAGTATTTCTGTAACAACCGGTGCTGCAGGACCTGACTCTCCCAGATTGTAAACGATGATACCGTAAATTTGTACAAATATCATGGGTGTCAGGGATGCAAAAGCGATGAGACCAAAGCCGTCTATGGCAGGGTTACGGCCCTTGATACTTGAAGATAGACCTATACCCAGTGCTGCAACAAGCGGTACGGTGACGGTTGAAGTGGTAACACCACCACTGTCGTAAGCCAGTCCGATGATCTCTCTAGGGGCAAAAAACGTCACAATTACCACCAAGATGTACCCTGTAATGATATAGTAAGCTATAGGGTGTCCAAGCAAGATACGAAGTGTTCCTAATGCAATGGCAAAACCTACAGAGAGTGCAACTGTCATACGAAGCCAGAAAGCATCTATTAACCCGTTAGAGATAAGTGCAGCTTTGTCAGCGATCGCTATAAGTGCCGGCTCTGCTACAGTAGTTGAAAAACCTATGGTAAAAGCAAAAAGTAAAAGCCAAAAGACCGAGCCTTTTTTAGCAAATTCTATAGCCAACCCTTCACCTATGGGAAAGATACCCAGTTCAAGACCACGGATAAAAAGTGCCAATCCTACTGCAACGATCGTAAGACCAATGACAATCGAAGCTAGATTTTCAGGTACAGCTTGGATGATGATACCTTGAAATAGTGCGACGACAATGATAATGGGAAGGAGATCTTTAAAAGAATTTTTTAGATCTCCATAAAATATATTTAAACTTTCTTTCATTGAAAGAAATTATATCTATTATAAGATTATTATATGCTATAAAAGGTGTACTTTCCTCTAGTAAAATATTAAACTGTACCCTTTGGCTCCAAGTCTCAGCGTTCAGCGTTTAGAAACTTAGTCATTCTTGGGTTTACACCCGGTGTTGATGCCAAACAGGGCATAGGGTGGGCACCATCCGATAATAACAGTTAAGAGGAGGACTACACCTATAACATCAGCAATGATATTGCCATTCATGATTCCCCAACCCAGTAAAGCTACACCAATGACAGCTCGAATGATCCTATCTATTTTTCCTATATTGCATGTCATGACTGACTCCTTTAATGATGATAGTGCCATTATGACATAGTGGTGGGGAGTAAGTGTGTAACGCATGTCGTATCTTTGTAGAATAGAATATGCAATCTTGCCTTTATACAAAGATTTTGCGGTATATTTTCATTTTCAACAAGATATTAGTTTGTAACTACGGTACAGGAAATGGTGAAAATGATTTAAAAGTATTTTGTTTTTATTTTAATAATTGTTATCAATTTAATAAACTCTTAAGAATTTTTTTGATAAATTTCCGCACAGATAATAATTTAGATAATAATTATCAATTTTAAAAGACAAGGGATTAAAAATGAAAAGATTAGCTACGGCATTAAGCCTATCAGCAATATTGGCAACGGGTGTGCAAGCTTCATCACTAGAGGAGAGAGTGGCAGCATTAGAAGAGCAAAACACTGTACTTACAGAAGAGGTACTTGCTACACAAACAGGTGGTTTTACACTGGTAGACACACAAAAATCATACAGCGGTATGGGACCTGCAGCTTCTAAAATCTATTTTTCTAAAAACCCACTCTCTATAGGGGGATATGGTGAGATGTTCTATGCTAACCCTGACAATGGGGATGATTTTGCAGATGTCTATAGATTTATCACTTATATCGGATACAAATTCAATGACTGGATCGTACTGAACACAGAGATAGAATTTGAACATGGAGCTGATGCTGGAAATGGCGGTAAAGTAGTTGTAGAGTTTTTATATCTTGACTTTTTACTTAGTGAGCAGGCAAACCTAAGACTTGGGCATGTATTGACTCCAATGGGTCTGGTAAACCTCAGACATGAACCGACACTTTTCAATACAGTACAAAGACCAGATATTGAAAAACACCTTCTTCCTAGTACTTGGCATGAAAACGGTGCATTGGTTTATGGTAGATTTGATAGTGCTGATATTGACTATACAGCAGGTGTGATCAATGCATTGAATCTAAACAGTCAATATACAAGAGGTGATGATACTCAGAGTAAATGGATAAGAGAAGGAAGACTGGGTGCGAGTAAGGATGCATCTTTTGAACCGGCATTTGTAGGACGTGTGGATTATACTGGTATCAATGGACTTATGGTCGGTGCTTCTGTCTATTATGGAAATGGTTCAAATGTTAAAGATCCAAAACCTGATGAAATTCAAGATGTATCAGGACTGACAACTACGATGTTTGATATCCATGCAAGTTATGATAACGGACCATTCTCAATGTACGGACTTTATACACAAACGAACCTGGATGGTGCAGAGAAGTTAAGTGGTAATGCAGTTGAAAAAGCAAGTGGATATTATGTGAATGCATCTTACGATGTCTCTTCTTTGGTAGGACTGAATTATAAATTACCGGTTTTTGCACAGTACCAAGATTTTAACCCTGTAGAAAAGACAGTGGATGGATCAAATGAAGATACATTTCAGACAGAAATTGTTACAATCGGCTTAAACTTTTTCCCTGCAGATCAGGTGGTGCTGAAGGCTGATTACGCGATGAAAGAAGTAAATAATGTAGATAGTAATACATTTTCTTTTGGCCTAGGCTTTATATTTTAATACGTGGATACACAATGAAACAAATCTTTTTTACACTGCTCTTTGGGATGCTTCTGTCCCAAAGCGGTGTGGCTAAAACGAAACCATCAGTGGATGATGTGATAAAATCCTCTTTTACCGGAGTGAGTAACATAGAGCCTAAGCAGATCATACTGACAAAAAAACAGTTTTCTCAGGTACAGTCCAGAGCGAAGGCAGCTGTGAGAACTAAAATTTATCGTTATTACGATATTAAAAGTAAGAATGAAAGATTGGGATATGCGGTACTCATAGCAAGAAAAGTAAGAGGAAAGAAGGCTACTGTACTCTATGCATTTGATAACTGCGGCAAATTGAAGTTTACGGAAATTATGGCATTTGGCGAACCGCCGGAGTATATACCAAACAAAACGTGGATGGGCCAACTGCAGAATAGAGATGCCTCAGCAACACTGACTGTAGGAAAAGATATACCAACGATCAGCGGTTCTACACTCTCGGCAAGATCGATCACCGAAGGTGCAAGAGTGGCCAGAGCTATTTATGAAATTGTTTTAAAGTAATATGCAATGAAATTTTTAGTCACAAAAGATCTGGCACACTCTACACTGCTTAGTTATTTGATGGGCAGTGTTGTATTTGCGATACTCTTCTATCTTGGATTTGATATAGTACTTCATGCGTATGTGATCGGTTTGGATATGCATAGTATTTCGGTGACACTTTTTGGTGATGCAGAGAACTTTGTGGAACCTGTATTGATAGACTCCCTTTTACTGCAGGTTCACATCGATCTCTTTATGACACTGTTTGCCATTGTGATACTTTCCTCTATCTATATTCGTCTCTATTCAAGTAAAGGTATGACCAAATGGGTCGTACACCTTCTGTTTATTTTGGGTATGTTAGCTCCCTTGGCACTTTTAGTCGCATATTTTGTCAGTGCATATTTTACAGCTGTATGGCTGATAAGCTTTGTACTTTGGCATATTCTAGCATCTATAGTTGCTGTTATAACCTTAAAGAAACTCCTGTTCAAATGAAACATATAGCACTTTACAGTCTTCCTATAAGATATATGCTCATTTATATCATGTTGATCTTAATGAGCGGGGTATGGCTCTTTTTGCTTTCACAAGGATTGGGGTGTAGTGAGAGTATCATCGCTACTATGAAAAATGTCATCAATGCCCCTGCAGATAAAAGTATAGAAGGGCTGGTAGAAGTAGTTACACCGCATCTGTTTGCCATTGGTACACTGATCTTTGTAACAGCACACTTCATGTTGTTTAGTACCAAAGTGTCACAAAAAATCTCTTTGATCGTGGCAATGGTTCTTTTTGTTTTTGCGTTGTTTGATATTTTTGCTTACTTTGCAATTGCGTTTGGACTCGTAGTATCAGGATGGATCAAACTTGTAGCAGTGTCAAGTTTTGTGTTGTTATTTGTGGTGATGCTCGGATTGGTCGGGTTTTCTTTGTAGTCTAACCACTCTATAGTTACAAGATTGGTTAAATTTCCATAGAGTATCTTTCCTTCTCTATCTACCAACACAAAGCCAATATCTTCCCTCTCTTTTAAAAATGCCAATGCTTCTCTTCTAGGCATGACTGAGAGTGCTGTAGCATAGGCATCGATCTTGGCATTGTTTGCGGTGGTAAAAAGTGATACGGAAACAAATTCACGGCCCTGTGAAGCTGTTTTGGGATTGATGAGGTGATGTTCCTCTTTGGTTGTAGCAAACCTCCTGTAGGTTCCGCTTGTAGAGATGGAGAGTTGCGTTTTTTTGCTTTTGATTTTGGCAAATGTCTGTTCAGAATAGGGGGATTGCAGGTAGACTTCACAACGATGCAAACATCTGATATCTCCGCTCAGTGCAATGATCCCTTCTGTGATATTTTGTTCATGAAGATACTGAGCCACTTTGTCTGCCCCATACCCTTTGCCCATGCCGCCCAAGTCTATGGTAATATTTTCATCCGTGATGATCTGCTTGTTATCTATAGATATACCGTGGATATCCAGATGGGCACTGCGTAACGCTTGTTTGGAGGGAGAGTAGGTTTTTTCTTCTCCAAAATGGTAGAGCTTTTTTGAGATCGATCCGATTGTGATATCAAAGTAGCCATGGCTCTGATGATAATACGATCTTGAAAGTGTAATGGCTTCAGCCAAATAAGGATCATACTTTACATGGTGGTTTTTGTTCAGTTTTGCCAGTGTGGCAGTCTCATCATAGGTAGAGAGAGAATCTTCGATACGCTTTAGCAGTTCAAAGGATTTGGTGATTTCCTGATTGTACTGTTGCGGCAGTGAGATACTGACAAAGGTCCCCATAAGTACTTGTGTACGTTTCTGTAACCCTTCATGTGCAAGTAAGAACAGAGGAAACAGGAAAACAAAGAGAAGTCTCATTAGCGTTTCTCTAAAATTTCTATAATCCCTTTAAAATCTTTTTCATGCCCAAAACAGCTATTGGAGTTACATAGCATAAAGCCGTCATTGGCGTCACTTTTCAAAAGTGAGAAAGGATGGGGAAGGGTATCCAGGTCTTTAATATGCATTTTGAGTGCATCTTCTTTGGCTTTGATAATGACATCATCTTTGAGATAACGAATCACCATACGGCTCATGCTTGGTGTAGAGATGGGTTGGCGCATGACATCATAAGAGTAGATCTCCAGTGTTTTAAAGACAAATTTTTTATAGATGACATCGACCAAAGAAGAGATGCTGTAAAGTACGGAGAGCATAGTTGCAACGGAAGAAGGATAGGAGCTGTCATAAATGTCCGCATTGGTTTCAAACTCTCCTCTTGAGAACTTCCATTTCCCTTGGTCAAAGTATTTTTCAATGGCACTGTTCGTAAGTTTAGTTGCCGTAATAAGATACGTTTCATCGAGTGTACTTTCATACGCTTCGATGAGGACTTCTGCAAGATAGGCATAATCTTCCAAAAAAGCTTTGATCTTCGGTTTTTTACCAATGAGTGTAGAGTGAAAGAGTTCAGCATTGATGTACATACTCTCCAGCAATGCATCCAGCGATCGGATGGCTTGTTTGAGATAAGCGTTATCTATACGAGAGGCTTTGAAAAGGGTTTTTATCATCATGGCATTCCATGAAACAAGTATTTTTTTGTCTATGAAAGGGTGGGTACGTTTTTCTCTGCGTTTTTTAAGTGCCTGTATCGCTTCATCATAGTAAGGGATCTTATGATGATGGGCAGGATCATCTATACGGACGATGTTCTTACCTTCAAAGTTTCCTTCTTTTGTGATATGCAGTGCCTTGGCAAGTGCAGCATGTCCTTGACTAGGGATACCTGCTTTTTCAAAGGATTTTAAAGCCTTTTCATAGGTATAGACAAAGTATTTGCCTTCTTCTCCTTCTGTATCGGCATCAGAGGCAGAGTAAAAAAGCCCATTTTCACTCATGTTTTCCATCATAAAGTCTATCGTTTCAAAAGCGACAGACTTGTAAAAGTCATCTCCTTTAACGTTATATGCTTTGAGGTAGACTTCTGCCAGTAGGGCATTGTCGTAAGTCATCTTTTCAAAATGAGGTATAAGCCATTCATTATCGGTAGAATAACGGCAAAAACCACCCTCTACAAGATCTCTTAATCCACCTTTGGCCATACAAGTGAGTGAGTGCAGTGCCATGTTTCGTGTTTCTTTATCTCCGGTGATACGGTATAGATCCAACAGTAAATCAAGCATAGACGCTTGAGGGAATTTAGGTGCTTTGTTAAATCCCCCATTGGTATTATCAAAAAGTTGTTTGGCTTGATCTGAAACCCTTCCGATGATGCTAAGGTCTAGTTTTGTGGCTTGTATTTTATCTTCTTTGGGATTGAGAAAACGGAGTATCTCATCAGCTTTTTCTGTAAGCAGCGCTTTTTCTTTACTATATTTATCAGCGATCACTTCGAGTAAACTTGAAAAACTCATCATCCCGTAACGAGGTTCATCAGGTATGTAGGTAGCGGAGTAAAAAGGCTTTTGTTCCTGTGTCAAAAAGATAGAAGTAGGCCAACCCCCCGGACGTTGGTTCATCAGCTGGTAGACTTCTTGAAAATGTTTGTCTATGTCCGGACGCTCTTCTCTATCTACTTTGACTGCAATGAAATGTTCATTCAGGATCTTTGCAGTCGCTTCATCTTTAAAAGACTCATCTTCCATAACATGGCACCAGTGACAAGAACTGTACCCTATGGAAAGAAAGATAGCTTTGTTCTCTTTTCGTGCTTTTTCAAAGGCTTCTTCACCCCAAGGGTACCAGTCTACAGGATTGTCAGCATGTTGCTGTAAGTAAGGGGAGTGTTCATTTTTAAGATGATTTGCCATTTTTAACCTTTATTGTTAACCAATTATTGGTAATATTACACAGCTTATACACGAATAGTACTATAGAATAGTATAAAAGTTTAATATAAAAGAGAAAATAATGAATGATTTAGTAAAAAAGTTACTCTTATTGAGTTTAATTTTAGGTGCATTTGCATCTGCAGGGTTTGAGAGTGTCTTGAAAAAACAGAAATTCTTATCGCCGGATGAAGCATTTCAGGTAACAGCTGTACTTGAAGATGAAGTAATAGAAACAAAAATTATCATGGCAGATAAAATTCATGTTTATGCAGATACATTACATTACAGGATCATTTCTCCTTCTTCTCTAGAACTTACTGTTACAAAACCGAAAGCACATGATTTTGATGGTGATATGGGTTATGAAAAAGAGTTACTTGTTAGCATTCCTACAAAAGATATAGAGTCACAGGTGAAAGGTGATTATACGCTTGAGATAGAGTTTCAAGGATGTTCGGATACAGGTATCTGTTATCAGCCTATTAAAAAAACCTTTGATTTTAAAGGTGTAGAACTCGGTCTGTTTGAAAAGATATCAAAACTTGTCAAAGAGGGAAATACAGCGAAAATAGCAGATATACTGGTCAATGAAAGTTCCATATTCATTTTACTTCTTTTCTTCATTTTTGGTTTATTGTTGGCATTGACACCGTGTATCTTTCCTATGATACCTATCTTGTCTTCGATTATCGTTTCACAGCAGGGGGGAAATGAAAAACCAAGTGTAGCGCAAGCGTTTTTTACTTCCTTGGTCTATGTCGTTTCTATGGCTATGACCTATACAGTTGTAGGGATCATAGCAGGATTGGTTGGTGCAGATATACAAACTGCGATGCAAACACCTTGGGTCTTAACTCTTTTTTCTGCGATGTTCGTCGCTTTGGCATTCTCTCTTTTTGGATACTACGAGATAGGTCTTCCTGCTTCATGGCAGTCGAAACTGAGTAGCGTAAGTGACAATGCCCAAGGGAAAGGTATAGTAGGTACAGCAATTATGGGACTACTCTCTGCACTGATCGTTGGACCGTGTGTTGCACCACCGCTTGGCGGGGCTGTACTGTTCATCTCCCACACTGGGGATGCCCTTCTGGGTGGGTCCGCACTGTTTATCATGAGTATAGGTATGGGGATGCCGCTGCTTATTGTAGGATTGGGTGCAGGTAAATTTATGCCAAAACCTGGTGGATGGATGACAGCGGTTTCTCAAACGTTTGGTGTCATGATGCTAGGTCTTGGTATTTTTATGCTTTCACGTATACTTCCAGAGAGTCTTACTATGATACTTTGGGCATTGTTGTTGATAGGTACAGCACTCTATATGGGTGTATTTAACCCTAGCAGTGCAACACAGGGTGCAAAGAAACTTTTTCAGCTTTTGGCTATGGTGTTTTTACTTTATGGTGTATCTCTGTTCATCGGTGGTATCAGTGGTGCAGATTCCGTGATCAGACCTTTTGAAAGATTTACACAGTTGAATACTGGTCTAGCAAATACTGTACCTAGGAGTGCAGATAAAGAAAGCCATAGAGGCTATAGCGTTGACCGCCTTATGAAAGAGGTAGGTGAGTCAGAGAAGCCGGTGGTGGTGGACTTTGGTAAAAAGTCTTGTACTGCATGTACAGAACTCGAAGAGATCACATTTCCAGATCCACGTGTACAAGAACATCTTAAAAACTTCACTTTTATCAAGATAGACCTTACAGATAATACGGATGCAGACAAAGCATTACTTAAAAAATTTGAACTGTTCGGTACACCGAACATCATCTTTTTTGATAAAGCTAATAACTATTTACCTGAAAAAAGTTTAACTGGATTTATTCCTCCCGAAGATTTTGCTACACATTTGGAAAGCATACTAAAATAACAGAAAGGGTTGTTTAAACCCCTTTCTGTAAACATGTACCCCTCTTTTTCTCATATACACAGTATCAAACGCATTTATTTTAAAAGAAGAATATTTAAACTGATTAAAAATTAATCAGTTTAATGATTAAATAATATTTTCAGTATGTTATCATTTTGTACAAAATTACAAGGAATGAACAATATGAAAATGACAAAGATGAGTTATGTTGCAATCGCAGCAATGGGTATAATGATGGGAACGACTGCTGCAGTGGGAGCTGAAGAGGCAGTTGAAGTAAATAGTGTAGCAGATGTATTGAGCAACGGGAAGTACTCTCTTCAAATCAGACCAAGATATGAATTCGTAGATCAGGACAATGCCAAAGATAATGCCAATGCATTTACTGTAAGAACCGTCATCGGAGCAAAATTTGATGCATTGGGTGTTGATGGTCTGTCGGCAGCATTGGAAATGACAAATGTGAGCAATTTCGGTGCAGATAATTATGCACCGGCAAGTTCAGGCTATTCTATCGTTGCTGATGGTGAACAGACCAGAGTCACGCAGGCAAATATTTCTTATGCCAAAGATGGTTTCATCGGTATGGTAGGAAGAAAAGGTGTGAATTTAGACAATCAAAGGTTTATCGGAACCGTAGGCTGGAGACAAATGCCTCAGACGTATGATCTTGCATCCGTAGCGTATAAAGGTATAGAGAAGCTTGATCTTATGGCAGCATATGTTTGGGGAATAAATAGGATTTTCGATAGAGATCTAGGCGGATTAAAGACTCCGAACTTTGATACCAATACGGTTCTATTGCATGCTTCTTATAAAGCTATGCCTGAGTTGACCATTACTGCTTATGATTATATGGTTGCAAGTTTTGCTGATCATATTGGTATCAGAGCAGCAGGTGGAACCACATTGGACAGTGGGGTTAAATTGAACTATATGGCAGAGTATGCAAAGCAAAATGATCCATCACTCACTGAAGAGAGTGCACCATTCAATGATGCTGAACCTGAACAAGATGCTGATTACTATAGATTTGGATTAAGCGGGAGTCACCTTGGGTTTACTGCGGGTGCATGTTATGAAGTATTAGGAGAAGCTGGAAGCGGTGCAAGTCCATTTAGTACACCACTTGCTACACTGCATGCACATAATGGATGGGCAGATATGTTTTTAGCGACACCTGCTGACGGTCTTCAAGACCTTTCTTTTAAACTAGGCTATGCTGATAAAACATTTGGAAAGATCTTGGGTGTATATCATAAGTTTAACAGTGATGCAGGAAGTGTAGATTATGGTTCAGAGTTTGATATGGTCTATACCAGAAAAGTAATGGAAGATGTAAATATGATGCTTAAAGGTGCAGTATATTCAAAAGGGGATGCTGCTACATCATACGTAGATACGACAAAATACTGGGTGATGTTTGACTATAAATACTAATAGTGTTTGCATGTAGAAGGATATTTATTCTTCTGCAGTAAGTAGTAGTGCAGGTTAGTGCATTATTCAGCTATAATGTCACTATCACATTGTGAGTATATCACAATACAAAGAAACGGAATAACACACATGAATGAAAAATCAAAAAATCTACATATCGAAATTGGAAAGATCAACACCCTGGAAGTCGCTAGAGATACGGACTTTGGATTGTTTTTAGAATCAAAAGATGACAGCGAAGTACTGCTTCCAAATGTATACGTCATGGAAGATGAGATGCCTATAGGGGCACTGATAGATGTATTTGTTTATACAGATTCAGAAGATAGACCTGTAGCTACCACTAAAATGCCTTATGCCAAATTGGGTGAATATGGCTACTTTACAGTGGTTGATTACAAGTCTTATGGAGCATTTGTAAACTGGGGACTCCCAAAAGACCTCTTTGTTCCTCTTTCACAACAAAAAGAGTATTTTAATATAGGTAAAAAATATCTTTTACGTGTCTGTCTGGATGAACAAACAGGTCGTCTTTATGGTACACAGAAAATAGGTAAATATTTAAATAGAGATATGAGTGGCCTACATCAAAACAAAATGTTGGATGCCATTGTTTTGGCTAAGACACCGCTAGGGTTTAAAGTCATAGCAGATAATCAGTATGAAGGGATGTTATTTAGCAATGAGATCTTTGAAGAGTTGCGCATCGGTGACCGTAAAAAAGTCTATATCAAAAATGTACGAAAAGACTATAAACTTGACCTTTCATTACAACCCATTGGAAAACAGGCAAAGATAAGTGAGGCTGAAGGCATTATCTTGCAATTACTGAAAGAAGCGGATGGGACATTGCCTTTTACCTATAAAAGTGATGCCGAAGATATCAAAAAAGTTTTTGGTATGAGTAAGAAAAATTTTAAACGTACTTTGACAGAACTTATCGAAGCAAAGAAGATACAATTGTTAGATGATGCAATTGTCTTATTGTGATAGACTCATTTTAGAAATAGTAAAGGGGAAAAAAGATGGAACTAATGGATTTGTTGAAAGCAGCTGCCTCTATCATTCATAATAATGGTGATGATGCAACAAAAGAGCTTAACATAGATGATATCGCCAACGCACTCAATAGATTGGTCGGAAATGGTTCTGGTGGACTTGACCTGGTGAAATTTGTAGGTGGGTTGTCTCAAAATGGTTTGGGTGAGATCGTAGGTTCATGGCTGGGAAACGGAGAGAACAAATCTATTTCCATAGAGCAGATGACTACACTTCTAGGTTCTGATAACATTGCTTCTTTTGCTTCAGAACTTGGAATATCTCAAGAGAGTGCAACTGCTGCTTTGGCTGAAGCAGTACCTCAGGTTGTAGATCAGGCAACCAGAGGAGAAGGTACGATTATGGATGAAATGCTTTCCAATACAGGTGGGCCTACCGGGGCTATGGAAATGCTTGGAAAGATGTTTCGTTAAACGCTTTATAAAGATAATTTTGCAACATTATTTAGCTATTTTTATACATTATAAAATATGTTAGATTATAAGGTTTTAGTTTTTTAATTATTATTGCATACAGGGTAAAATGAGGATGATATAAATGCTTGTCCAAACTTGATATAATAGAAAATAGATCTATAGTATTCAAGAATTGTTAAAGGTTGCAAATATGGATTATCAGTTAATTTTGAATGAGATAGCCGAAGAGATAATGTCTTTACAGGACAAAGGAAAAGTGGCCAATTATATTCCAGCCTTGGAAAATGTAAACCCCGAACAATTTGGAATGTCACTAACACTTTTTGATGGCACTCAATATAATGTAGGGGATTTTAATACACTTTTTTCCATTCAAAGTATTTCAAAAGTTTTCACATTTACACTTGCACTTAAATTTTATAGTACAGGTTTATATAAGCGCATTGGACGTGAACCATCAGGTAATCCGTTTAATTCACTCGTACAGCTTGAATATGAACATGGTGTTCCGAGAAATCCATTTATCAATGCTGGGGCCATTAATGTCACAGATACTTTGATGAGTTATTATGGTGACAGTACAACCGCTTCAAAAGAGATTATGCAGTTCATTCAAGATATAGCAGGAGAACCTTCTCTTACCCATAATGAAATAGTTTCGACATCGGAAATGGATCATGGTTTTCGAAATATGGCACTTGCAAATCTCATGAAAAGTTTTAACAATCTTGACAATGATGTACATGATGTTGTGCAGACCTATTTTCGGCACTGTGCTATTGAAATGAATACAAAAATGCTCTCAAGAGCTATGCTTTTTTTGTCCAATCATGGGATTGACCCCATAAGTGGTGTAGAATATCTTAGTGAACAGCAGGCAAAGCGTGTTAATGCAGTGATGCTGACCTGTGGACACTATGACGCTTCTGGCGATTTTGCATTTCATGTCGGGCTACCCGGAAAGAGTGGCGTAGGAGGCGGTATTGTCGCAGTAGTTCCAAAAAAGATGGGGATTTGCGTTTGGTCTCCAGGACTAAATGCTCAAGGGAATTCTCTTGCAGGGACTTTAGCTTTGGAGCTGTTTACATCAAAAACAGGAATGTCAATTTTTTGATGTAGTTTGATGAGGATCATTCTAATCTAAGAAAAGAATAGAAAACCTTATAAAGTGATATATGTATAAGGTTTTCAATCCAAAGGTCTACTCTTTTTATGACAATATGTCATACTACCCGCATACTTTTCAATGACTTAGATAAAATACTCTTAAAACTATAGGATGTTACGTGCGATACCTGCTTTTATTTTTACTGCCTTTACTTCTTTTCTCAAAACCGTTTAAAGTGGCTACATACAATGTAGAGAATCTTTTTGATGCAGAGTATGTAGGTACAGAGTATGATGACTACAGAAAAAAACATAACTGGACAAAACGTATGGTGGACATAAAGATCAACCATGTGGCAGAAGTGATCTGTGATCTGGATGCCCAGATTCTTGGACTGCAGGAGATCGAAAATAGAAATATCTTTGAGCAACTTAAAAAACGACTCTCCCGTGTAGGGTGCGGGTACAGATATTCGGCTATCACTTCTAAAAAAGATGCAGCGATACAAGTGGCTTTACTCTCACGGTTTCCCATTAGAAAACAAAGAGAGTTACAGGTAAGTTATTCGCCACGGGTACGTAACATACTTGAGGTTGAGGTCGATGTAAACGGTGAGTCCTTATGGCTATTTGTGAACCATTGGAAGTCCAGAGCGTATCATGGCGTTGAGAGTAAACGTTTGAAGTATGCAAAGGTACTCAAAAAACGTTTAGAGGCTTTGTCAGAGTCAAAACCTTACATTGTTCTAGGTGATTTTAACACAGACTATGATGCCCATTTAAGTCTTGAAAAAAAGATAAATGATACGAATGGAAGAACAGGGTTGCATCATGTTGTGAACATAGCGAAGGATGGACGTCTTGTGACTGAGCCAGATATGCTTCAAAATGTTAGCGGGTACCATTATACACTATGGAAAGAGTTAGAGTTGGAACAGCGATGGAACACGAAGTTTTATGGTAAAAAAGGCACAGCAGACCACATCATCTTGCCCTCAACGCTATTTGATAAAAAAGGCATAGAGTATGTCAATAACTCTTTCAAGGTATTTAGAAAAGCATATCTTTTTACAAAACGCGGGTATATCAACAGGTGGCAGTATAAAAAAGGAAAACACAGAGGTAAGGGCTACTCTGATCATCTACCTCTATATGCCTATTTTGATACGAAACCATATGTTCCAGGTACAGATAAAATAGATATTAAAACAAAGCCAGAAGTAAAAAATATCGCATATCTTTATACAAAAGAGAGTTTGGAAAACGAAGTCATACTCAAAGATGCCATCGTGGTTTGGAAGCATAAACGAAATGCGATGATTAAACAGTCAAAAGAGGGTAGAGGTCTCTTTTTATACGGCTGTGCAGGTGAACTTAAAGTTGGCAAGAGGTACGACTTACTTGTACGGGCTGTAAAAAGCTATAAAGGTTTAAAAGAAGTAACGCATGTTTATATTTTAAAGTCACTAGGCCAGGGAGATATTTCTGCGTATCTACTAAATCAAAGAGATCTCGCTAAAAAAATAAGCTATCGGCAAAATGAAGTTATCACAAATTTGAAAGGTATATATAAAAATAAACATTTTTATGTTGAAGGTCGAAAAATCCCCATCTATTTTAAAAATAAAAAAGGTATGCCACCCAATGGTGCAAAGCTAAAGATACACAATGCACTTCTAGGGTATTATAAGAAATTACAGTTAGTTGTTTACAGTAAAAAAGATTTTGAGATATTGGAGTAAATATGGCATATTATAGTTGGATTTTGGCATTTCATGTGATGAGTTTTGTGTCGTGGATGGCGATGTTATTTTACCTTCCAAGACTGTTTATCTACCATCGTGAAAATGCAGATACCAAAGCATTTACAGATATTGTAGAGATTCAAGAGTATAAACTTTTTAAGTATATAGGTGTACCGGCTATGTGGGCAACGATCATCTCCGGTGCTTTCATGCTTTATTTAAATTCAGGCATTTTTTCAAGTGGTGGATGGATGCATGCTAAATTGCTACTTATTGCTTTTCTTATAGCCTATCATTTCTCTTTAGAAAGAATTCGTAAAACGCTTATCGATGATCCACACTATAAAAGTAGCAAATACTTTAGGATCTATAATGAAGTACCGACCCTGCTTATGATATTTATCGTCATTATGGTGGTGGTTAAACCCTTTTAATGCATTTGTGTTATAATCAATCACTATAATCTTAGGTAAATACCAAAGCTTTAGTGTATACCACAAGAGAGAGATTGACCTCTCTTCAAAAAGAAATATATTATAAAAAAGGAAAATAGTATGGAGTTACCAGCTATCACATTACCAAAAGTAGAACTTCCGTTTGATATCCCTGTTTTATGGCACCCTGTAGTAGATCATTTTGTCATTGCTCTACCTGTTGTGATCCTCTTGTTAGAGCTTATCAATTTAGTGATGAGAAAGAAAGCAATAAGCGGTACATCTTTCTTTTTAATTTTTTTAACTGTGTTAGCAGCGGTTGGCGCATATTTTACAGGGTTGGTAGATGGGAAAGAAGCCTATCCTGCATTGAATGAAGCAGCCAAGGAAGCCCTTGCTGAGCATAAAAATTTAGGGACATACCTGATGTTGACATCAGGGATTGTGTTACTCTTTAAATTGCTTTCCATGCTCACAGATAAAAGTATTATAAGAGCCTTGTATATTGTAATTCTCATCGCATTTGTTGCAGGTATTTTTGAACAAGGTGAAGAGGGTGGAGAACTTGTGTATAAACATGGTCTAAATGTTGAACAAGTCAAAGTATTGGATGATGAACTCTTTGATGTCAACGAGGAACTGGATGAAGCCATAGAAGAACTGGAAGAAATGAAAGCTTCAGAAGAATCTGAGAAAGCAGAGGCTGTAGAAACAGGCAGCACTCAGGCTGAAGTAAAAACAACCGTAGAAGACACTCCCGTAGAAATCATTCCGGTAGAAACCACCCCGGTGGAAAGCACTCCAGCTGAAACTATCCCTGAAAGTATTAAAACTGAAGTGAAAGAAGAAGCAGAACCACTAGAGGTAGAAGGTATGCCAGAAGAAGTAGTACAGCCGGAAATTGCTACGCATTAAGTGGATAGTTTTACTTTACGATCCACCATCCCCTGCGGGGGTATACTCTATTTCATAGCGCTCATCATCCACTTTTGTTTCTAAATTGGATAGATACTTTGCCATCTCTTTGGTTTGATTTTCATCCAGTGCTTTGGCAAATGATATCATGATCGTACCAAAGGCAGAACGGGTCTTCCCCTTTTGTAAATCTTTAAGCCTTCTAAGTAATACATCTTCTCGTACGCCTTGTAGTCTGGGAGATGCACCCATACCTTCTCCATACATTCCATGGCACCCATTACATCCATTTTTCAGATAAAGTGCTTCCATTTCGCTATTTGCATGAGAAAAGCATAATAAGGCAGTCAAAATCAAGAGTTTCTTCAAAGTGTATATCCTTATTTTCATATCATGACATTCTAACAAAAAAATGTGGGTAGAAAATGAAAAGAGTTACCCATAGATAATTTTTGCTAGATAAAGTCCTTCTGGAGGAGCGAGTTTGGTGGTGTGTTTTGTTTGGCATTTAAGTTGTTCTCTAAGTTGGATCTCACTCAATTCACCTCTGGCACAAAGCATTGCTGCATCAACCATCATGCGTACCTGAGAGCGTAGAAAGCCATTCGCTTGAAAATAGATAAAATGATAGCCGTTACGTTCAACATAATCGGTACGATAGATCTCCCGAATGGTAGTATGTGTGATGGTACCTGTCTTATGAAAGAAATTAAAATCATGTTTTCCTTCAAATATTTTTAGTGCTTTGATCAGTAGAGAAGGATCAAATGCATCATAATAGGAAATATATTTTTGTTCAAACACAGAAGGTTTGTGTGTTTTAAATACATAACGGTAGAGTCGTTTCTTCGCGCCAAAGCGTGCATGAAAATCATTTGCTGCAAAAGAGATATGTTTAAAAGCAATATCTGTTAATTTTCGATTTAAATTACGTTTGAGTTTCTCCAGGTCATTCCAGAAATCTGGTAGATCAAAGTGTATGACCTGGCCCGTAGCATGCACACCTGCATCAGTTCTTCCGCTCCCCACGATAGGTGAATTTATCTGTAAAGAGACAAGTGCCTCCTCTATGGCAGTGCTGATGGTCATTTTGGTGGATTTTTGTTTTTGAAAGCCCTGATACTGACTTCCATCATAACTGATAATGGCTTTTACACGCATAGAGAGACCTTTAGAAAAACCATTAGAAATATTTGGCTACACGTTTTTTAAAGAGCCATTGTCCAAGTATCGTAATGATCATAATAGATAGTATCAATAGGAGAGGCGTTCCCCATTTTTCTAGAGAAGATGCGATGATATAGAAGAATAGTGTAGTGATAAAGATAACGAGAAATGAACGGTTTTGTTGATAACGAGGGTTTATCATGGTAAAGGAAGCAACAAGATACACTGAAAGAAAAGGAATGAGGCTTATGAAAATATAAAATAGTATTCTGTGCATGACCTTCTCGCGACTTTCTTTACCTTCACTCCAATATGAGGCGATACTTTGAAATTGAAATCCTTGGCTTTGTGATCTATCAAAAATTTCCGCTGTTTCGTACTCTGCTTGTTGTAATTTTGTTTTTGTATACGTATAACCGTACCCTTTATGCAGAAGTAGGGAAGTCACATTTTCATTATGGTTGATTTGACCCCTTTGAGATGAAAAGAACTGTTCATCTGCTTTATTGGTACGATTATAGATAACGATATCATGAAACGTCTTGTCTGTCTTCTCTTTGACATACATATAATAGTTTCCAAACTTTTGACCTAGCTCACCAGGAACAATGTTCAGTTTTGCTTCACTTCTCTTCTCTTCTTTGAAGGCTTTATAGAATTGTTTACTCAGTGGCATAGCCAGAAAAGAAATGCCGGCCAAGAGGAATGAAAATAGAAGACCGAGTAGTAGCAAACTGCTGAGTATCTTTTTTGATTTCAGGCCCAGTGCATAGAGTGCGATGAGTTCATTGCCTTGAGAAAGATTGATAAGGACATTAGCCAAAGCAGCGATAAAAGAGAGTGGTATCGTATAAAAAATAATCTCTGGTATAGAATAACTGTAAAGTAAGAGTAATTCTGCAAAATTGATCTGTATTTTGGAAGTCAGTGAAGATATTCTGACAAAAAATACGAGAGATATAATAAGGTAAAATGGTAGGAATATCGTCAAAAATGACTTTGTAAAGTTTGATGATATATAGCCTCTTACATTAACCATAAATGATCGTTTCCAAGAGTTGTGTGGCTTGTGTATGATAGAGGTACACAATAAATGTAGCTAAAGCCAAGAAAGGTACGAAAGGTACACCTTTGTCTCTCCAAATAAGCGCAGGCACCATGGCTAACAAGGCAGAGAGAAAGAGTGCAACAAAAAAGTTTGGGAATCCAAGCAGGGCACCCATCGTTCCAGCGACAATGACATCTGCACCACCCATAGCTTGTTTTCTTGCAATGAGTGATGAAAGCAGGCCTATAAGGTAAAGTCCTCCTGCAGCGATGCTTGCATAGAGAAGTGCCATCAGAAATTCAGGTTGTACAAGGGCAAAAATGAGTGCTGCAAAGTTTACATTGTCAGGGACTGCCATATATTTGAAGTCAATCATCACAAGAGCAAGTAGTGCAGCAAATGAAGCAGCAATAAAAGGCAGATACCATACCAATCCTAACTTGAAGTAGAGTGCAACAAAAATGACACCTGTAAGCAGTTCAACTATGGGGTATTGTGCAGCTATTTTCTCTTTACAAAAACCACATTTACCACCTAGTGCTATCCATGAAAAAAGAGGGATGTTATGATACCACTTAAGCGGGGTTTGGCAGCTTTGGCATTTGGATGCAGGGAAAACAATACTTTCACCTTTGGGTATACGGTAGATGACCACATTCAAAAACGATCCTATCATAATTCCAAATATAAAAACAATGATGCCTGTAACTGTTTCTATCATTTAACACCTCCAAAGCGTCGTGTACGTTGTTCAAAATTTTCTATGATTTCCTTTAGCTCTTTACTTGAAAAATCAGGCCAGAGCGTAGGAGTAAAATATAATTCACTGTAAGAGATTTGCCACAACAGAAAGTTGGAAATACGTTCTTCTCCGCTGGTACGTATAAGTAGATCTATATCGCTATACGGTGTTTGCAGTGCCGCAGAGATATCCTCTTCTGTCACACTTGTCTTACCTTCTGCAATAAGGCCGTTTACCGCAGATGTTATTTCCGCACGTCCACCATAATTTAATGCCAGTAACTGCGTAAGACTGGTATTGTTTTTAGTGAGTTCTTCCGTTTTTTTAATACGATCCTGTAGAGACTTGCTAAAGGCTTCAATATCTCCGATAGCTTGAAAACGGATATTATGCGATTGATAGGTTTCCAGTTCTTTTTGGAGGTATCGGTCAAGCAGTTTCATGAGGAATTCTACTTCAAGTTTAGGACGTTTCCAGTTTTCGGTACTAAAAGCATAAAAAGTAGCTGTCTCTATACTTTTATGTGCAGCGCAGTAAGTCGTAATATCACGAATGATTTCTGCACCTGCTTCATGTCCTTTGGTACGATTGAGGCCACGTTCTTTTGCCCATCTTCCATTGCCATCCATGATGATAGCAAGATGCTTTATTGAATTTTTAGACATGGGCCTCTTCTTCATGGATGAGCTTTTTTGATTCATCTAATATCTTATTAGAGAGCGTGAGTTTATCTGCACGTCCTAGGGAAACTTGTGTGTCCTTGGTAATAAACGTAATTTCATTTTCGTTACCACCAAAACTTTTGGCATCCTTTAAAAGGTTATAACATACAGCATCCACCCCTTTTTTATCTAAAAGAGCTATGGCATTGTTTAATCCCTCTTGGGTATCCATTTCAGCTTTAAAGCCTACAGTTTTTATAGCACCTTTGTCGATAGATGCCAGTACATCGGTAGTCTGCTTTAGTTCAACGCTCCAGGTATCTCCGAGTGCTGATTTTTTAAGTTTACCACTTTGTGGCTCTTTTGGTGTAAAGTCTGCAACAGCTGCCACCATAAACAAATAAGGTATTTTCACCTTGTGGTCATGTGTGGTTACTTTTTTAATAGAGTGCTGCGTAGCCTCTAAAATATCTTGTGCATCATCAGCTTTTATGGTTGTAATGGCAGATGGCATGTCATCAAACCCCATCGTAGAGATATAGGATACATCTGCACCTCTTAAATAGAGTGCGACAGAGAGTGACTTTGCCATTTTCCCAGAGGAAAAGTTTGATATATAGCGTACTTCATCCAGTTTTTCCCGTGTTCCGCCACCCGTTACAATGACAGATCTGTTTTCCCAAAATGGATCACTACATAATGCCTTGGCGACTTCAAAAAATATCTCTGTTGGTTCTGCCAGCCCACCAGATCCGGTATCACCACAGGCAAGAAGTTTATCTTGTGGATGAATGATATTATAGTGATTGTTTTTTAAAAAGGTAAGGGCATTACATGTAGCAGTTTTTGCCAGCATCTGTGTATTGGCTGCAGGAGCAATGAGGATCTTATCTTTAAATGCTAATGCAGTTTGGGTTAAAATATTATCCGCAATACCCTGTGCAATTTTGTTAATGGTATTGGCTGTTGCAGGAGCGATCACAAACACATCACACTTTTTACCGATCTCAATATGATTGAGCTCACTGGCCCAAGATTCACTTGTCTCTGTTAAAACAGAATTGCGTGTAAGGGCTTCAAAAGTCAATGCAGATACAAAGCGCTCGGCGGAAGGACTCATGACAACATGTACTTGAGCCCCTGCTTTGACAAAAAGACGTGCGAGATCACACGCTTTATAGGCTGAGATACTTCCTGTAACACCTAGGAGTACAGATTTACCGCTCAAATCAATTTGCATATTATTTGTCCCCAAAAAATTTATAAAAGAAATTTTTAACTGTTCTCAAAGGTGCTCTTGATATAGCAAGCTCACCTTGTGCCACGTTTTTGTTGATGGTACTTCCAGCTGCTATCATCACATCA
Organism: Sulfurovum sp. TSL6; assembly: GCF_019972115.1. Lineage (NCBI taxonomy): Bacteria > Pseudomonadati > Campylobacterota > Epsilonproteobacteria > Campylobacterales > Sulfurovaceae > Sulfurovum > Sulfurovum sp. TSL6. The sequence continues at coordinate 256,425 of NZ_BPFJ01000002.1, read as the reverse complement.
TCTTCTATGGTTACAGGTGCAACCAGTTGTGTATCAGAACCTACAAAGACATTTTTACCGATCTTGGTCTGGTATTTGTTTTTTCCATCGTAATTACAGGTAATGACACCTGCCCCAATGTTCGTACCTTCATCTATGGTTGCATCTCCCATATAAGAGAGGTGCCCGGCTTTGACCCCTGTCAGTGTGGATTTCTTCACTTCAACAAAGTTGCCGATATGTGTGTCGATGAGTTTCGAATGTGGTCTTACTCTTCCCATAGGACCTACATCAGAATTCTCTATATACGCATCTTCTATGACAGAGTGTGTTTTAATGTGTGAAGCAATGATATGAGAACTACCCTGGATGCTCACACCATTCTCCAATATACATTCACCTTCAAAAGTGGCTCGTGAATCAATGTAAATGGTCTCTGGTAAACGCATAGAGATACCGGCTTTCATCCACTCACTTTTGATACGTCTTTGAAGTATCTCTTCTGCATGTGCAAGGTCAAGCTTGGAGTTCACCCCTTTAAATTCTTCTTCTTCCACAATGACCGGATGTACGATTTTCCCTTCGTCTACTGCCATCTTGATAATATCTGTGAGGTAGTATTCTTTTTGTGCATTTTCGTTACTGAGAAGAGGGATGTAACTTTCCAGTAATTCTTTTTTGACGCAGTAGACACCTGCATTGACAGTCTGTATCTCTTTTTGTGCAGGAATGCAGTCCTTTTCTTCCACGATCTCTACGACATTTCCTTGGCTGATAACCACACGTCCATAACCAGTAGGATTGTCCAGTTTGATGACAGACATGTTGATATCCGCATCTCCCTGCATCAGTGATTTAAGTGCAGACATCGTGACAAGCGGCATATCACCATTGAGTATCAATGCTTTAGAGTGTGTAACCTTGACACCTTTCATAGCCCCACCTGTACCTGGAAACTGTACGGCGTCTTGTATGTGGAAATGTATGCCGCTATAGTGAGCCTCTATAGCTTCTTGAATACGTGCTGCCTGATGGTAGAGTACCACGGTGATATCATCAGAGATCTGCTGCGCTGCATCTATAGCATGAAAGAGCATAGACTTTCCGGAGATTTCATGAAGTACCTTTGGGGTAGTGGACTTCATTCTTGTACCTTGACCTGCTGCGAGTATAACAACACTTATAGACATTTTGGACCTTTTGGGTAAAATTACAGATATATTTTATTATTGTGATTATATCCAATGCAAATTAAAGGTATGAAATTTGAACTGTAAACATTTTGGAAGTTGTGGCTCCTGTGGCCTCTATGAGATAGGGTATGAGGAACAATTAAAACAAAAAGAGGAGAGGGTTTCCGGACTTTTGGCTCCTTTTTATCAGGGAGACTTGGAAGTTTTTGATTCTCCTAACGATCATTATAGAGCCAGAGCAGAGTTTCGCATTTGGCATGAGGGTGACAGATGTGATTATGCGATGGGAAAGATGCAAAGAGATGGTGTAAAGAATAAAGGTGCCATTAATATAGAAGAGTGTCCTAAAGTTATAAAACCTATAGAAAAGCGTATGTGGAAGTTACTTGAAAAGATCAATGCATCTACAGCAGTGTTAAAACAACGTCTTTTTGCCGTGGAGTTTTTGGCAACAACTACCGATGAGTGTCTTGTCACTATGTTGTACCATAGAAAACTCGATGATATTTGGAGTGCTGAGGCAAAAGAGCTTGAAGCAGAACTGAACTGTAAGATTATGGGACGAAGCCGTAAACAAAAAGTGATTCTTTCGGATGAATTTGTCACAGAGAAGTTGGAGATTGATGGAAAAACATTTTCCTATGTTCAATATGAAAGCGGGTTTACACAGCCAAATCCTACAGTCAATGTTAAGATGATAGAATGGGCGATCAAGCAAGCCAAAACTGTAGGGGGCGGTGATTTTTTAGAGAGTTACTGTGGTCTGGGGAATTTTACCTTGCCTCTCTCTCATTACTTTGATAAAGTGTTGGCTACAGAGATCAGTAAACGCTCTATTCATGCAGCACTTGAGAATTGTGCGCTGAATAGTATTGAAAATATTACTTTTGCAAGACTGGCATCTGAAGAGATGACAGAGGCTTTGAATGGTGCAAGAGAGTTTTCCAGGCTCAAAGAGATAGATCTGGAAAGCTACAATTTCAGTACGGTATTGGTAGATCCGCCAAGAGCCGGATTGGATGAGGGAACTATAGAACTTATTTCAAAAATAGAAAATATTATCTATATTTCATGTAACCCTGAAACACTTGCAAGAGATCTTGAAACACTGGTCCAGACACATGATGTTGTTGAAGCAGCAATGTTTGATCAGTTCCCACATACGGAGCATGTAGAGAGTGGCGTATTTCTGCAGAAGAAATAAGTTACATGTCAAGGTGCACGATTTAGTTTGTTGTAAAGCTCAGCTTTGATGAGGATGGCGTATTTCCCTTTGAAGCTTGTCTTGTCAGTAATAAGTTTTTGATTGATCTTATGCATATTCTTTTTCCTGCGATACGTAATGATCATTCCATCAGGATGGTTTCGTATAAACTTATTGATTTTTTCTTTACCTGTTAAGACTATGATAGGATCATGGAGTCTTCCTAAGAAATGAAATTGACCATGGTATTTTTTATCATGTGCTACTACTATACCTTTTTGTTGCAAAGATGATATTTCCTGTGAAAATCTAGAAATGTCTTGTGCTGTTAAAAAATTGTGAATTGAAAAATGTACTGCAAAAACAGCTACTATAATACTTAATGCCATGGCCTTTATGGCATGGTTTTGTGTCATAAATGTCTTTTTTAAAAGATAGATACCAAGAGCAAAAAGTAAAAATGCAGAGAGTAAAAAAGCAGTGCTGTCAAGAGGAAACTTGACTGATTTAGGTACAACAAAAGGGACAATAGCAAATACTATTGCAAAGAAAAGATAGGTATATCCTATGGACTTTGTATAGTTTTTTATGCTAGGAGCAGTAGTGGTTAGAACTCTTGCACAAAAGAGGGAAAACGCAGCAATTTCAGGCAAGATATAATGTACTTGCTTACCACTGATAAATGAAAAAATAAGCAGTGCAGAGAGCATCCAAACTAACAGCATTTTCAACCCATCATCAAAAGCTTTCTTTTTAAGTGACGTATAAAATGCTTTATGGAATGACCATGGAAAAAGTAATAATGGCAAAAGAGCAAGATACCACCAAATGGCTCTTTGATGCGCAAAAGAGTTTACCATTCTATCCGCTGTCTGCCCCCAAAAGATAGCATGTTGATACGCTTCACCACCGGCAATACCTGCGGGAATCGCCCAAAAAAGTGCAATGGCAACACCCCCTAAAAATGCCAATAAAAATTTAAAATAAATACGTTTATCTACTTTTTCAGAACTCCAATAAGAGGCGAGTAGTAAGAGTGGAAGAAGGTGCACTAAAATGACCGGCCCTTTGGTGAGTACACCAAAGCCAAATGAAAGTGCGATGAGGACAAATGGAATAAACGTCTGTTTTTGTACAGCCTGTACGATACCAAAAACACCCAAAAACACCCAAAAAGTCAGTATGATATCAAACATAAAAAGTGAATTATAAAAAGTAAATATCAAGGTACCTGCCAGGATCAGGAGAGTATTTTTGGCACCTTGAATATCTTCTTTCCACAAGGTAAGATAGAGTTTATAAGCCAGTACGAGTGTCCCGAAACCAAAGAGCATAGGAATAAAACGTATATTGGTTTCATTCACACCCAAAAGTGACCAGTTTAAATGCACTAACCAAAATATAAATGGAGGTTTGTGGTGGTAAGGCTCACCATTGAGCAGTGGAACCAAAAAGGAGCCTTTATCCCACATTTCCCATGCAACACTTAGATAACGTGTTTCATCAATGATCCAAATAGGACGAAAATAAATGCCAATAGCTGCGATCAGAATAAGTATTAAAAAGGGGATAGAGAGATGTTTCATCATGATTGGTACTTGTTTCCTTGAGTATACATATAAATCAAATAAATATCGTCTTAACTTTTGCAGATAGAATTAAGTCTTTCTTGAGTGTAAAACCCATGATGGAGATATTTAACGGTAAGTATATCCTTATTCTCTTTAACATCATTTTCGATGTAATTTTTTTTATTTATTTTCTATTGAAAGCGAAAGATCAATCAAAATAGTACATTATAATATGCAAAAAAGAATGCCAGGAAAACCATTGAGCGGACTTATGTTATAGTACGTTATAATGTTGGGAATCTACATTAAAACAAATTATGGAAATATGATCAGATGAAAGATAATTATAAAATGAGTATCATTGTACCTGTCTACAATGAGGTTGATAACCTTGATAGGATAGAGGCAACTTTTACAGATTATTTTGCTCAAAGTCAGACTAAGAGTAAAGTGATATTTGTGGATGACGGCTCTACTGATGGTAGTTTTGAGAAAATGATAGAAATTTGTAAAAAAGATAATTTCAGCTATATAAAATTTGATAAAAACTATGGATTGAGTACGGCTATCAAAGCAGGCATTGATGTTTGCGATACAGAGCTTGTTGGGTATATCGATGCAGATCTGCAAACCACACCATATGACTTTGATCTACTACTTGAAGAGATAGACCAGTATGAAGCAGTCATTGGATTTAGAGGGAAACGAAAAGACACTTTAAGTAAAAAAGTACAATCCTCTTTTGCCAACTCTATTAGACGTGCTTTGATAGATGATGGCGTGATCGATACGGGATGTCCTCTAAAGATCATTAAAGCAGATGTGGCAAAAAAAATACCTTTTTTTGACGGAATGCACCGTTTTATTCCTGCACTGATCAAACTTCAAGGTGGCCAGATACAGCAAAAAAGCGTTCAACATTTTGAACGCACTGCAGGGGTATCAAAGTTTAATATCTTTAATCGTTCCATCAAACCGCTTCAAGATGCTTTTGCCTACCGCTGGATGAAAAGTAGATATATTACCTATAAAGTTGAAGAGAGTAACCCTGGTGCATGAGTAGTGGATGGCTCTCGTATGGACTGTTTGTCTATGTTATAGGATTCAGTGCACAAATTCTTTTTTCGGCACGTCTTCTTGTACAATGGATACAGTCAGAAAAAGTGAAAAAAGTACTCACCCCGGAACTCTTTTGGGAATTGAGCCTTATGGCCTCTTTTTTACTCTTTGTATATGGGTGGTTACGTGATGACTTTGCTATCATGTTGGGGCAATCCATCACTTATTTTATCTATATAAGAAATATGCAGCTTCAAGGCTCTTGGAGAAAGATCCCCTATTTTTTACAAATCTTTTTATGGATTTTCCCTGCACTGATCGTTCTTTATGCCTACAACAATAACCAGATCGATATGCACCGTCTCTTTAAAAATGAGGATATTCCTTTATTTCTTTTACTTTGGGGGAGCATCGGGCAAATTCTTTTTACCTTTAGATTTGTCTATCAATGGATCTACTCTGAAAGGATGAAACAATCCCATTTACCCTTTGGTTTTTGGATGTTAAGTCTGACAGGTTCACTCATGATATTGAGTTATGCCATTTTCAGAAAGGATCCTGTTTTGCTTTTGGGACAACTTTTTGGATTTATCATTTATACCCGTAATATTATACTAGGACTTAAAAAAGAGTCATAAAGAGATTTACTCTCTTAATCGTAAGGTCTAGCAATAAAGAGTCTTATAGCATAGGCTCGCCATGATCAGTTTTCTACTGTATAGGTAAAGTGTAGTATCTCTTCGTAAAAAATCATTGCTACAGTTGTCTATGCTTCTCTCATATGATTTTCAAGCCAGTCACTATTTTTATCTGTAGTGCATTAAAGAAGTAGTTCGGGTTATGTGTTTAATTTTTGAAAAGTGAATGCATCAGTAGAAACAAAAAGTCTAGTAAAAACCCTTCAATAAGAAGGGAAAAGGAACTTACTCTTTAGGAAGTAAGTTCAAAGAGAGTTGGAATTACTTCCAACCATCTTTCACAATTTGTGCAGATTTTTTATAAGGATATTTTTTAACCAATTGTTTGACTGAAAGTTTTTGGTCTCCTTCTCTCATAAAGTGTGCCAATGTGACTGAAGCCCAATAGTCATTTTCATATTCAGTACCTTCTAATTGTATAGCTACACCATCTTTGTTGACAGCGTGACATGCAGAACAGGTAACCGGTCCGGCATATTTACCATCAGGGCTGTACTGAAGTGCTTGTTGGTGGGTTGTCACATCTACTGATCTTTCATCACCATCATATCTTGTAGAGTAAAGACCATGTGTTGACTCATGACATGTTTGACAAGCAAGGTTACCGTGTGCTTTAGAGTATCTATAGAGTGAATATTTGTTAGGCTGATCGATAGGGAAGTATTTACCTCCGGTATCTTGCTCAACAAACGGTGCTAAGTGACAATCCGCACAGTGAGGCTCAGAAGCTGACAACCACCAGTCATTACCAGCAGAAGCTGCCAAGTACGGTACATCTCCACCTGTTTTATGGTTCCAAGGCTTAAGATCCAGTTTACCATCTTTGCCCACATTTTTAACCAATGTTGCGGATTTATGATCTGCATAGTAACTGAGTACTTCATCCGTCTCACCTGTTGATTTAGGGTCTGCCCAAGAAGCAAACTTCTTCATGTCTCCACCTGTTAGACCTGCTACAAGTTCTTTAAGAGATTTATTTCTAAGTGTTTTCCCCTCTTGTTTGGAATCATGTGTCAAGTCATCCGCAGCATAAAGTGCTTGTGCCACTTTTGTGTGACAGTTTGTACAGTACAGACCTCTAAGTTCACCAGCATCTTTACCATGCTCATCTTTAGTTGCAACATTTTCGAGCTGCCACTTACCATAGGCATTGAGGAAGAATGGAGGTTTTGCATTAGGGTTGGAGTGTGCATCACGTCTTACATAACATCCACCACCAGAATTTCTGATATCACCTTTAGAGAATCTTGCTTCACCATATCTGTCTGTTACACGGAACGGGTTCGTATCATCATTCATATTAGGGTTTTGGAAGTGTGTCGGGTGACATGATTGACATGACTGTGATCTACCGGCAGCATCAGGCATAGGTACCATCGCAAGGTGGAATCCGTGGACCGCCTCTGAAAGAGGTTTTGCTTTCACCGTTTTGTAACCCATAGCTGTGACTCTTGGCTCCTGAAGGTTACCCGAAACGTTGTCACCATGACAGTCAGTACAGTTAACAAAACCGACCTTACCTAAACGCTGTGCAGGTGCATCATTACGATAGTCAGAGAGGAATGTGGTTCCATGATGCTTATCATGAAGTGCAAGAATATTGATAGAACCTTCGGAAAGTCTCGCCATATACTCAGATGTATCTGGATATGATTTCCAATACGTATACTCTTCATCCCCCTGTGTCAAACCTTCATCTCTGGCCATTTGAGCTGCTTTACCAGTACGTGAGTGACAGGCATAACAGTTAGGAATATCTACAGGGTTTGTACCGAAGTAAGAAACCGCGCTTCCATCAGGTTGTTTTATTTGCTGTCCTGCACCAGTATGAAGTTCAACGGTTGAGTATTGGAATGGTTGGAAATCTCTTTCTGTGACTGTACGAAGTGAACCTTTTCTTGTACTGTCGTTAAATGCAGTTAACGGAAGTCCCAGTGCATCCCATAAGTGTGAAGCTGTAAGGACAAGTTTTACATCTTTCACAGGAGGCACTAGGGTATCTGTCATCACAACATTTCCACCATCTTTACCAGCATATGTCATGTATCCGGTCATAGGTGCACCTGAAGGACCATGATCCACTTTAACCTGGATCTGACGACCCACTCTAAGTCTGTCTTTTTCTGTTACACCTGCAGGCATCGTACCTTCAAGGTCTTTATAGATAAAGAGGTGTGTCCAAACGTAGTTGGCAACATTATCACCCGGGCTGTCCAGGTGACCATCCCCATCGGCATCTTTAGGTACCGTCCAGTACTTCATTTTATTCCCTTCTGAGAATGAATTGTCTCTTGTGTAAGCAAAAACTTTTACATTATCATCTGGTGTCATGAGTTTAGGAAGGTTATCCCCTTTACCCACCTTGATCGCTTGTGATTGGATTGAGTTGTATGGAGGAATTACACAACAGTAGCTCATATCAAAACCAACACAGTGCATACCAAGTTCGTAGTTCACGAACATGCTATAGTCTGCTTTTGGTTGATAAACAGTTTTCCCTTTTATTTTTACTGCTTCTAATTTATCCATCGAAAACGGTGGCGTTTTGTCATAGTCAGCAGCAGAAAAAACAGCAGTAGTAAGTAGTGACAAGGCTACAGTGCTTTTTACAATTTTTGAAATCATTTTAGTCTCCTTTTAAATTTGATTACCATTCATTTTTGCATGTCTGTTGTTAAGAGAACTTTAAAATTTCATAAAAATACAAATATTTTAATATAATTAATGATTATTATTTTGGTAAAGAATAGTTATTATAATTTTTACGAATAAATGCGAAAATATGAGGTTTTAATGGAGGAGTAAGTACGTCAATTTAAAGAGGAAAAAAAGTGTATGTAGACCTCTGATAAATTAACTGTTGATGGCTAGAGAGTAAAGCATATGCAAAGGTAAAATTACTCAGTAACATGTACCTTTTGCATCATTTGATAGAGTTGAGTTTACATGTCCTGTACTATTGCACTTTTCTATTGTTAGGATTAAAATCTAAACCATGAAGTGCTTCTATGGTCGCATCCGGTTTTTTAGCCTGTGTTTTTTTCATCACATTAATAGGTCTGTCCATTTTATAGAGTTCTGTTCTGATCACTTTTCCATTTTTGTCATACCATCGCTTATTACCCTCTTTATATCCATGCGTGTACATCACATCATTGTTAAGTGTCCCGTCTTCATTATACTCTTTTTGTAATCCTTCCTTTTGACCATTTTTAAAAATGACCTCAGAGGCAAGTTGCCCTGTACTGAAATAGTATTTCTCAGGACCCTCTTTATGATCATTGATATAATTGACTTCTATACGTAGTGTACCGTCAGCAAAGAATACCTTATTCATACCATGACGTTTACCTTTTTGATAATGGATCACTTCAAGATGATTTCCATCTCTGTCATACCAGTTGAGCGGACCATCTCTTAATCCTTTAACATTGTTTACTTCAAATGCCAGTTGACCAGTGTTATAATAGACTTTTTCAAGTCCATCTTTGACACCTTCTGTAGTCTCTGTTCTTGTACCTTTTATATATTCTATTTTTGTTTTGACTACACCATTTTCAAAATGATCTGTAAAAAGTTCTGCATGTAGTGTAGCTGTACCAAGTAAGGTCAGTGTGATTGAAAGTATTTTTTTCATGTTTATCCAAATAAATGTTATGCTATTAAGGCTTGATGTTCAATTTTAGAACAGTAATTCTGTACCACTTTCATACCTGCATCTTTAGCTTTTTGTGCTGCTGCATTATTCACCAGTCCGAGTTGCCCCCAAAATACTTTGATGTCACCTCTTTTAATACAAGCATCTGCAATAGCATCAAATGCAGCGGGTTTTCTAAAGATATTCACCATATCGATCTCGAAAGGGATCTCTTCAAGTGAACGGTATACTTTCTCTCCTAATATTTTCTCTTCTTTAGGGTACACCGGGACTATTTTATACCCTGCATTTTTAAGATATCTTGCAACCATATTGCTTGCTTTGCTTTCATCCGGTGAAAGACCAAGTATTGCGATTGTCTTGACACTTTCAAATATTTCTTTCATCTCTTCACGGTTAGAGTTGACGCGTGGCATTTCACATTCCATGCTTTATCCTTAATTCTGATATAATTCTGTCAATATAATAGCTAGGAAAGATAATGTTAGACTTAAAAAGTATAGAGAAAGCCTATGAAAGAGTATCGGATGTTGTGCATCGTACACCCTTTTCCTATGCCCCTATTTTAAGCCAGATGAGTGGCTATGAAGTGTACCTTAAAAAAGAGAACCTTCAACGTACCGGTGCATTTAAACTCAGAGGGGCTTTTAATAAAATTGCTTCTCTGATAGAAGCGGGTGACAGAGGTGGAGTTGTCGCTTCATCTGCGGGTAATCATGCACAGGGGGTAGCTTTTTCAGCAAAACATTTTGGTATCGAAGCAACCATTGTAATGCCAGAATCAACACCGCTTACGAAAGTTATGGGTGTGAAAGAGTTTGGTGCCAATGTGATACTATATGGATCTAACTATGATGAAGCCTATGCCTATGCCGTGAAATTCGGGGAAGAAAACAATTATACATTTGTACACCCTTTTGAAGATGATGAAGTCATGTCAGGTCAAGGTACTGTAACCCTTGAAATGTTTGAAGATATCGATGATCTTGATGCTATGGTTGTATGCGTAGGTGGAGGAGGACTGATCTCGGGTATGTCTGTAGCCAGTAAAGCCTTGAATCCTGAGTGTAAGATCATAGGTATTTCAGCAGAAGGCGCACCTGCAATGAAACAGTCTTACGATGCAAAAACACCTATCGATACAACTTCGGTGAGAACCATAGCAGACGGTATAGCAGTGCGAGATACTTCACCGATCACCTTAGGGTATATTTTAGATAACGTGGATGTATTTGAGACAGTGGGTGAAGATGAGATCGCTGCAGCTATACTCTTTTTGCTGGAAAAACAAAAAGTATTGGTAGAGGGGGCAGGTGCTGTAGGTGTTGCTGCACTTTTACATGGGAAGATAGACTTACCTAAAGGTTCAAAAGTAGCTATAGTACTGAGTGGAGGAAATATAGATGTGACGATGCTTTCGCTTATCATTGAAAAGGGGCTTATGAAGTCTGCACGTAAGATGAAACTTCTTGTCACACTGGTAGATAAACCAGGTGCCCTACAGTCATTTACCGAGATACTTACCCAAATAGGTGCAAACATTGTACAGATAGGGTATGATAGAACTTCTATAGATCTGGAGTTTGGTGATGCTCATGTCTCTGTATCTTTGGAGACCAAGGGTGTGGAGCATCAGGAAGAGATAAGAGCACAACTCAAAGAGGGCGGATTTTCTTTTAAAGAAGAGCATTAATGATAGCGATAGATCTAGGTTCAAATACTTTACGTGTCTTAGAGTATGACTGCACAACAGGTTCACAGATAGCAGAGTATGAAAAGACCGTTAAAACAGCAGATGGTTTAGTGCAGTATGGGGTTATCAATAATGACGCTGTAAAGAGGGTCATCTCAGCGATACAAGAAGCACAAGAGCAGATAGATTTTTCCTCTTCACTAGTGAGGGCGGTGACAACTGAAGCTGTACGCAGAGCAGTGAATTCAGATGAAGTCCTTTCTCAGATCAAAAAAGAGACAGGTGTGACTTTTGAGATCATCTCTGGAGAAGAAGAAGCAAGACTTACCTTACTCGCTGTGAAGCATAGACTCCTAACACTGCAACATACTTCGGATAGTTTTGTACTTATAGACATAGGCGGGGGCTCTACTGAACTTATCTTTCATTATGAAAAGGAAACAGTTTCTAAAAGTTTTCCCTTGGGGATAGTGACCATTGCCCAAACCCATGAAACACTGGAGAACATAGAAAAAGTACTTCATAAAGAGATGGCTGAGATGCAAATATTTTGTGACCAACTCTATAAGAGAAAAGGTAAAGTAAATACCTTTGTGGCCACAGCTGGAACCCCTACGACTGTAGCAGCTATGAAACTTGGACAAAACTACGAAACCTACGATGCATCGAAGATAAACGGTACTTCTCTTGAAATAGGTGAGTTAGATTTTTACTTAAAAAAATTACTCTCCATGCCATTTGAAGAGAGAGAAATCGCTGTGGGTACGGGACGTTCTGACCTTATCGCTGCAGGTATACTTATCTATAAACAACTTTTTATATTGTTGGGATTTAAAAGTTGTGTAGTGATCGATGATGGCTTACGTGAGGGTGTTGCGATAGAAGCTTGCGGGAATGAGACCCATTAAACTCTAATCTTTTTTAGATATAATCAAAAAAAATTTAAATGGAGTGTAAACCATGCAGATGAGTGGTGCACAAATGGTGTGTGAAGCGATTATCGCCGAGGGTGTTAAGACCGTATTTGGTTACCCTGGCGGGGCTATCATGCACGTTTATGATGAAATTTACAAACAAGAGGGGTTTGAGCATGTCTTGAACCGTCACGAACAAGCGTCTGTTCACGCAGCAGATGGTTATGCAAGAGCTACGGGTGAAGTAGGTGTTGCGATGGTTACAAGTGGACCAGGATTTACAAACGCAGTCACTGGACTGGCTACAGCTTATATGGATTCAATTCCTATGGTCGTTATCTCTGGACAGGTGCCTTTAGCGCTTATCGGTACAGATGGATTTCAAGAGATAGATGCTGTAGGTATATCCAGACCCTGTACAAAACATAACTTTTTGGTACGTTCGCTAGAAGAACTTCCTCGTTTATTGAAAGAAGCATTTTATATCGCGCGTTCTGGAAGACCGGGACCGGTACTTATCGACATTCCTAAAGATATCACTGTAGATATCGGTGAGTTTGTCTATCCTGATTCTGTAGACATCCCTACGTATAAGCCGACATACAAAGGAAATAAAAGACAGATAGACAAAGCGGTCGAAGCGATAAAAAAAGCAAAGAAACCTTTACTTTATATCGGTGGTGGTGTTGTGCTTTCAAATGCAAGTGATCTTGTACGTGAATTAGCAGTAAAAACACAGATACCAGCAGTTGAAACATTGATGGCGAGAGGTGTATTGGGTGCAAAGAATCCATTACTTCTTGGTATGTTGGGAATGCATGGAAACTATGCATCCAATATGGCAATGTCAGAGACAGACCTGGTTATCTCTTTGGGTGCCAGATTTGATGACAGGGTTACAGGTAAACTTTCTGAGTTTGCCAAATATGCGGATATCATTCATGTAGATATTGATGCTGCGAATATTGGTAAACTTGTTGATGTTGATTATCCTATCGTAGGTGATGTAACGGAGGTACTTGAAGCGATGTTACCGCTTCTTGATGGTATAGATACAGACAGATTCCAGGCATGGAGAGAGATATTGAATCGTTATGATGAGCTTCACCCTCAATCCTATGTAGACTCTGATGAGGTTATCAAGCCGCAATGGGCCATAGAACGTATCGGTGAACTGGTAGGTGAAAATGCCATCATTACTTCAGATGTGGGTCAGCATCAAATGTGGGCAGCACAGCATTATCCGTTTGACAGACCACGCCAATGGATCAATTCGGGTGGATTGGGAACAATGGGCTTTGGTTTTCCTGCAGCACTGGGTGCTAAAAGAGCCTTCCCGGATAAAACCGTTATCAATGTTACAGGAGACGGTTCGATCCTGATGAATATGCAAGAACTTGTAACCGCGGCTGAGTATAAAATACCCGTCATCAACCTTATACTCAATAACCACTTCCTGGGGATGGTTAGACAGTGGCAAACGTTCTTCTATGAGAAACGCTACTCTGAGACAGACTTGACATTCCAACCAAATTGGAAAGCCTTGGCTGAGGCATGTGGTGGAATAGGGTATGACGTTACCACTAAAGAAGAGTTTGATGCGGCTATCAAAGATGCTATAGAACAAGATAAGGTATGTTTTATGAATGTTGCCGTGAACCGTTTTGAAGATGTACTTCCTATGGTACCTGCCGGCGGTGCACTCTTTAACATGATGTTACCGCAAAAAGGAGAGAAATAATGGAAAGTTCTATGAATAAAAGACGTGTTATTTCTGTGATCGTATTGAATGAGAGTTCTGTTCTTGCACGTGTCACATCACTTTTTGCAGCACGTGGGTATAACATCGCATCACTCACTGTGGCACCTATACCTGAGAGTGAAATGTCACATATTACGATCGAAACGAATGGTTCTGCCAAAGTCATGGAGCAGATCACTAAGCAACTGCATAAGCTGATCCCTGTATATAAGGTTATTGAGCATGAAGAGATGGTTGAAAAAGAGATGGTATTAGTGAAGTTTCCTATTACAGAACACTTAAGTGATATCGGAGCATTGTGTGCGGCTTATAATGGTGGTATCGCAAATGTGGGTAAAGAGATGATCATCGCCATGGTAGCGGATGATCCAAAACGTACACAGCATTTCATAGAAGCAGCACAACGTTACAACCCTTTTGAGATTGTACGTGGCGGTGTTGTCGCTATAGAAAGATAAAAGATACTCTACTTCTGTCACTTTCCTGTAAGGAGAGTGATATCTACTTTAAGTTAAAAGGACCACTTTATGACTTACCCACTCTCAGAAATAACAGAACATATTGGCTTAGACTTTCAAGGTGAAGATCTCATTATAGAAGGGATACACACACTGAGTGAAGCTACATCCACACAACTTAGTTTTTTTACGGATAGTAAATATGCTTCACAATTGGCAGATACCAAGGCTGCTGCGGTACTGATCGATGAAAAGCATGCAGGGTTACTGCCTTCTGGAACGATTGCGCTGATTACAGATGAAGCGTATCTTAAATTGGCACTGGCCTCTAAGTTCTTCGCACATAAACTTGGGAGTGAGGCCTCACAGCCTACTGTCGGTGAGGCATGTGATATAGATAAGAGCGTCTCTTTTGGTAAAAATGTCAAACTGGGCGACAATGTTACACTCTTGGCAGGTTGCTATGTGGGTGATAATGTGACGATTGGTTCAGGGACACTTCTCCATCCAAATGTGACCCTGTATCATCATACAGAAATAGGTTCTGAGTGTATCATTCATAGTGGTACAGTGATCGGTTGTGATGGGTACGGTTTTGCACATACAAAGCTTGGTGAACATGTGAAGATCTATCAGAATGGTAATGTTGTTGTAGAAAATGATGTAGAGATCGGTGCAAACTGTGCCATAGACAGAGCCGTATTCGGTACAACATATATCCGTAAAGGTACCAAACTCGATAACCTTATACAGATCGCACATAACTGTGATGTCGGTGAGCATACCCTTTGTGCTGCTCAAGTGGGTCTTGCAGGTTCTACGACTTTAGGCAGAAATGTAGTCATGGGTGGACAAAGTGCCACTGCAGGACATTTGGAAGTGGGTGACTTTGCAACTATCGCAGGGAAAGGCGGTGTTACCAAGTCTCTTGAAGGTGGCAAAACCTATGCAGGTTTTCCTGCTATTGATCATAAAATGTGGTTGCGTTTGCAAGCTAAAATAATGGGGTTGGTCAAAGGTAAAAAATAGTTAAGTCATTGTAATATAATCATTGATATTAAAAATTTAAAGGAGAATATATGAGTGGCACAGTAACAAAAATAGATGAAATGACCTTGAGTGGTACAAAAGATGGGAAGATCACTGTTACGACGGTATCAGAACCTTATGGTCCAAAGAGTGAAAGTGTAGCAAGTATCGGTATTTCCCTGCAAGCAGGAGCTGAAGAACCAGATTGGAAAGTACATATTCCTAAAGCAAATATCGATGCAGTGATCGAAGCATTGGAAGAAGCGAAAAAAAGTTTATAGTTTTCGAAAGAAACGTTAATGGGCTTGACCCATTAACTATATTTCATTATTCTTCATGACCTTGTATTTGTCGAAAGCTCTTTGCATGAGGTCTTTATCAGGAATTTTTCTTCCTGCAATATATCCGATGATATTGCCATCATCGTCTAATTTAGGTTTTATCCACACAACAACATTGTAATATTTGCCTTCACTGGTCATATTTTTTACAAAACCTTCCCAGTAGTTACCACCTTTTATTGTTTCCCATAACTCTTTGAACGCTGCTTTTGGCATATCCGGATGTCTGTTTATACTGTGTGGTGATCCAATGAGTTCTTCTTTTGTATAACCGGTAAGTTCACGAAATTTACGGTTAGCATAAGTAATGATACCTGCCGTATCTGTTTCCGTAATCATCACACCACCATCAAATGGTACCTCTATATCTACAGGATCTGGTTTTGTGATTTCTTTACCGGTAATAGTGTTTTTAACTGTTTTTCCCATTTTTTCTCCATGGACAATAGATATGTTACATTAAAAGTGTTATAGGACAGAAAGAAGTACAAATGCAGATCAAGCACATTTGGCAGTTTGGCAATCTACATTGAGACCCATCACTTTCTGTCCTCACTTCACAATGAGTTTAGCCTTAAATATAATAGATAATATAATATCTATCTATCGCTTATATGAACATGATACTATAGCTTAGGACTAAGATTTAATCATATTTTCTTCATACTTTGCTACAATTACAGAATTATGATAAAGGGGCGTTTTTTGTCTATTACAGAAACAATCAAATCACTTTTACAAGAGCGTATACTCGTCATCGATGGTGCGATGGGTACACAGATACAAGACCTTACAGTTCCAGCTGAAGCATGGATAGATGATAAAGGTGTGGATCAGGAGGGATGTAATGAACTGCTTAACCATACAGCACCAGAGCTTATAGGGCGTATCCATAAGCGGTATGCTATGGCGGGTGCTGATCTACTCAAAACGAATACTTTTGGTACGATGCCATGGGTACTGGATGAGTATCAGATGGGTGAACGTGCCTATGAACTTTCCAAAAAAGGCGCTCAGCTTGTCAAAGAGGTCTGTAATGAATATGGCACGCAAGAGTCACCGAAGTTTGTCTTAGGTTCAATAGGACCGGGGACAAAGCTTCCCTCTCTGGGACACATTCATTATGACGAAATGTATGAGGGATATAAACTTGTTGCACTTGGGCTTATAGATGGGGGATGTGATGTCTTTCTTTTAGAAACATGTCAAGATCCTCTACAGATCAAAGCTGCTTTACATGCCTGCCAGGACGCAAATGAAGAGAGAAATGTTCAACTTCCTATCATGGTATCCGTAACGATAGAGCTTAGTGGATCTATGCTGATAGGTACCAATGCTGAGACTATTGTTACTATCTTGGAGCCATTTGATATTCTCTCTTTAGGATTGAACTGTGGTACAGGTCCGGATCAGGTTAAAAAGCATCTCAAAACACTCTCTGAGCTTTGTGCTATACCTATCTCGGTACATGCGAATGCGGGACTTCCTCAAAACCGTGGAGGGTATACCTACTATCCTATGGGGCCGGATGAATTCACCGAAAAACAACTGGAGTTTACAGGGTATGACGGCGTAAGTTTTCTTGGTGGATGTTGTGGTACAACGCCTCAACACATTCAAGCACTCAAAAAAGCAGTGGAAGCTTTAGTACCCAAAAAACCTACGGGTAGCATAGAACCTTCTATTGCTTCACTTTTTAATACGGTAGAACTTTTCCAGGAACCAGCACCACTGCTCATAGGTGAACGAAGTAATGCTACGGGTTCTAAAGCATTTAGAGAGCTTATCTTAGCCAGTGATTATGAAGGTACACTGACTGTAGGCCAGGCACAGGTGCGTGATGGGGCGCATATGCTTGATGTCAATGTGGAGTTCGCAGGGCGTGACGGGGCTAAGGATATGCGAGCGGTCATGGAGCTCTATAACCAGAAGATACCGCTTCCTCTGATGCCCGATGCAACACGACCCAATACCATAGAAGAGGGGCTTAAGTGTATCGGTGGAAAGCCTATCATCAACTCAACGAACCTGGAAGATGGAGAAGAGAACTTTGAAACCTATTGTAAGTTAGCCAAAAAGTATGGGGCTGTGCTTGTCTGTCTTGTGATAGATGAAGAGGGGATGGCAAGAAGCAAAGAGAAGAAAGTCGCAGTGGCTAAACGAATGTACGAACTTGCCGTGCACAAACATGGACTGGAACCTCAAAACATTATGTTCGATATGCTGGCCTTTACTGTGGGTACGGGTGAAGAAGAAGATAGGTTAGCGGGAAAGAATGCCTATGAAGCCATTAAAGAGATACATGAGATCTACCCTGAAGTAGGTTCGACACTTGGACTTTCAAACATTTCATTTGGTTTGGAAAAACATGCGAGATTCTATTTGAATTCTGTTTTCTTGCATCACTGTGTGCAGGCAGGTATGACCTCTGTGATCATTAATGTGAAGCACATTATTCCACTGGCTAAAATGACAGCCGAGGACATTGCTATTTGTGAAGAATTACTTTTTACACCAGATGAGAAATCACTCTTTAAATTCATCGACCATTTTGCAGATGCTGTGGTAGAAGATGAAGGTGCAGATGAAGCCTATGAAGCTATGAGCAATGAAGAGAAGATCAAAAAACTTCTTATGGATGGTGACAAAGAACGGATGATACCTTTGGTAGAAGAGGCACGTCATGAAATACACCCGGATGTGATCGTAAATGAAATCCTTATAGACGCGATGAAAGTGGTGGGTGAACTCTTTGGTTCAGGGCAGATGCAGTTACCATTTGTGCTTCAAAGTGCTGAGACGATGAAAGCAACGGTAGATTACCTCAATCCCCATTTGACCAAGCAAGAAAAAGAGACAGATACCACACTGGTCATAGGTACTGTGAAAGGTGATGTACATGATGTGGGTAAAAATCTTGTAGATATTATCCTTTCAAATAATGGATTTAAAGTAGTGAACGTCGGGATAAAAACCGAACTGCAGGAGTATCTCGACATTGTAGAGAAACAATCTATCCAGGCGATCGGTATGTCCGGACTGTTGGTGAAGTCCACGGCGGTGATGAGAGAGAATCTTGAAACGATGGCCGAGATGGGTATGGAGATACCGGTACTTTTAGGAGGAGCAGCACTTACACGCGCTTTTGTAGATGATTTCTGCAGACCTATTTATAAAGGCCCTATATTCTACTGTCGTGATGCATTTGACGGCGTTATCGCTATGAGTCGTATCGAGAAGTATAATGAAGATAACGCTGTAGGATTGGATACGCGTCTGGCCGGAGATATGGAAGAACGTGTTGAAAAAGTAAAAAAAGAGGTTGTGATACCACCGTTTGAAGAGATAGAAATGCCTGAGAAGGTAGAGATACCCACACCGCCATTCTGGGGAAGAAGAGTCCTTCAAAAAGAAGACTTGGATCTCTCTATGATCTA
Source organism: Sulfurovum sp. TSL6 (assembly GCF_019972115.1). Lineage (NCBI taxonomy): Bacteria > Pseudomonadati > Campylobacterota > Epsilonproteobacteria > Campylobacterales > Sulfurovaceae > Sulfurovum > Sulfurovum sp. TSL6. The sequence continues at coordinate 237,429 of NZ_BPFJ01000002.1, read as the reverse complement.
CGAGTGGATCAATACACGTTCTGTCTTTAAGATGCACTGGGGTTATAAGAGCAAAGGTATGGATAAAGAAGCCTATCAAAAGCTCATAGACGAGACCGTCTATCCTGCTTTTGAACGTTTGAAAAAAGAGTTTATCGAAAAAGATCTTTTTGAACCGACGATCATCTACGGATATTATCCTTGTAGGAGTGATGATCAGGAATTGTTCTTGTTCGATGAGAGTGAAGGGTGGAATGTCGATGCCAATGCCAACCGTGAACCTTTAAACAAAGTCATCGGTAGGGCAGTCACAAAATTCTCTTTTCCTAGACAAGGCAGAAAACCTCACCGGGCACTTTCCGACTTTTACAGACATGACAGACACGATGTCATTGCACTTACCTGTGTGAGTGCAGGTGCGAAATTCTCTGCCTATGAAAAAGAGCTTTACGATGCAGGTAAATACCTGGAGTATAATATGGTACACGGGCTCTCAGTGGAACTTGCTGAAGCACTGGCTGAAGTGGTACACAAACAGATACGTTTGGATCTCAACATCACTGCCGAAGATGAAGGTCATACTTTACGTGATGTACGTATGAACCGTTACCAGGGGGCTAGATATTCGTTCGGGTACCCAGCATGTCCCGATCTGGAACAGAGCAGAGAGTTGTTTGATATGTTAAAACCTGAAGAGTTTGGTATAGAACTCTCTGAAACATTCCAGATAGTTCCCGAACAGAGTACTACTGCCTTGGTGGTGCACCATAAAAGTGCGACGTATTATTCGTTATAGGATCTTAACCTGTTCCTGTGATCTATATGGGAACAAGGGTTAAACTTCATGGTTAAATATCTTAGTAATGTTATATGCCAAACCCAACATCTCATGTTGGTTTAGTCACATATATATCGGGTTAAAAACAGATCAAGTTCTGTTCCCTCCATGGATCATATCTGAAATAATCCCTTTTTCATCTCTGCTCTCAGCAACAATAACCCCGATAATATGCAGGGGTACAAAGATCAATATGGCATTGTAAACAAGTTCATGGGTTTCTTTGATGTCATGGGCTGTATCTTTTGTAAGAGAAAGTGCTTCATAAAAGTGAATGGTCAATCCTGTCATTGCCATAAATAGAAGGCCAGCATAGAGAAAGACATAACTCAGAGTTACCATTTTTTTATGTAGCGTCTTTTCTTTGTAGTTCAGGTAGTTCATTTTCCCACTTTGGGTAAAAAAGAGCAGGAGTCTCCAAAGGAGCAAAGCGGCCAATGCATATCCTAAGAGGATGTGCCACTCCCACATAGGAGCACGGATGGCTGTGGCAAGTCCTTTGGCTTGATCAGCCGTGACTGCAATGTTTATCTCTGAAAGTTTTTGAGTAAGAAGTTCAGCATTGGCTCTCCAACTTAAAAAGGTTTTTCGTAAAAATACTGTTCCTAACAGACCTAAAATGACTGTTGCATGTACCCAGTGCCAAACTCTAAAATCTAAACGCCATTGTTTCACATTTGATCCTTTTGGGTTAAAATCTATAATCATAATTATATTATAGTAGCTTTATGAAAATTTTTATATACTAGATTAAATATATGAAGAGAAGGACGTCTAAAATGAAATTAGAAAAAGGAGTGTATAGACACTATAAAGGGAATCTTTATGAGGTTTTCATGACAGCACAACACTCAGAGACTGAAGAGTGGATGGTGGTCTATAAGGCTTTGTATGGTGATGAAGGAATGTGGGTACGTCCCTATGAGATGTTTGTGGAAAAAGTTGAGGTAGAGGGTGTCTTTATACCTCGCTTTGAAAAGATAGACGGTGAAGGTTAGATCCCTTCCATTTTTTTCGCCTCAAAACTCACTAAATTCTCTCCAGAAAACCTAAAAAGAAGTTCTATGGGACGACAGCATACTTCACAGTCTTCTATATAATCGCTTTCTTCCTCAGAACTGTCCAGTATCATAGAGATACGTTCCCAGCAGTAGGGACAGGTAAAGAAATGTTCCATGAATGGTCCTAATTTTTTATGTGATTGTACTATAATTTGCAAAAAAGAGTATATATGTCATCCATCATCGAACACTTTCAAACCCTGACACAGATCCCACACTGCAGTAAAATAGCAGATAGATTATTGGAATTTTTAGTTACGTTTTCTAAAGAAAGAGGGTATGACGTTGAAGTAGACGACGTTAAAAATATTTACCTATCAAAAGGGAAACCGACACTTTGTCTTCAAGCACATTATGACATGGTCTGTATGGGCAAGGCTCCTGTTTTGGAAACCTATATAGAAGATGGCTGGATGAAAGCCAAAGATTCTTCATTGGGTGCAGATAACGGTATGGCCATAGCGATGATGATGCAGCTTATGGATGAAGGCCAAGAGTTAGAGTTTCTATTTACTTCTGATGAAGAGGTGGGACTCATAGGGGCAAACAAAGTTGCTTTTGATCTTAAAAGTCCATACATGCTAAACCTGGACAGTGAAGATGAAGCAGAAGTCTATATAGGGTGTGCAGGCGGCGTCGATATTACAGCTTCAAAACAAGACAGTTATGTGGATGGAACTGGGTATTGTTATGAAGTGGCAGTCAAAGGACTGGTGGGTGGACATTCAGGTGTAGATATAGATAAAGGTATTCCTTCTGCGATAAAAGTACTGGGTGAGTATTTATATGAACAGAAGATCACACAGCTAGCAAGTATGTATGCAGGAGAACGACGTAATTCTATTCCGGCGAATGCAGTGGCCATTGTACGTAGTGAATCGAAGTTGGAGAATACAGAGTTGGTCAAAGTACGTGAACTCACCGAGAGACCGAAAGTATTGCGTGAGGGTGATAAAACCATAGAGATGTTACATAGATTTAAGCATGGCGTACATGCACAAAATGAGGAGCTGGGTATTCCTGATGTCAGTATCAATCTGGCTATTATTACAGCAGATGAGAAAGGCGGACTTCTTGTAGAAACAAGTGCACGTGCCATGGATGCAGTGAAGCTTGAAAATATTTCAAAAGAGACATTGGCATTTTTTAATGCTTACGGTTATCAAGTAAAACTTGAAGATAAATACCCTGCATGGAAACCAGACATCAGTGATTTTACAAATCTTGTCAGTCAAGAGATGCAATCTGTGTTCGGTAAAACAAAGATGATGGCGATACATGCAGGACTTGAATGCGGTGTGATTGCAGAGAAATACCCTGCTATGAAGTTTGCTTCCATCGGTCCAACGATCCGTTACCCTCATTCTACTAGAGAGATGGTGGATTTGGAATCCGTTGAACGTACGTTTGAAGTAGTGAAACAGATCATAAGATCAGTGAATGAAGAGCAGAAGAGGTATTGAAGTAAATAGTGCTAAGATAATCCTTACACTTTAAAGGTTTGTTTTGTTTTGCAATGGGCTTCCATAAAGCATCCTTCACACTCAGGTTTGACCGCTTTACATCTGTAGCGTCCAAACAGTACCATCGCTTGATGAAGTAAGTGTAGGTCTGTTTTGAATTTTTTACTTAATTCTTCTTCACATTTTACAGCGGTTTTGGCATCAGAGAGTCCTAAACGGTGTGCGACCCTGTATACATGGGTATCCACCGCCATGAGATTGGCACCGGTATACTCTATCATGACGACGTTGGCTGTTTTTTGACCTACCCCTGCAAGCTTGACCAGCTCATCTCGTTCCAGCGGGACTTCATTGCCATAGTATTCTACCACACTCTGTGCCATTTTGATGAGGTTTTTGGCTTTGTTGTTAAAAAATGAACAGGTATTAATGTATGATTTGACTTCATCCAAGTCGGCATTGGCAAGAGATACTGGGTCTGGATATGCTTTAAATAGAGCAGGGGTGATGATATTCACACGTTTATCTGTACATTGGGCAGAGAGCATAACTGCAATAAGCAGTTCATAAAGATTACGATACTCTAATTCAGTGACAGAATCAGGATAGTGTTCAAGAAAGATACTTTTTATCTCTTCTATCTCTTTTTTGGTTGCTTTTTTGACTTTTGCCATACTTATTGCCTTCCTCTAATAAAATACTAAATAGAATATTAGCACATTAATAAATGATTTACCCAAGAGGGATATACTTCTTCTTAAAATTTAAGTAATTAAGGATTATTCGAAATGTTAAAACTAGCAAAAACTTCACTTCTCGCTGTGGCTGTCATGGCAACATCAGTAGTGGCGTCAGACATACTCGTAACCGTCAATGGTAAAAACATCACCAAACAGGATGCACAAGCATTTGTGTCTGCCTCTGCACCTCAGGCAAACTTCATGGAACTTGCTCCTGATGAGAAAAAAATGGTTACAGAGAGACTGATAGAAAAAGTCCTTTTTACAGAACTTGCAGCACAAGAGGGCATAGATAAAAAGCCTGAATTTAAAAGAAACATGGAAAAGATCAGAGATGAACTTTTAGTCAACATGTGGATGAAAGAACAGATGGATAATGCGATTGTAAGTGAGAGTGAAGCAAAAGCATTTTATGATAAAAACGCTGAAAAATTTATGGAAAAAGCTTCTATGCATGCAAGACATATCTTACTTAAAAATGAAAAAGATGCACAAGATATTATTGATACGCTAAAGCCACTTAAAGGTGAGGCACTCAAAGCAAAGTTTATCGAATTGGCTAAAGCTAAATCTACAGGACCTTCTGCACCAAATGGTGGAGATCTTGGTACGTTTAGTAAAGGTCAGATGGTACCGGAGTTTTCAAAAGCAGTGTGGGCACTTGAGAATGGTCAAATCACAACAAAACCTGTGAAAACACAGTTTGGTTACCATGTGATCTACCTTGAAACAAAGACAGAAGCGAAACCGGCTTCTTACGAAAAAGTGAAAGATAAGATCGTTACTTCACTCAAGCAACAGCAGTTTACTGTTAAAATTAAAGAAGTGGCAAAAGAACTTAAGAGTAAAGCTAAAATTGTAGATATGACAGAAGAAGTGAATACAAATAAAAAGTAATTTTTAAGTAAAAAATAGGGAAAAGAATATGACAAAAATTTTTACGTTGTTGGGGTTATCGTTTAGTGTAATGATCACTTCAGTATCTGCAGATGATTTAAAAAACAGTTTAACAAATATGTTAAATACGAAAGAGACATCAGGGATAGTGGACCTAGGTAATATCAATTTAGATGCAAAGCCTAAACAACCCAAAACAAGATCTTCTAAAGCAGTGATCGCTACGGTCAATGGGCATAAGATCATCAAAAAAGAGGCGGACAGTTATCTTAAACAGCGTACACAGGGTAAAATCAGCGATTTTGACCACTTACCGCCAGAACAACGTTCACGACTCATTCAAGAGTTGGTACTTCCTGTCATGGTACTGGATGCGGCAAAAAAAGAGTTGTCTGAAGAAGAGAAACAGGCAGTCTATACACGTACATGGATGCAAAAAGAAGCACGTAAGATCAATGTCACTAATGAACAGGCTTTGACAGTCTATAATCAGTTAAAACTACAAGCCCAAGAGAATAATGCTACCCAAAAGATCCCACCATTTGACAGCATTAAGGATAAACTTAAAATCCAAATCATTGAGAAGACTTTGATCGATAAACTGATAAAAGATGCAAAGATAGAAGTATTGTAAAATGTTTATTAATTAGTAATTGGTAAATATTAGGTAAAATACACATAACATTATACAAAAGGAAATTGAGAATGAAAAAAATGCTTGTACTATTAGGTCTCACGTTGGCATTCACAACACATTATGCTGTAGCTGCAACTGCTGCGGGTAAAGTGAACGGTATGACGATTACTGTTGAAGAGGCAAATACTGCGCTTAATACACTTACAAAAGGTAAGATGACGTGGGAAAAACTTCCAGCTGATGGTAAAAAACAACTGATTGAAATGATGGCACCAGCTAAACTGGTAGCGGCAGAATCAAAAAAATCTTTAACGGATAAAGAAAAAGAAGCTGCACTTGCAGGTTTCTGGATGCAGAAAAAAATGGCAACAACGGAAGTGACTGACAAAGAAGCCCAAGATGCATATAATAAAATGAAAAAAGCAGCAGAAGCAGCAAAAAGTACACAAACAATACCGGCATTTGATGCAGTGAAAAATAACATTAAAATGCAACTTGCACAAGAAAAAGTTGTGGGTCAATTGATGAAAAATGCAAAAATAAAAGTAAAATAATTTCATAAAAAGGAAATTGTAAATGTCTACAAAAGTTCTAGATGTAGTGCCAGCAGGTGTCGTGACAGGGGATGACCTTCAAAAGTTATTTAAAATTGCAAAAGAGGAAGGGTTTGCTTTACCTGCGGTGAATGTGGTGAGTACCTCTTCAGTGAATGCTGTACTTGAAGCTGCAAAAAAAGTAAATTCTCCTGTAATGGTCCAGTTTTCAAACGGTGGCGGTGCATACTATGCAGGTAAAGGATTGCCATCAGACGAGGCAGCTATCTTAGGGTGTATCTCGGGTGCACAGCATGTACATACGGTAGCTAAAGCTTATGGTATACCGGTTGTGCTTCATACCGACCATGCAGCTAGAAAACTTCTGCCTTGGATAGATGCACTGCTTGATGCAAGTGAAGCGCATTACGAGGCGCATGGGGTTCCTCTTTTTTCTTCTCATATGATCGACCTGTCTGAAGAGCCTATTGAAGAGAATATCGCTACATGTAAAGCGTATTTGGAACGTATGTCAAAGATCGGTATGACACTTGAAATAGAATTAGGTGTAACAGGGGGAGAAGAAGACGGTGTAGACAATACCCATATCGATAACGCACTTCTTTATACGCAGCCTGAAGAGGTCGCATATGCCTATGAAGAGCTTTCAAAGATCTCTGACAAGTTTACGATTGCCGCTTCTTTTGGTAATGTACATGGGGTGTATAAACCGGGCAATGTTTCACTTACGCCTAAGATCCTTGATAATTCTCAAACGTATATCGAAGAGAAGTACAATACCGCCAAAAAACCTGTAAATTTTGTCTTCCACGGTGGTTCAGGTTCTGAACTCCCTGACATCAGAGAAGCCATAAGTTACGGTGTGATAAAAATGAACATAGATACCGATACCCAGTGGTCATTCTGGGATGGTGTACGTAACTATGTTGCAAAGTATCATGATTATTTACAGGGACAGATAGGTAACCCGGAGGGTGAAGATAAGCCAAACAAAAAGTATTATGATCCAAGAAAATGGTTACGTGCTGCAGAAGAGTCAACTATTGTGAGACTTGAGAGAGCATTTGATGACCTTAACTGCTTAAATAGAAACTAATACAGAGTTCATTATTCCGGGGTTCTGCCCGGGAGTCTACCAATGAAAACTTTACATTTTCCCTCTCCCATACAATCCATTACTTTTGAAAAACATCATTTTTATCTGAAACGAGATGATCTGATAGATGCCGATTTCTCTGGTAACAAAGCACGAAAATTTTACTATTTTCTTCAGCATGATTTTCCTGATGTCAATAAACTTGTCTCTTATGGTTCTGCACAGTCTAATGCCATGTATTCACTCTCTGTATTGGCCAAGATGAAAGGATGGGAGTTTGAGTATGTCGTAGACCACGTTGCTGACTATTTGAAAGAACACCCTCATGGAAATTACAAGGCTGCACTGGATAATGGCATGAAGATCATTGAAGAAGAGAGCGTTTCTTCTGACTACCCGAAGAATGTTCTTTTTATAGAAGAGGGTGGACGGCAAAAAGAAGCAGAGTTTGGATTACGGGCATTGGCTGAAGAAATTGCAGCATGGCAAGAAGAGAATGATGTAAGAGCATTAAATATATTTCTACCTTCAGGTACCGGTACAACGGCACTTTTTTTGCAAAAATATCTTCCTTCAAACAGGGTATATACGACAGCATGTGTAGGAGATGAGAACTATCTCAAAAAACAGTTTTTAGCGTTAGAAAAGGATGAAAATCATCATCCTGAGATCTTGAGTTTGGAGAAAAAACACCATTTTGCTAAACTTTATAAAGAAAACTATAAAATTTGGCTAAAATTACAACAACAAACGGGAGTGGAGTTTGACCTCCTATATGACCCCCTTGGATGGAGAGTCCTACTTGCACATCCTGAGGTCTTTTCTGTACCAACACTCTACATCCATCAAGGTGGCGTGTTAGGCAATGAGAGTATGCTCCCAAGATATAAAAGAAAATACGACTAGTCGTATGAGCTAACTGCTGAAGTTAACTCAGCATTAGCGTAGTTTTTTGGACTTTGTTCAAAAAGCGTTCTGTTAACAAAATACAAAGAGATAGATAAGGATATATTGTGAAGATATTTTACAGTAGTGACGATACATTTGAAGCAAATTTTGATGAATTGCTTCAGCGTGGTAAAATGGACATAGAAGGTGTGACAAGCATCGTATCTGGGTTACTTAAAGAGATACAGACCGAAGGTAACAGTGCCGTTAAAAGTCAGATAGCGAAATTTGACAGATGGGAACCGGCCAATGATGAAGCACTTTTGGTTTCTACAGAAGAGATGGCAAAAGCCTATGATGCCATAGATCCTGAACTTCGTGATGCACTGCACCTTGCTTATGACCGTATAGAAAGTTATCATCAAAAACTTATGCCAAAAACATGGATGGACAAAGAAGCCAATGGAACGATCCTCGGACAAAAAGTCACTGCTGTAGACAGAGCAGGACTTTACATTCCTGGCGGAAAAGCTGCCTACCCAAGTTCACTGCTTATGAATGTGATCCCTGCGCAAGTGGCTGGTGTAGAAGAGATCGTGGTCTGTACGCCTACACCAGATGATGAGATCAATGAACTGTTACTGGCTGCATGTCATCTTTGTAAAGTGACAAAAGTCTTTAAAGTGGGCGGTGCTTCTGCGATCGGTGCGATGGCATACGGAACAGAGACCATCCCCAAAGTAGATGTCATTACCGGTCCTGGAAACATTTTCGTAGCTACCGCTAAAAAACTGGTCTATGGCGAAGTCAACATAGACATGATAGCAGGTCCATCCGAAATAGGGATACTTGCAGATGAGAGTGCTAGAGAAGACTACCTAGCCATTGACCTTCTTTCCCAGGCTGAGCATGACGAAATGGCAAGTTCTATTCTCATTACAACCGATGGCGAACTTGCAAACAGAGTAAGTGACAAGGTAGAAGAGTTCCTTGGTACACTTTCACGTGAAGAGATCGCACGTAAGTCTATCGAGGAGAGAGGTGCGATCATCGTGACTCAAGATATGGATGAAGCGATCGATCTGATGAATGAGATTGCGCCTGAACACTTAGAAGTGGTCACGAATGACCCTATGTCTTTACTAGATAAAATTAAACATGCTGGTGCCATCTTCCTGGGTGAAAATACACCAGAACCGATAGGTGACTATGTGGCAGGACCAAACCATACACTGCCTACAGGCGGAACTGCAAAATTCTATTCACCTTTAAGTGTAGAACACTTTTTGAAGAAATCTTCTATTATCTCTATGAGTAAAGAGGGGATGCAGGAGATTGGCGGTGCGTGTGCAATGATAGCAAATACTGAAGGTTTGACTGCACACGAAGAATCTGTGCGTATTCGACTGAGAGATTAATCTTTCCCTTTATATCTATATTCCCGAACATTGTTGGGGAACATAGACTTTAAAACTATACTTTAACTTTTTTTCATTCCTTTTCTTCTTTGTTGATGCAACAAACAAGAAAACGAACCCAAAAGAACAAAATGCAAAGAACTGTCGTCCATAAATAATTCCCTTATGTTATTGAACTTTTGAATTACTTCAAGAATTTTAAAGAGTATGATATTATTTTTGTGAAGATAGATTCGATATTAAAAATTATTTGATTGTTTAAAAAAGTAAATATGGCGCGGTGGACGAGACTCGAACTCGCGACCCCCTGCGTGACAGGCAGGTATTCTAACCAACTGAACTACCACCGCACCTAAGACCAACTAAATGGTTGAAAAGAATTGTACATAAATTTACTTAAATGTACATGGTGGTCGCTACAAGACTCGAACTTGTGACATCTACCTTGTAAGGGTAGCGCTCTACCAACTGAGCTAAGCGACCATAGTTTTAATGTTTATTTTTGGGGAAAGATTGGCGACCCCTAAAGGATTTGAACCTCTGTTTTTACGTTGAAAACGTAATATCCTTGGCCACTAGATGAAAGGGTCATCAAGAACCATAAACATAAAATTGTTAAAAATGGTGGTCGCTACAAGACTCGAACTTGTGACATCTACCTTGTAAGGGTAGCGCTCTACCAACTGAGCTAAGCGACCAAAGAATATATATAGTGGTGACCCTTCATGGATTCGAACCATGGGCCCACTCCTTAAAAGGGAGTTGCTCTACCAACTGAGCTAAAAGGTCATAAAATGAAACTTGGTTTCATGAGCCGACTGCTGAAGTCTGCTTCAAATATAATGGCGCGGTGGACGAGACTCGAACTCGCGACCCCCTGCGTGACAGGCAGGTATTCTAACCAACTGAACTACCACCGCACCTAAAAAAATAATAGTGGTGACCCTTCATGGATTCGAACCATGGGCCCACTCCTTAAAAGGGAGTTGCTCTACCAACTGAGCTAAAAGGTCACACATTTTTGCACTCATTACTTGAATAAGTGGACGGAATTATAGCTCAGAAACCTTTGATTGTCAAGAGAATTTTGGGAAATGTTTTTAAATTTTCAACACTTCAGCTAATTTCTCGATAGCAAATACGGTAGATTGTTCCTGAACTGCCTCACGTGGACCTTTGAAGTTACAATGAAACACCTCTTTGGAAAATGGTGTTTGCAACCCTATATATACAGTTCCTACAGGTTTGAATTCTGTACCACCGGTGGGCCCTGCGATCCCTGAAACAGCTATAGCATAGTCAGATCCTGCCATTTTTTGTATGCCATCCAGCATTTGTGAGACACAGGCCCGACTTACTGCACCCTGGGTTTCAAGAACTTCGTTTCTGACTCCCAGCCAAAGATGTTTAATGTCATTTGAGTAAGTGACACAAGAACCATGCAGGACCTCTGATGCACCAGATATAGCAGTGAATGCTGCAGCGATACGACCGCCTGTACAACTCTCTGCAAAAGAGATCGTTTGTCCCTCTTTAGTCAGCTTCTGAATAATTTTTTCTACTAGATCTTGGATATTTTTCATAAGATAATTGTACCGAAAGTAGCTTCTAATGCTCTTTTAGATACAATCACGGGATAATATAACAGGGGCGACCCTCATTAAGGTGTTATCGACTATGGATTTTAAAGACACACTCCTCCTCCCAAAAACAGATTTTCCAATGCGTGGGAATCTTCCAAACAATGAGCCTAAAAAGTATAATGCATGGTTTGATGCCGATATTTATGAACAGATGAAAGCAAAACGTGCAGATGCTGAAATGTTTACACTTCATGATGGACCTCCGTATGCCAACGGTGACATTCACATTGGACATGCACTGAACAAAGTACTCAAAGATATCATTTTAAAGTATAACTATTTCCAAGGGAAAGCGGTACGTATGACTCCGGGCTGGGACTGTCATGGTTTGCCTATCGAGCAGAAAGTTGAAGAGAAACTGGGCAAAAGCAAAAAAGAAGCGATGCCTACAGAGAAGTTTAGAGAACTTTGTCGTGCACATGCTGCGAAGTTTGTAGACATCCAAAGAGACGGATTTAAAGCTTTAGGTGTGATTGCAGATTGGGAAAACCCGTATGTAACGATGGATTTTAAATTTGAAGCAAATATCTATAGAACACTTTGTGAATTAGCACAAAAAGGTCTTTTGGTCGAAAGACATAAACCTATTTTCTGGTCATGGGCTGCAAGAACAGCACTTGCTGATGCAGAAGTAGAGTACGAAGATAAAGAAGATTACTCTATCTATGTACACTTTGAACTCAGTGATGCAGCCAAAGAGAAGTTAGGTATAGAAGGTAAAGCAGGTCTTGTGATCTGGACGACAACACCTTGGACACTACCTGCAAATACAGGTATCTCTCTTAATCCTGATGAGATGTATGTCTTGACTGATGATGGTCATATCGTAGCAGATGCACGTTACGAAGCGATGATAGAAGAGGGTGTGGTCTCTGGGCATTCAAGTAGAAAGATCGCTGCAACGGAGATGGAAAACCTTTTAGCTATTAACCCTGTAAATGGTCGTACATCTAAAGTGATCCTCGGTGAACACGTACTTATGGATGGTGGTACGGGTTGTGTACATACCGCTCCGGGACATGGTGAGGATGACTACAAAGTAGGACTGAAATATGGTCTTGAAGTCGTGATGCCTGTAGATGAGCGTGGATGTTATGATGAGAGTGTCAAAGGTTTAAATCTTCTTCCTAATGCAGATGAGTTTATCGGCATGCATATCTTTAAAGCCAATGAGCCTATCTTGGAGATCTTGGGTGATGCCTTGTTAAAAGAGAGTAAATTTGTTCACTCTTATCCACACTGCTGGAGAACGAAAAAACCGTTGATCTATAGAGCAACGAATCAGTGGTTCATCTCTATAGATGACACAGCTCAAGGTGCCAAAGATACACTGAGAGATACAGCACTTCATGCTATTGAAGGTGTGGACTTTTATCCTAAGACATCTAAGAACCGTCTCAAACCGATGATAGAAGGAAGACCTGACTGGTGTATTTCTCGTCAGCGTTCTTGGGGTGTTCCGATAGCATTTTTTAGAAATAAGAGTACCAAAGAAGTGATCTTTGATAAAAAGGTATTGGACCATGTAGCGACTCTTTTTGATGCACAGGGTGCAGATGCCTGGTACTCAATGAGTATCGAAGCGCTTCTTCCTGAGAACTCGGGTTATAACGCCGATGATCTGGAAAAGATCGATGATATCCTGGATGTATGGTTTGACTCAGGTTCGACTTGGAACTCGGTGATCAAAAGCGGTAATTATGATGCGGGTGAGTATCCGGCGTCTCTTTACATTGAAGGAAGTGACCAACACAGAGGCTGGTTCCAGTCTTCATTATTGCTTTCAGCAGCCGTGAATGAAGTTTCACCTTATAAAACACTGATCACTCACGGGTTTACTGTGGATGAGAAGGGCGAGAAGATGAGTAAGTCCAAAGGTAACGTTGTGGCACCGGACAAAGTCATCAAAGAGTATGGTTCAGAAATTCTCAGACTGTGGGTGGCACTTTCTGACTATCAGTCAGACTTGAAAATTTCTGACGGTATTTTGAAACAGACGGCTGAACAGTATAGAAAGATAAGAAATACGTTTAGATTCCTACTTGCGAATGTAGATGATCTTGAAACCTATGTGACCAATGATGCGTATGGAGAACTGGACAGATGGATACTTACGAAGGCAGCAGAGGTATTTGCATCGGTCAAAGCAAACTTTGATGCCTATGATTTCCTTAGAGGATTTGCAACATTGAACCACTTCATTACCAATGAGCTTTCAGGTATCTATATGGATATCACCAAAGACCGACTCTACTGTGAAGATAAAAATGATCCTGTCAGAAGAGCAACACAGTCCGCAATGGCACATATTGCCAAAGCGATGTTGGGACTCATAGCTCCAGTATTGACTTATACAGCCGATGAGATCCTGGAGTATGCACCGGCACTTTTCAAAGGTGATATGGAAAATGTATTTGACCTTGTGTATGTTGAAGTACCGGAAGTTGAAGCAAGTTTTGATGATAAGGTTCTTTTGGAAGCAAGAGTGAAATTCTCTGAAGCCGTAGATAAACTCAAAAAAGAGAAACTGATGAAGTCAACACTTGAAGTGGAGATCGCAGGGGATATGAGTGTATTTGAAATCAAAGACAGTAAAGACCTTGAAGACTGGTTTGTAGTTTCAGCGATGAAATCAAGCAGCGAGGGTGAACAAGTTGCTTCTTTTGAAGTGGATGGATCAACTTATACTGTACATAAGGCAACTGCTTCAAAATGCCCAAGATGTTGGAGATTTACTAGTAGCAGTGATGAGTGTGCCTGTGAGAGATGTGCGAATGTTGTCGGTAATGGAGATGTTGCCTAATGTTTGACATGTCTCAACCTATACAAATGGAAGTGATCATTGGTTCGATCATTTTTATCTTTGGATTGGTGGGTATAGGATTGGCAATGGTAGAATATTATAAAAGGAAAGGAAGCAAGTCGTGATAACACTGAAAGAAGCGTTAACAAAATCTCATGAAGAATTAGAAGAGATAAGAGCCCAACTTGAAGTAAAAGCCAAAGAGAGCGGACTGAATGCTTATGTAGGCTTTGAAAGTTCAGGTGAGGGCGTACCGATCCTTATTAAAGATAACATTCAAGTAAAAGACTGGTCTGTGACTTCTGGTTCTAAAATTCTTCAGGGATACATTGCACCTTATGAAGCTACGGCTATCACTAACCTTAAATCTCAAGGAATGATGGCATTCGGTAGAGCCAATATGGATGAGTTCGCAATGGGTTCAACCACTGAGAGCTCTTTTTACGGACCTACGAAGAACCCGCATGGTACAGACAGAGTACCCGGTGGATCTTCAGGAGGATCAGCTGCAGCTGTTGCCGGAGGTATCGCTATTGCTGCGCTGGGATCAGATACAGGTGGATCTATCAGACAGCCTGCAGCATACTGTGGTGTAGTGGGGATGAAACCTACCTATGGAAGAGTCAGTCGTTTTGGTCTGGCAGCTTATGCTTCTTCACTTGACCAGATAGGTCCTATCACACAGAATGTTGAAGATGCAGCGATCTTGTATGATGCGATCAAAGGGCATGATGAAAAAGATTCGACTTCAGCAGATTTTGAGATAGAAGATATTGCAAATAACATTGATGCTGATGCTAAACTGACGATTGCAGTGATAGACAACTACATTTCTGAAGCAGATGAAGATACACAAAAAGCCTATACGCAGACAGTCAAGGCACTTGAAGAAGCAGGACATACGATCGTACATAAAAATATGCAAAATACCAAGTATGATATCGCAACCTATTATATTTTGGCTACGGCAGAAGCGGCAACGAACCTTGCACGTTTTGACGGGGTACGTTATGGAACAAGAGCTGAATCAAAAAATATGGAAGAGCTTTTCTATAATACACGATCTGAAGGATTTGGAGAAGAGGTTAAAAGACGTATCTTACTGGGTAATTTTGTACTTTCATCAGGATATTATGATGCATATTATGTGAAAGCACAAAAAGTAAGACACCTTATCAGAGATGAGTTTAATGCTATTTTTGAAGAGGCAGACCTTATACTTTCACCCGTTGCACCGTCGGTTGCCCCAAAGATAGGTGCTTCTGAAGACCCGCTTGAAATGTACAAGAGTGATATGTACACGATAGCTATTAACCTTGCAGGACTTCCTGCAATTTCACTACCCGTTGCTAAAAATGATGAGGGTATGCCTATAGGGTTACAACTCATTGCTAAAGCATTTAACGAAAAAACACTTTTTGACGGTGCTGCAAGCATGGAAAAAGCTGTAACCTATATTAAATAAACGAAGGAAATAATATGAGAATTAAAAAAAGAGCATTAACATTTGAAGATGTATTACTAGTACCGCAACATTCAGTTGTGCTTCCTAAAGAAGTTTGTTTAAAAAGTAATTTGACTAAGCGTGTAACATTGAATACACCTATCGTTTCAGCAGCGATGGATACCGTAACTGAGTACAAAGCAGCGATCGCTATGGCACACCTGGGTGGTATCGGGATCATTCATAAAAATATGGATATAGAAACACAGGCAAAGCAGATCACGAAAGTAAAAAAGTCTGAGAGCGGTATTATCATCGATCCTATATTTATAGGTCCGGATAAAACTGTGGCAGATGCAGATGCTTTGATGGGTGAATATAAGATCTCAGGTGTACCGGTCGTAGATGATGATCTGAAACTTTTAGGGATTATCACAAACCGTGATATGCGTTTTATCACTGACATGAGTCTGTGTATTGCTGATGTGATGACCAAAGCGCCTTTGGTAACAGCAAAAGTAGGTATCACGCTTGAAGAAGCAGCACAAGTACTTCAGGCACATAAAATAGAAAAACTGCCTATCGTAGATGAAAATGGTGTACTTCAGGGGCTTGTTACCATTAAAGATATTGAGAAAAAAGAAAGATTCCCTAACGCGAACAAAGATGAGCATGGACGTTTAAGAGTCGGTGCAGCAATCGGTGTAGGTCAGCTTGATCGTGCCACTGCACTGGTAGAAGCAGGTGTGGATGTAATCGTACTTGACTCGGCACACGGGCATTCGCAAGGTATTATAGATACACTGAAACTCATCAAGAAAACACTTGATGTCGATGTGATCGCAGGAAATATTGCAACTGCAGCAGCTGCACAGGATCTTATAGATGCAGGTGCTGACGCAGTGAAAGTAGGTATCGGACCTGGATCAATCTGTACGACACGTGTCGTTGCAGGTGTGGGTGTACCTCAGATCTCTGCTATTGATGAAGTAGCAGAGGTAGCAAATAAAGCGGGTGTACCTGTAGTGGCTGATGGCGGTGTTAAATACTCTGGAGATCTTGCAAAAGCTTTAGCAGTAGGTGCAAGTTCTGTGATGTTGGGTTCTGCGCTTGCAGGTACCTATGAAGCCCCAGGCGATATGATACTCTTTAACGGAAGACAGTTTAAAGAGTATAGAGGTATGGGAAGTATCGGTGCGATGACCAAAGGAAGTACAGACCGTTACTTCCAGGAAGGTACAGCCGCAGACAAACTTGTACCAGAGGGGATTGAAGGACGTGTTCCCTACAGAGGACGTATCGCAGATGTTGTGCATCAAATGGTAGGTGGACTCCGTTCATCTATGGGATACTGTGGTTCAGAGTCGATCAAAGTATTCTGGGAAAAAGCAGAATTTGTTGAAATTACTTCTGCTGGACTTAGAGAGAGTCATGTACATGATGTGACGATCACCAAAGAATCTCCAAACTACTCTTCTTAAACATTCTCATCAAACTCCCCGTATGTGATACGGGGATTCCTTTCATTAGTAAATACGATATCTTTTCTTTCAATCAATCTTCTCTTCAAGCAAGCACAAGCTATAATTTACCTATATAATAAAATAAGGAATTGTGATGCACGAACAAACACTAGCCGTCCATGCAGGATATGAGAAAGATGCACAAGGGACTATGGCAGTACCTATCTATCAGAGTACAGCGTATGAGTTTAGAGATACGGAACATGCAGCAAACCTCTTTGCACTTAAAGAGTTGGGTAATATCTATTCAAGATTAATGAACCCGACTACAGATGTGTTTGAAAAACGTTTTGCGGCACTTGAAGGCGGTGTAGCTGCTATCGGGACTGCCTCTGGAATGTCGGCTATTTTTTATGCTATTGCGAATGTAGCAGAAGCCGGAGATAATATCATCGTTGCAAAACAAGTGTATGGTGGAACGACGACACTTACCGGGCATACGATCAAACGTTTTGGTATAGAGACACGTTACTTTGATGTAAGAAATCCCTCTGAGATAGAAGCATTGGTAGATGATAGAACGAAGATCATACTCTTTGAGAGTATTACAAATCCGAGTATCGATGTGGCTGATTTTGATGCTATCGTTGCTATCGCCGATAAACATAATATTTTAACTTGTGTAGACAATACGGTTGCAACCCCTATTTTATGTAAACCATTGGAACATGGTGTAGATATCGCGGTACACTCTGCAAGTAAATATACGACGGGTCAGGGACTGGCAATCGGTGGTGTCATCGTAGAACGTCACAATCTGGTAGAGAAGATCAAAGGAAATGCGCGTTACGCACACTTTAATGAGCCAGATGCAAGTTATCATGGGCTTGTATACTCTGATGTCCCACTACCACTATTTACACTTCGAACACGTTTATCGTTGCTTCGTGACCTGGGTGCTGCACCTTCACCTTTTAACTCTTGGTTATACATTCAGGGATTAGAGACATTACCACTTCGCATGAAACAGCATTCTGCGTCAGCATTGGCTATAGCAGAGTTCTTGGAAGCACATCCAAAGGTCAAAAAGGTAAATTACCCGGGTCTAAAGTCCAGTGCCCAAAACCCACTGGTTCAAAAGTACTTTAAAGAGGGGATGGCTAGTGGTCTTCTTTCCTTTGAAGTAGAGAGTAAAGAATTAGCACAAAGTATTGCAGATGCTACAGATATTTTTGCTGTGGTTGTAAATATTGGGGATTCTAAGTCGATCATCACGCATCCGGCAAGTACAACACACCAACAACTTTCAGCTAAAGAGCTTGAAGAGGCTGGTGTTCCTGGAGGGTTAGTGAGATTGAGTGTGGGTATAGAAGATACACAAGACCTTATCGATGATTTAGCAAAGGCCTTAGGTTAATAGATAGAATAAAAGCCCAAATTAGATAAAATACTACAAATAATATAATAATGGACATTGTGCTTGTATGTGACCCCGTCGCATGAGCCAAGAGTTGAGTTTATCGTTAGTGTATACCCTTGGGTATGCCATAGTGATAATGTAGATTTTGGCTGAGCTCAAAAAATGTCTTATAAATAAAAAAGCAGTCTATGGAAATCACAACTAAAACAGCACAGTTTAGCTCTCCTCTCTACTTAGAGAGTGGGCGTATCTTAGAACCGTATGAGATCGCCTATGAGACATACGGAGAGTTAAACGAAGACAAGTCTAATGTTATTTTAGTCTGTCATGCCCTGAGTGGTTCCCATCATGCAGCCGGGACCTATGAAGGTGAGCGAAAAGCCGGCTGGTGGGATGGATTGATTGGTGACGGTAAAGCGATTGATACCAGTAAATATTTTGTGATCTGTACCAATGTGATAGGTTCATGTTTCGGGTCGACAGGACCGATGAGCAACAATTACCCCAGTGAAGATCCTTATAGACTTCGATTTCCTGTAGTGACCGTTAAAGATATGGTACGTGCACAAATGCATCTTCTTTCTCAATTGGGTATCTACCATGTACGTGCTATAGTGGGTGGTTCTATGGGGGGTATGCAAGCACTTCAATTCGCAGTAGATTACCCGAACTTTTCAGATGATATCATTTCTCTTGCTGCTACGTACGCTACAAGACCCTGGACCATAGCATTCAACAAAGTGGCTGTAGAAGCGATACGTAGAGATCCGCGATTTAAACATGGAAACTATGAAAAAGGTGCCTTTCAGGAAGAGGGATTGGATGGATTAGCTATAGGACGTATCGCAGGACACATCTCTTACCTGTCACCAGACTCTATGGATAATAAGTTTGGACGTAATTATGTGAATAACGATGGACTTTTTGAACTCTTCGGACGTTATGAAGTTGAAAGATATATGGAGTACAATACCAATAACTTTTCACGTATATTTGATCCGCTTTCTTACCTATATATAGTAAAAGCGATCAATACCTTTAATTTAAGTCGTGGATATGACTCTTTGCATGAGGCTATTTTACGTATCAAAGCAAATGTGCATTTGATCAGTTTTTCAACTGATTATCTGTTTTTCCCTTGTGAGATGGAACATATTGCTAAGATGATGGAACGTAATGGACAGTCGCATACCTATTTAGAAGTTCAGAGTAATTATGGACATGATGCCTTTTTAGTAGAGTTAGATAAATTTGAAGACCATATTAAGGACGTATTACAATGAAAAATGAAACATTTGAAGAGAAACTCGCACATTCAAAAGAATTACTTGAAAAATTGATGAATCCGGAGATCACACTTGAAGAGTCAGTCAAGCTGTATGAAGAGGGTTTAAAAAATATCAAAGAGGCACAAACACTCATAGAAGAAGCCAAAACGAAAATCACAGTGATAGAACAGGCCAATCAAAATACTGGAGATACTCTGTAATGGCACAACTTGTTGTAGCAGCACTCCAATTACCAACATTGGGTATGAATGCAACAAGGCTAGAGTTTTATTTGAAGCAAGCCAAGCAAAGAAATGCAGAGGTAATGCTTCTTGGTGAGTATGTGCTGAATCATTTTTTTAAAGAGTTTGCCACAATGTCACCAAATATGGTGAAAGAACAGACACGTAAACATACAGAGCTTCTTAAACACCTTGCAGCAAAATATGATATTGTGTTTGTTGCACCTATCATTGTCACGAAAAAAGATGGATATCATAAAACCATTATGAAGATCACGCCTAAGACCACAAGATATTATGAACAGCAAATTCTTCTTCCTTATGCGCATTGGAATGAAAAAAAGTTTTTTGCCAATCCTATCAATGCACTTAAAGATCCTATGACTTTCAATATAAAAGGCTTCAAAGTGATGGTCATGGCTGGATTTGAACTTCATTTTGACCATTTCTGGCAAAGGGCAACTGAAAAAAAGATCGATCTTGTACTGCTCCCTACTGCTTCAACATTTGGATCTCATAACCGTTGGAGAGAGATCATCAAAACTAAAGCTTTTTTACACGGATGTTATATACTGAGGGCTAATCGTTTAGGTGAATACAGTGACAATGAAGTCAAATGGAAATTTTACGGTGATACGATGCTCGTATCACCAGAAGGTGAAATAGAGATGATGCTTGAAGATAAAGAGTCTATGCTGGTTGAGGTGATAGATAAAGCAGATGTGCTGGAACACAGAAAAGCATGGGCATTTGAGAAAGAGTTGCAGTTAAGAATGCAGTAGTGCTTTCTTGTCAAGAGAAACAGTTTGATAAAAATGTATAAAAAGGATTTGATATGACACCAGAACAATACTTTAACAGACAGATACAATTATGGGGTGAGGCTACACAAAAGGCGCTTCAAAATAAAAAGATAGCAATCATCGGTTCTGGCGGTTTAGGATCTACTTTAGCGATGGCACTCGGTACTTCAGGTATAGGTGAGATACATATGGTGGATTTCGATACAGTTTCCAATCATAACATCCATAGACAAATAGCATTTACACTCAATGATGAAGGAAAAAACAAAGCCAAAGCTGTAGCCACACTGATAGAGTCTAAAAATCCTTTTGTCAAAGCACTTGCTTTTGATATGGATTTTGATGCATTCAAAGCGTTGGGAAACACGTATGATCTCATACTTGATGCTACAGATAATCTTCCTGTAAGAGGGGAGATAGATAAACATGCCAAAGAGACAAATACACCTTGGATATATGCAAGTGTTGAAGAGTTTAACGGGCAGGTTTGTTTCTTTGATCAAGCAAATTTTCAAGTTTTTAATATTTCTGACCACAAACCCGGCGGTATTACTGCACCTATCGTGATGCATATCGGATCTTTGCAGGCAAATTTGGCATTACGCTATCTTGCCGGGCTTTCTGTGACAAAAGATAAACTCTATTATCTTTATTTTAATGATGAAGGTGAATTAATGACACAAAAATTTGGTATGCCAGAGGCGTAAATCTAAAACAAATAGTGCTAAAATATGATAAAGAATAAAGGATCACTATGAAAATGAAATTAAAAATATTCCTTTTATCTGGAATGATTTTGTTCTTTGCCGGATGTACACAAGAGACTCAGAACAGTTTGAGTCGTTCACTGCAAAACTGGACGGGTACCAATGGTGTACTTGATATCTATGCAGGTGATAAACTGGTACATAAATTTATCAAAATAGATAAACTTTCAACAGCATATGGAAGCAGTGACAGTAAGCAAAGACCTTATCGTTACGGCTATGGAGTTGATGATTTAAACTTTAACGGTAAAAAAGATGAGGGAGAGAAGAAAGTCTATTTTGAATTTTCTGACTATTCAACATCGTATGTATTTTATGAAAGAAATTAAGGAGGACAAGTAAATGAAATTTATTTCGACAGAAGAAGCACCCGCAGCAATAGGACCATATTCACAAGCAGTTGTAGCAAAGGGGTTGATCTATACTTCAGGACAGATCGCACTCACACCAGAAGGTGTCATGGCTGCAGATGATGTAGAGAATCAAACACATCAAGTTATGAAGAACCTTTTTTATGTACTTGAAGCATCAGGTGCACACTTCAATGATGTGATCAAAACAACGATTTTCTTGGCAGATATGAATGACTTCGAAAAAGTCAATGCGATCTATGCACATTATTTTGGTACACATAAGCCAGTACGTAGTACGGTTGCTGTGAAAACACTTCCAAAAAATGCACTGGTTGAGATAGATTGTATCGCACTTGCCGGAGCGGATTATACATATTAAAGACAAAAGTAGAGAATACTTGAGGAAAGTGGTTTAGTTTAAAAAAATATTAAAACAAGTTTGGGTATAATCACGAACTTTTTAAAAAACAATAGATACAAAGGGTTTGCAATGTACGCAATCATTAAAGCAAGTGGCCAACAATTTAAAGTTCAAGAGGGTGATATCATCTGTTTTGACAACATGAATCTTGAGCCAAAAGCAGCGGTAGAATTTAAAGAAGTTCTAGCCGTAGACAACGGTGAATTAACTGTAGGAGCTCCTTTCGTAGAGGGTGCTGTAGTTAAAGGTGAAGTGATCAATGAAGGTAGAGATAAAAAAGTTATCATCTACAAAAAAAGAAGAAGAAAAGATTCAAAACTTAAAAGAGGTTTCAGAAGAAGCTTTACAAGAGTTAGAATTACTAAAATAGCATAAGGAGCTCAGATGGCACACAAGAAAGGACAAGGGTCCACTCAAAATAACCGTGATTCAGCTGGACGTCGTTTAGGCGTTAAAAAATTTGGTGGTGAAACAGTTATCCCAGGTAACATTATCATCAGACAAAGAGGAACAAAAGTACATCCAGGTAATGGTGTAGGAATGGGTAAAGACCATACTATATTTGCACTTGTAGAAGGTGTAGTGAAGTTTGACAACAAATCTGCTACTCAAAAGAAAGTTTCAGTAGTACCTGCATAATCCCTTTATAAGTCCGACAAGTTCGGGCTTATTTTTCCTCATTTTTTTCATCTTCAACAATTAATAAATGTTTACATCTATTACGGCCCAAGAACCAGCCATTATTATAGTTTTGATCATTATTAAAGAGTGTATGTGATTTTGTATACGTACCTTTAGATGTAGTACACCCATCTGCAATACCTTGTTGATAGTTTGTAGGTAAGTTTTTACCAAAATAGACACCGCTATGATAATATCCATTTTGATACACAGGTTCTTTCCCATGGCCACAGCCAGTTAAATAGAATAATGTACCACTTATGACTAATAATGATACAGGTTTTCGAGGAAACATAACTTCACCTTTTAGATCAAATATAAAAATTATAGCGATTCTTCCCCTAATTTAGGTATAATTTCGTAATTCATATACTATGGTTATATACGTTAGGGTATATACCATAGTTTTTTTCATAAGAGTAAAGGTTATAAATGTTTGTAGATAGTGTAGAACTAACAATTAGTTCTGGTAAAGGTGGTGCAGGTGCCATCTCTTTTTGGACAGAGAAGTTTGTCTCTAAAGGTGGTCCTGATGGTGGTGATGGTGGTCGTGGAGGTTCTGTATATTTTAAAGTAGATAATAATACAGATACACTCTCCGGACTTCGTGGCCGTAACCACATTAAAGCAGAAAATGGTCGTCCTGGAGAAGGGCGCAAGTGTTATGGTCGTAAAGGACACGATACGACCATAACGGTGCCTCCTGGTACGACAGTTGTCGATATAGAGACAGGTGAAGAGCTGCTTGACCTGGTCAATGAAGGTGATGTTGTTCTCTTCATTGAAGGGGGAAAAGGTGGTTTGGGAAATATGCACTTTAAGAGTTCAAGTAACCAAAGGCCAACGTATGCACAGCCAGGACTGCCAGGGATAACCAAGCATGTAAGACTTGAAATGAAACTCATTGCAGATGTTGGTTTAGTGGGATATCCAAATGTAGGAAAATCTACACTTATCTCTACGCTTTCCAATGCAAGACCCCAAGTGGCCAACTATGAGTTCACCACTTTGACACCGAAACTCGGTGTCGTACATATGGGTGATTATGATTCTTTTATGATGGCAGATATACCTGGTATTATCGAAGGTGCGAGTGACGGTAGAGGCTTGGGATTAGAATTTTTGAAGCATATTGAAAGAACAAAAACATTGCTTCTTATGATCGATGCGGCAAATTACAGAGAGATGAAGTATCAGTATGAGACGCTTCTGGTTGAGTTAAAACGTTACTCTGAAACACTCGCCACACGAAAGCATGCGATCGCCATTACCAAAATTGATTCACTTTCACAAGATGAAGTGAATGCTTTGACAGAAACATTCTTAGCGGATATAGGTTTGGAAGCGAATGGTACATTATATAAATATAAAGCAGATACAAACTATCTAAGTTATGGATTTAAGACAGATTTTGGTGTACTATTACCAGAAGAGAAACCATTTTTTGTACTTCCTATCTCATCTGTAGCACATTTAAATACTGAAGCATTACGTTATGCTATTGGTGATTTTGTCAAAATGGTTAAAGCAGAACAAGAAGCTGAGTAAGTGGGGCTTATGAAAAGAGTTGTGATTAAAGTCGGTTCACATGTGATAACGGAAAATGGCAGTATTGCCAAACCACGTATGTTGGCATTGGTTCAATTGATAGCAGAATTAAAAACACATCACTATGAAGTTATCTTAGTGAGTTCAGGTGCGGTATCTGCAGGATATACACAGTTGCCATTGGATAGAAGTATTGTGGCCAATAAACAGGCACTTGCAGCTATCGGACAGCCCTATTTACTCAAAATGTATCAGGAAAAGTTTGCAAGATTTAATTTACTCTGTTCGCAGGTACTTTTGAGTGCAGATGTTTTTAAGTTTAAAGAGCATGTAGATCATGCCAAAAATGCCATAGACACACTCCTGGAAAATAATGTAGTACCCATTATCAACGAGAATGACACCGTGAGTATTGAAGAGCTTGTTTTTGGTGATAATGACAGACTCTCTGCACATGTGGCACATTATTTTGATGCCTCGCTGTTGGTCATACTTTCTGATATAGATGCATTCTATGACAAAGATCCAAACAAATATGACGATGCCAAACGCAGAGCAGTGGTCCATACGATAGAAGAGGACGAACTTAACGCAGAACATACACCCAACAATGAGTTTGCTACTGGAGGTATCGTAACGAAACTTCAATCTGCAGATTTTTTAATGAGACAGGGTAGAGAGATGTTTTTGGCAAGTGGGTTTGATCTTAAGGATGTGAGCGCTTTTCTTATAAAAGAGGAACATAAAGGCGGCACACTGTTTAAAGCCTTATAGCATTTAATTTACACATAAGAAGTATAGAATGAAATACAAAATAGTCTACATGGGTACACCCCATTACGCAAAAGAGATCTTAGATACACTGATTCAGGCTGATGATATGGAAGTGTCGTTGGTTCTCACACAACCAGACCGTCCTGTAGGACGTAAGAAAGTTTTGACTGCACCTCCAGTAAAAGAATTAGCATTACAACATGGTATCCCTGTCTTGCAGCCTCATCGTTTAAGTGATGAAGGTATCGAAGATGCTATCAAAGAGTTGAAACCTGATTTTATAGTGGTGGCAGCATTTGGGCAGATCTTGCCTAAAAGTATCTTGGATATTGCACCTTGCATTAACTTACATGCTTCACTCTTACCCCAGTATAGAGGTGCTTCTCCTGTACAACAATCTTTACTGAACGGCGATAAAAAAACAGGTGTTACTTCCATGCTGATGGAAGAGGGGTTAGATACGGGTCCTATGCTTGAAAAAATAGAGTTTGTCATACCAGCAGATATGCGTCTTCATGCTCTGATGGCACAATTGACTTTGGATGCATGTACACTGACACTCAGTACCATTAGAAATTATGAGAATATCACACCTCAAATGCAAAATGAAGCTGAGGCAACACTTTGTAAAAAGATCAAAAAGAGTGATGGAGAAATAGATTTTGAAGATGCCGGTCTGATCTATAATAAATACCGCGCGTTTGAAGGTTGGCCGGGAATTTTTACGACAAATGGTACAAAATTGGATGGAGTGAATCTCATAGATACAACATCTGATAATAGAGTGTTAGAGATCCTTTCCTTTGATGAAGAGAGTGTAGTGGTCGGATGTAGAAAAGGAGCATTGAAGATAGCCACCTTGCAACCTGCATCTAAAAAAGCGATGTCTGCAAAAGCATATTGCGTAGGAAGGGGGCTGAAAGTTGGAGATACTCTACTTTAATACGCTTCCCTCTACACAAAAGTATCTTCTGGAACAATTAAAGAAGAAAAAGCTGCAAACCCCTGTAGCAGTTATTGCAAATCAGCAAGATGCCGGTATCGGGAGTCGCGACAATACTTGGTCGGGGGGAGAAGGAAATTTTTTTGCTTCTATTGCACTAGATCTCGATACACTTCCTGAAGATTTATCACTTGGCTCTGCTTCTATCTATTTTTCTTTTATCATGAAACAGACACTTGAGGCACTTGATGAAAATATTTGGTTAAAGTGGCCCAATGATTTCTATTTAAATGATGAAAAAATAGGCGGAACAATTACCCAAAAATTAAATAATACGCTAATATGTGGAATGGGGATTAATTTAAAAGATTCTCAAAATGGCTATAGAGCCTTGGAATGCGATATTTCAGCCCAAAATCTATTAGAAAAGTATCTTGAGAAATTTGAAAAACTTCCAAAATGGAAGCAAATCTTTAGAGAGTATGAGATAGAATTTGAGCAAAGTAGAAAGTTTTCAGTGCATATTGAAAACGATAAAAAGAGCCTCGCAGATGCGACTTTATGTGAAGATGGCTCTTTAATTATAGAGGGGAAGAGGGTGTTTAGTTTACGATGAGCGAAATAATTAGCATTGCCAACCAAAAAGGTGGCGTAGGAAAAACAACAACAGCAGTAAATTTGGCAGCCTCTTTGGCTGAAAAAGGAAAGAAAGTCTTACTTCTTGACATTGATCCGCAGTCCAATGCAACAACAAGTTTAGGCTTTAGTAGAGGTGATTATGAATATAATATCTATCATGTACTTATCGGAAGTAAAAAGATTTCAGAAGTTATCCTTAAAACAGAAGTTAAAAATCTTCAACTTGTGCCTTCTAACATTGGTTTGGTAGGTATAGAAAAAGAGTTTTATAATCCTAAGGCAAAAAATAGAGAGTTGTTTCTTAAAGGAAAACTTCAAGAAGTTGTTTCAAAATTTGATTTTATTATTATAGATTCACCTCCGGCATTGGGGCCTATTACCATTAATGCTTTGAGTGCATCTGATTCTGTGATTATACCTATTCAGTGTGAGTTTTTCGCATTGGAAGGATTGGCACAGCTGCTCAATACTGTAGGTCTTTTGAAAAAAACGATCAATCCAAAACTCAAGATCAAAGGTTTTTTACCTACGATGTATTCAGGTCAAAATAACCTTTCTAAACAGGTACTTGCTGATTTGAGTCATCATTTTAAAGATAAACTTTTTCACATTAAAAAAGGGAAACAGTGTATCGTTGTACCACGAAATGTAAAGATCGCAGAGAGTCCAAGTTTTGGTAAACCAGTGACTTCATATGCTGCAAGTTCAAAAGGTTCTGTAGCCTATAGAGACCTTGCAACAGTCATAGCAAGAGGTTAGGTATGGCATTAGGCAGAGGACTGGGAGAGATCCTTTCGGAAGTAGAAGAGGCTTATGAAAAAGATTTAAGCGATATTGATAGTTTTGAGCTTGAATCACAAGGGGCTAGGGTAGAGGAAATAGCTGTTAATCGTATTGCTGCAAACCCTTTTCAACCACGTAAACATTTTGATGAGCAAGCCCTCAAAGAGTTAAGCCAGTCTATTGCAGAGCATGGACTGCTTCAGCCTATCGTTGTTATAGAAAAAGAAGATGGGTATCTTCTTATCGCCGGTGAACGTCGTCTTAGAGCACATAAACTTGCAAAAATCACCAAGATAAAAGCAATTATTGCGAATGTAGATATCGATGAAGTCAGACTCCGTGAGCTTGCACTTATCGAAAATATACAAAGAGAAAACCTCAATGCTATTGAACTTGCAAACTCTTATGCAGAATTGATAGAAGTCCATAATATCACACATGATGACCTCTCTTCTATTGTGCACAAAAGCCGTTCACAGATCACCAATACAATGCGTCTTCTAAGCCTCTCTCCTTATGTTCAGGAACAACTTGTTGAAGGAAAGATATCACAGGGACATGCAAAGGTTCTGGTCGGACTTGATGAAAAGAAACAAAAAATTGTGATAGATAGTGTGATAGGTCAGAAACTCAGTGTACGTGATACAGAAAATATGGTGAAGAATCATAAAGGAGATGTGTCTGCAAATGTACCCAAAAAAGAAAAATCAACGCTATTGGAAAAATATACTGATATGTTAGCAGAACTTTTACCTTTTAAGTATAAGCTCAAAGCAAAAAGTATTGAAATCAGTTTTGATAACGAAAAAGAAGTTGAAGACTTTTTAACTCAGTTTCATGCACTGAATACGAAGAAATAATACTTTTTGAAACAAATCTACAAATAAAATCTATAATTCCTCTTTATATTTAAAATACTCTTAGATTTTAATCATATCCTCATGACAATAATGTTAAAATAACGCGAAATTACATGAGGAGTTTTAATGCTTGACATACATTTACCATTGATGTTGTTCGTATTGGCTTTGTTCCTAACCCTACTTGTTCTTTTAAATAATATGCTATTTCAGCCATTGGTGAAATTTATGGATGACAGAGATCACTCTATAGCAAAAGATTTAGAAGCTGCAAAAGGTCTTAGTGGTAACAGCGACGAACTAAATGCAAAGGCAGATGAAATTATTAGCAATGCTAAAAATGAAGCTGCGGGAATCAGACAGAAAGCAATTGATGATGAAAAAACATTGGCTGCAAGTAAAATTGAGACCAAACAAAATGAATTAGAAACTGAGTATAACAAATTCGTAGAAAAGCTAAACTCTGACAAAGAGAACCTTAAAAACTCTCTTCTTTCTCAAATGCCTCTTTTTAAAGAGAGCCTAAAAGCTAAATTTAGCAAATTAATAAGAAGGGATGAATATGAAAAAAATAGTACTATTGTCTTTGCTTATGGTACCTGCAATTCTTTTGGCTAGTACTGATGCTGAATCAAGCCGTTACTTTGCTCAAACTGGTAGAGAATCAGACTTTTGGCCAAGAGTAGTTAACTTTACAATCTTTGCAGCTTTGCTTTACTATTTGATCGCCAACCCGATCAAAAACTTCTTTAAAGGTAGAAGTGAAGGTATTGCAATGCAGTTAAATGAGATTGAAAAGAAACTTCAAGCAGCCAAAGATGAGAAAAAAGAAGCACAGAATCGTTTAGATGAAAGCAAAAAGAGAGCAGAAGAAATTCTTGCTGATGCAAAAGCAGAAGCTACGCTCTTAGCAGAAAAGATCGCAAATGCAAATCAAAATGACTTGGCTCTTTTAGATAAGCAACTTGAAGAGAAAATATCTCTAGAAGAGAGAAGATCAGCAAGAGAAGCAATCGATGAGATATTAAGTGAGAATATCACTGCAGATGACATCATGTTAGATGAAGCTAAAGTTGTTGAAATTATTTCTAAGAAGGTGGCGTAATGGAAGAGTTAATTGCTAAAAGATATGCAAAAGCACTTTCTTCGGTATCTAAAGACCTCCCAGGTATTTTAGAAGTACTTAATGTACTTAGTGAAGTTGTAAGCAGTGCAGAGATCAAGTCCACATTGACATCTCCGATCATTTCAAGTGAAAATAAGACAGCAATGATCTTATCTGCATTTAGTGATAAAGATGTAACACTTGTAAACTTCATTAAGATTTTAGGTGAAAACGGAAGATTGGATCTTATACCTGCTATTACAAAAGTATTGAATTCAGATCAGCAAAGGGTTTCAAATGAGTATGAAGGTGTATTGAAAAGCACATCATCACTTGATGAAGGGGTATTGGCTGATCTTGAAGAGACACTTAAAAAGTATACAGGTTCAACGATTAAATTGACACAAGAAAAGAGTGACCTTGAAGGGCTACGCGTTTCAGTGGATGATTTGGGTATAGAGGTAAACTTCTCTAAGCAGAGAGTTAAAGAACAATTAATTGATTTCATTAAGAAATCTTTGTAGTTATCTAATAGAAAGGAGTATCAGTGGCAGTTAAATTGCAAGCAGATGAGATAAGTTCGATCATCAAAGAAAGAATTGAGAATTTTGAAATTGATGTTGACATCAATGAAGTAGGAAAAGTAGTAGGTATCGCAGACGGTATTTCAACAGTATATGGTCTTAACAATGTTATGGCTGGTGAAGTTGTAGAGTTTGATAATGGTGCTAGAGGACTTGTATTAAACCTTGAAGAGGCAAACGTTGGTGTTGTTGTTCTTGGTTCAAGTGCAGGGATCAAAGAAGGTATGAGCGTTAAAAGAGCAGGAGACCTTCTTAAAACACCAGTAGGTGACGGTATGATTGGTAGAGTTGTGAACCCACTTGGTGAGCCAATTGACGGTAAAGGTGCAGTTGAAGCAACTGAGCATAGATTTATCGAAGAGAAAGCACCAGGGATCATGGCTAGAAAATCAGTACATGAGCCACTTCAAACAGGTATCAAAGCGATTGATGCACTTGTACCAGTTGGTAGAGGACAAAGAGAGCTTATCATTGGAGATAGACAAACGGGTAAAACAACATTGGCTATCGATACGATCATCAACCAAAAAGGTCAAGATGTCGTATGTATCTATGTTGCGATCGGTCAAAAACAATCAACAGTAGCGGCTACTGTGAAGAAGCTTGAAGAGCACGGTGCAATGGATTACACAATTATTGTAACTGCTGGTGCAGCTGATTCTTCAGCACTTCAGTTCTTAGCTCCTTATGCTGGTGTAACAATGGCTGAATACTTCAGAGACAATGGTAGACATGCAGTCATCTTCTATGATGACCTTTCTAAGCACGCTGTTGCATATAGAGAGATGTCATTGATCCTTAGAAGACCTCCAGGTAGAGAAGCATACCCAGGTGATGTTTTCTATCTTCACTCAAGACTTCTTGAAAGAGCGGCAAAGCTTTCTGATGATCTAGGTGCTGGTTCTATTACTGCATTCCCTATCATTGAAACTCAAGCGGGTGATGTTGCGGCGTATATTCCGACAAACGTTATTTCTATTACAGATGGTCAGATCTTCTTAGAGACTGATCTATTCAACTCAGGTATCAGACCAGCAATTAACGTAGGTCTTTCTGTATCAAGAGTTGGTGGTGCTGCACAAATCAAAGCAACGAAACAAGTTTCTGGTACATTGAGACTTGATCTTGCTTCATTTAGAGAGCTTCAGGCATTTGCACAATTCGCATCTGATCTTGATGACTATACAAGAGGTCAGCTTGAGCGTGGTCAAAGAATGGTAGAGGTACTTAAACAGGGACCTTACCAACCAGTTGCAATTGAAAAACAAGTTGTAATTATCTTTGCAGGTGCAAATGGATACCTTGATGATATTGCTGCATCTTCTGTAACAAAATTTGAAGCAGATCTTATGCCATTTATGGAAGCAAAATATGCAAATATTCTTGATGCGATCAGAACTGAGAAGAAAATCTCTGATGATACAGACGGAGAATTACGTAAAGCTATCGAAGATTTCAAAGCTTCATTTGCTGGATAAGAAAGGCTTAAAATGGCTAATTTAAAAGAGATAAAGCGTAAGATTGGAAGTGTTAAAAACACACAAAAGACCACTAACGCTATGAAGCTTGTCTCTTCTGCTAAATTAAAAAGAACAGAAGAGCTTGCTAAAAGATCTAGAGTCTATGCTGAAAAATTGACTGGCCTCTTGAATGAGATCGCTCAAAAAATGCAGCAATCTAATGCTGACGGTATAGACAATCTCTATTTTAAGGATGCACAAAATCCTAAGATGGTAGACATTGTATTTATTACAGCAGATAAAGGTCTTTGTGGCGGTTTTAACTCACAAACAATCAAAAGAGTAAACAAGTTGATTGCTGAGTATAAAGCACAGAATGTGAAAGTACGTCTTAGAGCAGTAGGTAGAAAAGGTATCGATTATTTTAAATTCAATAATTTTGAATTAAACGATGAAATCGTAGGACTTTCTGCCGCACCTGATTTTAAGCAAGCTGCAGAGTTCATCTCTGAAGTGGCTGAATCATACGTACAGGGTGAGACAGATAAGATCGTTTTGATCCATAATGGTTATGTAAACATGATCACTCAAGAAGTTAGAGAAGATCAGGTTTTACCAGTGGATTCATCAAAACTAGTTCTTGATGCTGTTTCAACTTCTGAACTTGAAGTGGAACCAGATGACGATGATACACTTCTTGATGCATTGGTTAAGCGTTATATTGAGTATACGATGTATTACTCACTTATCGATTCATTGGCAGCAGAACACTCTGCTCGTATGCAAGCGATGGACGCAGCAACTAGCAATGCAAAAGAGATGGTAAAAGAACTTACTGTGAAGTATAACAAAGCAAGACAAGAAGCCATTACTACTGAACTCATAGAGATCATCAGTGGTATGGAATCAATGAAATAATTAGAGGAGAAGTAATGACAGGTAAAATAGTACAAGTCTTAGGTCCCGTTCTCGATGTGGATTTTACAGACTACCTACCGGAGATTAATGAAGCGTTAGAAACTACGTTTATGGTTGATGGTAAAGAGCAAAAATTGGTTTTAGAAGTAGCAGCACAATTAGGTGACAACAGAGTTAGAACAATTGCTATGGATATGAGTGAAGGTGTGGTAAGAGGTCAAGAAGTTAAAGCAACTGGCGACTCTATCAAAGTTCCTGTAGGTGAAGAAGTTCTTGGACGTATCTTCAACGTTATCGGTGACCCTATCGATGAGGCTGGTGATGTTAATGCAAAAGAATACTGGTCAATCCACAGAGATCCACCAGCATTTGAAGAGCAAAGTACAAAAACTGAAGTATTTGAAACAGGTATCAAAGTAGTTGACCTTTTAGCACCTTATAACAAAGGTGGTAAAGTTGGACTGTTCGGTGGTGCCGGTGTTGGTAAAACAGTTATCATTATGGAGCTTATTAACAACGTTGCGATGAAACACAGCGGTTACTCTGTATTTGCCGGTGTTGGTGAAAGAACACGTGAAGGTAATGACCTTTACTTCGAAATGAAAGAGTCAAACGTACTTGACAAAGTTGCACTGTGCTACGGTCAAATGTCAGAGCCTCCAGGAGCACGTAACCGTATTGCACTTACTGGTCTTACTATGGCTGAGTACTTTAGAGATGAAATGGGTCTTGATGTATTGATGTTTATCGATAACATCTTTAGATTTGCTCAATCAGGTTCAGAGATGTCTGCACTTCTTGGTCGTATCCCTTCAGCAGTTGGTTACCAACCGACACTAAGCAGAGAGATGGGTGCACTTCAAGAGAGAATTACATCAACAACTAAAGGTTCTATTACTTCTGTTCAAGCAGTATATGTACCAGCGGATGACTTGACTGACCCGGCTCCTGCATCTGTATTTGCTCACTTGGATGCAACAACAGTACTTAACAGATCTATTGCTGAAAAAGGTATCTATCCTGCAGTTGATCCATTGGATTCAACTTCAAGAATGCTTGACCCGCAAATTGTTGGTGAAGATCACTATGCTGTTGCTAGAGGCGTACAGCAAATTCTTCAAAAATATAAAGATCTTCAAGATATCATTGCGATTCTTGGTATGGATGAACTTTCTGAAGATGACAAACTTGTTGTTGAAAGAGCAAGAAAGATTGAAAAATACCTTTCTCAACCATTCCACGTTGCTGAAGTATTTACAGGTTCTCCAGGTGTTTATGTTACACTTGAAGATACACTTGAAGGATTTAAAGGTCTTATCGAAGGTAAATATGACGACATGAATGAAGCTGCGTTCTACATGGTAGGTAACATGGCTGAAGCTATTGCTAAAAACGATAAGATTAACGCTAAGTAATCTTAGTTCTTGTCTTATAAAGGATAATTATGGAACTTATGAAGCTAGAAATAGTCACACCGAACGGTGTGATTTTTGACGCTGAAGTAAAACAGGTAACATTACCAGGGTCAGAGGGTGAATTTGGTGTTTTAGCCAATCACGCTACTTTGGTATCATTACTTGATACAGGTGTAATTGTGATCGATAATGCAGACGGGAGTGAAGTAGCAGTAGCTATTAATTCTGGGTATGTTAAAGTCGATGAAGAGAAGACAACTTGTATCGTAGATGGTGCTGTTGCTCTTTCTGGTGCAGATAGTGATATTGCTCAGGCACTTGAAGCAGCAAAAGAGTTACTCAAGAGTACTGAATCTTCTAGTACAGCTATCGCAGCAGCGGTAAGCAAAGTAGAACAAATCGGAAAGTCTTTCTAATTTGAACTCTCTCGCTACTTATTTCTTTGAAAGCAGTGCAATCACTATATTTGTACTGCTTTTACTCTCAGTTTATTTTATTGCTACCTTTTGGGTATTTTTAGACAGATTTTATATCTTAAACGCACGTATTGCTTCTGAAGCTAAATCACTTAAATCACTCTATACAGGTCAGTCAAAATCAGTGGCCAGTAATTCACTTATTTTTACTTATCTGTCTCGTGTGAATACACCCAACAAAGCGATACTTGAAGCAGCCTCTTCTGACGCGATACGTGTATCTACGAAAGGTCTCACCTGGCTCTCTATCATCGCCTCTACTTCTCCGTTTATCGGTCTTTTTGGTACGGTTGTTGGTATACTTGAAACTTTTACAAAATTAGGAGCACAATCAAGTGCTTCTTTAAGTGTAGTGGCTCCAGCCATATCTGAAGCACTGATAGCTACAGCCGCAGGTATAGCTGTAGCTATATTTGCCTATTCATTTCATCTGATACTTAAACGTAAGGCTTATGAATTAAGTTCACTGCTCTCTTCTCAATCGGAAGTGATCCTATCTCAGGTTAACGGAGACTAAGATGTTTGGTTGGGATGATGATCCAGACTTGAACATTACACCTCTTGTAGATGTTATGCTGGTATTGATGGCCATACTTATGGTCACTGCACCAACTATTACTTTTCAAGAGCAGATAACACTGCCACAAGGTTCTAAGACCATTAAGGTAGAAAAACCCAAAACACTTACTATTCGTATGGACAAAAATAAAAAGATCTATCTGGGTAAAGACACCTATGCCTTAGATACATTTGCAGATGATTTTGTGAATCAGTCTGTGAAATTTGATAAAAATTCAGAAGTCTATATACGGGCAGATGAAGCACTGCAGTATAAAAATGTGATGTATCTTCTTAAAAGTGTCAAAGCAGCAGGTTTCGAGAAGGTTTCACTTATAACATTATGATCAAAAAGTCTTCTACACTTATTTCAGGATTATTGGCCTTTGGCATCTACTTTAGTGTGATTGCTTTACTACTCTTTTATTTCAATACACGCGATCAGCAAAAACCGGTACATTATGTCAAAAAAAATGAAGAGCGTATACGTGTCTCCATGAACACACCTAAACCACAGGTTAAAAAAGAGATCAAAGAACAACCGAAAAAAGTGGTAAAATCTAAGCCTAAAACTAAGCCAAAACCAAAACCTAAAAAAACAGTGAAAAAAACAGTGAAAAAGAAAGTAGTCAAGAAAAAAGTGATTAAAGAAAAGGTGGTTAAAAAAGCAAAGGTTGTAAAAAAGAAAAAAGACGTCAATACTACGAAACCTAAAAAAGTGAACATGCCAAAAGATCTTTTTGCCAATATCACGTCTAAAAAGAAAATTGAAAAGCCTAAGCCTATCAAGACAACACCTGTGAAGCCTAAAAAAACGCATATTGCCAAGGTTCCAAATAAAACTAGTGCAAGTGATTTGGTCTCTGATTCATTAAAGAAACAGAAAAAGAGTGATGTGGGTATAGAGAATACCTATTTGGCCATGATAGAAGAGAAACTCAAGGGGTGGCCTGCACAAAGCGAGTATGCCGGAGAGAAGGCAAGGGTATGGATCAAAGTAGAACCTAATGGCAGATTTCAATATAAAGTAGTGACTGCATCAGGAAATGATGCATTCAATGCAGGTTTGATATCGTATTTAAAACAGTTGCAGAAGATCGGTTTTGGTCCGCACAAGGGTAACAGGCCTTATGAGTTAGATGTAGAGTTTATCGCGAAAGAGTAGAGTATAAGATGAATAAAAAAATTGCATACCAGGGTGTTCAGGGTGCATATTCGGAACAAGCGTGTAAAAGTGCATATCCAGACTATCAAACGATTGCATGTGATACATTTCAAGAAGCGATGTGGATGGTAGAGGAGGGAGATGCAGACCTTGCTATGATTCCTTTGGAAAACTCTACAGCAGGGAGAGTAGAAGAGATATATAGACTCATACCTAAAATGTCACTGCATGTCATTGCTGAGCATTTTGAACCTATTGTACATTGTCTTCTTGCACTACCAGGTGTTAAAATTGAAGATTTGAAATATGTTGCTTCCCATCCTCAGGCATTAGCACAGTGTCATAACCATATACTCTCCTTAGGTTTAAAAGCAGAAGCAAAACTCGATACTGCCGGTGCAGCAAAAGAGTTGGTTGAGCTAAATGATCCTCAAAGAGCGGCTATTGCATCGAAATTAGCAGCTGATATATATGGATTACAGATATTAAAAGAAAACTTTGAAGATAAACATGGCAATACAACACGGTTTTTTATACTATCAAGAGAAAATAAAGTACCCTTATATGAACCGTCTAAAAAATACATTACTTCATTGATATTTCAGGTACAAAATATACCCGCTGCCCTCTATAAAGTGCTTGGCGGTTTTGCAAGCAATGGCATTAACCTTTTAAAGATAGAAAGTTACATGGGAACCCAAATGCTTCCAGGAAGCCAATTCCACATTGATATTGATGGGCACATGGATTCAGATATTATGAGACTTGCCTTAAAGGAAGTCTCATTTTTTGCAGAAGATGTAAGAATACTGGGTGTTTATGAGAGTCATAGAGATAAACAAATTGAGTATATGATTTAAAAAACTTTCTTATTTGATTCATAAAATACCATAGCGTAAAACTTGTCAATTTTATTCCTCAAAAAACCTTATAATATTATATTTTTTATAAGGTTTTCTATTTTCTTCTTTGTCTTGTTCTTATCGTCTCGATCCCATCGAGAAAAAGTATTATTTATCTTTTGTATGAGAATAAGCAAATAATGTTATTATGCCAAAAAGAATTATCTCATATCTAAAAGGATACCCACCTATGTATACAGTACAAATGGAAAAAGAGTGTGGATGTTTTAAAAAAAGTGAATACACTAATAATGTGACCTTTGAAACACAACAAGATGCCTACAAATATGCAACCACAGTAGCTGAACTTATGAATGAAGAGTTTTGTGGTACACATAACTTTACTGCACAAAAAGGGGATGGTGACTACTTTCTCATAACAATGGTAATTAATCCTGAGGCTGTGGGCATTACACCTCATGTGAGTTGTGATGTTGGCTGTAGCGCTACTGATAAGTGGTCTTTAGAGTCTAACGCCAAATCTAATAAATAACATTCAATAAAACATGGCAGACATATACCCAACCACAGAACTTTTGTCACCACTTGTATCTGCAGAAGTGCGGTAGTCTAATAACTTTGATGAGAGTTTCAGGTGTTTGGCTGCAAGTATCATCGCTTGGATTCCTGTAAGTCCACAAGCTTTACATCCTTTTTCAAGTTCATTTAAATCAAGTTTTTCAACACCTTTTAAACAGTTTTTATCCAATGCATTTGCTTCTTTGAGGTTATGAAAATGACTTAGGTCTGAACTGATGATGAGAGCATTATCTTGGTTTTGTAGAAGAGCACTTATAATATTTGCCAATGTTTTGGCTCTGATCTCACCATAGATCAATTCTATCACTTTTGTTTTTGGGAAATAGTGTTCTAGAAAAGGCATTTGCACTTCAGTGGAATGTTCTTTTTGATGTGCTGTAGGCTCAAATCCTATATTAAATCGTTTGGCTAGAGCAAAAAGGTAGGCACTGTCTATCTCTAGTAGACCACACGGAGTCTCATACTGTTCATAATAGCTTCCGGATATCCCTTTGAAATAGCGATAATGACTAGGCCCAATGACAATAATGCGTTTGGCTCTTGTCTGCTTTAAAAACTGGTAGGCAAAGTTGGCTGTAAATCCGCTATAGATATATCCGGCATGCGGGACTATGATGGCTCGGGGAACGATGTTCTTTATGTTCTGAGGAATGTTCATCGTATCAAATGTATGATTGAACGCTTGGAAATACGTTTTTACTTTGGCACACTCCTTCGGATAAAACTGGCCTTGTACAGAAGCTTTTCGTACAGCATTTTCCATTATTTCTCTTTATATTCTTTGACCCTATAGGTAGAGATCTCAGGATGATGAGAGAGGCAGTCCCTACCCAAGTTGGCTTTCATGCATAGACTAGAGAAGAAATCATCAAACTTGGGTAATTGTTCCCAGACCTGTG
Organism: Sulfurovum sp. TSL6; assembly: GCF_019972115.1. Taxonomy (NCBI): domain Bacteria; kingdom Pseudomonadati; phylum Campylobacterota; class Epsilonproteobacteria; order Campylobacterales; family Sulfurovaceae; genus Sulfurovum; species Sulfurovum sp. TSL6. The sequence goes on along the minus strand of NZ_BPFJ01000002.1, from coordinate 198,981 downwards.
GCAAATAGGTCGCCTGTTTACCGTTTAGTTTCAGTACGATACCATCTTGGAAAGGAACGACTTTACTTTTCAGGTCTTCACTATCCGTATAATGTAATATTTGAGGCTCTGAAAGAATAGAGACCTCCAGGGTAATATGATCCAACTCTTCTACTCTTAGCGGTACAAATCGGGGGTCACGCAAGGCAGCAGCCTGTGCATTATGTATAATGTCTTCATAGAGTGGACGGTAGGCCTGTAGTGAACCTATACATCCTCGAAGTTGTTCATTTGGCTTTGTGTTAATGGTGACAAAAACAGCACCATTCTCTTTAAGAATGGGATAGGTTTTTAAAGCATGTTCCAGGTCAAAATCTTCAGGTTGATTCAATGCCACTAAAATAGCAGCTTTGGCTAAGGCTATCACTATATCATTCACTTTAGACTCCTTGGTTTCTATTTTAGCATAAATTGAATAATCAAAAAACTTTTAATATTTATTAATGAATACCTTGATACAATACAGACTAAACCAAACACTAAAAATCGAGGTAGATGATTGAGACAGTTATTATTAGCAGTAGTATCAATAAGCATTTTTGCATTAAATCTTTTTGGCGTAGATGCAACACTTAAGATAGAGAAAGATGTAGAACAGCGTGCACGTATAGCGCTTATGGATGGTTCATCTGAACAGAGCAGTAAAGTGTTTAAGATTTTACTTTCAGACCTTAAAATATCCGGACATTTTTTGCCAGACAGTACACACCATATAGGTGATCTCTCTTCCAACTATATTATACCGGCTCTGAAAAGCCAGGAATATGTCATTAAGTATGCAATGGATCAACGATCAGGTGCAAAGCTTCTGGTACGACTTTTAAAAGCATCCGACGGTACACAGATCTTTAAAAAAAGCTATGCCATTTCCTCAAAAGCAAAAATGCCATTTCTCATACATAAAGCGATAAGCGACATTAACAATATTTTACAATACCCAAGTATCTCCTGGATCAATCGTTATGTTGCCTATGCTGTCTATACTACACCTGGGCGCAGTGAAATACGCTTGGCTGATTATACGTTCAGTTATAAAAAAACCATTATCAAAGGCGGATTGAACCTATTCCCTAAATGGGCGGATAGAGCACAAAGAAATATTTATTATACCTCTTATAAAGGAACACTGCCTACACTCTATAAACTTAATATCTATAACGGAACGAAAACGAAGATAGCAAGTTCTGAAGGAATGCTGGTTTGTTCTGATGTTAAGAATGATGGTTCAAAACTTTTACTTACTATGGCACCTGAAGGACAGGCAGATATCTATGAATTCGATCTTGCATCAAAATCGAAGAGACGAATCACGAACTTTAAAGGGATTGATGTAAACGGAAGGTATGTAGATGATGAGAGTCGTATAGTCTTTGTTTCTAATCGCTTGGGCTATGCAAATGTATTTAAAAAGTCTATAGATGGGGGACCGACTTCTCAGGTAGTCTATCATGGACGTAACAATAATGCCTGTGATGCACATGGAGATAAAATAGTCTACTCCAGTAGAGAAAGCCATAATGCATTTGGGGATAATACCTTTAATCTTTACCTTACCTCTACAGGAAGTTCAGACACAAGACCGATCACCACAACCGGGTCAAACCAGTTTCCTCGTTTTTCTACGGATGGATCTGTGATACTCTTTCTGAAGCAGAGGGGTCGAAGCTCTTCCATAGGATATGCGAATTTGTCAAGTCATCAGAGTTTACTTTTCCCGTTCAACGACAGAAAAGTGCAATCCATTGATTGGTAATACATTTTTTCAAGCAGTCATTTAGTGACTACTCTGATACTATTTTAATAAAAAAGGATACACAATGACACACAAACTACTTTTAACTACATCACTCATTTCATTACTTTTGATCGGATGTGCACAACCTGCACCGGATTTAGCAGGTAAAAACAATATCTCTGATGCTGACCATATCGAAGGTGACACAGTCAGCATAGATGAAAATAGTTATGGCACAGACTCTACTGGAAATTATAACAGTAGCAGTGATGGTTTCAAAAGTATCTATTTTGGTTTTGCGGATTATTCGATCGCTCCAGATATGGAAAACAATATGAATCAGAATATAGAGGTAGCCAATACAGCAGCTTACAAAATAAAAATAGAAGGGAACTGTGATGAGTTTGGTACGGATGAGTACAATTATGCCCTGGGTTTAAAGCGTGCCAAAGCAGTAAAAGACAGTATTGCAGCACAAGGTATTGATCCAAGTAAAATGGTACTGGTAAGTTTTGGTGAGAGCAATGCTGTATGTACTGAATCTAGTGACAGTTGTTATCAAAGAAACAGAAGAGTTGACATTCGTTTAATAAAGTAGGATAGAGATGACAAATATAGTAAATAGGGTTGTAGCACAGTGTGTTTGTATGATTTTTGCAAGCACTTTATTGGTACATGCTGAACCTTCTGTGTATGGTTTTGGAAGTGAGGAACCTACAGTAAATGTACAAACCACAGGAAGCAGCAATAGAAGCTTGGCTTCTTTACAGCAACAAATAGCCCAGCAAGAGGAAAGGCTAGACGGACTGACTACGATCATAGAGGGTTTGAGTGCATCCATCCATGAGTTGCAACAGTCTAGAGGAGCTAACACCTCTTCTATGGAGACGAATGATGCATCCAACACCGCATTGCTTAAAAAGTTAGCGGCTATGATCGACGAGATCAATGCAAACTATGTCAGTAAAGAAGAGTTGAAAAATGCCTTGGGTCATAAAAGTCAGGTAAAAAGTTCTATAAAGAAAACCACTACAGAGAATGCATCCATTCAGGGTAAGAGCAATGCAAAACTTTACAGTGAAGCTGTACGATTTTTTGTAAAAAAACGTTATGATGAAGCACAAAAAAGATTTACGATAACCGATACAAAAGGCTATAAGCCTGCAGCATCAAACTATTATTTGGGTGAAATAGCCTATTATACGAAGAAGTATGAAGATGCGATATTTTATTTTAAAAAGAGTGCTGGTATTTATGACAAGGCTTCTTATATAGATACTCTGCTTCTTCATACTGCAGTATCACTTGAAGAAACTGGAGATAAGGGGCAGGCAAAAGCATTCTATGAGAATATTATAGAGAACTATAAGGGTAAAAAAACGGCAAAGATCGCTAAAGAAAGATTGAAAAAACTTTAGGACAAAATGATGTTTAAAATCCTCTTCATACTCATGACTCTTTTTACTGCAGGCATGACAAGTGAAGAGGTTGAAATATTGCCACCCATAGGTACAGAGACGATGCCTATCGCTAAAACGGTCTTTAAACTGATCAAAGATGACAGTGAAAAGATCGTCGATCTCACAGGAAAAGATTTTATTTTGGTCTCTGTACGCGAACGTGGAAGTGATGGACGTTTTTATGCAGTGGATCGTGATGGTACTGTCTGGTGGAGCGGTCCAGTCACTTCTGGTGCCCCAGAGTTTAGAAGTCCTTCAGGTATTTTCCCTATTATCCAGAAGAAGCGTTACCATATGTCTAAAGATTTCCCTGATGAAAGCGGTGTGAATAACATGGATTATATGATGAAGTTTACAAAAAGGGGACATGCTTTGCACAAGGGAAGTGTGGACTGGATGTCTCATGGCTGTATACACATTGACCCTAAGGATGTACCTGTTATCTATCATTGGTCCACTTTTAAAACAAAAGTGGTCATTACCAGACATACCTACATGCCTTTTGCCAAAGAGGACTTGAGAAAAATTTACGGAAAAAAGTAAAAGTGTTTTTCCCATGCCTAAGCCTCACTAAAGTTTGATTGGCTAGAATAGCAGAAATCTAATATATAGGAAACATTATGACAGTAACAAATGAAAATTGTGTAGTCGGTATCGAATACGAAGTAAAACAAGCAGGTACAACAGACGTTGTGGATAGTAACAAAGGTGGGGCGCCACTAGAGTTTATTATTGGAAAAGGACAGATCATTCCAGGTCTTGAGAACGCACTTGTAGGTATGTCTCAAGGTGAAAGCGGAGACATTATGGTTGCAGCGGCAGATGCATATGGTGATGTAAACCCAGAAGCAATGCAAACACTTCCTATCGAACAGTTCGAGGGTGTTGATCTTGTAGAAGGTATGACACTTTATGGTCAAGGGCAAGATGGTCAGACTGTACAAGTAACAGTAAAATCATTTGATGATAAAGAAGTGAATGTTGACTTTAACCACCCATTGGCTGGTAAAGACCTTATGTTCTCAGTGACTGTTTTAAGTGCAAGAGAAGCAACTGCAGATGAAGTAACATCTGGTGTAGTTGGTGGTGCACCTGAAGCTGGTGGTAGCTGTGGTACAGGATGTGGTTGTCACTAATCCTTCATTTTATTTAGCGTCATCTTTGTCTCAAAGATAGGCGCTATTTCGCTTATATATGCGTAAATAACTTTTTCACTCCTTCATTTTAAATCAACTTTTTATACAACATTAACCACTTACAGAGTAGAATATATTCTAAAACAATGGGCATTTATGTGATATTTTGATATGATAGTTTTGACGATTTTTTGAAGGAATAGCATGCATAAGATAGAAAAACTTTTTGATATTAATATCGTTTTGATGACTCTGTTTTCTTCTTTAGAAACAATAAGAGAAGAAAAAGATATCGAACTGATTTATGATATGGAAGCAACAATACCAAAGGAATTGAGAGGTGATTCTGATGTATTGTTACGAGTGCTTAGTAAAGTACTTACTTTTGTATGTCAGAATACCGATAAAAAAGAGATAGTGCTCTCGCTGGATGCGCCTGAAGATTTTGTGTATGAAGAGTTTATATCCTTTACAATTAAAGATACACATATCGAAAAAGACAAGATCCTGGAATTTTTAGATGCCAATATAAATTATGAGCTTAAGATACTTGAGGGAAAGATTGTTTATGAGAATGATGCGGATATACATCTAGATCTACCTTTCAAAATCAGTGAATTGGGACATAGAAGACATTATAGATTGCCAGATATCTCAATGTTGGGTAAAAAGGTTTTATTGATCTGCGAGAATGAAACAATAGCACACAGCATCGAAAAAATGTTTAAGTATTTTCTGTATGATGTGGATGTGGGATTTGATGCCTTTAAAGCACAGGGAAATGATCTCACACCCTATGATATTTTAATTGTGGATGATCATTTGAATACGGAAGAATTTGAACATATTATCGCTCGTATACAGCAGAACATACCTCTTAAATATGTACTGCTTAAAGATGCGCATATCGTAGAGTCTAAAACGATCAGTGTGACTACCAATTTGGTCAAACCAGTGACAGAAGAGAGTGTCTATGAATTGATCATATCGCTTTTTAAAAATCAAACCGGTCGCAGAGAAGTGAGATCACACTCAAAGATGAATATAGTTGATCTTGAAAACGTCCTTCAAGTCAATAAAGATCATGAAATGCCTGTAAATCAAAGTAGTAAGATACAAGAGAGTCTTGAGTCTATGATTGAAAAAAGAAGAGGGCTGGAGTTACCTATCTTGGATAAAGCAATAGGAGAAGCAAACACAAAGAACATGGGGTTGAGCTATACCCATGAATTAAAAAACTTTTTAGATACTTTTGAGCGTTCAGATCTGTATTTTAGAGAGATCGTACAAGAAAAATCAATCCATAAAATGAAAGAATTCTGTATAGATCTTGAAAGACATGCAAAACTTATTGGGGCTGAGAGTCTATTTAGGTTAGCCGAAACACTCAGTCTGATTTTTGTCTATGATAAACTTGATATGCTGCCTATTTATCCTGGGAAGTACCATATAGAACTCGAAAAACTGATTGAAGAAATCAAGAAAGAGCTGCAGATGAAATAGTCTCAGAGACTATGTCTCTGAAAGCACTTCAAAATCACTTTTACCCACATTACAATCCGGACAGACCCAATCATCAGGGATATCTTCAAATGCAGTCCCCGGTTCTATACCTGAATCAGGATCTCCTATTTCTGGGTCATAAATATAGTCGCATACGATACAAATATACTTTTTACTCATGATAATCCTTCTGCTTGTTTTTGTATTACTATCATATCATAATTTAAAGATGCTAAAGTAAATAAAAATTATAATCTTCACCCTAAAAGATGATAAAGAAGTAAGGGCTAAAACCTCATAAAGTTATATATCTTATAAGGTTTTATAAACAGAAGAACATTGGAATTTGGAGATCATTCTCTATGTATTGTCCATCCCGCTTTTTCAAATTGTTCTGCTGCTTCTTTTTCAAGTATTCCTATGATGACGTTTGGAGGAGAGGTAAATACCGGTGTATATCGTGCTAGTCCTTGGTCCTGGAGAATATCCCACCGTGAGTATCCTCCCATGTGCGGTGTTCGAAGAGCAAAAACAACCTCTTTGATATGTTGTTCACGCATCATAAACGAGCACATCGGACAAGGTTCACAGTTTGAGTAGAGTGTACACTCTGAGAGATCAGAAGTCCCGAGCGCTTTTTTGGCTCTTCTCATAGCGATCACTTCTGCATGGTCAGTGATGTCGTCATGCATGGCAGAGTTACGTGCTTCGGCTATTATCTCATTATCTTTGACAACAACAGAACCAAAAGGATTGTCTCCTGAATATAGGGAGTCCTGTGCTAACTCGATACATCGTCTAATAAATTTCTCATGCTCTTGGGTCTTCATCTAAAAAATGTTCCTTTGTCTCTGGGAAAAGGCTTATTCCTATATCCCCCAATCTATTTTTGCTAATTTGGACAGTGTCCATACTTTAACTTGTTGACATTGATAGTATAGATTTCAATCCACCGTATCTGATCTTCTTTTCTATTGCATGAATGACGGCAAAGTAGATAGATGATTTTGCCTTCTTCTTTTTTATAGTATTTCATCATATCATATCTATAATGAGTATGTCAATAATAATATTTTCTACTCCAATGATCTCATTGAAAACATGTAGATTTTCTGGTCTATGTCTAATATCAATTGCATTATAGTTATTGTTTGAAATCAGTACATGAAGTTTTGCTGGAAACTTTGCTTTACGCATAGTTAACCATTTTCAAAAAGTATAAAATATACTTTTTACTGATGATAATTCTCCAGCATGTTATCTATTACTATCATATCATAATTTAAAGATGGTAAAATACTGAAAATATTTTAATACTTCTAAAGGACACGTATGTCAATCAAATGTGCATTTTTATTTCCGGGGCAAGGTTCACAAGCTGTAGGGATGGGTCAAGATTTTTTTAACAATTCTGATATTGCAAAAAAGATGGTGGCTGATGCCAGTGAAAGAACAGGTATCGATTTTGAAAACCTGCTTTTTGAAGAGAATGATAAGCTTGAAAAAACAGAATTTACACAACCGGCTATTTTGCTTGTATCTGCTATCGCACACAAGCTTTTTGAAAATGAAATGCCGATCAAGCCTGTGTATGCATTGGGTCACTCTCTGGGTGAGTTCTCTGCACTGGTCTCTGTCGGTGCGATAGATGCGATAGATGCGGTAGAACTGGTGAATCTACGTGGTAAACTGATGGCTGAAGCCTGTGCCGGTCAAGATGTGGGGATGATGGTATCTCTTGGTCTTGCAGATGAAGTGGTTGAAGAGATCTGTGATGCACAAAGAGAAGCAGGGTTGAAAGTATGGCCTGTGAATTACAATGCTGAAGGGCAGATAGTGATCGCAGGGATCAAATCTGATCTTGAAACATTGGCACCGATTCTGAAAGAAGCTAAAGCAAAAAGAGCGATGCTTCTTAATATGTCCGTGGCAAGTCACTGTCCTCTTCTTGAATCAGCAACTGCTCCATTGTCTGAAAAACTTACAGAGATGTTGAAAGATGAGTTTATCGCTCCAGTGGTATCGAATGTCACTGCAAACACATACAATACCAAAGAAGAAGCGTTAGATCTTCTCCCTAAACAATTGGTCTCTCCTGTACTCTATAAGCAGTCTATTGCCAATTTTGATGATTCTGTAGATTGTTATGTTGAGTTTGGACATGGCGGTGTACTTAAAGGACTGAACCGTAAAGCAACAAGCAAGCCTCACTTTGTTGTTTCAGATATGGCATCTTTGGAAACAGCGATCGAAGAGATCAGTAAATTAGGATAATCATGACAAGTCAAAAAATTGCCATCATGGGTGCAATGCCCGAAGAGATAGAACCTATTATCGATAAACTTGATAATGTACAAACGAGTGTGTATGGAGATAATAAATACTATGAAGGTTCTTACCATGGGCAAGAAGTCGTTGTAGCCTATTCTAAAATAGGTAAAGTTTTTGCTACATTGACTGCGACAACACTCATAGAAAAATTTGGATGCGATATGTTTCTTTTTTCAGGTGTGGCAGGAGCTATTTCTAATGAGCTTAGTATTGGAGATCTTATTATCGCAGATGGCTTGTGTCAGCATGATTTGGATATTACGGCTTTTGGTCATCCTTTTGGTTATGTACCTGAAGGAGAAGTGTGTATCCCTACAGATGTAGGTTTAAGAAATATTGCTAAAGATATAGCAAAGTCTAAAGGTTTGACCCTTAAAGAGGGTGTGATAGCAACCGGAGATCAGTTTATCGCAGACATTGAACGTAAGGAGTGGATAAAGACTACCTTTAGAGCAGATGCTTTAGAGATGGAAGGGGCAAGTGTTGCAGTGGTATGCAATGCTTTAAACATACCTTTCTTCATTTTACGTGCAATCTCGGATAGTGCCGATATGGATGCAAGTTTTAATTTTGATGAATTCTTGGAAAGCTCAGCAAAGGTATCTGCTGATTTCATTCTGAGTATGGTGGATGCAATTGGACAATAATCAAAGACGTGTTGCCTCTAAAAGCATACCCATAAGCAAGAAACTGCTCAAGTTGGCGGGTAAAACCAATGCAGAGTTCAAACTGATAGGTGAGGGTGACAAGGTACTGGTAGGACTCAGCGGGGGTAAAGATTCTCTGGCGCTTGTGCATATATTGAAACACATACAGCGGCATGCTCCTTTTAACTTTGAATTTGAAGCCTGTACAGTTAAATATGGTATGCCTGATGAACATTATGCTTTTTTGGAAGCACATTGTAAAGAGTATGGTATCAAACATACAGTTTTTGACACCAATATTTATGAAATTTCAAATGACACGATAAGGGAAAATTCTTCATTCTGTTCCTATTTTTCACGTATGAGAAGAGGGGCACTCTATAGTTTTGCCGAGGAAGGCGGTTTTACCAAGGTTGCACTTGGGCATCACTTTGATGACACAGTCGAAAGCTTTTTTATGAATATGTTCTACAATGGGACGATGAGAGCCTTGGCACCTATTTACAAAACAAGCAGAGGCTTTCACCTGATACGTCCACTGATACAAGCCAGAGAGACACAGCTTCGTGCCTTTGCTGAAGAAAATAACCTACAGGTGATAGGTGATGAAGCCTGTCCTGCTATGTTAAAAGAGGTCAAGATGCCTCATGCCAGAGCTTCAACCAAAGCGTGGTTGGCAGGACTTGAAAAAGAGAATAAAGATATCTTTAAAATGTTCAGGGCTTCATTTAAACATATACATGATGATACTTTCTTTGATCCTGAGCGTTGGAACAGAGATGATATAGATGATATAAAGGAAGAGATGTGAGATCCTTCTTGCTTAGTAGCCTTTTGTTTACAGGTTTACTTGCTGATGATAAGATACAGCCTTCAGAATTTACCGTCAAACTCATCAAAAAATGCGAAGCGCTTGCATTAAGTGTAGAGCCTAACCGTAAAGCCGAAAAGATCTATACACGCGTATGGACAGAAGGGTGTGTCCAAAACCTCGGCTGCTTAAGAGAAGTCACGCAAAAAGAACTGGATGAGATGAATACGACCAAACGGAACCATATGGCTTGGAAATACCCGATATGGTGTAAAGTAGATGCTAATGGTAAACGAGGCTGGGTACGTAAGCAATTTCTCTCTGCTGAACCGTGTAAGCAGCAAGACTGATCGTTGTTGAAAAAAACATGAATACATTTACTGCCACAGCCTCAGGACGTTTGGACAAAATACTCGCAAGCCAATTAGACGTAAGCCGTAATCAAGTTGAAAAGCTTGTAAAAGAGGGGCTTGTGAGTGTGAATGATCAGACCATTACAAAGAGCAGTTTTAAAATAAAAGAAGGGGATAGCGTTTCTTATATTTTTAAAGAAGCAGAGAAAAGGGTAGTACCTCCTATAGACTTTGATGTTGAGATACTGTATGAAGATGAGTATCTTTTGGTGGTGAATAAACCTTCAGGACTTGTGGTCCATCCTGCGCCTTCCGTTAAAGAGCCTACACTGGTAGATTGGTTGATCCATAAAGGTATCTCTCTTTCCACTATCAGTGGGGAAGAACGTTATGGTATCGTGCACCGTATAGACAAAGAAACGACGGGTGCACTGGTCGTGGCTAAGGACAACAAGGTGCATGAAGCGCTGAGCTTACAACTCCAAGACAAGAGTATGGGACGCTACTATCTGGCATTGATCGATTGCCCGCTTAAAGATGATATCGTTGTAGATAAACCCATAGGACGCAACACTAAAAATAGGCTCAAAATGGACGTGGTCCCTGAGGGGAGAAATGCCAAAACAGCCTTCGTAAAACTGCTGACAAGCCCACATAATGTTGAACTCATCGCAGCGAAATTGTTTACAGGAAGAACCCATCAGATACGGGTGCATTTAAATACGCTCGGCCGCCATATTTTAGGTGATGATTTATATGGATTTAAGAGCAAAAGAGATAAAATTTCTAGAGTTAACTTGCATGCATATTTACTGTATCTGGTCCACCCTGTAAGCGGTGAAAGAATGGAGTTTGTCGCCCCACTTTTTGATGATATGAAAATGTATATATCTAAAAATTTCGATCAAGGTGAAGTAGATGAAAAAATCGATCCTCATACTCTGGGCAGTCGCTTTAATAACCTTTAACGGGTGCGGTGCTGTTAAAGGATTGATGACCTACGGTACAGACTCTTCATTAGATACTATCGAACAAGTACATGTTTTACCTAGGATGAATTCCGTAGGATTTGAGTGGGAAAAGATAAATGACCATCGTATACATGGTGTCAATATTTACAGAAGTGATGCTTCGCAAGAAACACAAGGTTTTAGACGTATAGGTACTGTAGGGAACCGTTATGCAACACACTTTGTGGACACGCATGTCAATGCAGACAGTACCTATCGTTATACATTCAGTACCTTTTCTTTTGGGAAAGAGTCTAGACGCAGTGAGCCGATAGAAGTAAACACATTGCCTCCATTTTCGGCAGTCTCGTTCGTGAAAGCCTATAGGGTGGCACCATCTGTGGTGAAACTTCTGTGGAAACCGCATGCAGATCCAAGTATCAGTACCTATATCGTAGAACGATCAGTAGATGGTTCTGAATGGGAGTTTATCTCACAGGTACAAGGCCAATTGATGGCTGAATACATTGATACATTCATAAGAATCGGACATACATACAGCTATCGGATCATTGCACAAAGTTATGACAAAATACGTGCTTATCCCAGCCACGCAACAAAAATTACATTATAAGCAGGAACAATGCCACACTTAAAAGTTACCCCCTTTGATACGTCCATAATAGAACAACAGATCAAAAGAAGTCCTATGATGACTTTTTGCGCCGCTGCAATGAACCGTAATGATATGCTCATTGGTATTGAACATGAAGGAGAAGAATTTTTACTTCAACTTAAACCGGATGAAAATGCTTACTTACTCAAATATGACAAAGTGACCAGACCTCTTAAAGTGAATCTGCTTAAAGTAGCATTGGAGAGTGTTTCAAAAGAGTTGAACCTGGAGGTACTCTCTTCAAATATCGCTATATCAAATACAAAAAGTCCACTCTCATCAGAACACTTTAAAAAGATAGAAGATTTTGAACATATCACCTATCCTAAAGAGAAGATCTCTGTTGAGGTAGGATTTGGGAGTGGAAGACATTTGCTTCATCAGGCAAAAAAGAACCCTGATACGCTTTTTATAGGGTTAGAGATCCATACACCTTCTGCACAACAGGTCCTCAAGCAGATAGAACTTCAAGAGCTTGACAATATCTGGGTCGTGAATTACGATGCAAGACTCTTCTTGGAAATGTTACCTTCAAATGTCTGTGAACAGATCTTTGTGCATTTCCCTGTACCTTGGGACAAGAAACCTCACAGAAGGGTGATCAGCCCCAGTTTTTTAGATGAGTCTATGAGAGTCTTAAGAAAAGGCGGACGTTTGGAGCTTCGTACAGACAGTGACAAATACTTTTGGTATGCGTTGGAAACTTTCTTTTCTGTACCTAAGGTTGAAGTAGAAGTACGTAAAAATGAAGCCTTGGATGTAACAAGTAAGTATGAAGCAAGATGGCTTAGACAGGAAAAAGATATCTATGATGTGTATGTCAAATGTACGCAGGAATCTGCACCTAGATTATTGACTGTAGATTTTAATTTTAATGATGTAAAATATACACCACGCATAGAAGAGCGTTTACCGAAAAAAGCATTGGTTTTTGAAGGGTATTTTATACACTTTGAACGGGTGTATAAAATATCTGAAGAGAGCATACTTATAAAATGTGCTTTTGGAAGTTTTGATAGACCGGAACATAAATATATTTTATTAGAAAAAGAGAGTTGTAGATATTTTGTCTCTCCGCCTGTGAAGACGACAGTCAACTTTCAAGCACATCAAAAACTAGCTGAGCAGATGATGCTCGGTAAAGGGGAGTAGAACATGTCTAATGTGATCCACGCTTCACATCTTACCCTTACCTATGGTAATGCAGGGAAAGAAGTCATTAAAGATGCCAATTTCAGCATTAAAAAGGGTGAGTTTGTCTTTATTACCGGACCGAGTGGTTCAGGTAAATCTACACTGCTTAAAGCATTGTACGGAAAGTTAAGACCGAGTGAAGGCAACCTTGTTGTGGGTGGACTTGATCTGGCACATGTAAGTCAACGTAAACTTCAAGAACTTAGAACCCATATGGGTATCATTTTCCAGGATTATAAACTTGTGAATGAATGGACGGTGAAAAAAAATGTTGTTTTACCGTTAATGATAGCAGGATACGATAGCGAGATACAGGATACTCAGGCACGAAGACTTCTTAAACATGTAAAACTCCCGGAGCATGCAGACAAGTATCCCTTGGAATTAAGTGGTGGAGAACAGCAGCGTGTGGGTGTTGCAAGAGCATTGGCTAAAAATCCAGTGGTGATATTGGCAGATGAACCTACGGGTAACCTTGATGATTATTCATCCAATGTGATCTGGGATTTGATGGAAAATGCATGCCAGCAACTCGATACAACAGTGTTGGTCGTAACACACAAAATTCCAACGATCTTCTCTTTACCTTACAGACATTTTATTATAGAGAGCAAGGGTGTGTATGAAGTTCATTAAAAACCATCTTATGTTTATTTTACCGCTTATGGCAATTTTATTGGGTATTGAGTTTTATCTGGTATTTGAACGTACAACAGACACGTATGAAAAAGGGCTCAAAGAGGGCTATTTTATGCTTGCTGTGACAAAAAAGCCTATGGAGCTCTCTGCTTTTCAATCATTGAATGATCATATCAGCACAGCAGAAAAGATCAAACGTGAGAGCATCGTTTCCGAAGTGGCAAAAGGGATCAGTCAAAGTAGCAGCAAAGAGATATTGGCCGCGCTTCCTTATTTTTATAATCTTGGTTTAGATTCGTATCTTCATACTTCAGGCTTGGAAAAGATCAAAAAAGATCTTGAAGCGGATGCTAATATTAAACAAATTGAGACATTTGGCAGCAGTTATCAGTCCAATTATAGACTTTTCTCATTTATTAAGTTTATATTGAAAGTATTTATTGCTTTTATGGCTGTGGTGAGCCTGTTTTTGATTATCAAACAGATGGAGATCTGGAAATATGCACATAAAGAGCGTATGCAGGTCATGGAGATATTTGGTGCACCTTTGATGCTTCGTTCGGGTATACTTTTCAAAGTGGCTTTCATAGATGCAATATTTTCGACCCTATTGGTCTCCGGGATCTTCTTTTATACCAAGTTTTACTGGGCTGTGCAAAGCGGTATAGACATCATGGTGCAAAACCAGGAAGCACTTTTTAAGGTTAGTGATATCGGTATTTTGTTAGGTTCTTCCATATTGATCGTTATTATTGCTGTGTATACGGTTGTATTTAGCAGTAAGGGAGTACAGGAGTGAGATCCTTGATTCTGATCTGTTTTGTAGCTATAGGATTGCTTTATAGTGCATCAACGACTACGAAGATCGCAAAGTCTAAAGAAAAACTCTCTGCAACATCGGCTGCTAAAAAAAAGACAAGCAGACAGATCAACAAAATTGCTAAGGAGATACAAGCTGCAGAAAAAGATATTGTCGATCTTGAAAAGAAAATAGGTGAACTTGAGATAGATCAAAAAAAATCAGAAAAAAAGTATGCAGTGTTAAAAACCGAACTCATTAAATCAGAAAAAGAGTTAGCGAGTACAAGTCAGGCATTAGAAGAAAAACATCAAGCGTTCATCTCTTTGCTTTCTGAACAATTTTCTATCGTTTTTGCTATGGAAAAATCACATGAACCCACGCAAAAATCTATACTTTCACATGAAGTATATATTGCATATAAAAACCATAATGCCAAAATGTTAGCTGCCCTCAAGACCGATATAGAAAAGCTTAAAAAGCAGAAAGAGGACAAAGTCTATTTACGCAATAAAACAAAAAATGAGATCGGGCGTATTGTTGAAAAAAGGGAGGAGTATGCGCAAAAAAAGGCAGCAAAAGAAAAGTTACGTAAAAAGCTTGCTTCGGATGAGGAAAAATACAATACAAAACTTGCAAAGATAGTGGACAAACAGAACTCTCTTCGGTCTACACTGGCAAAACTAAATATCCTACATACAAAAGAAGTCAATGAAGCACGTAAGAGAGCTGAAGCTGAGAAAGAAGCGATGCGTCTTGAAAAAGAGAGACAAAGAGAGATACGTGAAGCAAAAGCATTGGCGCGTGCAAAGGAAAGAAAGGCACAAGAAGAGTTAAGAGAAGCAAAAACAGAACTAGAGAGAAAAAAAGCACGTTTAGCTGCATCTGAAGCGAAGAAAGCGAAACAAAAAGTGTATAAAGAGAGTGAAAAAGTACGACAGGTCAACTCTTCTTATCAAAAGTCTAAAACCTATGCCTACAGAGGTGGAAAAACCATATCTCCATTACCAGCAGGAGCAAGGCTTATCAAAAAGTTTGGTACTTATGTAGATCCTATTTACAAGATCAAGATCTTTAATGAGTCTATCACGCTCAAGTCGCCTGTACCAAACTCAAAAGTCAAAAATATATTGAACGGGAAAGTGGTGTTTGCCGGGAAAAGCAGCATGCTGGGCAATGTCGTGGTTGTTTCTCATAGCAGTAAGATACATACAGTCTATGCAGGACTTTCTAAAATTGCGCCTACCATACATGTCGGTGCAAAGATACAAAAAGGATATGTGGTAGGAAAAGTCAATGAAAAACTCATTTTTCAAGCAACAAAAGACTCTAAGCATATAAACCCCTTGAGGCTGATAACCATATAGGCATTGGAGAGTTTAAACCCCTCCTAAACCACATTTAGATATAATCGCGAAATTATATAAAGGTGCATCTGTGACTAAAAGAGTTTTAGTAAAATTTTCTGGTGAAGCATTAGCGGGTGAAGAAGGGTATGGTATTGATACTCAGATTCTAAATTTTATTGCAGGTGAGATTAAAGAACTTGTAGACAATGGTGTTGAAGTAGGCATCGTTGTGGGTGGCGGTAACATTATACGTGGTGTTAGCGCTGCTGCGGATGGTATCATTAAGAGAACATCTGGTGACTATATGGGTATGTTGGCCACTGTCATTAACGGTGTGGCCATTCAAGAGGCATTGGAACATGCAGGGCTTGAAGCGAGACTCCAGTCTGCTATTGATATGCAAGAGATCGGTGAAGCGTTCATTGTACGTCGTGCAAGAAGACATTTGGAAAAAGGACGTGTGGTTGTATTTGCCGGGGGTACAGGTAACCCGTATTTTACAACAGATACAGCTGCGACTTTAAGAGCCTCTGAAATAGAATCTGATCTTCTTATCAAAGCAACCAAGGTCGATGGTGTCTATGACAAAGATCCAAATAAATTCAATGATGCTGTGAAACTTGATACATTGTCGTATGACCAGGCATTGGCAGATAATATTAAGGTTATGGATGATACTTCCATTGCTTTGGCTAAAGAGAATGGATTACCTATTGTTGTGTGTAACATGTTTGAAAAAGGTAATCTTCTTGCAATTGTCAAAGGTGATATGACCCTTTGTTCGGTTGTAAAATAGAGAATGAAATAATAAAGGAAATAATATGAGAACAGAACAATTAACAGCAAAAGCACTTGAAAAGGTCGATTTTGATAAATACCTTCTTGCAAATGCAGTGGGAAAAAGAGCAGAAGCTATCGCTAACGGTGCTGAAGTACTCTTAGATATCGATACATCAAGCATGAAATATGCAGATATTGCACTTCAAGAAATAGCTGAAGGTAAAATCACTGTAAGCCTAGAAGGTTAAACTCCTTTGGATGCTTTTCTAGATAAAGCTAAAAATATAGATACTATAGAAGGGGCAAGTGCCCTTCTTTGGGAACAGCTCCCATCCCCCCTACCTGCAACCACTAAAGCACTCGAACTTTCACACGAAGCACATAAAGGACAAATACGTAAAAGCGGAGAGCCTTATATCGTTCATCCTATCTTAGTCGCAGCGATCACTGCGAAGATATCTAATGATGAAATGATGGTACAGGCTGCTCTTTTACACGATGTAGTAGAAGATACAAGTGCTACGATTGAAGAGTTAGAACGTGAATTTGGGTATGATGTGGCACATATGGTTGAGGGACTCACTAAGATCGTTGAAATTCGTGATGAAGAGTTGATCCCTTCAGGCTCTGATGAAAGACTGATCAACTCTGCACTTAGTTTCAGAAAAATGCTTGTCGCTTCTATCAAAGATGTACGTGTCCTTGTCATTAAGCTTTGTGACAGATTGCATAACATGCTCACACTGGATGCATTGAGCGTTGAAAAACAAAAACGTATTGCTGAAGAAACGCTCGTAGTTTATGCACCTATTGCGCATAGACTGGGTATCTCCAGACTTAAAAATCATTTGGAAGATTTGAGTTTCCGTTATATCTACCCTGAAGATTATAAAAGCATAGATACGTATATGAGGTCTAATGCACAAAATTTGAAGTTTAAACTCAATGCCTTTATTCAAAATGTGAAAGATACGATGGTAAAAGACGGGTTTGATGAAGATGATTTTGAGATTATCGGAAGGGTCAAACATTATTATTCTATCTATTTAAAGATGCACCGTAAAGGTGTGAGTATAGAAGAAGTACTTGATCTACTGGCGGTCCGTATTATTGTGAAAGAACCGATAGACTGTTACAAGGTCCTAGGACTTGTACATTTGAATTTTACGCCTCTTATATCCAGGTTTAAAGATTATATAGCTGTACCGAAAGAAAATGGATATAAGACCATTCACACCACATTGTTTTCTGAAGAAGGGATCGTGGAAGCGCAGATACGGACTTTAGAGATGCATAGACTTGCAGAGTATGGTGTCGCTGCACACTGGAAATATAAAGATGGAGACAGTAATGTAAATCTGGCATGGTTGGAGAGTTTACATTATCAAAATGAATCCATAGAAGAGTTCTATGAGTTGGCAAAGCAAGATCTTTTCTCCGAAGATATTACCGTGTTCTCACCTATAGGAGATTATTTTACGTTACCTAAGGGTTCAGTCGCACTGGATTTTGCCTATGCAGTTCACTCTGAAGTCGGTGCAAACGCTTCAGAAGCTTTGGTGAACAAACAGAAGGCATCACTTTTGACCATTTTAAAAAATGGGGACATTGTGAAGATCCTTAAAGATAATAAACCGCATCTTCACTGTTCATGGCTGGACACGGTAAAAACATCCAGAGCAAAAGAGGGGATAAGAAGCTCATGCAGGGCCAGAATAAAAGAGTCAGATACCTTAAGTGCATACAATATTTTGGGAACCTTGTTTTCCCAAGAAAGTAGTGCCATGAAAGACCTTTTAGAAAGTATAGACCATAATGATTCGATCTATAAATTACCGGTTCAACTTGATTATTATAAAGAGACCATACATAAAGTAGCGGATTACATGGGTACCAAAGTAGTGCGCTTTTGGGAATTGCTTAAAAAAGGGTATAAAAAACCATATATCAAAGAGTTAGATCACTTTAGATTCTTTACGAACAAGCCTATAGACGGTGTAGAGTTTGATTATTGCTGCCATCCTAAAGTTGGAGACCAGATCGTTGCATTTTATAAGGGTAGTAAAGCTATTATACACCACAAATTATGCAAGAAAGCCTACGAAAAAATCTTAGAGGGGCAAGAGATGGTCTATGTGAGTTGGAGTGGTTCCAAACTCTCTAGATACAGACTTACTATAAGTCTTCAAAACAGAAAAGGTATTTTGGCAGATCTACTGTCAAAACTTTCTGATCTGAATCTCAATATTTTGAGTATAGAGTTAGGCATTAGAAATTCAGAACAGGCAGAATTCTGTCAGATAGAAGTTGAGAGCAATGAGCCTAAAAGGCAGATTCTTGCAGAAAAAATTTCGCAACAATTTAAACTGATAGAGATCATTAGTTTAGATGACGCATATAATAAATAAACAGAGGGTAAGTAAAAATGGTACAAAAAGCATTAGAAGAGATCAGTAGAGGTACTGCAGAAGTTATAGATATGGAACGTATTGAGAAATTGGTTTCAAAATATTATGATGATGGCAGTACGTATACAGTAAAGGCAGGATTTGATCCAACAGGTGCAGATCTGCACCTGGGGCACACTGTACTTCTTCAAAAGCTTAGGGTATTTCAAAACCACGGTGGAAGGGTACAACTTCTTATCGGTGACTTTACTGCAACGATAGGTGATCCTACCGGTAAGAGTGAAACAAGAAAAGTACTTGATAACGATACCATTATGGCAAATGCAAAAACGTATCAGGAACAAGTGTTTAATATTCTTGATGAGAGTAAGACAGAAGTGGTGTTCAACTCCACTTGGCTCAATGCCCTGGGTGCTGCCGGGATGGTTGCCTTAACCACCACTTTTAGTGTAGCACGTATGCTTGAGCGTGATGATTTTACAAAACGTTTTAAAAGCGAGCAGAGTATTTCTATTTCAGAATTTTTATACCCGTTACTTCAGGGTTATGATTCTGTGGAGCTCAAAAGTGATATTGAGATCGGCGGAACAGATCAGAAATTCAATCTTTTGATGGGAAGACATCTTCAGCGTGTATACAATGTAGGAAAAGAACAAGCGGTTCTGATGATGCCTATTTTGGAAGGATTGGACGGTGTACAGAAGATGAGTAAGTCTTTGAACAACTACATAGGTATCACGGAAGAACCTAAAGATATTTATGGCAAAACACTTTCAGTTTCTGATGAATTAATGTGGCGTTATTATGAGCTTTTAAGTGAAAAATCACTTGATGATATCGCTACCATGAAAGAGGATGTTCAAAAGGGCACACTTCACCCTAAAATAGTGAAGGAAAACCTGGCACTTGAACTGGTTACAAGGTTTTATAATGAAGAGTTAGCTACACTAGCCAAAGGAGAGTTTGATAATGTATTTAAATCGAACCAACTCCCAACCGATATGAATGAAGTAGAAGTTGAAGAGGGTATCTGGATATGTAAGGCATTAGTCGATGCAGGTATTGAACCTTCTACTTCTCAAGCAAGAAGAGATATTAAGCAAAATGCAGTGAGCATTGATCAGAAAAAAATCTCTGATGAGAAGTTAAATCTTACAGCAGGAGAGTATATCTTGCAAGTAGGAAAAAGAAAATTTGCAAAAGTGAAGGTAAAATAGTGGCATTTAAATCTTTGAAAATTGGAAAATATACCATTGAAAAACCTATTGTGCAAGGTGGTATGGGTGTTGGTATATCATGGGATCAATTGGCCGGTACTGTTTCAAAAGAGGGTGGCCTGGGTGTCATCTCTGCTGTAGGAACGGGTGTTTATAAAAAGAGAAAATTCCTTCATGATAAAGAGATGGTAGGTAAAGAGCACAGACCCCTTGATGCGATCAACTTTTACTCTTATCCAGCACTTAAAAAAATATTTGAAAATGCAAGAAAAATTTGTGGGGATAAACCTTTAGCCGCGAATGTACTCTATGCACAAAGTGAATACAACCGTGTGGTAGAAGATGCATGTAAGGCTGGGGCAAATATTATCATCACTGGTGCAGGTTTGCCACTCACGATGCCTGAAGCAACGAAGAACTATCCTGATGTAGCCTTGGTCCCCATTGTCTCTACTGCCAAAGCATTGCGTATTTTATGTCGTCGTTGGAAAAAAACACATGATAGACTTCCTGATGCTGTCATTGTTGAGGGACCGCTTAGCGGTGGACACCAGGGCTTTAAGTATGAAGAGTGCTTTATGCCTGAAAATCAGTTAGAAAAGATCTTGCCTCCTGTGGTTGAGGAAGCTAAAAACTGGGGTTCTATGCCTATTATCGCTGCTGGTGGTGTATGGGATCATGATGACATTGTCAAAATGATGGAACTGGGTGCAGATGGCGTACAAATGGGTACACGTTTCATAGGTACAGTGGAATGTGATGCAAGTCAAGTCATGAAAGATATTATTATTAATGCAAAAGAAGAGGATATCAAACTCTTTAAATCGCCAGTAGGGTACCCTGCCCGTGGTGTAAGAACACAGCTTCATGAAGATATAGAAAAGGGAACAGCACCAAAAGTAGCATGTATCTCAAACTGTGTTGCACCATGTCATCGTGGTGAAGAGGCGAAGATTGTAGGGTATTGTATTGCAGATAGACTGACGGATGCGTATGACGGGATCAAAGAGACTGGACTTTTTTTTACGGGTGCCAATGGGTATCGTCTTACAGAGATCATCACAGTGAAAGAACTGATGGATAAATTGATGAATGGAGAAGATAAGTAAAATTATGCCTAAGATAAGTAGGGTTTTTCTTTTACTGCTGTTATTGAATACACTACTGTTCCCCAGCGTGATCAAGTTACAGAAGGCTATTGTCAAAAAAGATGAACTGCGTCTCTTTTTTTCTAAACCTTTTAATAAAAAGAGTGTCAAACACTTTACACTTGGCAATCCTCATAGAGAAATTTACGACTTTAAAAATACACGTCTTGCTCATAGTCGTGTGCCCCTGGGACTGGGACCGCATGTCCGCTTGGCTCAAAATAAGACCAATACCGTACGTGTGGTGATCACAGGTTATCGATCTTCAAAACCTATAGCTTATCAACCATTTTTTTCAAATAACAGTTATCATATATCATTACCTAAAGATAGCAGTGTATTACCTGCCAAACGCTATAAAAAACCGAATGGTAAGTTTAAGAAAGTGACAAAAAAGTCTACATTGATTCGATCGAATAGAGATAAACTTATTGTGATAGATGCAGGACATGGTGGACATGATACAGGTGCGATAGGGGGAGGAAAAAGAGAAAAAGATCTTGTGCTTCAAATATCAAGAAGACTCGAGAGACAATTGAAAAAAGAGGGTTACTCTGTACATATGACACGCAAGAAGGATCGCTTTTTAAAACTTCCACAGCGTACAAAAATTGCAGACAAGAATCATGCGGCCGTGTTCATTTCTATCCATGCGAACTCAGTACCTAAAAGAAAACGCAATAAGATACAGGGAGTTGAAACGTTTTTCTTACAAAAAACAAGAGATGCAAAATCTCAGCGTATTGCACAACGGGAGAATAAAGCCGTACTGAAAGGTATGAACAAACTAAGTCGTAATGTGGTCATTGATTCGGTACTTTCCGGACCAAAAATTGTTGAATCCAATAAGCTGGCAATTGACGTACAGCGAAGGATCATGACCAATTTGCATACAAGATATAAAGGTGTGAGGGATGGTGGAGTGAGACATGCACCCTTCTGGGTACTTGTGGGAGCCAGTAGACCTTCCATACTGGTAGAAGTTGGGTATATTTCACACCCTACAGAGCGTAAAAGACTTTTTACTCCACGTTATCAGGAACTGATCGCAAAAGGTATCGCTGAGGGAGTAGATATCTATTTACATAATAGAAAAAAAGAAATTGACTTGTGATGAATGATATGCTTTTTAAAAGAGGATAACAAATGACAAAACTTATAGTTGGATTGAGTACACTACTTTTATTGTTAGGCTGTGGTGGTCCCAATGTTGACAGGTCAGACAGTCTTGTTGTCATAGATGCAGGACACGGTGGACATGATTGTGGGGCATCTTGTGATAATAAGAAAGAGAAAGATCTAGTTCTTCAAATTACAAAAAAACTTAAAAGAGAATTTAAAAGTGAAGGTTACAGAGTCTATCTTACACGAAACAGAGATAGATTTTTAACACTTGGGCAACGTACGAAAATTGCAGACAGGAAAGATGCGAAGGTTTTTATCTCGATACATGCCAATGCCATTAGCGATAAAAGTCGTTATGATGAAGTTGAAGGTATTGAGACTTACTTTTTACAAAAAACCAGAGATGAAAAGTCACAACGAATCGCTGCGAGAGAAAATGCATCCGTCTTAAAAGGTACGGATAGGTTAAGTCAAGAGGTTATTATTGATGCTGTATTGAACGGACCTAAGATCATACAGTCTCATAAGCTGGCCATAGATGTTCAAAATCATATTATGAAGCATTTAAACAGCGACTATGATGATGTAAAAAACGGTGGAGTAAGACCCGCGCCATTTTATGTACTTGTTGGAGCCAGCAGACCTTCTATACTTGTAGAAGTCGGATACATGACAAATCCTAAAGAACGTGAAAGGCTTTTTACATCAGACTATCAAGAAGAGATCGCCGAGGGGATTGTTGAAGGGGTAAATAGATATTTGGATAATAGAAAAAGAGAAATTGGATTTTAGATTGATGGGATAATAGTGAATTCCCGGGAGAAGTCCCGAGAATGACACACTACATTATTTGTAGTTTTTAATGGCTTTGTCCAAGATAGCTGTTGCAGCTGCCTTGTCTTGAAAACCAGATACTTTTACCCATTTGTTAGGCTCAAGCATTTTGTATGTTTCAAAGAAGTTTTTGATACGGTTCAGTGTATGCTCTGGCACATCACCTAAGTCTTGAATATTTTTATAGGTTGGGTCTATTTTTTCTGTAGGAACAGCGATAAGTTTTTCATCTCCACCACTTTCATCTTCTGTCATGAGTACACCTACAAGTCTACATTTGATGTACGAACCAGCTTGCAGCGGATAATCACACAGTACAAGGATATCAGCCGGATCACCATCATCTGACAATGTATTAGCAACAAAACCATAGTTTGCAGGGTAGTGCATAGCAGAGTAAAGTACTCTATCTACTTCAACAGCACCCGAATCTTTATCTATTTCGTATTTGATAGCTGAGTTAAGTGGTACTTCGATAATTGCTTTTACAGCATCTGGGTTTTCGCCAGATCCGATTTTAGTAATATCCATTTGAACATCTCCATAGGTTAAATTTTGGAGATTCTATCATAAATATCATAAATAGTTTATCAAATCATGGTATTATCTTACATATAATAAAGTTTAATAGACAGCATCATATGTAAAAAATACGTTTCGATTCTTGTTATGATTTTAAAGCAGATGGCAGTGAAGTTGGGGAGATTGACTCATACTTCCACTGCAGATGGAGAGTAGTATCAATTTTTTAAAAAATAAAACGATTGCAAGTATTCATGTAGTTGGTATGCTTATGATGCTTATGGTCATCATAGTGTTTGCAGCGATTGTTGCCTATAAAGAGTATCGAAATTTTGAAATTGAAGCTGAAAGTATGCACTCTGAATTTATTCAAAAACAAAAAGATACGATTGTTTTTGATACCACACGGGTGCTCAATTTTATCAAGGATGCCTATGCCTCTAAAGATAAAGTACAAGATGAAGAAACAGTCAAAAAACAAATACTTCATGCCATAGAAGAACTTTACGGACGTCAAGATGGTACAGGGTACATTTTTGTCTATGATTTTAACGGCATTGTTCTTTCTGATCCCATCCAAAGACAGAATATAGGTAAAAATCTTTATGACACTCAAGATACCAATGGTGTGCTGGTGATCAAAGATCTTATAGATATTTCACGGACTAAAGAGGGTGGGTTTGTTGAGTATCAATGGTTAAAGCCTACGACAGGTCTATTAAGTCCGAAAATCTCTTATGCGAAATCATTTGAACCCTGGGGTTGGATGGTAGGAACGGGTGTTTATCTTGATGAAGTAGAAAAACATATTCAAATGCAAAGGGAAATACTCAAAAACAGACTTGACCAATATTCCCTCAAAATGGCGTTGCTATTGGTGATTCTATTTATAGTAGGGATGATAGGCATTATCCTTACAAATCATATACTTAACAAAGAGATATCATTATTTAACCGTTATTTCGAAAAAGCTGCATCAACCTATGAAAGGATAGATGAAGAAAATATACGACTCTCTGAGTTTAAAAAAATGGTACATTATATTAATAGAATGATCCGTGTTATTCAACAAAGAAACCAGAAACTCAAAGAGTTGAACCTTACACTCGAATCAAAAGTTGAACAAAAAACAAAAGATCTGAGTGAAAAAAATATCTTACTGGAGCAGGAGAAAGATTTCAATGCTTCATTAGTGAAGGCACAAGACAGTTTTATCAAACACTCTATTCATGAGATCAATACGCCTTTGGCAGTGATCATGACCCATATTGATCTGTTTAAAATGAAAGAAGGGGAAAACAAATATCTTACTAAAATAGAAGCGGCAAGTAAGATCATCTCTAATATCTATGATGACTTGAGTTATATGGTGAAAAAAAACCGTGTGACCTATAGAAAAAAACATTTGAACATGTCTGCTTTTCTTGAGGAACGAGTGGACTTTTTCTCTGAAATAGCGTTGGGGAATAAACATCAAATTATTTCTGAGATCCAAAATGATATTTGGATCTTTTTTAGTCCGGAAGAACTACAAAGAATTGTAGATAACAATCTATCGAACGCTATCAAATATGCCGACCGAGGCACCGATGTAAAGGTTGTACTGAAAGAAGAAAAAGAAGAGATTGTGTTAGAGTTTGTAGGGCATTCTCCTAAAATAGATGATACGGAACGGATCTTTAAGTCATTCGAACGTGAGAACGATGTTCGGGGTGGATTTGGATTGGGACTGGAAATAGTCCACACGATATGTCAAAAAGAACATGTTAAAATAGAAGTACAATCTGATGATAAAATGACAGTATTCAGTTATAGATTTAAAAAGGAGGAGCAGGATGAAAGTATTATTACTTGAAGATGAATTAATGCTCCAGGGCGCTATAAAAGAATATTTGTCTGACACCGGGTTTGAAGTGACAGCATTTGAAGATGGACAGGAAGCCTATGAGAATATATCTTCGAACAGCTATGATCTTTTTATCTTCGATATCAACACTCCAAGTATGGATGGACTCTCTTTACTTGACACACTGCAAAAAGAAAAGATCTATGTTCCTACGATCTTTATCTCTGCTATTACAGAGATAGAGCAGATAAGCCAGGCCTATGCATTAGGTTGTTATGACTATTTGAAAAAGCCTTTTCATCTCAAAGAGTTAAGTTTGCACATTGAAAGATTGTTAAAAATGGCAGATATAAGGGCAAAAAGCTTTATAAAGATATCAAAGATGTACAGCTATGATGCAGAAAATCAATCTTTGTTGTTTGATGGGGAAGAGCAGTTACTTACACAAAAACAATTACAGATCATGGATCTGTTCGCAAAAAATATAAATAAGGTGGTTGACTTTGAAATGCTCAGACACTATGCTTGGGATGACAGTCCTGTAGATAATGCGATCATCAGAGCAGAGATACACAGGCTCCGTCAAGTGCTAAAAGAAGATCTCATCACAACACTGAAGGGTGTGGGATATACACTTTCTAAACAAATGTAACTTTTTTGATACATTTATCTCTCCTTATTGTAACCAATATACACACATATAATTTTTTTTTATACACATTTTCCTTTCTTTTGTTAATGCTATGTTAATGCTACGTTAAGCCTACATACTTCAAACGTATAAAAATTAGGAGATACAATGAGAACATATTTAGCAATCTCTGTCGCAGCATCAACACTGCTGATGGCAGGAGGAGATATTGCACCATTTGAACCGGTTGTAGCAACGGAAGCGGCTGAAGTAGATTACGGTGAGTTGTTTGGTCAATTCAGAACATTCTATATTGACAGAACGTATTCCGGTCTAGTTAATAATAACCGTAATTCACTTGCAACAGGTGGTTATATAGGATATAGGTCACCAGATTTTAATGGATTGACAGCAGCTGTGGCAGCTTATGGTGTTTATGGATTTAATATTCATGAGGTAGATAGTGACAGTGGTGACACTGCCAGTTATGATCCTGCATTGATGGGTCGTGACGGAGATAATTATGCATTTATAGGACAAGCATACCTTAACTATAAATTTAACAATACAAACATCAAAGTGGGTCGTCAAAGACTTGATACACCATTGGCAGGAGCTGATGATGCAAGAATGATTCCAAACCTTTTTGAAGCAGCAGTAGTGACAAACACTGATCTTGAAGATACTACTTTAACCTTAGCACATATTACCAGAGAGACGACTGGTACATTCAGTAATATTTATGATGATGCTTACGGATTAGGTTTTGCAAGTGGTTACGGTGCAGGTACAACCTTGGCACAAAGTGGTGATTTTGTAAATATGGGTAGGGTAGCATTAGGTGATAATGATTTTAATGGCGATGGCAGTATAGATAATAAAACTGATGGTGTCACTGCAGTAGCAGCTACCTATAAAGGGTTTGATGGCGTTACTTTAACGGCATGGGACTACTATGCACATGATATCCTCAATGCTGTGTACCTTCAGGCTGATTATGGATGGAAATGTCTTTTGAATGAAAATGTAAAAATGAACGCTTCAGCACAATACATTGGTCAAAGTGATGTAGGAGATGCACTTGCAGGTAAAGTTGACAGTAACTACTGGGGTGTGAAACTAGGTGCAAGTCTAGGTGCATTCAGTGCATATGCAGCGTATTCTCAAACAGATACAAGTGATATTACACCAACCAGTCCAACTAGTGGTATTATTACTCCATGGGGTGGAATGCCAGCATTTACACAAGGTATGGTCACAAGACATCAATTCTTCTCTGACACGGACAGTTGGAAAGTAGCTGGAACCTATAAGTTGAATGAGCTACTTGGTGAAGATATTAAAGCTTCTGTATTTTATACAGAATTTGATATTGGTGCAACCAACAGCTACGATTATGGTACAGCTTGGACAGCATCAGAATCTGGTTGGGATATTCAATACAATGTCGCTTCGGTTGAGGGTCTTAACTTAAGAGCCAGAGCAAACTATCCAAGAGATTTCAAAAATGGTTTAGACTGGGATGAGTATAGACTGATTATAAACTATAACTTTTAATAAAGTTTAAACATTATGGTATGTGAATAAATATACCATATCATAATAACAAGGAGAAAAAATGACACAAGAACAAGTGCAACAGATTAAAAACAATCCTAAGTACCAAAAACTTGTAGGTACAAGAAGTAAGTTTGCCTGGACATTGACTATTATCATGTTAGTGGTCTATTATGCATTTATTTTATTTATTGCATTCAGCCCAGAAACATTGGGAACTAAAATAAGCCCAGAAGGTATGGCGACATGGGGTATACCTGTCGGTCTAGCTATTATCATTTTTGCATTTGCAATGACAGGACTTTATGTAAGAAGAGCCAACGGTGAATTTGATGGTCTTTTAAACGATCTAAAAAATGATATTGAAAAGGAGATGAATTAATGTTAGGTAGAATTTTATCTCTATTTATGATGGCTTCCATGACAGTTGCATTTGCAGCGGGAGCTGATTTGGGTGAAGGTACAAAAGCTGAAGAGCTGAATGTGCCTGCTATTGTGATGTTCTTTATTTTTGTTGCAGCAACACTGGGTATTACTTACTGGGCTTCAAAAAGAACAAAGTCTGCTAGTGACTTCTATACAGCAGGTGGTGGGATCACAGGTACACAAAACGGTACAGCCATTGCAGGTGACTACATGTCAGCGGCATCTTTCCTGGGTATTACGGGTATGGTTTACCTGAAAGGGTATGATGGTCTTATCTTCTCTATCGGTTTCTTGGTAGGTTGGCCAATTATTCTTTTTATGATCTCTGAGCAACTTAGAAACTTGGGTAAATATACATTTGCCGATGTGACTGCCTATAGATTAAAGCAAAAACCGGTAAGGATCCTGGCAGCATTGGGTTCAATTTCTGTTGTGATTCTTTATCTTATTGCTCAAATGGTGGGTGCAGGTAAATTGATAGA
This sequence comes from Sulfurovum sp. TSL6, assembly GCF_019972115.1. Taxonomy (NCBI): domain Bacteria; kingdom Pseudomonadati; phylum Campylobacterota; class Epsilonproteobacteria; order Campylobacterales; family Sulfurovaceae; genus Sulfurovum; species Sulfurovum sp. TSL6. Next base: position 170,383 of record NZ_BPFJ01000002.1, on the reverse strand, counting down.
AATCTTATTTGGATTGGATTATGAGTTTGCCGTTGTACTTGTCGGTATTCTTATGATTCTATATGTTGCATTTGGCGGTATGCTTGCAACTACATGGGTACAGATCATTAAAGCGGTATTATTACTTGCGGGGACTACATTTATGTCAATCATGGTTATGGCAAAGTTTGGATTTAGTTTTGATGCACTCTTTACACAAGCAACGCAGATCCACGCTAAAGGTGTAGAGATCATGAGCCCAGGTGGTCTAGTTTCTGATCCTATTTCAGCTATTTCACTTGGTATTGCCTTGATGTTCGGTACAGCGGGTCTCCCACATATCCTTATGAGATTCTTTACGGTTGCAGATGCAAAAGAGGCTAGAAAGTCTGTATTTGTTGCAACAGGTTTGATCGGGTATTTCTATGTACTTACATTCATCATGGGATTCGGTGCGATCGTACTCGTACTTGGGGATCCTGCAGGTTCTTATCTGGCTGCTGATGGTGCAACACTTAAAGGGATGAACAACATGGCAGCGGTATGGCTGGCACATGCAGTGGGTGGAGATTATTTCCTTGGATTTATCTCAGCTGTTGCATTTGCTACTATTCTTGCGGTTGTTTCCGGTCTTACACTCGCTGGTGCGTCAGCGATCTCTCATGACCTTTATGCGAATGCATTTGCAACAGGTAAAGTCGATGAGAAAAAGGAGATGCAAGTTTCTAAAATGGCCACTATTGCCATTGGTATTGCTGCTATCTTCTTTGGTATTGCCTTTGAAAAGCAAAATATCGCATTTGTTGTGGCGCTGGCATTTACGATCGCAGCGTCTGCTAACTTCCCAGTGCTGTTTATGTCGATATTCTGGAAGAAGCTTACAACAAGAGGTGCGGTCATTGGTGGGTATATTGGTTTGATCTCAGCGCTCGTACTTGTTATTCTTGGTCCGGTTGTTTGGACACAGATCCTGGGTAATGAGACAGCAATTGTACCTTACAAATTCCCGGCAGTCTTCTCAGTGCCAGTGGCATTTATAGCGATCTGGTTCTTCTCGATCACAGATAAATCTGATGATGCACAAAGATGTATCGATGAATTTGATGCTCAGGACATTAGATGTCAAACGGGTATCGGATCTAATGGAGCAGTAGCTCACTAATGAACATTTACCAAGGCCTTTGGCCTTGGTCATAGATAGGAAGGTGAAGTGATAACATTATTCGAAAATATAAAGACACATCTACCATTTACACTCTTAACTAAAAAAGAATTTGATCATATCAAAAACGATGCACAGATCGTCTATTATCCTAATGACACAGTGCTCATAGGTAAAGATAAAACGCCTGAAAACCTTTTTGTTGTGATAAAAGGTATCGTTGAAGTATTTGATGAGAATGAAGAACATATTGATATGTATCATACCCATGATATTTTTGGTGGTATTGAGATCATTGAAGATCAACCTTCCGAGTATAGTTACAAAGTGACAGAAGAATTGATATGTTTTGAGATTCCAAAGGCATCATTCCTGGATATTTGTGAAAGCAATAAGGATTTTAAACATTATTTCTTTTCAAGTATCGTAGAACGTATCGAGTTGCTTAAAGAGAAGAAAGAATATGCTTCTATGAGCGACTTGATGATAGCAAGGCTGGATGAATCTATTTTGCATAAAGCATGTGTCATTGCGTCCAATGTTTCTATCGTTGATTCACTGAAGCGTATGGATGAAGAGGGTGCAAGCTGTTTACTGGTTCAAAATGATGAAGGGTATGGCATTGTGACCGATGCAGATTTCAGATACTATATTCTCCAAAAAGAGGAAAAAAGTTTAGAAAATATCTCTCAGATACAAAGCTATCCTGCCATTTCCGTTAAAAATGGAGAACTTCTTTTTAACATTTTACTCTTGATGACAGAACACAGTATCAAACACCTTCCTGTGTTGGATGATGACAACAATGTTCTAGGCATACTTGAACTTGTTGATCTTTTGAGCTTCTTTTCCAATCAGTCCCATCTTATTACGGTTCAAATGGAGAGAGCACAAAAGCTTGAGAATGTGGTTGCCGCCGCCAAACGTTTGAATGTGATGATAGGTGCACTGCATGCAAAAGGGGTAAAAAGCCGCTATATTGCCAAGTTGGTCTCTGAGATCAACAGAAAAATGTATATGAAACTCTTTAAAATGATCATCCCTCATACATGGCATGATAAATGTACCCTCATCCTCCTGGGAAGTGAAGGGCGTGCTTCACAGATCCTAAGAACAGACCAGGATAATGCACTTGTCTTTGAGAAAGGTTTTATGCCTCAGGATGCAGCATCTGTGACACAGAGATTTATCGAAGTCCTTGACGAGATAGGTTTTCCGCGCTGTGAAGGTGAGATCATGATGATCAATCCAAAGTGGTGCAAACCGATCGAAGCATACAAAGAAGATATCTATGACTGGATGGAAGCACCAACGTATGAGAAATTTATGGATATGGCTATTTTCTTTGACTCTACCCCTGTTGCCGGAAAACTGTCACTGCATACGGAATTGATCGATTATCTCTTTCATAAAGTGGAACAAACCCCGTCGATCCTCATGCATTTTGCAAGAGCGATCGAAACGTTTGAGTCTCCACTGGGACTGTTTTCTCAATTTGTGCATGATAAAGCACATAAGAATGAGATAGATATCAAAAAAGGTGCTCTTTTTGCATTGATCCATGGGGTACGTGCATTGGCTTTGGAACATCAGATCAGAGCGACCAATACAACCCTGCGTATCAAAGCGCTGAATAATAGTGGTTTTTTGAGTAAAGAGGATGCGACAGAGTTGATGGAAGCACTGGAAGTATTCACTACACTGAGACTCCATTCTCAACTTTCGCAGCTGGCAAAAGGGGAGAAGATAGATAACTATATCTCTGTGGTCAACATAGGAAAGCTTGAACGTGACCTTTTAAAAGAGGCACTCAAAACAGTGAATAAGTTTAAAAAGATAGTAAGTTATCACTTTCATCTTTCTATAGTAGGTTAAATGTTTACATCATTAAAAAAGAAGTGGAACTTCAAACATCTTAAGGATGAACGCTTTACCTTTTTATTTGATGACGTGCCTACCGATGAGATGGTCGTTTTTGACTGTGAGACCACGGGTCTTGATCCCAAAACGGATGACATTATTTCGATCGGAGCAGTCAAGATAAAAGGTAATAGAATTCTTACGGATGAAGCGATACATATCTATATCGATCAGGATAAAGAGATCGATCCTAAAAGTATCACGATCCATCAGATAAGGAATTGTGATCTTTACGGGGCGATCCCTCTTCAAGAGGCAATAGAGAAGTTTCTTTATTATATCGGGAACAGACCTTTGGTAGGTTACTACCTGGAGTTTGATGTGGCTATGGTCAATAAATATATCAAGCCGATGTATGGTATTACCATACCCAATACACAAGAAGAGGTATCAGCGATCTATTATGATAAAAAGATCCCTGCTATACCACAAGGAAATATAGATCTGCGGTTCAATACGATCTTGGAAGATTTGGATCTACCAAAACTTCAAGCCCATGATGCATTAGATGATGCCATTATGACGGCTTTGATCTATCTTAAATTAAAAAATACAACGAAATTAAAATAATGATTATATAGGAGAAACAATGTTAAAAGAACTCTATCAACCAAACCCTGAATTTGCAAAAGATGCAAGAATAAAAAATATGGATGCATACCATGCTTTGGTAAAAAAGGCGACGGATGATTATGAAGGTTTCTGGAAAGAATTTGCAGATGAGAAGATCGATTGGTTCGAACCGTACACTACGGTATTGGATGAGTCCAATGCACCGTTCGTCAAATGGTTCGATGGTGGAAAACTCAATGTTACACACCAATGTATCGACCGACATCTAGAGACACAGAAAAATAAAGCAGCGATCATTTTTGAAGGTGACAGAGGTGACAAGCAAGTGATCACTTATCTTGATCTCTATGAAGAAGTAAATAAATTTGCCAATCTGCTTAAAGAAGATTTCGGTGTACAAAAAGGTGATAGAGTCGTGATCTATATGCCGATGATCCCTGAGGCTGCTTATGCAATGCTTGCCTGTGCACGTATCGGTGCGATCCACTCTATCGTATTTGGCGGGTTCTCTTCAGAAGCACTGCGTGACAGGATAGAAGATGCAGAGGCGAAAGTGGTGATCACGGCTGACGGTGCTTATAGAAAAACAAAACCTTATATGCTAAAACCTGTGGTAGATGAAGCACTGACAGGTAAAACACCGGTTGAAAAAGTGTTGGTTGTGGAGAGAAACCATGAAGATGTGACATGGGTAGAAGGACGTGACTATTCGTACAATGAACTTATACAAAGCAAAACTGCTCAATGTGATGCAGAACCTATGGAGAGTGAAGATCCTCTCTTCTTGCTCTATACTTCTGGTAGTACGGGAAAACCAAAAGGGGTACAACACAATACAGCCGGATATATTCTTTGGGCACAAATGACGATGGAATGGGTCTTTGATGTAAAACAAAATGATACCTACTGGTGTACGGCAGATATCGGCTGGATCACAGGGCATACCTACATCGTCTATGGACCGCTTGCAATGGGAGCGACCACAATCATGTTTGAAGGTGTGATTACCTTCCCTGATGCAGGCCGTCCTTGGAAAATGGTAGAAGAACATAAAGTCAACCAGTTCTATACAGCACCAACAGCGATACGTGTATTGCATAAAATGGGAGAAGAAGAACCGGCTAAATATGATCTCTCAAGTCTCAAAGTACTTGGAACGGTAGGAGAGCCTATCGATCCTCCTGCATGGAAATGGTATTATGAAGAAGTAGGTCAAAGTAAGTGTGCGATCGTAGATACATACTGGCAAACGGAGACTGGCGGACACATCGTTTCTCCGCTTCCTGGTGCGACACCTATCAAGCCTGCATGTGCAACACTTCCGTTACCGGGAATCATGGCTGAGATACTTGACCCTGAAACGGGTGAAAAAGTAGGTGAAGGTGAAAGCGGATATATGTGTGTTACACGCCCTTGGCCGTCACAGATCCGTGGTGTATGGGGTGATGATGAAAGGTTCAAAAAGTCATACTTCGGTGATGTGACAAAAGAGGGTAAGCCGGTATACTTTACAGGTGACGGTGCAATCTATGGTGAAAACGGTTATATTACGATCACTGGTCGTACAGATGATGTGATCAATGTATCTGGACACCGTATGGGTACAGCTGAAGTAGAAGCCGCGATCAAAAAGCATGAGAATGTAGCTGCGGTAGCAGTTGTAGGTAAGCCGCATGAGCTTAAGGGAGAAGGAATTTTTGCCTATATCGTACTCAAATCTGTACCTGCAGAGCATAAAGATGATGCAGCAAATGAACTGGAGACGATGAAAGAGATCAACGCGATCATTAAAACTGAGATCGGAAACATCGCACTATGTGATGATATGGTCTTTGTTCCAGACCTCCCAAAAACCAGATCAGGAAAGATCATGAGAAGGATACTCAGAGCACTGGCAAAAGGTGAAAAGATCACTCAAGATACTTCTACACTTGAAGATCCAACTGTTGTAGGTCAGATAGAGGCCCTTGTTAACGCATAAGGCTTACCGCTTATCCTCTCTGCTTAAAGAGTGTGAGGGTAAGCATACAAAAGAAAGATGATTTAAGACAAATATATGGAAAATTTTATACTGATCGTTTTGGCGCTTACCATCGGGTATGGATTCAAGAGACTAGGGATCTTTCCTGAAGAAGCCGCAGCGATATTAAATAAATTTGTGATCTTTATTTCTCTCCCGGCCATGATTCTCCTGCAAATACCTAAACTAACGCTTTCTATGGATATTTTAATTCCTGTGATCATTGCTTGGGTCGTTATGACTGTGACAGCGATCCTCACACTGTTGATTTCCAAGAAAATTCATTTTAGTAAAGAAATTACAGGTGCACTCATGCTTGTGGCTGTGCTTACGAACTCCTCTTTTTTAGGGATACCGATCATCAATGCCTATTTGGGTGATGAAGCATTGCCTTTTATCTTGGTGTATGACCAACTGGGTACTTTTTTAGCTCTGGCAACTTATGGTATATTTGTCGCAGCGTATTACTCAAATAAAAGTGAGATCAATGTACAGATCATGGCCGTAAAGATCCTGACATTTCCACCATTTATTTCATTGATCATTGCATTGTTGTTGATAGGTACACCTTTCCCTGATGCGATCTCAAAAGTCTTAGTCATGTTCGCCAATACGATCGTACCCATTGCTTTGGTCGCAGTGGGACTGCAACTACAACTCAAACTTCCTGGACACGAAATACGACCTTTTGCTATGGCACTGTTCATAAAATTGTTGATCGCCCCTATGATCGCACTGGCACTGGTGGCTATGGCAGGATGGACCAATCTGGCAGCAAGTGTATCTGTAATGGAAGCAGGCATGGCACCGATGGTCACAGCAGGAGCGATGGCTTCTTTGTCAGGACTGGCTCCAAGACTCAGTTCCGCTATCGTCGGTTATGGGATACTGCTCTCTTTTTTTACTACAGCAGTCTTATTTAAACTCCTATAGATTTAACAATCCCTTCACACACAAGAGAGTTGGTATTCCACCATCTTTTCAAAGGGAAGTAAAAATTGATCTAACTTTTTATTTTCTATCTCTTCCATTTGATGCGTGTTTAAAAGTTTTAAGACACATAAAGTCGACTCCATGGTACTGAGGCAGTACTCCTTTGGTTGTTCTTTAAATGTGAATTTTGAGACTTCTGTATGGGTAAAACTGACTTTTGGCAACATGTCAATATTGGGACTGGCAGTGAGAATGGCCCTCGAGCAGGGCCAGGTAGAGTCTATAAGAAAAATGACTGTGTTCTTTTGTTTCTCAGCGATGGATGCTTCATTGAGATTGATACTTCTTTCATGCGGGTAGAGAATGTAACAGGTATTGGACGGATCGTTTATGATATGGTTGATGGCTTTATGTTCTGTAAAATCAATGCCTACATGGATTTCACAATTTTCTAAAGAGAGGTTTGTAAAGTGACCTGTACCATTTTTGGTTTTTTTAAACTCTTTTGGATGCATCAAGATGACAAATCGTGTATTGGTTTCTATAGGCGTAATGTATTTGCACATACATGAGGTTTGAGGCCGGTAGCAATTGTAGCAGACGTTTCTATTTGTTTTCTTCATCAAGATACCGTTTTTTGAACCAAATATAATACACTGCAACCACTATAAATCCAAAACCTAAAGTAAAAGTGATGCCTTCAAGTGATAAGCCCCACTTGGATGCATATCCTATAAACATAGCTGTGGCGACATTGGAAAGCATGAAGAACATATCATTGTAAGAAATGACCCTTCCCATATAATGTGCATCTGTCTCTTCCTGGATAAGGAGGTATGTGTATGACCAAAGTGTTGTAATGAATAGACCCATGATAAAAAGTGCCATAAGTGCCAGATAGAAATTGTATTCCAGCATGGACCAGAGTATGATCGCAAGCCCCTGCATCACGAAAAAGTAGTGTAAATTCTCTTTTGAAATGATTCTACTGATGATAAAAGGCCCTATCATCAATCCTATGGCTCTAGTAGCGTTCATCCAACCTATGGCAAGCGGGACAGCGATAAATTCTTTATACTTAAAATCTGCGAGCAGCGTGATAAGGGCATCAAAACTGGTAAGTCCTATGGCAGCATGCAGTAAGATGAGGTGAAGGATCTTTTTATTGGCTATGAGATAGCTAAATCCATCTTTGAACATTTTCCAACTTGAGTCAATATGAGTTACTTTTTCAAGAGAGAGTTTTAGACCAAGCAGGAGCAGTACCGCGATACCATATAAGAGTGCATCTATCATAAATGCCGTATCAAAGCCCATAAAATGTGTCGCCAAGCCTCCTGCTGCCATACCTGATGCATAACAGAATGACCAGATGATTGAGTGTATCTCATTGGTGTTTTTCAGCATTTTCCCTTGTACGAGTTTAGGAAAAAGTGTCATCTCGGCAGAGAATAGCATCGAAGCAGCCGATGAGCGTAAAAATATGAGTAGCATTAAAACCCATATATATTCGAGTGAATTGATAAAAATAAACCCGAGGGTCATCACTATTTCAATGAGTAGAAGTATCAGCATGAGTTTTTTAAAGTCTATGCGGTCTATGATGATACCTATGAGGGGAGCAAGGATAACAGCGGGGAACATTGCCATAGCGGCAGTAAGGGCTACAGTGACTTCACTTGCACCGTAGGCAACGATCATCGAAAAAATGGCTACTTGTGAAAACCATGTACCAAAATAGGAGATGAGTTGTATGAGGGAAAGTCGTGCAATAACAGGGTGTTTAAGTGTTTCTATATACGTCATCTATTTTTTAATTACTCTTCATTGTGTGTGTCATGCAGACTATAGACTATCTTCTTGTTTTCAAGTATTTCTATATATTTATTAAAAGACTTCAATGCCAGTTTTGCATCGGTGGATGCCACAGAGATGGAAACCCTCCACCCGTCAGAATATAACTTGGGCAAGGAAGAAAACTCCACCTCTTTTGGCATGTTTTCCATGACTTCTATAAATATATTCTCTTTGCACAGTGCGGTAAGGGTGTGACGATGATACTCTCTTTTGTTCGGCAGCAGTTTTGCAAGTATCTTCTCTACCATAGGATGACTCATTTCCGGAAATCCAGGCATAAAATAGTAGCGCTCATCCAATGCAAATGCAGGCATTTGATTGACAGGATTCTCTAAAAGTGTTGCACCTTCAGGGAGTTCTGCCATACGGACAGAGTAGGGATAGGCTTTTTCACCAAGTTTGTTGACAATGATCTCTTTGGCTTCTTCATGTATATAAAGGGTTCCGTCTCTCAGTGCCATGGCTGCACATTTTCTGGTATGGTCATCGGGTGTAGAACCTATACCGCCAAAAGAGAAGAGTACAGCATTTTCCTGTGAGGCAATGAATTTGATCGTTTGAACAATAAGTGCAGGATCATCTTCGATAATTAATGATCCGGTAAGAGTGTGGCCTTTTTGTGCTAAAGCTCTGGTAACAAAGTCAAAGTGCTTATCAGCCCTTCGACGGTTAAGGATCTCTGTACCTATAATCAGGGCAAAAAATCTAGGTTCAGACACGATATTCTCTCTTTTATAAATTATGTCACTGCGAACGCCTTTGTAAGCGAAGCGATTCGAGAGCAGTGATGACTTTTACCTACTTTTCTAGAAAAGTAGATAAAGAATAAGTATTATTCTTCGATATAGTTTTTAAGTTTACGACCTACTTTAGGGTGTTTGAGTTTTTTGATCGCAGAAGATTCTATCTGTCTTACTCTTTCACGTGTCACACTTAGCTCTTTTCCTATTTCTTCAAGTGTTCTGTCACTTTCATCTTCAAGAAGACCAAAACGCATACGGATAACAGCTTTTTCTCTTTCGTTAAGCTGATCAAGTACGTCATCTATCTGGTTGTTCAGGTCATCTTTGAGTACTACATCTGTTGGGCTCAGTGTCGTTTTATCTTCAATGAAATCACCAAATCTACCATCATCTTCATCACCTACCGGTGTTTCAAGGCTCACAGGCTCTTTAGTGATTTTAATGACATTCTTCACTTTATCTACAGAGAGTCCTACTTCTTCAGCGATTGTATCAAGATCTGGCTCTTTTCCTGTTTCCTGAAGGTGTTTTCTGATGATCTTATTGATACGGTTAATCGTCTCTATCATGTGAATAGGGATACGAATGGTTCTTGCCTGATCTGCAATGGCTCTAGAGATAGCCTGACGTATCCACCATGTTGCATAGGTAGAAAATTTGTATCCTTTTTCATATTCAAATTTATCAACAGCTTTCATAAGACCGATGTTCCCTTCTTGAATAAGGTCAAGGAATGGAAGTCCTCTGTTTGTATAACGCTTAGCGATAGAAACAACCAATCTAAGGTTAGACTTTGCCATACGTGTTTTCGCTACTTCACTTTTTGCTTTACCTTGACGGATCTGTCCTAAAATCTCTTGGAGTTTCTCTTCAGAAAGATCAAATCCTCCTTTACTCGCTTCTCTGGTCTCAAAAAGTTTTTTGATCTCAACATACGTGCTTACCATAGTCGTCTCCGGTACGGCATCAATGATATCATCTTTATCCATCTTAATGATATTGTCAAGCAGTTTTTTATGATTGGCTTTGAGTGTATCATTGAAAAGTGGAAGTTTATACTCTAAACGTTTAAGCTCTTTCTCAAAACTATCATCGCTTTTAAGTGCAGTTTCCATGGCTTTAACGAGTTCATTGATCAGTTTAGAGGTTGGTCCGAGATTTAAAAGTGCAGCTTTAAGTGCTTCTTTCTTAAATGCAATTTTAAGACGTTCATGAAGGATCTTAACTTCATCATCTTCTGTTTCCAAAAATGTATCTAGATCTTCACGTGCCTTCATCCACTCTTTTTTTGCTTTTTCAAGTCGCTTAAAGCTCTCAACAACTTGTTTTACTCTTTTGTCATCTTTAGGTGCATTTGTTTCTGTTTCATTATCAGAATCATCAGAATCGTCAGAGTCATCTTTATCTGATTTGTCATCTTCAAAGCTTTTGAAAAGTTCTTTTACACGTCTTTCACGGTTAAGTAAAGGTTCTTTATAGTTGATGATATAGCCTATAAGGTAAGGAACAGAACAGATAGCATCGATGATGATATCTTCTCCCTCTTCAATACGCTTGGAGAGATCAACCTCCTCTTCTTTGGTCAGTAGAGGGATCTTCCCCATTTCACGTAAGTACATTCTGACAGGGCTGTCTGAACGGCTCCACTCAAGAAGTTCTTTTTCCTTATGAAGATCAAACTCATCTTCTGTACTGCCATCTGCAAGTTTTTTTCTTGCATCTTCTCTTCGCTTCTTTTCTTTTGTTGTGATGAACTTTGCATATTCTGAGGCAGAAACGATTTCTACTTTGGCATCTGAGCTAAGTTTATGGATCTTTTTAGCTTGTGCTGCAGTCGGTTGCTTGGTAAATTCTTTTGCGATGTTCTCTAATGTAACCACATCACCTTTTTTCTTAGACTGAATTAATGTTTCTATATTTTTCATACTGTCTTTTGTTGCCATTGAAAACCTTTGATGTGTGAGGCGAAAACCCTCTGGAGATATTAAAATGGATTATACCGAAATTTTATTAGTTTTTAGCATTGAATTTGTTAATTTTCCTTTTTTTAGCTATAATCGCGAAAATTTTTATCGTATCAATATCTAAAATATTAAAGTGTTTTAGTGAGAGGAATTACAAATAGACATTGGTTTATTTTGTAAGGAGATAGCATAAAAAAGGATAATACTTTGCAAGGTAAAGTTTGGAAATTTGGTGACAATATCGATACTGATTTGATCATCGCAGCAAGATATCTTAATACAAGTGAGCCATCAGAATTGGCAAAATATGTAATGGAAGATGCAGATCCTGAGTTTGTTTCGAAAATGACTGAGGGTGACATCATCGTTGCTGGTGAAAACTTTGGTTGTGGTTCTAGTCGTGAGCATGCACCTATCGCATTAAAGGCAGCCGGTGTAAGTGCTGTGATCGCACCTACATTTGCACGTATTTTTTACAGAAATGCATTTAATATGGGACTGCCTATCTTTGAACTTAAAGAAGCTTCTGAGATCAGTGAAGGTGACGTAGTGAGAATTGATATGGATGCAGGAGAAGTGATCAATGTCACACAGGCTAAAACCTATAAGTTTTCTCCTATTCCTGAATTCATGCAAGAGTTGGTAGATGCAGGCGGATTGATAGCATTTGCGAAAAAAGAGATTGAAAATAAACAAGAAGCGAAGGCATAATCATATGAGTAAAAGTTATAGAATCGGTGTAATTAAAGGTGATGGGATCGGTCCCGAAATCATCGATGAAGCGATAAAAGTATTGGATGCAGTTTCTGTTACACAAGGATTTAATCTTAAGTATGAAGAGATGCTTCTTGGCGGTGCTGCGATAGATGAAACAGGTGTTCCATTGCCAGAAGAAACGATTCAAGGTGTAAAAAAATGTGATGCTGTTCTATTTGGTGCGATAGGTGGACCAAAATGGGACACACTTGAGAGACATTTACGTCCTGAAACAGGGCTTTTAGGTCTTCGTAAAGAGATGGGAACATTTGCAAACCTAAGACCAGCGATGGTCTATGACGAGTTAGTAAATGCCTCAAGTCTTAAACCGAAGATCATCAAGGGTGTAGATATCATGGTCGTACGTGAACTGACTGGTGGTATCTATTTTGGTCAGCCAAGAGAACTTCATGATGATAATGCATTCAATACCATGATCTATACAAGAGAAGAGGTCAAACGTATCGCTATTGTGGCATTTGATATCGCTATGAAACGTAAAAAACGTATCTGTTCAGTAGATAAAGCAAATGTACTTGAGGTCAGCCAATTCTGGAGAGAGATCGTAGAAGAAGTCTCTAAAGATTATCCGGAAGTTGAACTTTCTCATATGTATGTAGATAACGCTGCAATGCAACTTATCCGTGATCCTAGACAGTTTGATGTGATCTTGACCGGAAATATCTTTGGTGATATCCTTTCAGATGCTGCGAGTATGTTAAGTGGATCTATCGGACTTCTTCCAAGTGCCAGTACAGGTAAGGGTGTAGGGTTGTTTGAACCTATTCATGGTTCTGCGCCGGATATCGCTGGACAAGGTATCGCTAATCCGTTGGCAACTATTTCATCTGCAAGTATGATGCTTCGTTATGCCTTAGGTGAAAACGAAGCAGCAGACAAAATAGATACTGCGATCAAAAAAGCATTGAGTGAAGGGTATCGTACAGGTGACATTGGTGATTATGATGCAAAAGAGATCTGTACTTGTAGTGAGATGGGTGATATTATCGCTGACTATGCATCCAAATAGGACTTAAACGCTGATATAGAGTCAACTTTTACGGTTGGCTCTTAGATAACTTCCAAATGATTTCGAAAGGGATACCATGCCCACTATCAAATCTTTTCCAAACTTTTTCTCACAAACCAACCCTCAAATACTTCAAAATATCAAAACAGTGACAGATTATTTGACACAAAAGTATCATGCCAAATGTTATATTGTCGGTGGTGCTGTACGTGATCGTCTTTTAGGATATGAATGTAAAGACTATGATATTGAGTGTTTTGGTATTACTATAGATGATTTTGAAACTGCAATGGATCATTTGGGTGCACAGGGTGTGGGTAAAAGTTTTTTTGTCTATAAATACCATGATTTAGACATTTCATTGCCTCGTACTGAGCAAAAAGTTTCCAAAGGACATCGCGGTTTTGAAGTCTCTTTGGCTACAGAAGAAAAAGAAGCATCGAGAAGAAGGGATTTTACGATCAATGCATTGATGTATGATATTCAAGATGAACACATACTTGACTTTTGGGATGGGTTGAAAGATCTGAAAAATAAAATGCTGCGTGTGGTAGATGAAAAATCATTTGTAGAAGACAGTTTACGTGTATTACGTGCCATGCAGTTTGCTGCACGATTTGGCTTTAAAGTGGAAGAGAAGAGTTGTAGATTGTGTCAGAGTATCTCTCTAGATGATCTACCGAAAGAACGGGTATTTAGAGAGTTCGAAAAAATGTTTATGAGTAAATATTTGCACTACGGTCTTTATTATCTATTTGGTCTTGGTATAGGACAGCAACTTTTTGATGTGCAGATAGAAAAAAATACATTTATCATGTTAAGCAGGGTATTACAAAAAAGTCAAAAGAATTTTGTAGAGAAACTAAGACCGTATTATTTTATTTTTATTTGTAAAGAGCACTTTTCCATAGATATCAAAGAGCTGTTAGACAGACTAAGGGCACCTAAGAGTTACTATAAAAAAGTAGCAGAATCACCAGCACCTAACAATGTTACTATATCTTTCATAGCAAACCTATCACTGAAAGAAGGCATTATAGAGTATGTAGGTAACTATCATAGAGATGTGATCACTATGGCAAAAAAATTGAATGTATGGGACAAACCTTTTGACAGAGGGGTAACACCTTCAGAGTTGATGGCTGAAGGTTTTTCAGGTAAAGCTTTAGGTGATGAACTTCAGCGACGAACTGAAGAGAAGATAAAGGACATCTCTCTAAAGAGTTTGAAAGAAAAATAGGTATAATTTTACAATTCAATAGTAACTAGGGTGAATATGGAAAAAAGAGCAAGAGTTTTAATTGACTGTGAAGATGCAAAAGGTTTAGTGTATCAGATCGCTAAAGTCTTTTATGACAGAGATTTAAATATTGATAATAACCGTGAATTTGTTGACAAAGAACGTGGACGATTTTTTATGCGTACAGTCGTTTCCGGAATGTTCGATATTCAGGAATTACTTCAAGAACTCAAAACGGTAGCACCTGATGATGCCCATATTAGGGTCATAGAGCCTAAAGATAAGAAAATTATCCTTATGGCAACAAAGGAGTCCCATGCCCTTGGTGACATTCTTGTACGTCATGCAAATGGTGAACTTGATGCACAGATAGAGTGTGTCATCGCGAACCATGATACACTTGAGACATTCGTACGCAGATTTGACATCCCTTTCTTTCATGTTCCAGCAGACAATATGAGCAGGGAAGAACATGAAGGACATGTGATGAAATTGATAGGTGAGTTTGAGTTTGATTATATTGTGCTTGCAAAATATATGCGTATACTTACTCCTGATTTTGTCAAAGCCTATCCAGAAAAAATCATTAACATTCATCACTCTTTCCTTCCTGCGTTTATAGGTGCTAATCCTTATAAGCAGGCATTTGAAAGAGGGGTAAAGATTATCGGGGCCACAGCACATTTTGTAACTGATGATCTCGATGAAGGTCCTATCATCGCACAAGATGTGATCCCGGTTAATCATCGTCTTTCCTGGCGAGATATGCAAAGAGCGGGAAGTGATGGGGAAAAGATCGTTCTGTCACGTGCTTTGTCATTGGTACTACATGACAGAGTATTTGTAAATGGCAATAAAACGGTTGTCTTTTAGGGCTCTTTTTTAATTACACAAAGTGCGTTTTGTCACTGTGAACGACTTTGTAAGCGCAGCGATTCGAGAACAGTGATGTTTTTTTTGCTTCGTTTTTTTCTAAAAAAATGACGAGAGAAACAACGCCTCGATTTAAATGGAAGGTAATTGAATAAAACCAATGCCTATGAGATTGTATAAGGATGATGTATGTTTAATATCGTACTGGTAGAACCAGAAATTCCTCAGAATACAGGGACAATAGGCCGTCTTTGTGTCAATTTGGGTGCAACACTGCATCTCATAAAACCCCTTGGGTTCGATATCGATGATAAAGCGGTGAAACGTGCTGGGCTTGACTATTGGCAGCATCTTGACTTAGTGGTTTGGGAGAGTTTTGAGGAGTATCTTAAAGTGCATCCTATCACCCAAAACAGCTATATGGCTACAACCAAAACGGATAAACTTTACTTCAACGCACCTTTTAAAAAAGGTGATCATATCCTTTTTGGTCCGGAGACCAGAGGGATAGATGAAAAAGTACTTCTTGAAAACCCTGAACAGTGTATTACTATACCAATGGGCGGTAAGGGTAGAAGCCTCAATCTTGGTGTAAGTGTAGGGGTGGTCATCTATGATGCATTGCGTCAAAATTATGAAGGGTTTGAAAAGATCACCATAGCCAATACCCTGGAGAAATAACATGTCGTTTGGAGATATCCTTTACATTATCGCTATGTTTTTATTTGTATTTATCACGTTTGGGATCGTGAAAAATTATTATAAGAGTAAATTTGATGATGAAGGAAGACGTATAGACATGCAAGATAAAGAGGAAGAGTAGGACTACTAACCCCCTCTTTACCAACACTTAGGTAAAATAATAGCCATTATTATTTCACTAGGAAACCCTAAATGACACAAGCATTACTTATCGAAATCGGTGTAGAAGAACTTCCTGCTATACCACTACTGAAAATTGTATCTAACATAGAGAAATCTTGGAAAAATATACTTGAAGAGTATAAGCTTTCTTGTGACTTTGAATTTGTCTATACGCCTAGAAGACTTGTGCTAAAACATGCAGATATAGCTGTAAAACAGGCAGACAGTACTGTAGAACTCTTTGGTCCTCCTATGCAAGCAGCGATCAAAGATGGTGAGCCTACGCAAGCAGCCCAAGGATTCGCCCGTAAATGTGGTGTTAGCTTTGATGCACTTGGTCGTGCAGAAAAGAACGGTAAAGAGGTACTCTATTTCAAAAAAGAAGAAAAAGGATCTGAAACGGTTTCTCTTCTTCAAGAGATGCTTGAAAAATGGATAGCTTCTATGTCATTTGGAAAGATGATGCGTTGGGGCTCAAGAACAGATGAATATATCAGACCTATACGCTGGTTACAGGTAAGAATGGGTGATGCTTCTGTACCTGTAGAACTTTTTGGTGTGGCTTCAGACACAAAAACCTATGTCCATCGTATGGTGACCTATGATGCGGTTGAAGTGCCTACTATAGATGCCTATGAAGGTATCTTGGATGAGTGTGCCGTGATGTTACACCCTGAAGAGAGAGAAGCGAAGATCTTAGCTGAATTTGATGCTTTGGAGTCGACGCACAATATCATCATCGAAAGAGACAGAGCACTTCTGGCTGAAGTTGTAGCGATCACAGAGAACCCTAAAGCACTGGTAGGCTCTTTTGATGAACTTTTCTTGGAACTCCCGCCTGAAGTGATCATCACTTCGATGAAAGAACATCAGCGTTATTTCCCTGTATTTGAACATGGGAAAATCGCAAATAAATTTGTGGTCGTTTCCAATGCCTATACAGATGATTACAGTAAAGTGATCGCAGGAAATGAACGTGTACTTAAACCACGTTTGGCTGATGGACTCTTCTTCTACAAAAATGACCTTAAAAATGGACTGAGTACAGATGGTCTTGAAAAAGTGCAGTTCATCGATGGTCTGGGGACACTTTCAGACAAGATCAAAAGAGAAAACAATATCGCCATCAGACTGCTTGCCCTTTATATGGACAGAGTAGAATCAAGCACTGGACAAAGTTCTGCAGTACTTGAAAAAGCAATGGATAAAGCAATAAACCTTGCTAAAGCAGATCTTATGAGTGAGATGGTGTACGAGTTTACAGAACTACAGGGACTTATGGGATATTATTATGCCAAGGCACTGGGCGAAGAAGAGCTTGTTTATAATGCTATCAAAGAGCAATATATGCCAGTAGGTGAAGGTGCTGAACTTCCAAGTTCTGTATTCTCCTCTATTGTAGCGATGAGTATTAAACTCGATACACTCTTTGGACTCTTTAGTGTGGGGAAAATTCCTACAGGTTCTAAAGATCCTTTCGCGTTACGTCGTGCAGTCAACGGTATCGCACGTATTGTGACAGCGTATGATCTGACTTTCAATATTGATGATATTATCGCGTTGCTAAAAGGTAATTACGATGAGTTCGATACAAATCTCTTAAGTGAATTCATGATAGAACGTATCAATAAGTCACTTGATGCCAATCCATCTGTTATAGCTTCTGTACTTGCTTCAGGTGAAAGAGATATCAATGAGATAGCTAAAAAGGTAGCTGCACTGAATGAGATCGTAAGCAGTGATGCATTTAAAGAACAATTCACTACCTTCAAACGTGTAGCAAATATCTCTAAAGATGTAGATCTTGAGTCAAGTATGAAGATAGATATCTCATTG
The DNA here is from genome assembly GCF_019972115.1 of Sulfurovum sp. TSL6. Lineage (NCBI taxonomy): Bacteria > Pseudomonadati > Campylobacterota > Epsilonproteobacteria > Campylobacterales > Sulfurovaceae > Sulfurovum > Sulfurovum sp. TSL6. The sequence continues at coordinate 152,633 of NZ_BPFJ01000002.1, read as the reverse complement.
TTTAAAGAAGATGCTGAAGTCACACTCTATAATGCGTATGAAAAAGTGGTCAACGCTACATACAGTGACTATAAAGAAGAACTTGAAGCACTTTTTGGGCTCAAACGTGAACTTGATGCTTATTTTGATGATGTTCTGGTAAACACTGAAGATGAAGCAGTAAAAATAAATAGACTTCATACGATAGGGTCTGTCTATAAAACGTTTAGAAATATTGCGGATATTAAAGAGATATCGGTTTAGATAGTATGTCTAAAGCCTATGATTGTATCATCATCGGTGCAGGTGTCGCAGGCGCTTCTACAGCGTATGCATTGACACAAAAAGGTCAAGATGTCTTAGTGTTAGACAAAAATGGCATTGCTTCTGGCGGCTCTGGGGCAGCAGGTGCCTTTGTTTCTCCCAAGATAGGTAAAGGGTCACCTCTTCAAACACTTACCAATACCTCTTTTTCTTTTGCCAAAGACTTTTATCTCTCTACTTGTCCTTCACTTTTTCATCAAACTGGCGTAATACGAATCCCCAAAGATGAAGCGGACGCTAAAAAGTTTACAGAGTATGAACCTTTTAATGAGAACAGGTATGCAAAATATAAAACTGAACAACTTCAAGCACAAGGTATAGCTGTTGAGTTTGACAGTTTTTTCTTTCCTGAAGCAGGGGTTTGTGATGCAAAAGAGATCTGTGAAGATTTACTATCAAATATTGAAGTCGTAAAGTATGAAGCAAAACAGATAACACAAAAAGATGGATTATGGTGTATAGGTGAGTACAGTGCAGAAAGCCTTGTATTAGCAACAGGATATGAGAGTGACCTAGCTGACTTGCGTTACATGGGCATCAAAGGTACATGGGGTACTAGAGGAGACTTTGCTTCCCAACTCTCATTAGATGTCAGTATGCACCAGTCTATGTCTGTGGGTGCCAACGTAGATGGGATTATCAAACTGGGTGCTACACATGAAAAAGAGGTGAAAGAACCTGTCCCTTGCCAAAAAGGACAAGCCTTACTTCTCAAAGAAAAAGCTTCTTCTCTCATCGATACTTCAGACCTGGAACTCAAAGAAGTATTTTGCGGTATGAGAGCAGGGTCTAAAGACTACTTTCCTTTGGTAGGGAAGGTAATAGATGTGCCTTTTATGTTAGAAACCTATCCTGCTGTGATACGTGGTGCCAAGCCTGAGATGAAGTATATAGATAACTTATTTGTGTGTAATGGTCTAGGGGGAAGAGGGTTTGTTTTTGCACCGCTTATGGCAAAGATTTTATCTGAATGTATCGTTGAAGAGAAAGAGGTAGATGTCAGAGTAGATCCTGACAGACTTTTTTTGAAATGGTGCCGTAAGAGTCCGGAGTTAGATGCTTTACGTTAAACCCCACTCTTCCCAATCAGGTTCTTCTGAAACATGAGGAAATCCATCTAATAACTCCTGGGGTTGGAACTTTGGTTTATAGGCAAAAGCTTTACATCCGTCTACCCAGTAGCCTAAGTAGATCCAAGGCAGTTCAAGTATATGGGCCAATTGTATCTGGTAGAGCAGTGAATAGGTTCCTAGTGACAGTTTGGCATAATCAGGGTCATAGTAAAAGTATATAGAACTGATACCGTCATCAAGTATATCGATGAGGTCTACACCGATGAGTTTACCATCTTTGATATAGAGTACTTCTTTCCCATAATCATGTGCACCATCTACAAAATTCTCATGGTACTCCCGATGTGAAATATTACGGTGCTGCCACTGATCTTTTTCATGCTTAAAAGAGTGGTATTTATTGTAAAGATGAATATGTGCGTCGGTAAGACTAGGCTTTTGTATAATGATCTGTGTGTCAGCATTCCGTTTAATAGCTTTTTTTTGTGATTTTGTGTAGTGATAGTTATTGACATCAATACGTACACTTTTACACTCATTACAGCCATTACAGATAGGGTGGAAGAAGTACTTTCCAAAACGTCTCCATCCTCTGGCTATGACTGCAGTTGCAAATTTTTTACTTGCATGAGAAACATACTTATAGTTCATACGTACCTTATTTCCAGGGATGTATGCACAATCGTAGTCCAGCATTGAAAAATCTGTTGATGGCGGGTTGAGTAGATCTAGTTCTTCATTCATAATCGCGATTATACTGAAAATATTGTAAAATTCACAAAAAAAGGCATGATTTGTTTCTTTATCAACCTACAAGTGGCTACTGTTATAACAGTGATTCAATCTTTTTGTATGACTTTATCTCTTCGTTTAAGCCCAAAGGTAAACTATTGGATGTAGGGTGCGGTGTAGGGATCATCTCACTTTTATTGACCCGGGATTTTAACATACAGACGAGCATTATAGACAAACAGGAAAAGATGCTTGACTATGCAAAACACAATTATGCACTCAATAACCTTGAAGCGCAAAGTCACCTGGGAGATTTTACCGAATGGACGACAGATGAGAAGTTTGACTATATCATCTCAAACCCGCCTTTTTATGACTCAAATGTTCAACAAAGTGAAAACACGCATTTGAACATTGCAAGATATGCACATCATTTACCTATAGAGGATTTTATAGCTAAAGTCAAAAAACTGTTGAAGCCCAGAGGGTATTTTATCTTCTGTTATGATGCGAAGCAGGTGGACCTGTTATTGTATCATTTAACTTCCTATGGTATAACTGTTGAAACAATGCAGTTTGTACACTCTAAAATAGATAGGGAGTCCAAACTGGTGATGATCGCAGCGCGTATGGGATCAAAATCCATGACCAAGATACTTCCTCCATTTGTCGTCTTTGATGAGAAGAGTGTCTATAGAGAACAAGCGATGAAAGCATTTGAACGTGCAAATACCAATAGTATAAAAGGTGATTTTTGATCATGGAATTCATGACACACGAACAGTACAATTTTAAATTTGACCCTAATGCATGTGAAGCCTGTGGCGGGCACTGTTGTACGGGAGAGAGCGGTTATATCTGGGCTAAATATACTGAAATAGAGAAAATGGCAGAGTTCGTTAACCTTAGCATAGAAGATTTTGCTACAATGTATTTAAGAAAAGTGAAGCATCGCTATTCTTTGATAGAGAAGAAACTTGCAGCAGATAACTATGCCTGTGTATTTTTTGATGAATCGATGAAACGTTGTTCCATTTACCCTGTACGGCCTTTACAATGTCGTACATTCCCATTTTGGGAACAGTTTAAAAATGATGAAGAAGAGGTACGTAAAGAGTGTCCTGGTATCGTATAGCATTATCCTTATTGATGGTATTTATCTTTAGCACTGTGATGAGCTCTGCCAAAGAGATCATGAAGATAAGTGAAGATGAACTCATCATGAGAGGACTTTTATATGATGAATATAAAGCTTATGAAAACAGTTATCAAGTCTATAAAAGACTATATGATGATACTGGAGCAGAGATCTATCTCTTTAAAGAAGCCAGTTCCGCATTGATGAGCAGAAATCACATATTAGAGAGTATCACACGTTTAAAAAGATGGGACAAGGTAAATCCGGACAGAATTGAAGTGAGACGTCTTCTCATTCCTCTTTATCTCACTATCAGACAAGTGAAAAATGCCACTATTGAAGCAGAACACTTGCTTGAACAGTCAACAGAACCTATGGATTTGGATCTGGCATCAAATTCATTTTTATATGCCGGAAAATTTAAAAGAGCATTAGACCTTCTAAGCAGGGTATATGAAACCGTACCTAGAGAAGAGATATTACTTCGTATGACTGATATTATGGATGAGTTTACCGGTGAACGTAAAAAGGCTATACAGTTACTTGAAACGCATCGTCGTATGAATATAGTGAGCCACGATGTCTATGCGAAATTGCTTTTGCTTTACCAAAAAGAAAAAGATATTAACGGTATTTTAGAGACCTATAAAGCATTGTATCAGCAAGACAATGACCCACAGTATTTGACAAAGATCATAGATGCCTATATGTACAAAAGAGATCTTGACGGTGCGATTGTTTTCTTAGAAGCAGATCAAAGTCGAAATGATATACTCTATGAACTCTATAAGGCAAAAAAATATTTTTCTAAAGCATTGGCTCTTGTCGATAAACTCTATGAGGAAGATAAAAATTCAAAATGGATAGCAGAGAAGGCTGTACTCCTTTTTGAAAACTCAGAAGATAAAAATGACAAAAAAATGATACAAGATGTGATCTCTCATTTTGAAAAAGCTATTGCATTAGGAAATGATGACAGTATTTACCTCAATTATTATGGCTATACACTGATAGATAAAGAGGTCAATGTTAAAAAAGGTATCAGTGTGATAGAGAATGCATTGATCCAGCAACCTGATAATATCTATTATTTAGACTCTTTGGCATGGGGATACTATAAACAGCGTAAGTGTGATAAAGCCTATAAATTGATGAAAAGAGTAGTCGATGAAGAGGGATTGGAAGAAGAAGAAATTATAGAACATTGGGATACTATCAGACAGTGTAAATAATTTCGGGCTTCTTTTAGATATAATACGCGAAATTTATAGAAATATGGAAAGTGATATATGGCTCAGATATTAGATGAAATCATTAAAAAAACAAAATCAGATCTAGAAAAAAGAAAAGTAGATTACCCTCTGGAGTGGTTAGGACGTTCTCTATCATTTAACCCATTTATCCCTAAAGATGTACAGAGCGCTTTACGTTCAACTGAAGAAAATCCTTACCGAATCATTGCAGAAGTGAAGAAAGCGAGTCCCAGTAAAGGGATCATACGTGAAGACTTTGACCCTGTAGAAATAGCGCAAGCCTATGAAAAAGGTGGGGCAGATTCACTTTCTATACTGACTGAACCACACTTTTTTAAAGGGGACAAAGAGTATTTAGGGATGGTACGTCGTTATGTAAATATACCGCTCCTTAGAAAAGATTTTATTGTGGATAAATATCAGGTACTTGAAGCATTGGCATTTGGTGCAGATTATATTTTGCTTATCGCTATGGCACTAAGTCGTAAAGAGCTAAAAGAGTTGCATGATTATGCACGGCATTTAGGTCTGGATGTACTGGTAGAAGTACATAACAAAACAGATCTGGTAAAAGCTATTTTCGCTGGAGCAGATATCATCGGCATTAATCACCGTAACCTTGAGACATTTGAGATGGACATGAGTTTGAGTGAAAAACTTATACCGCTTATTCCAAATGGTAAGATCATTGTGGCTGAATCAGGTATCAATGACCATGAGACAGTGGTAGAACTTTCCAAGATAGGTGCAGATGCATTTTTGGTAGGTGAACATTTTATGAGACAGGATGATATTACTGCAGCTATTAAAGCTTTGAAGTATGGAAATTGATTTTTTAAAGTATTCTCCCTAATTACCTAATACTTTGAATTAAGATGTTGTTCTTCTCTTCATTTTTTTAGAAAAAACGAAGCAAAAAAGCGTCGACCTTCTCGAATCGCTTTGCTTTCAAGGGCGTTCAGGTCGACATTATTGAATATATAAATGTGTTTTATTAGCTTAGTAGTTTTTTTACTACTTGGTTGATACGTCCGCCGTCTGCTCGGCTTCCTATGGCAGCTTTGGCGCCACCCATGACTTTACCCATATCTTTCATACTTTCGGCACCTACAGAAGCAATCACTTCTTTAAGTACAGACTCCAACTCTGCATCGTCCATCGGTTCTGGAAGATAGGCTTTGACTATGGCTATCTCTGCATCTTCTTTTTCTACAAGGTCATTACGTCCCGCCTCTGCAAATTGCGCTTTGGCATCTTCTCTTTGTTTTAAATACTTCATTAAAACAGTTTCAACATCAGCATCTGTCACCTCTCTACGTTCATCTACTTCTATCTGTTTAATAGATGCCTGTATATTTCTAAGTGTATCTCTTTTGACTATCTCTTTTGCGCGCATTGCGTCCTTGATATCATTTTTTATTTGTGCATTTAAACTCATAAGTGTCCTTCGTTCTAGATTTAAAGTGATTATACTATAATCCCTCTATGATAATCACAATAGAAGATAAACAATTCGACACAGCCAAGATCACGCAACTTTACCCTGCAGCAGTCGTAAAGACAGGACATGAAGATGAAACAACACAAGTGAGTCTTGAATGGTTGGATATTGAGGCAAAAGGTAAGGTCGAAGTCGTAGGATTTGGTATTTTTGTCAATCTCGGAGAAGAGGAAAAACATTCTTTTATTTTTGATACAAAAGAAGAGATGGATGAAGCTGCCGGGCGTATCGCCGCACAGCTACAGACATCATAGCTTATTCTTTTTCTTTAAAATTCAACGATGCAGAATTGATACAGTACCGCTTATAGGTAGGTGCCGGACCATCAGGGAATACATGTCCCAAATGACAACCGCATGCACCACAGCGTACTTCTACACGAACCATACCGTGACTGGCATCTTCAATCTCTTCTATATCGTCTTCGTTAATGGGTTGAAAGTAACTTGGCCAGCCTGTACCTGAATCAAATTTTGCTTCTGAAGAAAAGAGTGGTGTCCCACAGCATTTACAGGTGTAAATACCTTCTTTTTTTGAGTCCCAAAATTCGTTTTGGAAGGGTGCTTCTGTACCGTGGTTTAAGCATACATTATATTCTAACGGTGTTAACTCTTTTTGTAATTTATCTTTATCTAATTCTATTCTATAAGCCATAATAATCCTTTGGTAATTTTTTACTATCATAGCAGATTTTCTTTGGCTTTAAGTTAGATTATCTTATCATTCGATAACTATATTGGAGAATCTATGACAACATTTCAACTATTACTTCTTATTGTCGCTGGAGGAGTATTTTATCTTTTTTTTAAACAACTTTTTTCAGGAAATCATCCCAAAAGAGGGGTGGATTTTGAAGCGAAAGTAGCAGATGATCAAATAGGTGGTATCAACCGTCCCGATAAAACATTTTCTACACCTGAAGTACAGCCTACACGTATGGAACAACTGTTAAAAATGACAGATGAAGCAGTGGCACAAGATGATTTCGAAGAGGCAAAAAAAGCATTGGGTTCGGCACTGATCATTGATGAAAATCATACTGAAGTCCTTCAGAAAATGGGTTATGTCTGTATGCAGACAGGTGAATATGAAGAAGCAAAAGAGAGTTTTGAAAAACTTTTATTGCTCGATGAGTCAGATGACATGGCACATGTGTCACTTGCCAATGTGCTACATAAACTTGGGGATGAAGAGGGTGCAGAAAAACACCATGAACGTGCTATTGCATTGGACCCTGAGTATGCACCTCACCACTTTAACTATGCAAACACTTTATATGACCTGGGACGAAAAAAAGAAGCACTTCTTGGCTATACCAAAGCATATGAGTTAGATAATACATTGGAAGAAGCGGAAAAAATGATGAAAGAACTAGGGAGTGATAATGAGTAGTCCATGTTTTGTAACACAGGAAGCAACAGAAGAGATACTTTTACGGGTAACCAATGTATGTGCGGAGTGTTATGATGATATTAAAGAGGGTGATATGATCCATTATGATATGCAGAACTATCGTTATTTGTGTCAACGATGTCAAGAAGAGCTCTGTGAAAAAATGAATGATGAGTGTGAGATTGTCGAAGAAGAGTCAGCAGGACTCTTTGGGTAAAATAAGACTAGGCTATCTGTGCCTTTCCTTCTTGTATCTTTTCTTGAGCTTCCTCTGTTTTTTCTTCATAAGTAGACATAGTACCGACCATTTTGCTACCTTCAGCTGTTTTGATCGTTTTGACTGAGACTTCGCCCTCTACTGAACCCGTACGGTTTATCTCTAGCAGTTCTGATGCGACAACATTCCCTTTCACTGATCCGCTAACAGTAATTTTTTTGCTTTCAAGTTTTTCAACTGTGAGTTTAGCATTTGACTGGATTTCAATCGATTTGAGTCCAATGACATGACCCGTAACGGTGCCATCAAGTATCATGGTATCTGCTTGAATTTGTTTGGAAATTTCACCTGTTTCCATGACTTCAAGTGTTTCACAGATGATACTGCCTTCAAGTTTACCGTTAATGATCGCATTTTTTGCTTTCACTTCTCCCTGTACAATACCAGATGTTCCGATCACAAGTGTGTTACTCACAATGATGTCTCCCACCACTTTACCATCTATATGTACCGTATCACTGCCATGTAAATTTCCTGTGACTTCCATACAGGAAGTGATAATGGTTGCTGAAGTGATCTTGTCATGTGTTTTTGGATTCTTTTTGCTTTTGAGCAATGCCATACTATTCCTTTATTGTTGTGTAGAAAGTGTTATGATATCTTGGGTCTGCTTCTGGATGCTTTTCCAGTCAACTTGAACTATTTTATCGCTTATGTCGTTAATATTCTCTAAATTCCATTGTATAAAGCTCTTTGGATTGAGCCATTTATCCAAATATCGGATTTCATAGTGTAGATGGGGGCCGGTACTTCGACCCGTACTCCCTACATAGGCAATAAGATCTCCTTTACTGACAAAATCGCCGCTCTTGACGGCAAATTTACTAAGATGTCCATATGCAGTTTTGAACCCGAAAGAGTGGTCAAGGAGCAAGAGGTTCCCATAGGCACCTTTACGTTTAGCTAAGATAACCACACCGCTGGCAGGTGCATAGACGGGAGTACCTTTCTTTGCTTTCAAGTCAAGTGCAGGGTGAAAAGACTGTTTTTTTGTGACAGGATGGGTACGGTATCCGTATTTACTTGAGATACGGGCATAGCTTACAGGCTTTCCGTTAGGGATACTGTTAAGTATGAGAGCCTCCTGGATGGATGATATATGTTCTTGTTCAACCTCTTCTTTGATTGCCTGAACAACCTTTTCACGTGCATTTTCCACTCTGTCTTGAAAACTGGCATTCAGATCCGGTCCATACCCGATCATCTCTTCGACCTCTTCCAGTTTTTCATTGACTGAGACGAGTTTGTCGCTATTCTCCTGGATCTGATGTGTCAGTCGCACATTCTGTTTTTCGAGAATATCATTTTTGTGTTTATAGGTTTCACTTGTCTCTTCAAGTTTTACAATTTCATTTTGAAATGCGAGTTTTTGCTTATTGAGTTGAGAGACTCGGTTGTTAAGAAAATGGATATAAAGATATGTGGCAAACGCAATGCTGATCAGAAGAAGAATCGCTCCAGCTATAACCTTTTTGATGATTTCATGGACACTGTACTGTTTTGATGCATGAACATCACTGATCGTTATGATAAGCCTATTTTTCATCTCTTTCCTTAATATATTTGATTGCATTAATATAGCTTAGGGCGTTAAGTCTCACACCTTTATAAGCGATATCAAAAGCAGTCCCGTGATCTACGGAGGTTCTCAGTATGGGTAAGTTTAACGATACATTGATCCCTTCATCAAAATACAGTGCTTTGAGAGGGGCTAAGCCCTGGTCATGGTACATGGCTATGTAGTGTGTATAGTTCGCACGTACTCTGGGTGTAAATGCAACATCCGGCACCAGTGGAGCGCTGAATATCTTAGAGCCTATTTCTCTGTGGGCATTGTCTATAGCTTTTTGTATGATGTACTCTTCATTACCCAGTACCCCATCATCTCCGGCATGAGGATTCAATCCTAGAACTGCTACCTGTGTGTCAGGTTTGGCTGTCTGGTAAAAGTCTATGAGAAACCTTGTCAAGTCTTTTTCGTTGATACTTCCAGCTACTTCTTTCAGTGGTATATGTTCGGTGAAAAGAGCGATATACATTTTAGGTGAGCCTAACATCATTATAGCTTCTGCATCGAAAAAATCTCTCAAAGCATCGGTATGACCTTTATACGCTACACCCGCTAACTCCCATGCCTTTTTGTGAATGGGCAGGGTAGTGATAGCATCGACCTTTTTATTGCGTGCGAGTTCAACTGCCTTGAGAAATGAAGCATAAGCATAGCCTCCACTCTCTTTACTGACTACTCCAGCGTCTATTTCAAAGTCTGATGCTATATTTTCTATGGTGTTTAAATCCGTAGGTATGGGTAGGTTTAATTTTTGGGCTGCTTGTTCCAGCATGCTTCTGTCTATGCAGTAAACAGTTTCTACCTCTTTAGAGATGATGTCATGATTCTCAAGGATAAGTTGGATCCCAATACCGTTGAGATCACCGACAGATATGGCTACTTTTTTTCTTGACATGTTATCTTATCAGCATAGATTTCATATCTATGATAGCCTGTTCGAGCCCGGTATAGACAGAACGAGCGATAATGCTTTGTCCGATATTCAGCTCTTCTATGGTTTCTATCTCGGCGATGTCTTTGACATTTTGCATATTAAGGCCATGTCCTGCTGCCACATGTAATCCCAGCTCCATTGCATCACAAGAGAGCAGACGGAGGTTGCAGAGTTCATCCTTGAGCATTTGTTTGAGTATCTTACGTGAAAGTTCAAGCTCTGGTATGCTGTGGTGGGTTTTCGAGAGGTTTGTATAGAGCATCGCGTAAATGTTCGCATATTTTCCTGTATGAAACTCTATCCACTCGACACCTAGGTCAAGTGATGCATTCACAGCATCTAAAGTAGGATCAATGAACAGTGAGACCTCTATCTCTTCCTTTTGTAGTCTTTTTATTGCTTCTTTGAGTTTAGGTTGGTCTCCTGTGACAGCAAGACCACCCTCAGTCGTAACCTCTTCACGTTTTTCAGGTACGAGGGTTACACGATGGGGTCTAAGGTTACAAGCGATATCTATCATTTCAGAAGAGATAGCACACTCTAGGTTAACGGGCAGTGAAGAGAGTGCTATAATATTTTTAGCATCCATATCTTGCATGTGTCTTCGGTCTTCACGAAGATGGATCGTGATCTGGTCGGCTCCTGCACGTTTACAGATGCTCAGTGCATCGATCGGATCAGGATCAGCTACTTTTCTTGCTTCTCTTAGTACTGCAATATGGTCAATATTTACGCCCAATAACATGTTTAATTTCCTTGAATAATATGAGTTTGATTATAGCAAAAGTTTTTAAGATAGGATTTGTATAATCATCCTAATAAGACGCTTGGAGCAAAAATGTCAGAAAAGAAGCCATTACCTGTGAACGAATATAGATACATAAAACATAATATTGGCAATGGTAAGCCTACCATTTTAGCTTTTGGTATGTCACACTGTTATAGCTGTTTGGCGATGTCCAAAATTTTTGCTGAAGTATTAGAGGTGCATCCGGAGTTTCAAATTTATTCCATAGACGGTCAAAAAGAACGTATAGTCAGTCGTGATATTTATAAACTCAAAGAGATGCCCACACAGATATTTTTTGATGCGTCCGGGAAAGAAGTGTTTCGTCATACTGGAGCCTATAAGAAAGCGGTCTTGAAGATCATTTTGAAGAAATATGGGTTTGATGATTAAAAAAAAGCATTTAGTGTTATACGATGGTTAAAAATTAATCATCTTATAAAAAATATAAGTATTCCTTTGGGATAAAATAGTTTTTAATAAGCTAATGAAAATCAGTCATAGCAATCATATGGACAAGGAATACGAAATGACACATAAAGAGACATATCTTCATCATTTACATCAAGCAAGAGTAGAACATACCAGATGGGTAGGTATGATAAAATTATTATCGGCTGGGTTATTGGATACACATAAACAAGAAGACATTGAATTAAATATGTCCGACATTGATTTCGGAAAGTGGCTGGAGCAAGAGGCAATGCTATTTAGAGATAACACATGTGTTGATACTTTATATGAAATTGAAGCATTATGGAAAAGCATACATAATAATTTTATGCAGATTTATGAAGTATGCGTATCAAAGAATAAAAGCAGTCTATTTGGCAGAAAGAAACCATTAAGTGATGGTGCCATTCAAATATCTGCCGTACATTACCAAGAGATCATTACTTTAAGTGATAAATTAAAGCAAAAACTTAGACTTCTTGAAAAACAGTTAAATGCAAAAGGCGAGGATGAATTTGAAACATATGGCAACTATTTAATTGCTAAAGAGCATGAAGTGAATTTAAAAATTGCTGAAAAAAGTAAAAAAGAAAAGTCTAAAAATGTTGTGAGTGGTGCAAGAGGAGCCTATGTATCTGAATAGAATGTGTTAAAATAATAGTAAATATAAAACCATCCGTAACTAAATTTACGCTAAAATTGCAACAATATTATTTAAAGGCTTATAGCATGGCAAAAAGAAAGATTAAAAAAGCGGTACTGGCTTACTCTGGTGGGCTTGATACAAGTATTATTTTAAAATGGCTTCAAGACGAGTATGAGTGTGAAGTGGTTACTTTCACGGCTGACCTTGGGCAGGGTGAAGAGGTAGAACCTGCACGTCAGAAAGCATTGGATATGGGGATCAAAGAAGAAAATATTTTCATCTTGGATCTGAGAGAAGAGTTTGTAAAAGACTTTGTTTTTCCTATGTTCAGAGCCAATGCTATTTATGAGGGGGAGTATCTTTTAGGGACGTCTATTGCACGTCCACTCATCTCTAAAAAGCAGATAGAGATCGCACATAAAACAGGTGCGGACGCAGTAAGTCACGGTGCAACAGGTAAGGGAAATGACCAGGTACGTTTTGAACTTGGTTACCTTGCACTTGACCCAGATATCGCAGTTATCGCACCATGGAGAGAGTGGGACTTGAACTCACGTACGAAGCTTTTGAAGTATGCAGCAGATCATGGTATTGATATAGATGGAAAAGGAAAGCCAAAACCTTACTCTATGGATGCGAACTTGCTTCACATCTCTTATGAGGGTGAACATTTGGAAAATCCATATGCTGAACCTGAAGAGGATATGTGGTTATGGTCTGTGAGTCCGGAAAAAGCACCAGATGAACCAGAATATATCACGATCAGCTATAAAAATGGTGACCCTGTAGCGATCAACCGTGAAGAGATGAGCCCTGCAACCATTTTAAAAACGTTGAATGACTATGGTAATAAACATGGTATCGGTCGTATCGATATCGTAGAGAACCGTTATGTAGGTATGAAAGCACGTGGTTGTTACGAGACACCGGGTGGAACTATCATGCTTAAAGCACACAGGGCTATCGAATCTATCACACTTGACAGAGAAGAAGCACATATGAAAGATGAGCTTATGCCTAAGTATGCCAAACTCATCTACCAAGGTTTCTGGTGGTCAGCGGAGCGTAAGATGCTTCAGGCTGCTATTGATGCAACACAAGAACATGTTCAAGGGGATGTAAAGTTGAAACTTTACAAAGGAAATGTGACTGTAGTAGGTAGAAGATCTGATATCTCTCTCTATTCTGAAGAACACTCTACCTTTGAAGAAGATGAAGTATATAACCAAAAAGATGCAGAAGGGTTTATCCGTCTGAATGCACTTAGATTCATCATTGAAGGTAAAAAACAGCCTGAGCGTATCGCTTCAATGATAAAAAATGATGAAGTAGAGGAAGTAGAAGAGTGTCGTATAGAGACAGGTTCATTTACTATCTGTCAAAGAATCAAAAGATTTTTCGGATTTGGTAAGAAAGAAGAATCAAAAGAAGAGTATATTAAAAAGAACTAGTCATGTTTGACTGGTTGCTTTTTACTGCAATAATGCCTCCATCTCCTTCAAGACTTTTGAAGGGGTGAACTTCAACAACTTCTCTTTAGAAAAGAGATAGGGTATGAACTCCAATAAAATATAGAGCATTCCCATCAGCGGATAAAAAGCAATATATTCCATCTTGAATGTTTTAAAATCATAACGGGATACAAACCACGCTTTGGCACTTTCACTCCCATTATAAAACAAAAGTACTTCCATCGCGAAGATAGAACCCCACAGAAAATAGGTGACAGCCGTTATAAGCAAAGCACCCAATACCCCATACATGGCGATCACTGCAGCAAGAAAGAGACTCAAAAAGAGTGCAAAAGAGTGAAATCCCAGTGTTGCAAAGATCACCACCACAGCAAAGATGAAAAGCAAGCTTCCAAAAAGTATAAAAAGTTCTAAGTATGTTTTTTGTTCCGCGAATGAGGGACTAAAATAGGCAGCCAGTAAAGTAATTGTAAAGATGGCAATCACGGTTAATACAAGAGAACGGTATTCGTTCACGAAAGGCTCCTTTCTACCTTGTCACTCTTAGGATACCTATCCTTAGAGTGACAGAAGATCATTATACTATTTCATAGAGTTTGATCAGACTCTGAACATCTGCTTTTCGTCCAAGCCACTCTTCGTAGAGCTCAGACATTTCAATCGCACCACCGCTTGCAAGGATATACTCTTTATACCCTTTTGCACGTTCTTTGTTAAATCCTGATTCATTATCCAAACAAGAGAAAAAAGCATCTGCAGAGAGTACTTCAGCCCATTTATAACTGTAGTACCCTGCAGCATAGCCACCGGCAAAGATATGTGCAAATCCATGTTGAAATTTGTTATAACTCGGCGGTGTAAGCAAAGACGTTTTTTCTCTGATGCCATCGAGCAATGTCTGCACTTCTTCACCTTGGTAAAGGTCTTGATGCAGAACAAAATCAAACAGAGAAAATTCTACCTGACGCAGGATACCAAGGGCTGCCTGGAAGTTTTTGGTCTCTTTTATTTTTGCCATCAGCTCCTCTGAGATAGGCTCACCTGTTTCATAGTGAAAACCAAAACGTTTTAAGATCGCTGCTTCATAAGCAAAGTTCTCCAAAAACTGTGAAGGAAACTCTACCACATCCCATGCCACACCGTTAATACCTGAGACCGAACGCTCTTTACATTTTCCAAAGAGGTGATGGATAGCATGTCCCATTTCATGAAAGAGGGTTACGACATCGTCATGTCTTAGCAGTGATGGTGTCTTGGGTGTCGTTGGCGAGAAGTTACATACGATGAAAGCTGAGGGAAGGTGTAATTCTCCTTTAGCATCCACATAGTGTGTCTCCCAGTCATTCATCCATGCCCCTCCGCGTTTTTCTTTACGCGCTTCAAGATCAAAGTAGATACGTCCGGAGAGTTTGCCTTCTTCGAAGATGTCAAAAGGTTTCACACATGCGTGCCAGGTCGGTACGTCTGCAGGTTCAAAGGTGACCCCAAACAGTTCTGAGACTATGTACAATAGTCCTTCTAAAACCTTCTCTTGTTCAAAGTAAGGTTTGGTCATCGTATCATCAAAGTCAAACTTTTCTTTTTTCAGTTTTTCTGAATAGTACCCTACATCATACCCTGCTAAGTCTTCTATGCCATCTGTTTTACGTGCAAATGTTTTAAGTTCAGCCAGTTCATTTTTGGCTTGAGGCAAGGCAGCATCAGCCAATTCATTTAAGAATGTGATGACATCATCTTCATGACTTGCATCACGTGTCTCTAGGGCATACTGCGCATAAGAGCTAAAGCCCAACAGTTGTGATTTTTCATGTTTGAGTGCCAGGATCTGGTCTATCACTTCTGCATTTTCAGGCGCTCTGGTGGCATAGGCTTTAGAGAGTTCTTTTCTATATGTACGGTTAGGCCCGTAAGTCATGTAGGCCAGATAACTAGGAATCTGAAGTGTAAATTTATAAACGGTTTTTCCATCGATCTCCTCTTTGGCTGCATCGATATCAGACTGAGGCATGCCCTCAACATCTTTTTCATCTTCGATGATGAGTTCATAGGCATTGGTCGCATCAAGAAGGTTTTGTGAAAATTGGTTAGAAAGTTCAGAGAGTTTGAGGTTGATCTCTTCCATACGTTTTTTCTTGTCTTCGGGGAGATTGACCCCAGAGAGTACAAAGCCTCTGACTTCATGTTCTAGAACTTTTTGCGCTTCCTTGGAATCTGCTTTGATCGTTTCAATCTTTTTAAACAGGGCTTCATTTTGTGCCATTTCAGAACTGAACTTAGAAAGTAGAGGGATAGACTCTTCATAGGCTTTTTGTGTTTCCTCTGAGTTCATCACTGAGTTAAGATGAGCAAGCGGGGTAAAGAAAAGCCCTAATTCTTCATCTAGGTCCTGCAAGGGTTTAAGGACTTTTTCATAATTGCTCTCAGCATTTACAGTGATATCCTTGATACTCTCTCTTTGCTGGTTTAAAAGCGTGTCTAAATCTTTGGGAAATTGTTCTAAATTGTTTATTTTGAATTCTTGAAACATAGGGTATGGGTCCATTATTTTATTTTTTCGATTGTAACATATTTTATAAAAGGAGATATTAATTTTGAGGGGATGATTGAAAATTGTATTATTTTGATTTTTTGAATGGCTTAATTAAAAGTAAAAGTTTTGGTAAAAGTATCATATCTGACGTGAGTGCAGCGACCATCACCACCATTGTAAGCAGACCAAAATAAATGGTCGGGATCAAATTTGACAATGTCAGAATGGAAAAACCTATCACGATGACAAGTGTGGTAAAGTACAAAGCATTCCCAATGCTGTTGCTTGTTCGATGCATCGTAAAATAGTATAAATTGTCTTTTTCAAATTCAACTTTAAATCGGTGAATATAATGTATCGTGTCATCAATACCTATACCCATAGCTATGGCAGCGATGGTAATCGTCATAATATCCAGAGGAATGTGTAACCAGCCCATAAATCCAAAGACCAGAGCTATAGGAACAATATTGACGATCAACGCAATAAATGTGAGTTTCAGGGACCTGAACAGTAGAAGGAACATGAGGAAAACGATGAGCAATACAAGACCGATCATTGTGATCTGTGAATGGAACAGGGATTGCAGCATATTATTGTAAAGAACCATGAGATTTGAGAGCTGTACCGTGGCGACATCAGGATCTATGATTTGTGTGAGGTCACTTTTGATCTTTTTCAGTAATGCGTCCCTTCGTAAAGATTCACTAGAATCTACGATACGTGTAGAAAACCTTAGCTGGTTATGTTCAATATCGACGTAAGGGGTCAGTATCACATCTCTATATTTTTGAGGGAGTTTTTTATAGATCAAAGCGAGATCTATACTGTCTAGATCTTTGTTTTCATTGAGTACTTTTCCTGTATCAAGAAGTGTGGCAAAAGACTGTACCTCACCTACCTGTTCTAGCTGTGTTAAATAGTTATGGACTTTTTTGATGATCTTGATCTTTTCATCCGTGAACCAGTATTGGTCTTGGTTCTCTACAAGACTGAATTCATCTTCGAAGGAATCTGCCTCTTCATCCGTATCTTCTTGTGTCGCATCGGTAGGTGAGTAGGTACTGTTCTCATCCGATAGCGTGAGTATGACATCTAAGGGAGTGGTCCCTCCTAGCTCCTGGTCTATAATCTTCATACCTTTATAGATATCCGTATCTTTTTTGAAGTAGTTGATAAAACTGTTTTCTACAATAAGCTGTGAAGCCCCTGTGATACTAAATACAATAGAAAGGAAGGTGATGATATAGATCGCTTTTTTATCATGTAATACAATTCTGGCAGTAAGAGAGGGTATAAAGGCCATAGATCTCTTACGCTTGATAGGAGGTCTTTTTTTTAGTAACATCAGTACAGCAGGAAAAACAATAAATGCAATAAAAAGTGACATGGAGATCCCTGCACTCATCATCCAACCCAGATTAATGACAGGATAGATATGAGAATAGAGCAGTGAAGAAAACCCTGCGATCGTAGTGATAATAGCAAAGAAAGTAGGTGTGGCTTTTGTAATCATCGTAACTAAAATAAGTCTTTTGGATGAAGCATGAGGGTAAAGTGTCAACAGTTCTTCATACCTTACAATAAGATGTAAAACGATAGAAATGGTAATAATGAGCTGCAAGGCAATAAAGTTTGAAGAGATAACAGTGATCTCCCATCCAAAATATCCCAGACTGCTGGTGATAGCAATGACGGACAGAGCACAGATAAGAATAGGCAGCATCACCCATCTTGCTCTTTTGAAAACAAAACCCAAAACAAGGATAATAAGGAGTATCAGGGTACTTCCATAAATAAGCAGATCATTTTTGATAAATCCAACAATATCGTTGGAGATCATTTGAACACCACCTAAAAAAAATGTGGCATCATTTTGGTACTTTGAGATCAGAGAGCGAATTTCTTTAATATTCTGATTGTCAAGAATACGCTGTTCATCCCTGTGTTCTTTAAATGCGATAGAGACTTCATCCAGTGTCTGTTCCTCTTTCTTGGTAAGAGAAGCGTTCCTTTGTTTATCAAGTAAACGGTTTCTCTTTTCTAAAAGTGTGAAATATTCGGGATCCTGATATAAATGGATGATGATCGAAGATATCGTAAAATCTTTATTGACAAGGCTGTCTTTATAAAGAGGACTGGTCAAAAACTCATGTTTCACCATGGATAGATTGATGTCAGGACTCTTTAGGGTCCTGGTTTCATTGATCAGGTCATCCATATCTCGGATAGGTGAAAAAAACAGAGGTACATTAATAAGTGAATCCACAGATTCAACACTAGGTAATTGTTTTAGATCTTCAGAGATACGTGTTAATGTTTGCAGGCTTTCTGGAGAGAGTAGATTCTGTTTGGGTTTATAGGCAATAATAAGGAGATCATTGGTTTGAAATCTTTTTGCTACAGTTCTGGAAAATGCCAAGTCTTTATCATCATTTAAAAGAAGCGTTTCTGCAGAAGCATCTATCTCCAGTTTCAGGACATTAATGCCAAAAATGAGTATGCTGCTGATAAGGATGATCAAAACCGATAAGGGATATTTAAGTATCAGTTTTTGATAAAGTGTAGTTAGCATCGATTATCTTTTTATCATATATAAAGGCCTTTGTCTACAGAATGACTTAGAGTGATTCTATAAGCTGTTTGACCGTTTTTGTTTTCAAAAATTCTGAAAACTGTTTTCTATAGGTTTGAATAATGCTCACACCAACCAATTCCACATCATAAATATACCACTGATTATTTTGTTTTTTCTTGTAAAACAGATAGATAACTTTATAGGTATCGTCAAGACCTATAACCAGTGTTTCCAAGGTAATGCGATTTGTTTTGACTTTTTTCAAGTTTTTAATGATCACTTTTTCATTGTTGTACAGTCTTAGTTTATCTAGGTATGAATGTTTTATCTTTTGCTCAAAAGCTTTGGAAAATTGTGTTTTTTCATTTTTCGTAAGGGTTTTCCATCTTTTGCCCAAGCTTATTTGTGACATGATACTGTAGTCAAAGACATCGTCTATAATACGAACATTTTTTTGATCTTTTTGTTTTTGGGACAATGTCTTGTTTTTTAAAATATCTAAAACCTGTCTCACTTTGCTATCCATCACTTTTTGGATATTTCGCTCTTCTACTGCATAAAGAGAGATGACAGACAGAAACAAGAATATAATGACTTTTTTTAACATATTTTTACCTTATTTGATTTATTCCGCTATATCAGCATTTCTTTTTTGTTCATAGATATCTCTAAAAAATGGATAGAGATCCACAGCATCCTCTCTAAGATTTTCATATTCTCCTAAATGTAGAGATGTTTTGTTGATCGTATGAACAGAATAAATACCGATAGTTTGACCAAGATTGTTAGGTATTTTATAATTTTCTAATCCTCTTACATTCACAAGTGGAGAGAGATAGGCATCTGCCGTGATTCCCACGATATCTCTTATATTGGATGGTCCGATGAATGGTAAAACGACATGGAAGCCAGATCCTATACCATAGTACCCCAAGGTTTGACCGAAGTCTTCATCATGTGCAGGTATCGGTGTTGTCATCTGGTTTGTTGCAACATCGATAAGCCCGGCTAGTCCCACGGTAGAGTTTATAATAAATCTTCCCAGTTCATCCGAAGAATTTTGGAACTTTCCTTGCAAGAGGTTGTTGGCAAAACGAATAGGAAATTGTATGTTATCCACAGCATTGGATAGCCCTAAACGTAAAGGTTGAGGCACTATCGTTGCATAGGCTTCAGAAATAGGGTTCAATGCATAGAGTGTAAACGTATCATTGAAAGAAGTCATCCATCTATTATAACCACTTAATGGGTCACTGGCAGTATTTGTCTCCTGCTCTGAAAACTCCTCTTCAAATTCTTCATTAAACTCTTCTTCAAATTCTTCTGTTTGATTCTCTTTTTTTTGGTCATCAGTAGTATTTATTGTGAGAGGATCTGATGTCATTGCATCAGTTTTAATATGTGTGTGATTGAACTCTGGGTTCGCTTCTTTTGTCGTACATCCTTGAAATGTAAAAAGTATGATAGCGAGAAAGATGTAGAAAAACTTCATCGGAAGATCCCCCTTTGACATATTTTATATACTATATATCATACTATCATCACACTAAAGCTATACTTTAAAGAATGAGATGTATATTACTTTTAACAGATGTCTAGTAAAAGTTTGTTAAAATTATAAGTACATATGGCATAAGAAGGAATAAGTAAATGAAAGTATTATTGATCAAAGATGTTAAGGCACTTGGTAAAGCAGGTGAAATTAAAGAAGTAAAAGATGGATACGGACAGAATTTTCTTATAGGAAAGGGTTTGGCAAAACTGGCTACACCTGAAGTAGTAGAAAATTGGAAAGCCGAACAAGAAGAGATGGCAAGAAACCTTAGAGATGAGTTGGCTAGACTTGAAGCTGAAAAGATAACACTTGAAGCCGCAACCATTAAAGTAGAAAAACCTTTGGCACCTGTGGGTATCAAAGGTTCAGTGGGTAATGCAGATATATCCCAAGCCATAGAAAAACAATACAATATAGAACTCGATAAAAAACAGATCAATCTTAAAAAAGCACTTAAGTCTACAGGGATGCACGAAGTAGATGCTAAACTGGGACATGGTATACATGCGACACTTAAAGTAGAAGTAGTAGGTGTATAGTCATGTTTGATGCAACTACGATACTGGGTTATAAACGTGACGGAAAGGCAGTAATAGGCGGTGATGGCCAAGTGACGTTTGGGGATACGGTACTCAAAGGAAATGCAACAAAGATACGTACACTGCATGAAGGAAAAATATTGGCAGGATTTGCCGGAAGTACGGCAGATGCATTTAACCTGTTTGATATGTTCGAAGGAATACTGGCTGAAAAGAGAGGCGATCTTTTTAAGTCGGTCATAGGTTTTTCCAAAATGTGGAGAAAAGATAAACATTTGCGTCAGCTTGAAGCGATGATGATCGTACTGAACCAGGAGCATATCTTTATACTTTCTGGTACTGGGGATGTTGTAGAACCAGAAGATGGAAAAATAGCAGCGATAGGATCTGGTGGTAATTATGCCATCTCAGCAGCGCGTGCTTTGGACAAACATACAGATCTTGATCCAAGAGCATTGGTACAAGAGTCACTTGAAGTTGCCGGTGAACTTTGTATCTATACAAATAAAAACATTAAAATATTAGAATTGTAAGGAAGTGTAGTGGATAATTTAACACCTAAAGAAATAGTCACTTACCTTGATAAATATGTCATAGGACAGAATGAAGCAAAAAAGACGATTGCTGTAGCACTTAGAAACCGTTATAGACGTATGCAGCTCAGTCCAGAGATGCAGCAGGATGTCACACCAAAAAATATATTGATGATAGGTAGTACAGGCGTTGGTAAAACAGAGATCGCCAGACGTTTGGCAAAAATGATGAACCTTCCATTCATCAAAGTTGAAGCCAGTAAATATACTGAAGTAGGATTTGTCGGACGAGATGTCGAGTCGATGATACGTGATCTGGCAGCAACCTCTTTGAGCCTGGTACGTGAGAGTGAAAATGAGAAAAATAAAGAGAAGATAGAAAATTACATTGAAAATAAGATCATAGAAAAACTGCTTCCTCCACTTCCTGCAGGGGCCAGTGAACAAAAAAAAGCAGAGTATGATGCCTCTTTTGCCCGTATGCAGGAGAAATATGCCAAAGGTGAACTGGATCATCTAAAAATTAAGGTTGAAGTACCAAACAAGCCTGCAATGCCAGAAGAGGGACTCCCCCCACAGATGATACAGGTACAAGAGTCTATTGTAAAAGTCTTAGGCGGTATGGGTAAGAAAGGTCCTGAGAAAGAGGTTAGCGTTAAAGATGCTAAGAAGATATTAGAGTCTGAAGCAAGTGAGAAACTTCTTGATGAAGAGGATCTTAAATCTCTTGCACTTGAAAAGGTAGAAAAGGGCGGTATTGTATTTCTCGATGAGATAGATAAAGTAGCTGTAGCTTCCAACTCGCAAAGTAGACAAGACCCTAGTAAAGAGGGTGTGCAAAGAGATCTGCTCCCTATTGTGGAAGGTTCAGCTGTGAATACAAAGTTGGGTATGGTCAATACAGACCATATTTTATTTATTGCTGCAGGTGCATTTCATGTGAGTAAACCCAGTGATCTTATGCCAGAACTTCAAGGACGATTTCCTCTCCGTGTGGAACTTAACAGCTTAGATGAAGAGACTTTATATCGTATCCTGACTGAACCAAAAAACGCACTCATTAAACAGTATGAAGCATTGATGAAGGTTGAAGGTGTGGAATTGATCTTTGATGAGGAAGCACTTAGAGCTATTGCACACTATTCACTGCTTGCAAATGAAAAGACTGAAGATATAGGTGCTAGACGTTTACATACAGTGATGGAAAAGATATTGGAAGAGATCAGTTTCTCTGCAGATGAACACAAGGGTGAAACGATCCATGTCGATAAAGTATTGGTGGAAGAGAAGATAAGCAAAGTGGTTGAAGATGAAGATGCAACCCGTTATATATTATAGATAAATAGGATTTAATTAGAGCAAAGCTCCAATTATGATGATGGCACAATGTCTTGCTTAAGCATTCTACTGCGATGATTTTAGAAGTAGGCGTAAGTAACGGGTCACTTAAAAGGAAAAAGAAATGTTTGATCATGAAAATGAAGAAGTAGATACAAAAGCGGGGTTTGTTGCAGTAGTGGGAAGACCTAATGCAGGAAAAAGCACATTACTCAATCATATAGTCGGTGAAAAGCTTGCCATGGTTTCAAAGAAAGCACAAGCAACACGTAAACGTATGAATATTATTGTCATGCACGGGGATGCCCAGATCATTTTTGTGGATACACCAGGTATTCATGAAAAAGAAAGACTATTGAATCAATTCATGTTAGATGAAGCACTTAAAGCTATGGGAGACAGTGATCTTATTATTTTCCTTGCACCTGTTACGGACAAGCTTACAGAATATGAAAAGTTTTTAAAACTTGCTCAAGCCAAAGGTGTAAAGCACATGGTTGTTCTTACTAAGATCGATCATGTAAAGCAGGGTGATATCTTGGCCAAGTTGGGAGAGTATCAGAAATATCAAGAATATTTTGAAGCGATCATTCCTTTTTCTGTCAATAAGAAAGTAGGTAAAAAACAACTGCTTGATGAGATATGTAAGCATTTACCAAGCTCTCCTTTCCTATATGACCCTGAGATCCTAACTACAGAACATATACGGGATATCTATAAAGAACTTATTCGTGAGTCTATTTTTGAGAACCTAAGTGATGAAATACCTTATGAGAGTGATGTCACTATAGAAAAGATAGAAGAGGGTGACACAATGGATAAAGTATATGCAACTATCGTGGTTGAAAAAGAGACACAAAAAGGTATGATCGTAGGTCAAAAAGGTGTAGGGATCAAGCGTGTAGGAAAACTTGCACGTGAACAGATGGAACTGTTTTCTGGTAAAAAAATATTTTTAGATCTTCATGTATCTGTTAAAAAAGGGTGGAGTAAAAATAAAGATGGTTTAGAAGAGTTTGGCTATATCATTTAAAATCTAATGTGAATTTGAGAAAGAATCATTTTTACAAGCAGTATAAATAGCCTATACACAGGTACTTTCTATTAAAGTAAAGATCAGTAATTAAAAAAAGTTATATTTTTAGAAAGTTTTACATTTTG
Organism: Sulfurovum sp. TSL6; assembly: GCF_019972115.1. Classification (NCBI taxonomy): domain Bacteria; kingdom Pseudomonadati; phylum Campylobacterota; class Epsilonproteobacteria; order Campylobacterales; family Sulfurovaceae; genus Sulfurovum; species Sulfurovum sp. TSL6. The sequence goes on along the minus strand of NZ_BPFJ01000002.1, from coordinate 128,868 downwards.
TAAGATTGTTTTAATATTATAACATATATAATTGTTCAACAAGGAAGGAAGTTTAAAATGTTTTTGAAAAAAAGTTCGTCAGAATCACCTGTAAAAAATATTGTTACGCTTAATGCATACACAGGCAAAAGTTATGCATTTAAAAATGATTTATTTAAACCTTTAGATAAGCTCACCTACAATACTTCAAACTTTATTACATCTTATGTGAATAATAAAGATATCATTTCTACAACAGTACATATAAGTAGAAATATTCCCGAAGAAGATATTGGTGATATTCTCGATATCAAAGCGTATGAAGAATTAGGCCTGGATCAGGCTACTAGTTATACTATCTCTTCAATTGAAGTTGAAACTTCAGGAGAAGAGAGAGAATTTCATATCTTTGTTGCTGAACCGGAGTCTCTTGATGAGATTTATCTCCCTCTAAAAGAAGAAACGAAATATATAGACCTGATCGTTCCTGCACCATTGCTTTATAAATCACTTTATAAAAAAGAAATACTACAAGATAATCAAGCACATTGTTTTGTTTACTTCACGCAAAATGATGCTTTTGTGACAGTTTATAATAATGGTCAATATCTTTATTCTAAATCAATAGAGTTTTCTTTAGAGCAGATTTATGATAAATACTGTGAGTCGATAGGTGAAAAAGTTGATGAAAAAGAGTTTTATACAGTCCTAGAATCAGAAGGTCTTAAGACAACAAATAGTGACTATCAACAGAACTTTATGAAAATTTTTGCTGAAGTTTTTATCACAATAAATGACATTATTATTTATGTAAAGAGAGCATTTGAGTTAGACAGTATTGATCAAATGTTTATTGGAAGTGAAAAAGGTCCTATAATAGGGTTAGATGATTATAGTCAGAACTATTTAGGCTTGCACTCATCAGATTTTAATTTCAACTATAATGTAACAAGTGAAGAGTGGTATACGGATCAATTACAATATTTGATGCTTTTAAGTTCATTTGATTATATGGAAGACGAGTCTTCTTTAGTCAATTTAACTACATACCCAAGGCCACCATCCTTCGTTAACAGAGCAAGTGGTCAGTTCATTATTTCAACCGCTGCTGCTATTACTCTGAGTCTGGCATATCCTTTGGTGTACCTGGTAGGCTCTTATGTGAACGATGCAAAAATATATGCATTAACGATTGAAAATAATAAACTCACAGCTGAATCGAATAAGTATAAAAAAATTCTGAGTGAGAAGAAAAGCCAGATCAAAGTATTGGATGACAAGATCAAAGTATTAACTGATACTTATAGTGGAAAGACTAAAACACTCACTTCTATTTATGATAAAAAAGTGAATTATCGGCTTAAGTCTGGTATGTTCCATACATTGGCTAAAGAACTTGATCAGTTTGAAGTAAATGTAGATCAGCTTAAAAGTGAAAATGATACCGTGTGGCTGTCTTTGGTGAGTTCAGATGACAGAAAGTTTACAGAAGTGATCAAATATATGTCAGAAACACATTTTGATGAAATTATCGGAATAGATATTGAAAGAATCCAAAAAGACCCAGCGAGTAGCTACTATAAAGGTCTGTTAAAGGTGGAATTGAAATGAAATTTTTAGAAGATAAATTAGAAGCACTGGATATCTATTTTGCTCCTAAAAAAGAGAGTGAAAAATGGGTATTGATCTTAGGATTGGCAGCTGTTATTGCATACCTTGGTTATGAACTTCTCTTGCCTTATACAGAAGATATGTATAAAAAAAGTGAACGAAGTAAAAAAAGTATACAAAAAAGTATCAAGGATAATAACATCTATCTCAACTCCATTACCGTGGGAGGAGATCGAGAATATTATGTTAAAAAGTTTGATAAGGATATTGTGGATAAGAAGAAAGAGATTGTTAATACTACAAACAAGATCAAATTCATAGACTCAAATCTCGAAAAACTTTCTGATATGCTATTTAACAAAAAGAGTTGGTCGAACTTCTTAAATTCTATTACGAGTAAAGCAGAAGTACAAAATGTAGACCTACAATATATCACCAATAAATATGTAGATGAACACAAAGGGAATTTTGGTCATGTGTTAGAGATAGGTCTAGGATGTAAAGGTAAATATAAGAATATTGTCAAGTTCATGAATGAACTTGAACAAAATGTTCTGGTGACAGATATCTTTCAAACTGACTTTACTTCAGATACTAATTCATCAAATGTCATAGCGAACATTCAAATCTCAGTATGGGGGATAAATCACTAATGAAAAAGATACTTTTATTACTATTACCATTCACAGTATTTTTGAATGCAGATTTATCTGTGGAACAAATACAACAAATGGTTATGAGTATACATGAAAAAAGAGAAGGTGTAGAACTAGAAACGCTTGATACGACTGTAAGTCCTTTTGTACGATTGGAAGCAGAGAGTAATGGTACAACCTTTAGTACACCTGTCAAAGAAGAAGAGAAGTTAGCACTACATGCTATAGTAAATGGAAAAGCTTACCTTAACGATTCATGGTACAATCTAAATGATACTATCATGGGGTATACATTGAAATTTATAGGTAAAAGCGGTGTGGTACTTAGAAATGGAAATCACATTAAGAAATTATTTCTACATGAAAAGAGAGATAATTTCATTAAGTTAGAAGAAAGGTAAGAGAAATGAAAAAAGTACAAACATCAGGGGTTAAGTTTCTTATAGTATTTGCTATGCTGTTAGGGTTTACACATAATCTCTCAGCAGGAAGCTGTTCTACAAAGTTATTTAGTGTGACTATTGACAGTAAATTGACGATCGGGGATGTGATCGATAATCTTGCCGATACGTGTGGATTGAGTGTGGTCGTCAAAGATGATGCTGCAAAATTGCGTATGAATAAAAACCTTTATTATGTAAAGTTAAAAAACAGTACCTTAAAAGGTTTTTTAAATACGGTCCTCAAAGATAATGATTTAAACTATACATTAAAAGGAAACAAGCTTACGATATCATACTTGATCACACGTACATTCCGAATCCATTATATCTCCGGACATAGAAAGGGAGTCAGTACTTCTAATGTAACGATCGCTGGTACTGAAGATTCTACCAGTGGTACAGGTGGTGGAGGTGATAATCAATCATCGTCTAAAACAGGTATAGAGATAGAAAGTACGGATGAGTTCCAGTTTTGGAAGACAGTTGAAGCAGAGATACAGCGTATATTGATCGGTGCAGCTGATGGAAGTACACATTATACAAGATCAGGTAAGACATGGACAGGACCGGATGGTAAGGTATGGGAATACAACCCTCTAGCCCCTATAGTGAATCCTGAAGCTGGGATGGTGACAGTGACAGGTACTGATAGACAGATCAACAGGGTAGCCAGATATGTGCATGAACTTACAAAACAGATCAAATCACAAGTGTTGATCGATATACGTATTCTCAGTGTATCTTTTGATGACAGTACCACAACAGGCGTTGACTGGTCTCAACTTTACAGTCTGCAGAACCTTACAGTGAACTCATTGCTCTCAGCGCAAAAAAACGTGAATGGTTATACGTGGGACACGGAGACCGGTATCACCGAATTTACGCCTGATGCACTTGGGATTGCCCCAAGTACTTCAAAGATCTTAAGTCTTACAGGAAGTACGGATGTAAGTGAAGTTGTAAAATTCTTATCAACACAGGGAGATGTTAAATCTGTATCGAGTCCTCGTGTGATGGCACTCAACAATCAGCCAGCACTGATCAGCGTGGGTCAAGAGCTCTTCTATAAAATAAAGTCTTCGAGTACAGCGAGCAGCGGTGGTGGAGCTGTTGCAGCAGAAGGCGAGATTGTTGATTCTGTCTTTGCTGGAGTTTTACTGGATATTACACCTGAAATTGATAGTAACGGCATGATCACCCTAAAGATCAACCCATCTATCTCAGATACGGTAGATACAGTTACAACAGGTGCCGGTGCAAGAACAATCCCGCCGGATTTAGTTAAACAACAGATCGCTTCTGTGATCAAGGTCAAAGATGGAGAGCATGCTATACTTGGAGGACTCATATCGAGTCAAACAGGATTTAAAGATAATCATATACCATTGTTAGGGGATATTCCAGGGCTAGGTGCTTTGTTTAAACGTCAAGAGAAAATTAATACAGTAGAAGAGTTGGTATTTATTATTACACCACATATTGTTAAAAATTCTAAGTCTGTTACATTAAAAGATTTGGGATATTCAAAGTTAAATGAAAAGTAGATATGAAGCTGCTAAAAATGTATTCGTTGATTCGGTAGATATTGACGATTACATTGATCTAGATTCTTCAGTAACGGCTTTTCAACAACTACAGCATAGCATGAATAAGCCACTGAAGATGATCTTACTTTTTGGAAGACCTGGTACGGGGAAAAGTATTTTACTCACTCGTGTCCAGGAAAAACTGAAACACCAAAAAGAGATTCACTACTTTGACACTCCTGCGATCAATGAAAAAGAGTTTTTTCATAAATTATTCAAAGTTTTAACAAAAAAAGATCTGCCCAGCAACACGGAAGTGAATTTTGCAGCCTTGGTTGATTTCTGTAAAAACCTTAGAGGTAAAAGAGAGATCATTATTTTACTGGATGAAGCGCAAATGTATAGCCCTGAAATGATGGAAAAGATTCGGCTGCTTTCTGATAGCCGTGCAGTTAAATTTGTGGTTTCTTTACATAAAACAGAAGATGAAGATCTGATAGCTAAAGAACATTTTCAATCTCGTATATGGGAAGTGATCGAACTTAAAAATGCAACGAAAGAAGATCAAACTGCATATATCCATAAAAAACTTCTAAAAAAGAATCTTTTTGAAATTGCAAATAGTATTAAAGCAAAGGATATAAAACGTATACATAGATACACAAAAGGTAATTATCGAGAGTGTAATAAACTCTTATTTACAATTTTTGAAATTTGTGAATATTATGATAAACATGAACCGTCAAAAGTGAACTATGCGAAGATATCAGACCGAATTATTGAAATGGCAGCACTGAAGTTAGGATATATACATGTATGATATCAAACAATTAGAGGACCAGTGGAGACAATATAGGAAAAAAAAATTAAAACCTTGGTATATAGGCACTGGTATTCTTTTTGTTTTAATTGTCTCACTTATTGTGTTTAAAACAAATCTCAAAATAGATTTTAGTGCATTGAAAACATATTTTGAGACTTCAAAAGAGACCCAGTCTCTTGTAGATGATAAAAAGTCTGAAGATACTGTAGCGCTTAAGAAAATGGAAGTAAAAGAAACTGTACTGCTTAATGATGCTTTAGATAAGTTGGAAGTAAAAGACAATATGATAGAGATGGCGGATAAAGTGGTGAAAGCACGTGATAATATACTAGTTGATATACCTATACTCGATGATACCAATGAATATCCTGTTGAAGAAGAAAGTGATATAAGTAAGAAAATACATCTAGAGATCATTGATTCTACAAGCATTTCAGGGTATAAAGATGTAGAAAAGCGTTTTTTTGAATCCCATGATATTGACGATGCTCTGTTTTTAGCAAAAAGTTATTATAAAAACGGTAATTATAAAAAAGCAGAATTTTGGGCATTAGAGGCCAATAAACTCGATGATAATCAAGAAGAAAGTTTACTTATTTTTGTCAAATCAAAGGTAAAATTGGGTCATAAAAATGAGGCCTTGTCTATTTTGACGTCATATCTGAAACAGTCAGATTCTCAAGAGGCTAAAAAGTTATTATATCGGATTGAAAATGATAAATTATAAAACTAAACTTAGTATTATGTTATACTTCATGAGTATAGGAGGGAGTGGTAAATGGTAAAACTCATTGAAATCATGCTTAAAGAAAATCTTATCACGAAAGATGCAATTTCAACACTGGTCAAAAGCAGACCTCCTAAAAAGATATCTTTTGCAAACCTTTTAGCTGAAGATATGATCGATCTGCATACGGTTGAGATCTTTTTAGCAAAGAAGATAAGGCAAGGTGTGATCACCTTGTCACATCTTGAAAAGATAGAGGGAATAAACATTATTCCTATTATAGAAGAGGTGGCAAAAACACTACATGTAGAATATGTGGATTTGGATGATATTGAAATTGATATGAAACTGTTTTCAAAACTCTCATACAGTCAATTACTCAAATATAATGTTATTCCTATAGAAGAGAATGATCTACATGTACTTATTGTATTTGATGATCCTCTTGATATGGCAGCCCAAGATGCAATTCAAAGACTTTTCCCAAAGAAACCTATACGTATTGCTATTTCAAAACCATCACAGATCCATCAGCATTTACAGCGTCTAGAGATAAATGAGAGTATTAAAGGACTGGTTGCTGATATTCGTAAGGATTTGGCGCAAGAGGGTAAAGCAGATGAAAAAGCAGATGAATCACCTGCTGTCCTAAAGATGATTGATGTCATCTTAAAACAAGCTATCTTTGTTGGCGCAAGTGATATTCATATTGAAGCGCTTGAAAAAAGCTGTATCGTTAGAGTACGTGTTGATGGTATATTGCGTCAAAGCTTTACATTTGATAGAGATATTTTCAACCCGTTGGCTTCTAGAATGAAATTGCTTTCAAATTTGGATATTGCAGAAAAAAGAAAACCTCAGGATGGTAGATTTTCTACAACAATATCACAAAAAGATTTTGATTTTAGGGTTTCGACATTACCTACGATATTTGGTGAGTCAATCGTTCTTCGTATCTTGGATAAGTCTAAAGCGATGATCAGACTTGAAGACGCAGGGATGAGTAAATTTTGTTATGATAGATTTTCTGAATCGATCAAAGTACCTTATGGTATTGTACTTGTTACTGGACCTACAGGTTCAGGTAAAACGACCACACTTTATGGTGCACTCAATGCGATCAAAGATGTAAAAGATAAAATCATCACCGTTGAGGACCCGGTAGAATATCAAATGGGTGGATTGCAACAGGTACATGTGAATGCAAGTATCGGATTGAGTTTTGCAGATGCCCTGAGATCTATACTCAGACAGGATCCAGATAAAATTATGATCGGGGAGATTAGGGATAAGGAAACATTACGAATTGCCATTCAAGCAGCGCTTACGGGTCACCTGGTTCTCTCGACACTGCATACGAATGATGCTATCTCTGCAGTTACCAGAATTTTAGATATGGGTATTGAAGAGTATCTGGTCAGTGGAGCCTTGGTTGCTATACAAGCACAAAGACTTGTGCGTAAAATATGTGTTCACTGCAAAAAAGAGGCTGTACTTGATGTAGCACTTAGAAAATCTGTAGAAGAATATCTTCCCGAAAATCCTACTTTTTATATAGGCGAAGGATGTAAAGAGTGTGGACTTAGCGGATATTCAGGAAGAGAGATGATATCTGAAGTTTTGACTGTCAGTGAAACGATGTCACGTATGATCGCAAGCAATGCATCTAAAGAGGAATTGACACAACAAGCTGAGGAAGAAGGATTTATTACGATGTTTGAAGATGGTGTTCATAAAGCATTAGAAGGTAAAACGACTATTGCAGAAATTTATAGAGTAGCGAGGTTATAAGATGAAATATTTTAATGTAACAGTAATGGAAAAGGGTAAAAAGCGGCAAGAGCTAGTGAAAGCTGTCAATAAAATGGCAGCGATAAACCTTGCTAAACAAAAATTCCCTATGACAATGGTGATGAAGGCTATGGAAACATCGGCTCCTCTTGAAGATAGCTTATCTGCACTTTTTTCAGGATTTCAAAAATCATTTAAATCCAAGATACCATTGAATGATAAAATATCAACGATACGACAAATAGCTGTTATGACGGATGCGGGTATTCCGATCAATGATACTTTGTTAGAAGTTTCAGAAAATACTGAAAATAAACAGCTAAAAGAGATCTATGCAACTATCAATAAAGATATTAATTCAGGTAATAGTATTTCAGATGCAATAGAGCCCTATACTGAAGAGTTTGGACATGTCGCTATAGCTATGACAAATCTTGGAGAGAGAACGGGTAATATATCCGAGTCTTACCATAAACTTGCAGATATACTTGAAACGATCAGAGATAATACAGCAAAATTTAAAAAAGCTATTAGAACACCTTTAATTACATTAGCTGCAATGGGGATTGCATTTACTATTCTAATTATGGTGGTTGTACCAAAATTTAAAGATATTTTTTCTAGATTTAAAACAGAACTTCCAGTGCCAACGCAAATACTTCTTAAACTGGAATGGGCATTCAGTAATTATGGGATACTGATCCTTTTGATGTTGCTTGCTTCCGTCTTTGCAGTGAAATTTTTCTATAAAAACAATGCAGATTTCAAATATCAGATGGATAAGATGATGATACACCCACGATTCTATCTGATCAATAAAGCGATTTTTCTCTCCACTATGCATAAATATAATTTGGTATTTGGTCAGTTGGTAAAATCAGGTATTCCTGTTTCTGAAGCGTTAGAAACAGCTGTCGGTATGGTTGATAATGCTGCGATTAAAGAAAAGTTGTTAACGGTGAATGCAAACATTGGCCGTGGTATGAGTTTGGCTGAAGCTTTTCAATTGACCGGTCTATACGAAAATATGTTGCTTCAGATGATCAAAGCTGGTGAAGCTGGTGGTCAATTAGATGCCATGCTGGATAAAGTGACTGAATATTATGATATGAGATTCCAGGATTTGATCGATAATCTTTCATCCTATATAGAGCCTATTATGATGTTCTTCATAGCAGCGTTGGTATTACTTATGGCTTTAGGTATCTTTATGCCGATGTGGGATCTTGGAAAAGCGGTGAAATAGGACAAAAGAGAAAATTTCTCTTTTGTTTATCTTATTATAATCGATGGTGCTTAATCGCTTTTTCTAGATCTTCCATCGTGTCTATACCAAAACTTTCTGTATTTACCTCTATCATAGCAACTTCATAGCCATGATAGAGGGCTCTGAGTTGTTCTAGTTTTTCTATATCCTCCAATGGTGCAGGCTCAAGCATACAAAATTGACGTAATGATTTGACAGTAAAACCATAGATACCCAAATGTCCCTTGTATGCATCAAAATGATGGTCTCTTGGGTAAGGTACTTTTGCTCTTGAAAAATAGAGTGCTACGTCATTGGCATCTGTAACAACCTTGACGATATTTGGATCATCCGCTTCCGGATTAGAAATGGTTTTGTAACAGGAGTTCATCATGATACGTGCATTTTCTTTATTTTTTCTGGTCAGATCATAGATGGCTTGAACGACATTCGTTTCGATAAAAGGTTCATCTCCCTGTACATTGATAATGATCTCATTTTCATCCAATTCCAATTTTTGTGCTGCTTCGTAGATACGGTCGGTGCCACTTTGATGTGTATCCGAGGTGAGTACGGCTTGAACGCCATGTGTACGTGCTATGTCTATAACTTCCTTTGAGTCTGTAGCAATGACAACATTATCGATATCTTCGACAGCCTTAGCTGTTCTGACAACCATCGGCAATCCTCCAATATCTGCTAAGACTTTATTGGGGAAGCGGCTCGATCCTATACGGGCAGGGATAATAATCATAATTTAACCTTTATATGTTATAACTTTAATGAATTTTACACTTTATATGCTAAGATACAAGACTTTAAAGGATGTCAATGAACAAAGCACTCTTTCTTCTCAACATGGGTGGACCAAATGATTTAGATGAAGTAGAACTTTTTTTACATAATATGTTTTCAGATAAAAACATTTTACCAACAAATCCTGTGACACGTGCATTGGTTCGTAAAATTATTATAACTAAACGTCTAGATGATGCCAAAGAGAGCTATACGCATTTAGGAGGAAAATCCCCTTTATCTGATTTGACACAAAAACTTATTGATAAACTAAAATGTAAATTGGATATGCCAATTTATGCTGCCATGCGTTATGTCCCTCCTTTTGCCGGAGATGCTTTAAAGCAGTGCAAAGAGGATGGGGTAGAAGAACTTATATTATTTCCTATGTATCCGCAATACTCGACCACTACAACACTCTCTTCTTATGAAGATATAATCAAAAGATGCAAAGCCTTAGATTATTATCCAAAGATCACCATGTCGACATGTCAATATTTTGATGATATAGATTACATTCAAGCAAATGTAGCTCAGATAGAAAAGGCAATAGGGGACAGGGAGAGCAGTGAATATGATCTACTCCTGTCTGCACATGGATTACCTATGAGTATTATTAAAGCGGGAGATCCTTATCAACGTCAAGTTGAATCTAATGTGAGTGCCATTAAAACGCTCTTAGAAGTGAAAGGTATTTTCTTTAAAGACGTTAAGTTAGTCTATCAATCTAAAGTGGGGTCAGCAGCCTGGTTAGAACCTAACCTGGTGGATGTGTTACGTAATCCAGTAAATCGTAAAGTACTTATTTATCCTTTAGCCTTCACCATCGATAACTCAGAAACACTTTTTGAATTGGATATAGAACATCGTGAAATTGCTGAAAAAATTAAATATGATGATTATAGAGTAGCTGAATGTATGAATGACAGTGATGCATTTGTAAATTTAATTGTGAAATATGTTTCAAAAGAACCAACTCCAATGTATCCTTGTGCTGATTGTAGTATCTGTCTTTGCTGTGGAGCGGGAGACAATGATGATACAAGTATCACATCATAGTATGATCAATTGATGGTTACAGTTACTTCACCTACTGTATATACTACTGAAGTAAATCGTTCAAAATTCATTACGCATCTTGTACCTATTTCAGCGTATGAAGGTTTACAAGCTGAACTGAAAGCTGAACATCCCAAAGCAAATCATGTGGTCTATGCCTTACGTTATTTCAATGAATTTGATCAAGTCGTTGAAAATGCTTCTGATGATGGGGAACCCAAAGGATGTGCAGGTGTACCGGCACTGAATGTTTTGCGTGGTGAAGCATTTATCAACTGTGCAGTACTCATAGTACGTTACTTTGGCGGTATAAAGCTTGGAACAGGCGGTATGGCAAGAGCCTATGCCTTGGCAGTGAAAAATGTACTGAAAGAAGCCAGGATGGTCCCTTACGAAAAAGAAATTACCTATGTATTTTCGACAAACTATAATGAAGTGGATAAAACCCTCTATAGACTTAAACAATTAGATCTAGCGAATTATGAACGTGATTTTGGTGTGGATAAAGTGGTTTGGAAGTTAGTTGGGAGTGAAGCAAAGATTGAACAGCTGAAAGAAGAAGGCCTATAAAGCCTTTTCGACCGCATTATGGATGCATTGAGTACCTATAATGCCTCCTCGTCTTCCTCTCCTGTTCTAATACGGATCGTTTTAGAGATATCAGATACAAATATCTTACCATCACCGATTTTTCCTGTTTTTGCAGCAGACATGATCGCTTCTATCGCTTTATTGGCATAATCATCACTGCTCACAATGATCTCTATCTTGACCTTAGGTATAAATTCCACAACGTACTCAGCACCTCTGTAGAGTTCAGCGTGACCTTGCTGTCTTCCATACCCCTTTACTTCAGATACGGTCATACCCTCTATGCCTTGTTCTACAAGAGCATCCTTTACATCGTCCAGTTTAAATGGTTTGATGATCGCTTCAATTTTTTTCATTTGTTATCTCCTTATATACTACGTTTAAATTCAGGGTATGACTCTATACCACATTCTGTCGCATCGATTCCCTCTAGTTGTTCTTCATCATTTGCACGAAGTACAAAGATTTTGTTAATAATATATATTGTAACCCATGAAAGTGGAAAAACAATAATACCTACAACAAGTATACCTTTTAATTGTGTCCAGATGCTTACATCTGCTACAAAAATACCTACTGCAAGTGTACCCCAGATACCATTCACTAAGTGCACAGATAAGGCACCTACAGGATCATCCATTCTCAACTTATCGAAAATAGGTACAAATAAGACAACCAAAGCGCCACCAATTGCACCAATGAGTATAGGTGTATAAATGTCATATTGGTCAGGGCCGGCTGTGACTGCGACAAGCCCGCCTAATGCACCATTGAGTATCACGGTGATATCGAATTTCTTATATCTGAAGTAAGTCAGCAGCCAGCCTGCGATAGCTCCTGCAAGACCCGCTGTATTGGTGTTCATGATTGTGAGTGCAACGGCATCAGCATTCTCTTTGGATGAGATCGATCCAACAGAACCACCGTTAAATCCAAACCAACCGATCCAGAGCAATAAAGCTCCCAATGTGACTAAAGGAATGTTGGATGCTGGGATAACACGGACTATATTATCTTTGTATCTTCCACGTCTAGGTCCCATAATGAGGATAGCTGCAAGCAGTGCCCAGCCTCCGGTAGAATGGATCACGGTTGACCCTGCAAGGTCAGAAAGCGATGAAATATCCAAGGCTGTTCCAGCTAAAAAGTTTGCTCCCCATGTAAGGTTTACAATAATAGGATAGATTAAGGCTCCGACAAGAACCGTAAATATGGCCAAAGGCAGTATACGAGAACGTTCACTCACTCCACCACTCATAATATTGACTACTTTACCTACAAATGCCATTTGAAACATAAAAAATGCCCATTTGCTCATACCATCCTGATGATCCCAGCTTCCAAATGCAAGTTCATAGCCTATAAGTAAAAAAGCCAGAGAAGCTATTGCATAGATCATCACATTTACTGTCAGAACAGAAGTGACATTTTTTGTTCGTACCAATCCTGCTTCGAGCATTGCAAAGCCTGGCACCATGAAGATGATGAGGGTCATGGCAAAGATCGCGAAGAAGGTATCTAGGACGTAATTTATTTCCATATTTAGTTCCTTATATTCTAGTGCTAGTATTGTATCGGGTATTGGAAGGGATTGAAAGTGTCTGTTGTTCGAAAATAAAGCAGTTTATAGAATGATGATGAGTAAATTAGGATAAAAGTGATTAAAAATTAATCATAAGGTAAGAGAGAAGACAATGCCTTCTCCTATATAAAGATTAGAGTTCGTAAGGCATTTCCCTCTCCTATAAAAGATTAGAGTGCGTCTGCGTCAGTTTCATCTGTTCTGATACGAACAACATGGTCGATCGTACTTACAAAGATCTTACCATCACCGATCTTACCTGTTTTCGCAGATTCGTTGATAATTTTAATCGCAGTCTCTGCATATGCATCCGAGCTTACTACAATTTCAATTTTAATTTTTGGGATAAATTCAACCACATATTCAGCACCTCTGTAAAGCTCTGAGTGACCTTGCTGTCTTCCGTACCCTTTTACTTCAGATACGGTCATACCTTCAATACCCGCTTCTACAAGAGCATCTTTTACATCTTCCAGTTTAAATGGTTTGATTATTGCTTCAATTTTTTTCATTATTTAATCCTTTATAAATTATAGTGTAGTCAATGCCTTAAGCATTCACTACATTTTCACCGTGAATTGTTTCATCAAGACCAGTTGACTCAGTTTCTTCATCTACTCTTGCCCCACCTGTGATCGCTGAAGCGATATAGTAAACAATAACAGTTCCGATAAGTGTAAAGAGACCAACAACGGCTACTGATTCAAGTTGTACCATGAATTGTCCCATTCTGTCACCACTCTCTTTAAGTGGACCATCCCAGAGAAGATCTTTGTCATCAAGTGCAAGAAGACCAGTTGCAAGAGCACCCCAGAGACCTGCTAAGAAGTGGATACCAAATGCATCAAGAGAATCATCATAACCAAGTTTTTTCTTAAGTGTTACAACACCGAAGAATGCAATGATAGCACCAACGATACCTACAATAAATGCTCCACCAACGCTTACAAAACCAGCAGCAGGTGTAATCGCAACAAGACCGGCAATGATACCTGAAGCAATACCAAGAAGTGTTGGCTTTTTAAAGACAAACCACTCAAGTAGCATCCAAGTTACAGCAGCTGCAGCAGTTGCAACCGTTGTTGTCATTACAGCAAGACCAGCGATAGCGTTTGCACCAAATGCAGAACCACCATTAAATCCATACCAACCGAACCATAATAATGCTGCACCTACAGCAGTAAGAAGGATACTATATGGTTTCATAGCTACTTTAGGGTAACCAGCTCTTTTACCTACTAAGATCGCAAGTACGAGACCAGCTAAACCACCATTCATATGCACAACAGTACCACCGGCAAAATCAAGTGCACCCGCATCAAAAAGAAGTGCACCGTCACCACCCCATACCATGTGTGTTATTGGTGCATAAACAAGAAGACCCCATAGAGCAACTATCACCATCCATGTTGAGAACTTCATACGTCCGATAACAGAACCTGAAGCGATAGCTACAGTAATAGCAGCAAATGTACCTTGGAATGCTATAAATACATAAGTAGGGTATGTACCAGAAAGATCAGTCCACTTAATACCACTAAGCATCACATCACCAAATCCACCAAATACATTTTGAAGCATAGCGCTTTCATTGGTTCCAAATGCGATAGAGTAACCTGCGATGACCCATACTACAAATGCAAGTACAAATGCACCCATTACCATTGCATAGGTATTCAATACGTTTTTACTTCTTGTCATACCACCATAGAAAAGTGCCAATCCTGCTGGTGTCATAAGAAGTACAAATGCTGTTGATACCATCATCCATGCTGTATCACCTGTGTCCAGTTTATCTTCTGCGAAAGCGAAGATTGGCAAAAACATTGCCATTAGAGCTGAAAGTTTTAATTTCATGCTATTTCCTTTTAAATTAATTTTTTACAAGACAATAGTAACATGATTGGGTTTTTTTTATCGCAACCGGATTGATTAATTTTTAATCAATCCGGTTGCTTATTGAACAAGAGGTATTTCAAGTTTAATAGAGTGTTCTTTAAGAATACATTTGATCTGACTTATTTCTGCATGCGTACATATCTCCTCATCTGTATCTGCGTAACGTCCATTGGCAAGTATGGCAAGTTGTGCGATGGCTACTTTATTATCTTCTATCATGACATGCTGACCAAAGAGTAGTTTAAGAGAAATATCAATGGAGTCAGAAGCTCTAAATGCATTCAGTGTTTTTCTTATAAGTTTGGAAAAATTATTTTGGTCTATTTTAAATGCAGGTAAATCCTGATCGGTTAAAAGCTTAATGGGATTGGAATTCTTTGTTCTAAAAAGTGCTATGTTCGCTTCAAGTAAGGTGTTGATATCTGTGGTTATGAGTTTGTCTTTTTCTATTTTACGCGCTGATTTAATACGCGGAGTGTTGTATAAGCGTAAGGAAATTTGCTCTTCATTCTCATATCCTACTGTAATAGCGTGAAATATGTAAGTATCATAATTCAGTGCCAGTGCAGTAGTCTTATAACCAAAAGTCTGAGGCGCATAAGATAAAGCAATATCATAAAGCTCTTTTTTAGTGACATATCCAAACAAGATCTCTGCAGCGTTATTGAGGTAGAGTATTTTCCCCTGATCACTGAAAAGTATGAAAGGATTGCTGTCCCATTCTATAAAAGATTTAAAATCAATCGATGTTGTGCTCATGTATCTTCTTTCTAAGTGTGTTTCTGTTTATACCTAAAACCTGTGAAAGTTGCAGTTGTGAACCAAATTTTTGAAGCCCCGCTTCTATAAGAGGCCTCTCATACAAGCCAAGATGTTCCCTGTATGCATCATTACCATCAAGGTGTTTCAGTAAATAGTGGTAAAGTATCTCTTCTATGTCTTGGGTATCC
This sequence comes from Sulfurovum sp. TSL6, assembly GCF_019972115.1. Taxonomy (NCBI): domain Bacteria; kingdom Pseudomonadati; phylum Campylobacterota; class Epsilonproteobacteria; order Campylobacterales; family Sulfurovaceae; genus Sulfurovum; species Sulfurovum sp. TSL6. Next base: position 113,190 of record NZ_BPFJ01000002.1, on the reverse strand, counting down.
ATACTTTGTTTCATCAGGTGTATATAGACAGATCTTTTGAGACTTTTAGTATTTTTTGTGAGGTTTAGTGGGATGTACTCAGGTTCAAATGTATTCTCTTCTATCATTAAAGTAGAACATGCCTCTTTAATGAACAGCTCTTTTAAATACTCGATGTCTTCAGGACGCTCTTGCAGTGATGGCATAGCATAAATAAAAGCAAAAAGATCATCAATGAGCTCTGAGTTACCCATATAATCTGCTGTAGCAATAATACGTTTATTGGTAAAATCAAGAGAGTTTTGATTACTGAGCTTTTCAAAATTTGTGATGATAAGCTCATCATTATGTTCAAGTGCATCTTCAACTTCTTTTTGATCATTACCCGAAACTACAGGGGTGTCTGGGAAAAGGTATCGTGCAAGTGATTTTTTACCAGTATGCGCTTCACCGATGATGATGGATGAAACAAAAAGTGTCTTTGTGAGGGTAAAACTCTTGATGATATGTTGTATCTTATCTGATTTGCTAAAAAATGTTTCCATAATACTCTTTGGTGTTGTTTAATTATTAATCATACAAAAATTCAAATAAAAGTATGTTAAAATAATTTAATTTATGTACAAAGGGACTTCATCAAAGCATCATTTCAAAGGTTTTACCGACATTTTTCTTACTTGGAGCTGGAACAGGCTGTTGAGTATTTTTCTATTTTGGGCGGTATTGGTAAAAATATAGAACTAGACTATTTTGATGATGTTTTTTCCATGGTAGAGTCAAATTTTGTGCAAAATTTCTCAAAATTTCAAGCACTTGTTTCTCCCTCATACCTTTTAGAAAGTCCGTATCGTGAAATACTTATGGCAGTGGCCAGAGGGGATGGAAAACTATATTCTGTACTGAGAAAAGCAAAAGTAAGTGAGGCTTTGGGAGAGAAGATCGTCCAAGAGTTGGTCGATTTAAATGTGCTGAGAATCGAAGCCTCAAGAGAATCTCCGTTGCGTAACCATCCCAAACATAAACTCAAAAAAGAGCAGCGTTCTTACCGTGTACAGGATAAACTGCGTTTTGTACAGCCATTTATGCGTTTCTGGTTCGGTTTTGTGATGTATTATAAAAAAGACTTGGCTGTAGGGAAAGGTGATGCATTTTTAAAGAACTTTGAGAAACACTATGAGCGTTTACGTTCTTTGGTCTATGAACAACTTTGTGATGCACTTTTAATACAGCATTATGCAGAGCATAATACGATAGTGGATAGTGGAAGTTTTTGGAATATTCACAGTGAATTTGACATTCTGGCAGTCAGTCAGGATAAAAAGATCATCTTGGGAGAGTGTAAGTATAAAGAGCGTAAAGTGTGTAAGAACGAATTGACCAAGCTCAAAGCCAAAGCCTTGGAATCTGGTATAAACGTAGATGTCTATGCACTGTTTTCCAAGAGCGGGTTTTCAAATGAACTGTTACAAACACAGGACAATGATCTGCTGTTGTTTGATCTGAATGATCTGAAAGCACTTACGTCTTAGTACTCTCAACTTTTTCCTCACTTATGACCTCTTCATTATAGACTTTCACGCCTTCTAGGTAACCTGTTATTTCGGGCTCTTTATAGACTATACCCTCAGGTACGGCTTCTGAGTGTAGTTGTACCGCACACTGTTTATAATTGGGTTCAAAGGATTTGGCATCAAATTCCGGGATGGTAACGTTGTTAATAAGCTGTTCGTTGAAATGAAAAGGAACAAAGACATGGCCTTCTTTGACTGTTTCACTTACTTTTACGATGACATCTTCGACACGGCCGCGTGACCCTGAAAGTGCGATGCGGTCACCGCTGTTGACTTGGAGCTTATGTGCATCTTTTGGACTCAATTCTACCCATGCTTCGGGCGCTAGAGCATCAAGTATACCTACGGTTCCTGTTTTTGTTCTTGTATGGAACTGTTCTACGGTTCTTCCTGTGTTGAGCATAAAAGGTAAGCCCTCACATGCCATTTCTGAGAGTGGTTTCCAGTCTACAGCCAGAAGGTTTGCTTTCCCATCAGCTGTGTTACAGGCCATCTCTTCAGAATAAAGACGTTTGGTCCCATCGGGTGCTTTATCATTACAAGGCCATTGTATACCGCCTAACTCTTCTATACGTTCGTAGTCCATACCGCTATAGTCACAAAGTTGACCCTTACTCACTTCTTTAATCTCATTAAATACATCTCTAGGTGTATGAAGATCTTTAAAAAGAAGATCGTACTTGCCGTCAAAGTATTTTGAAAATTCTTTGACGATGTCAAGATCGGCTTTACTTTCAGCCAAAGGTTCTACAGCTTTTTTAGCATAGTTACAACGTCTTTCAGAGTTGGTATAACACCCCTCTTTTTCGCTCCAGGTGGCCGCAGCAAAAAACACATCAGCGATTTGGGCAGTGTCTGACATAAAGGCATCTTGAACGACAAGAATATCCAGTTTTTTTAGTGCTGAACGTAAAGCATTTTGGTCAGGATAAGAGACTAAAGGATTGGTTGCAACCACCCATAAAGCTTTGATCTCACCGCGATTGATGGCATCTATGATTTGAGGATACGCATAGCCTCTAGCTGTAGGTATAAGATCTTCAGGTACATTGATAATATCTGCAAAGGCTTTCCTATCACTTTGACTCGCATAATTCCTATACCCAGGGATAGAAGAGGTAAATCCGAATTCCCTTGTACCCATAGCATTACATTGACCTGTAATGGACATGGGTGTAGCACCTTCACGACCTAGATTCCCGGTGATCAAAGCAAGATTACAAATAGCAGATACTGTATCTGTACCAATACTGCTTTGATTGACGCCCATGGTCCATGCACTCATTGCTTTGTCAACCGTAGCGTAAACCTTTGCCAGGTGATAGAGTTCCTTGACCTCGATACCGGTGATCTGGGAAACTTCCTGAGGAGGGTAGTTCGCCAGTATATGTTTTTTAAATTCATTATATCCGTTGGTACGTGAGTGAATGAACTTCTCATCTTCCCAACCTTGTTCCATAATGATGTAACATAAACCATTGATCAGTGCCAGATCACTCCTTGGCGCCAAAGGGACAAAGATATCTGCCATCTGGGATGTTTTGGATTTACGCGGATCCACAACAATGATGGTTGGTTTTTTCCCAGTGACTGATTCATTTTTTGCGATATGAAGTTTCAAGATGGGATGATTGTCTGCGATATTTGCACCTATAAGCAGTATGACATCTGCTTTTTCAAAGTCTTCATAACAGCCGGTCGGGCCATCAGATCCAAAGGTCTGTTTATACCCCATGACGGCAGAAGCCATACAAAGTGTGGTATTTCCATCGTAATTATTGGTTTCGAGTCCGAGTTGAACAAATTTACCTAACGTATAGAACTCTTCGGTAAGTAATTGACCAGTGGAGATGACCGCTACAGCACCTTTTCCATGCTCTGCTTGTATACGCTTGAACGTCTCAGAGGTTTTTTGAAAAGTCTCTTCCCATGTTGCTGGTGTAAGCATTCCATTTTTTCTGATGAGGGGAGCATGTACACGAGAGTCCGCTCCGACCATCTTGTGCTCACTGAGACCTTTAGGACAAAGTGTACCCATATTCACAGGATGCAGCGGATCACCTTTTGAGTAAACGGCTTTACCGTTTTTTACACCGATGTACATACCACAGCCTACACCACAATATCCACAGGTTGAACGTACCCATTTATCCGGGGCTTTGTTTTTGGCTACTTTCCCAAAGATAGGATCATCGACCAAGGCATATTTATCCTCTTTGATATCTGTACCCAGAAAATCTTTTATCTTTTTTATGATGCTCATTGTGTATTCCTTTCTAGTGTCTCTGGTTACCGGCAAAGAAATTTCCTGCTAAACCTAAAGGCACCACTGTTCTATAAAAGAGGTATCTTCCTGCTAATTCACTTGTCAATGCACCGAGTGTTGCGACCATGAGTGTTGTGATCGCCAAACTTATTAAACCACTTGCAGTAAACAAAATGGACAAAAGAGGTAAACTCAGTGCAAAGAGTGCCAAAGAGTAGACCCTGAATGTTTTTATCGAACCAAAATGTTCTTGAAGCAGTATACGGCTTCTGTTGTATTGGTAATAGAGTGGATCCTCTTGATTTAAGTGACGGTAGAACATTATTTCTTCAAGTATCACTAAAGCCTGACCCATACCGGCAAGAAGGGTGATAGACAAGAGTACTATCGCTCCTTCTTCCCCGTTTGAAACAAGTAAAGCAGTGGAAATAAGTAAAAAACCTATATAGCTTGAACCAAAAAAACGTTTGGTCGTAGATTTTCTGTTCCATGCAGGACGCGCTTTGATACGGTATATCATCGACTGCGCATAGATACCGTAAATCCCTACAGCCAGCGTGATGGCTTCAAGAAGAAGCAAAATGAAACCTTTTACTTCGAAATAATAAAGCGCAGAGACCATCGTAGCCAGTCCTGTAAATGCACCCAGAGCAATGGCTTCACGCGAAAGCCAGGAAGTTCTCCAGTTCTTCATCGCTGACATTGCCTTAATGGGACGTCCCAAGTGCAAGGCAGAAAGCGGTAAACCTAGAGCGGATGGTAAAAAGGCAAGTAACGCCATGACCAATGTCGGTTCTGGAAGATTAAAGCCTAAAGAGAAGAGCAGTTGTCCCAAAAAGAGTGCTAGGAATGCGCCTAAAGAGACTTGCGTGAGTACGGTCATAAAAACAAGAGGAAGTTCAGCATGTGCAGGTTTGAGTAAATGTTCATCAGCCACACGTAGTTCCTCTTCCTCTTTGAGTACAGGCAGTGTGTATCTTGTAGTGGGTTTGGTGATCTCTATATCCGGGAGGTGAGGGGCTATGCCTTCTTTTTCCATATCCTCTTCAAGCCATTGTTTGACATTAAAAGCCTCTATCTCTATGGCATTACTCGGACAGGCTTGTACACAGGCAGGACTTTGGCCTGCTTCAAGTTTATCCGCACACATATGACACTTGGTTACGATGCCTCTGTCTGCATTAAAGGTAGGTACTTCGTAGGGACAGTTCCATGTACAATATTGACATCCAATGCATGAAGGATCATCATGCCAAACGATACCATTGTCAAATTTTATATATGAGTTTGTAGGACAGCCTATGAGACATTCCGGTTCTATACAGTGATTACAACTCATAGAGTTGAAAAGCTGAAGTGTGTCAGGGAATGTACCCATTTCCATCTCTCCGACCCTTCTCCATTTGATCTCATCGGGATTTGCATTTTGTTCATTACAGGCAACTTCACAGCAGTGACAGCCCACACAGGCCGTGGCGTCAAAGTGAAAACGGTACTGTTCCCCCGCACCAAGTTCTGGCAGATCGATACTGTAGTTACCACACTGCATACCGGCATTGGTTTTATGCTCGATGAAATTCTCTAAAGGGGTATGCTTACTGAGTGCTTCTACCATTAGATCTCTTTGAGTGCTACAATCAGTTCAGAGAAGACCTGTGCGCGTTCTCTTTTCTCTTGATGGGTCATAGTGTAGATGACCTCTGAGAGTTTTTCTGGGATTTTTGGATTTAGTTTAGTGACTTCATTTCTTGTGATGCTTCTAGGTTTGGTCAGTACAGGTTCAAAGTTTTCTACCGATTCATAACGCTTTTCACCAGTAAGCAGTTTAAAGAGTTTCAACCCGAAAGTAAACAGTTCAAACTCTTCTTTTCTAAATGTTTTGGGTTCATTTTCAAGTTCAAACCAAAGATCCAATCCCAGTTTTTCATTCAGGATATAGTTTATCTTTGTGTAAAAGCCAAGGGCTTGAAACGAGTAATTCGCCGATAAAAATCTATCATCAAAGGCTTCATAGGTTTCGCCTCTTTGTTTAAATGCAGCATAGGTTTTAAGTAGATATTTCACATGGTATTTAGCTTCCGTTAACGGTAGGGCTTTATGTAAGGTATGTGCTTCTTTTGCCACACGTGTGATCTTACCACCGAGAAAAATGTGTACACCGTCTACACGGTTACCTTCATCATCTTTAGCCTTACACCCTTCAAATCCTATATCAGCAATACCATGTACTCCACACCCCTTAGGACAGGCAGACCAGTTCATGCGTACGGTTGCATTTTCTATAGGTATTTCAGAATTGAGAAAGTGTGCCATCTCTATGGCATCGGGTTTATTAGGGATGACACCAAAACTGCATGTCTTGGTTCCTGCACAGGCGATCATATCATGAAAATAAAGGTTGTTGAATTTTGCATACGCTTTGATGACATCTTCAGACTCAAGATCTTCAATATCTGTTGTGTCGATGTTGACTATATAGATGTTTTGATCATAGGTCAATCTGACATCTCCTGATCCAAATCTCTGAGCTGTTTTTGCTACTTCTATCATATCGGTACCCGTGAATATACCAGAAGGTACGATGAGTTTATAGGCATATTTCCCGTTACGCCCCAGTACCTTGTCCGAACCCAGGGCAATAGACTGAGACTGTACCATCGTTGTACCGGCAGTACTAAATAGGCAGCCTGCTTCTTTTTGCAGTGCTTCTACAAAGTTTTCCATACCTACATCATTAAGAAGGAAAACCAAACGGTTTTTATTTCGGTTATCTCTGTATCCATAGGTTTTGAAAAGCGTGAGAAGTGATTTGTAAAAGAGAGGGACTTCATCGATCTGTACAAATAAGTTTGCATCTTGTGCCTGCACACCTACACGTGCGCCTAAATAGACATTGAACCCAAACAGCCCGTCTTTTTGAGCCAAGACGAAACAGCAGTCATGCCCAAAGATATTACAGGAGTTGGAAAGTGAACCTAGTATTCCTGTATTGAATTTACGAGGCAAGACAGAGATCCAATCCGGATCTTCAGCAAATACCGCTTGCAGTTCGTCGATAATAGGTTTTGTCTTGATGATGTTATCGTAAGCGATACCATCTAATGGATCGGCTACGATGTTACGAGGATTGTCCACACCGGTCTGAAAAGTAGAGATACCTACTTCATGGAGCTCGGCCAGTACTTTGGCAATGTCTGCTATCTGCAAGTAACGCAGTTCGATCTGCATACGTGTCGTGAGATCTATATAGTCATTACCATACTTTTGAGCCAATTCACCGATACGTAAAGTTTGTTCGTAGTTTAATTGTCCTGCAGGTACACGAATGCGAAGCATAAAGTCGTCACCTTTATCAAAGAGTCCAAAACATTTTAAAAAATATGCACTGTCTTCTTTGGCTAAACCTTCATATCCGGCTGCAGCGATCTCTTCTAACTTATTGTAGACATCCATCGGCATCTTTAGTGCTTTGGTTGTCTCTACTTTATTGACTTTATTATTTCTTGCCTTAAAGGCTTTTTCTAAAATGCTCATTTTTGACTCTCTTTTAGTGTGTTTGTATAGTGTATGACATCTCCAAAGACCAATATAGAAGGTCTTGAAGCCCAAAGAGAAGCTTCTTCAAGATTCTCAAGTGTCGTGGTGAGTACAGTCTGGTTTTTTCTGCTTGCATTGGAGACAATGGCACAAGGTGTGTTCATCTCTATATTTAATGTTTTTGCCTGCTGCACGATCTCTTTGATACGTGTAAGCCCCATAAGTACGATGACCGTATGGTCTCTGTTTTCCAGCATCGGTACCCAGTCAAGATTGATGGAATTCCCTTTTAAGTGGGCTGATACTACCGTAAAGGCATTGCTGTAATCCCTTGCTGTGATTGGAATATCTGCCATCAATGGTCCGGATACTGCAGAAGAAATACCTGGTATCACTTCAGCTTTTATTCCTTTTTGTGCAAGGTAGAGTAACTCTTCAGCTCCACGACCAAAGATGAAAGGATCACCGCTTTTTAATCGTGCAACCGAGTAGCCTTTTTTGATATATTTGCGTATGAGTTTATTGATCTCTTCTTGAGGTTTGGTATGAAATCCTTTTTCTTTACCTACAAAGACTTTTTTTGTACGCTCCGGTACGATAGCCATGATCTCATCAGAGATGAGGTGGTCATACAGGACAACATCAACCTCTTTTATAATATTATAGGCTTTGAGTGTAAGCAGTTCAGGATCTCCTAGACCACACCCTACCAGATACGCTTTCGCTGTCATTTTTTCGATTTCTTCAAGCGTTTTTTGTATCTCTATGATACCTTTGTTTCTTTGTGCTTGCAGTATGTCTAAAAATGTTTCCATGTTATCAGGTATGAGTGCCTGACACCTATCTCTGAAGTATTTAGCCACAGTAGGGCTTGCACCCGAACTTGACACGGCTATCTGCAGAGGTGCATTTTTTGTCAATGCCATAAAGTAGAAATCACATACTTTAGGTTTATCTACCACGTTGAGTAAAAGAGGATGTTTGCGTTTATATTTCAAAAGCTTTTGTGTGACTTTTTCATTTCCTGTTGCATCTATCACGATGAGGTTATTCTGAATATCTTTGGTTTTGAAATTTTTGATTTGTATGTCAGAACACAATGCTTGGATCTTAGGATGCGCTTCTTTAGATATGACAGAAAAAGAGATATTATTCTCTGCCAATACTTCTGCTTTTTGTAATGCTACATTCCCGCCACCGATCAAAAGGATATGCTGTTCCTTCAGTAGTATGGGTAAAGTTTGTCTTTCTTTCATCTCTCTGTTCATCCTCTTTATGATTGTAAGGATTATATCTCCAAAAGGATAGATACGTATCCATTAGATTGTATATTTTTTAATCAATGTGTTTTAAAACTAAAATTTTAACATCGATTTCATCCCATTTTTAGGCAAAATATAATTGATTAAAAATTAATCATTAAGTCATTAATGTTGGCTCTCTTATCATTGTATACTTCAGCAAATATTTATCTTAAAGGAGAAAAAATGGCAGGATTCAAGGCATTAAAAGGGCAGGGACACACACCAACGTTGTTCATGGCCTTTTTATATTTTGATATGAGTTTTATGGTTTGGACCATGTTGGGTCCACTTTCTACAGAAATAAGTGAGGCATTAGCCGCTACAGGTTATATGATCACAGCAGGTGAAAAAGCTACTTTACTTTCACTTCCTATTTTATCTGGAGCATTGTTAAGAATTTTACTTGGTTTTGGGGTTGATAAACTCGGTGCGAAACTCACAGCTTTGATTGCACAGTCAGTGGTAATAGCAGCATTGCTTATGGCATATTTTATGGGTGAGAGCATTACTTATAATGCTTTACTTATTGTCGCTCTAGGACTTGGTTTTGCCGGAGCATCGTTTGCTGTGGCACTTCCGCAGGCAGGTCAATGGTATCCGCCTAAGTCTCAAGGTATTGTACTTGGCCTTGCAGGGGCAGGTAACATCGGTGTGGTCATTGACTTCTTATTTGCTCCAAAGATCGCAGAAAAATGGGGCTGGGAAACAGTATTCCTAGTAGGTGCAGTCATGGCTATAGTGGTGTGGATAGCCTATGTATTTCTCGCTAAAAATGCACCAGAATCCGTCTATAAAGCGAGACCTAAAAAACTCTCTGATTATGGAAAACTTCTTAAAGATAAAGATACATGGTGGTTTAACCTTTTCTATGCAGTGAGTTTTGGTGGGTTTGTAGGTTTTGCAGGATATATGAAAGTCTATTTAATGAACACTTATCAAGTAGACATGAGTGCCTTCGGACTTGATATATTGGATGAAAGCAATGTAAAAGTGGTTGCAGGTTATTTTGGCGCAGTGTGTATTTTTGCCGGTGCAGTACTTCGACCTGTAGGGGGTGCCATTGCAGATAAAATGGGTGGTGTAAAATCTCTTTATATTTTCTTCGGTACTGTTGCAACACTGGCTGTAGTGAATGCTACAATAGCATTACCGTTTGGACTAGCCATAGTGGTGCTTTTCCTTATCATGGCAAACCTGGGTATGGCCAATGGAGCAGTATTCCAACTGGTTCCGCAAAGATTTGGTAAAGACATTGGTATTATGACAGGAATCATCGGTGCAGCCGGTGGTCTTGGTGGTACCGCATTGATCAAGACACTGGGTTGGTCAAAAGGTGCTTTTGATGGGTATACCACAGGGTTTATGATATTTGCAGCCGTTGTTTTAGTAGCGATCGCAGGTATCTCACTTGTGAAGACCAGATGGAGAACAACTTGGGGAGTCAAAGCAGGTGGTATGATCTAAATCTCGATTGATGTAATAGAAATCACAAAATTAATATACATCATTGAGTCGAGAGCATTCACTAAAGATCATCGATTAGCTACAGCTAACCTCAAATTTTTAGCAAACATGCTAAACTCAAGCATGAACATTACGTTCATGCATCTATCACATCAAGCGAGATTACCTTTTCGCTATTATTTTAAATTATGTGATAATTTTTATCCTATAATTTAAGATAATCACAAAGGCAACGTATGTCAAAACAAAGTATCGAAACATCAGGACTCACACTTGCTAAAGGTACACAGCTCAAAGGGGATGATTTTTTTGAAGTGAAGGTGATGGAGAACATTACTGTCGCTGTTGTCTGTGATGGAGTAGGATCTGCTCTACAAGGGGCACAGGCCGCCAAACACACAACTAATTTTTTGATCAATGCGCTCAAAAATAGACCAAAAAGCTGGACCATGGAAAAGTCCATAAAACATTTTATAGAAAATATCAACAGAGTACTTTATCTTGATTCGATGGCAGAATATGATCGTGAAGAACTGGTTACTACTCTGGCATTGGTCGTGATAGAAGGCGACAGACTGTACGGTGCGAATGTAGGGGATAGCCGCATCTATTTACATAGAAATATTGATGGTGATACGAAACTCACCCAACTCTCTGAAGATCATACTATGGATGAAGAGGGTATGGAAAATGTACTGATGGCAGCTATGGGACTAGAGGAGAATGTTTCACCATATTATTTTGAAAATAACCTTTTGGCGGGTGACTTGATACTTCTTTGTAGTGATGGACTTTATAATGAACTTTCAGATGATGAACTTAGATCAGATATGAAAATGGGTGCTTCTTTTTTAGTAAAAAAAGCAAGTAAATTACATCATGCTGATCTTCCTGATGATACCACAGCCATTGTCCTTGAAATTAAAGAGGTAGATCCTCGGCTTAAGTTGAAGCAAAGTGATCTCATCGTACGTGAGCATTATAAAGCGGGTGAAGTTATTGATGGCTATACACTGCTTAAACCTTTGATCCAAAATGAACGTACTTGGCTTTGTGAAAAACGGGGATTTAATTATGTGATGAAGTTCATACCATATGAAGCGATGTATGATGAGATCATGATTGACCTGTTTGTCAAAGAAGTGTGGATGGCAAAGAGACTGAAGGCAGGTTTTTTCCCTAAAGCAGTGATCCCTAAAAACCGTACACATCGTTACTACATTATGAGTTTCATAGAAGGTCAAACACTCAAAGAGTACTGTGCAAAAAAACCGCTCTCTGTGGACTTGAGTGTTGAATTGGCTTGTTTTTTGCTCAAGATGTCACATTTTTTGATGAAATATGACTTAGTGCATGGTGATATCAAGCCAGAAAATATCATGCTGACAGAACGTAAAGGTAAGTTGGTATTTAAAATGGTGGATTTTGGAAGTATTACTGAAGCTTACTCCAATGTGACACGCGCAGGAACACCTTCATATCTGGCACCAGAACGTTTTAAACAGGCACCGGTCAATGAACAGACAGAGATCTATGCCATAGGTGTGACACTCTATGAAGTACTGACACAAAAGTATCCATTTGGAGAGATAGAACCTTTTCAAAACCCATCTTTTGAAAAAAGTATCAAAGCACCCTGTAAATTAAACCCTAAAATACCTGCATGGTTTGAGAGTATTATTTTAAGAGCTCTTGAGACTGATACAGACCAACGTTACAGAAACTACTCAGAAATGCAGTATGAAGTCAGTAATCCTTTGAAAGTACAACCGTACTTTGATAAAAGTAAATCTATTATAGAGAGAAATCCGCTTCTTGTATGCCGCGTAGGTTTTGTAGGGATGCTGGTGTTAAACATAGTACAGCTTTTTTGGTTCTAGATCAACGCGCTTTTCGAATATTTTTACGATGCGTTCTATAGCTGTGCGTAAAATCATGTACCCCTTGTGCATTTTTCATGAAGTAGAGGTAGTTCGTTTTTGCCGGTTTGATCGCTGCAATGATCGCATCAAAAGAGACAGCACCTATGGGCGAATCCGGTAAACCTTTGTATTTGTAGGTATTAAACCTGCTTGTGTCATTTTTGATACGTTCAGGGGTCACTTTCATATGTGAATATTTACCATAATTCAGTGTGCCATCCATTTGCAGACGCATATCTTTTTTAAGTCGATTGTAAATCACAGATGAAACAAGGGGCATCTCTTTTGTATTGGCCGCTTCTTTTTGGATGATAGAAGCAATGATGAGTATATTTAACCACTGTTTTTTGCTATAGTTTCCATAGATCTTTTCAGAGATCTCTTTATATTTGTTCTCAGACTCCGTAAGCAGAAAATGGATGAAATGTTTTTCACTGATACCATAAGGTACATAATAGGTATCTGCATAGATGCCAGCCTCAGGATAGTTCGAAAATTCTTTATAATAGGTTTCTAATTTAGTTTTATCAAGTTCCAAGTCTGTGGCTACTGAAGTGAAGAAGAGTTCTGTAGTTTCACCGGGGATGAGTGTGATCTCTTCCATTTTAGCTTTTGCCGTAGTAAGTCTATATAAAAAATCGATACGATTTAAACGTGTTCCTCCTATATCTACCCATCCACTTTGAGGTTTTCCAAGAAAGACTAATATATATTTATCAATAGGGCTTAAAGCATACCCTTTTTGTGTCAGCTGTGATATAATATGAGTAATAGAGCCCTGTGGTACTAAAAGTGTACGCGTTGTATGAATGGGTAGTGTTGTATAAAAGGCAAAAGAGATGATCAAAACCAGTGTAATATTTTCTGCCCATGCTATCCATGTGCTTTTACGTAATACACTCATCTTCTTGGTTGTCCTTTTTATCGCTTTTTTTATATGGCTTATGGCAGGTATCAAATTGGATACCGTTAAAGTTGCTGACTACAATGTAGAGGGATTATACATTAAACTCGATAAAAAGCTTATAGTAAAAGCAGACCATGTCATTCTCCCCAAACGTAAAGCCGACCCCTCTTTTAACAGTGTACATGATACATTTGAACGTATCAAATATATACTTACATTTTTTCAATCTATTGAACTGAAACATATTGTGTTTGACAATAACATCATGGGCATTGAGTTTCGTAATGATTTTTTAAAATTATCGAGTAAAGATTATGAGATTATAGGGGCAGTAAGACGTGAAGGGAAAATGTTAAAAGCAGACATACCCTTACTGAATCTGAAAGAACATAATCTGATGTTGAGTGGAACGTTAAGGTATGATCTGCATGAGGCTAGTTTGTCTACAAAAGGTTATTTCACTTTATATAACGCATCGGGACAATTTAATGCAAGTAAAAAAGGCAGCCAAATAGATTTTGGATTCACTAGTGATACTTTTTCGGACTTGAAAAGCATCATTGATATGTTTGATCTTGATGAAGGTGTGCGAAGTTGGGTGGTGGAAAAGGTCAAAGCGAAGCATTATAAACTCCTCTCTTTAACGGGTAAAGGCACCATAGAGAATAATACATTTAAAATGGATTTTGATGCACTGAACGGAGAAATTCTCTTTTCGGATACGCAAATACATTTTAAAGAAAATCTGCCACCGGTTTTGGCCCCAAGTTTTATCTTGAGCTATCACAATGGAGGGCTTTATTTTGATCTGAAAGAACCGACCTATGAAGGGATAAGTTTAAATGGCAGCAATGTTAAGATACTCAATCTGCTCAATACTGACACGAATTTAAAACTTAAGATCAAAGCGAATAATCGCTTTGAGAGTACCATGCAGCATTTACTCAAAGGCTATGATATTGTTTTACCACTCGATCAAAAAAGTGGGAAAGTCAATGTGCTGTTCATGGCAGATATCAGTTTGAAAAAGAGTTATCAGGATTTCTTTGTGAATGTTGACTTTAGCAAAGGAGATGTGTCCCTGGGAAAAATCAAACTTCCTATTGAAAAAGGGAATGTACAGTATAAAAAGGGACGGATCACTTTAAAAGATATCACTCTAAAAGATACGTTCTATGAAGGGTATTTAAATGGTAAGTTGGATGTGCAAAAGAAAAAGGCAGGTTTCATAGTTAATGCTAAGCGTATCACACTTGGGGATGAAAAAGAGAAGTTTTTTATTTTAACAAATGAAACATTGCCTTTTACATTAAACTATGAAAAAAATATCAATATCAAGATACCTAAACTCTCTATGAAACTTACAAATGATGGAAATGAAACCACCATCCAAATCAATGATCTAAATAAAATAAAAACATATTTACCTGACCCAGGCCCTCTTGAAGATGGAGGCAAGGTTACGATGAAAACGAAAGATTTTAAAACCTATACATTTCAAGGCATGTTGAAAAGAAAATCATGTTTTTTCTATGAAAAAGATGATCAATGTAAAACAAGAGTTCCTTTTGAAGGAGAGGTAACGGATAAAGATTTGAATTTTTATGCCTTTGATAAACGTTTTTATTATAATAAATCCAATTCACGTATTAAACTTACCAATCTAAACTTTGATCTTGAAAAATTTTTAACGATTGAAAAGCAAAAAGCAAAAAGTGTAGAAGGTAAGAAGAAAGGTGAATCGAAAGAAGCTAAAAGTTTGATCATTTTGGGTAAAAACAGTCAATTAAGATATGGTGATTATAGTTTAGTAACTGACAGTTATGATGTGGAAGTGAAACCCAATGGAGACATTCAAGCCATAGGAAGTTCATCCGGAGACATTATAAAATTTTCTAAAAAGAAGAAGATCTTGGCTATACAGGCATTACGTATACAAGATAAAGCACTCCATCCTCTTATTGATTTTAAGGGGTTACAGCATGGTCGGTATACGTTAAAAGTCTCAGGTGATCCTGAAAAGACAATGAAGGGTGAGATCATTGTTGAAGGTGGGGTGATGAAAGATTTTAAGGCTTATAATAACACTTTGGCCTTTATCAATACCATACCCGCTTTAGCCTCATTACAGAATCCCGGTTATTCCGACAAAGGTTTTACGATAGAAAAAGGGCTGGCCGAATATAGAGTGATAAAACAGGAAAAAATCATATTCGATTCTATTTATATTAAAGGAAGATCAGCAACGATCGCAGGTACAGGAGAAATTGATCTTCAGAAAAAAACCATCGATATCAATCTTGCTATCCAATCAGCAAGAGAGTTGGGTAAGCTGGTAGGCAGTTTACCTCTTGTGGGTTATATCATTATGGGAAAAGACAAGAGTATGACTTTTGGACTCCAAATTACAGGCACGTTGGATGATCCTAAAGTCAGTACCTCCGCCGGAGGAGATATCCTCTCATTACCTCTAAAAATACTCAAAAGAGCACTTGAATCACCAGGGCATATTATAAACGAATAAGAATAGTGTATAATGAAAATATGAGTCAGATCATAAGGAAGAATGAAACGATGAAAAAAATTCTTTTACTCACACTGGGATTGAGTGTATATATTTGGGCTGATTTGAAGAAGCATGAAGATAGCGCTTTAGAAGATATGAAGATTCCCTATACGATACAAGAGGAAAGTCCAGCAAGTTCTTCTGAGTTGGACAGTGAACTCATACCCATAGAAAAAGCATTGACGGCCCCTGAAGAAGATGTTCTTCACAAGATGAAGAACGTTGATATTATAGAAGATAAAGCAGAGAAAAAACCTCAAAATGTAGATCCAAAACATAGTGAAAAGAAGATAGAATCTATAAAAAGCCATCAAATGACACATCAAGAGAGTGAAATAGAAAAAATACGTAGAGAGTTACATATACAGGCACCTAAACTTAGTGCAAAAGAGAAGAAATTAAAAAAAATAAAAGAAGAATTACATATTAAAGAACCCCGTGCTGCAGTGAAAAAATTAGACAAAATAAGAGATGAATTAAACATCGACTACCAGGTCCCAAAATATGAAAGTGTGCTGGATAAAAGAGTGAATGATGTAAAGGAAAAACTTGGCTTAGAGGATGGTCTAGACATAGGCAATGCACTTTTAACTGTCAAACAAACATTACGTTTGGAAGATAAACCAAAAAGGGATGAAGGTTTTTCTTTCAATAAGAGCCTGAGCTCCTTTGAAGATACCATAGGTATGGATTTGGAACTGCCTAGCTTCTTTGGTTCTACTGAGAAAAATGATGATAGCTTTTTGGCATCGACCCCACTGGGGACTATGATGGATACAAGCACTAAATTCTATCAAGGAGCCAAATATTCCGGCCAATCCGCACAATTGATGTCAGGGATGATGTATAACTCTTCTAAAATGTATAACACCATGTTCGGTGTGTTTGATGACTCGCCTTTTAATATTTTTGAAAAGGAAGAGGAAGCCTCTCTTTTTGATGTGTTTGAACATGGAAACTCGGTGATGGATATGTTTGATTAGCTGTACTCTCTACTTACTCATTTCTGAGTACAGTTAAAGGATCCGTCTGAGATGCTTTTTTCGCAGGATAGAGGGAGGAAAGAAGTATAATGATACTTGTACCTAAAATGATTAATCCAAAATCACTGAACGTGAGATCCACAGGCAATTTTGAAGTACCGTAAACATCTGCAGGCATAGAGATAATGTCAAACGTGGTGAGTATCCAGATACCAAGTCCACCAAGCAGTGTACCCGCTAGGATGCCGGCACTTCCTATGATCAAACCTAATCTAAAGAAGATCGCTTTGATCTCTATCTTTGTGGCACCCAGTGTGCGCATAAGGGCTATCTCTCTTCTTCGGCTCATCACTGTCATAAGCAAAGAAGAGATGATATTAAGTGAAGCTACAAGGATGATGAGCAGTAAAACCAGGAAGAGTGCTTTTTTCTCCATTTCCATGGCTGCAAAGAAATTCCCATTTTGCTGCCACCAACCCTCTATGACGACCATTTCAGGCAAAGCACTTTTGATTTCGGCTATTTCATCAAGAGGATTTTCAGTATAGATATGCAGACCATCATAACTTCCATGTTCACGTCCAAGCAGTTTTTCAAATGCCTCTAAAGAGGTGTACATGATCGCTTTGTCATAGGCTTTAAGACCAGATTTGAAAATACCGTCTACGATAAAACGTTTTTGAAGCGGCATCGTCCCAAAACCGATAGCCTGTTGTTCTGAAAAGTAAAGTGTGACCTTTTCACCTTTAGGGGCATTCATTTCAAAAGAGAGTCCTTCACCGATCACCACCCTGAACTTACTTGTTTCATCGCCTGTTGCTTCTTTAAAGATCGAGTTGATCTTGCTCTCTTTATCAAAATTAACACCATAGACCAAAGAGCCTTGCACGGCACCATCATTTTTCGTGATGACCTGAGTGGTGTAATAAGGACTGAATTGAAGATGAGGAAATTTTTCTCCCAATGAAGTGATCAGTGCATCATTGACGGCATTTTCTTCCAATGGAAGTACGGTAAGAGGATAATTCATCACAAAAAGTTTTTTGGTAAACTCTTTTTGTGTCCCGTTCATGATCCCCATGGCGATCATCAGTACCATCACACCTGCAGCAATACCCAAGAAAGCTAACATTGCAGAGATAAAGATAAAAGGGTTTTCTTTATCGTACTTAAGATAGTGTTTTATGATATGCCTAATAAACTTTTTATTAGGCGAGGTGATTCTGGCAGGTGTGGACATTATGCCAAGAGACCTTTTTTAGGCCCGCTCTGTCCACAACAGTTTTTATATTTTTTACCCGAACCGCATGGACACGGATCATTTCTTTTAGGTTTTTTCGTTCCTGTGATAGGACTAAGCTTTGATGAATCTTCAGCAATAACACCTTCTTCAAAAGACTGATTAAGTGTCGTATTTGCAACATCGCTCTCTAACTCTTCTCTGATGTGCTCAACTGCAGCTTCCTCTTCCTCCGGAGATTCAAAGTCAAACTGTACAAGCTGAAGTACCTTCACGGCTTCCAGTTTGATACGGCTTACAAGATCGGTAAAGAGTTTATAACTGTCTTGTTTGTACTCAGTCAATGGATCTTTTTGATTATATCCTCTAAGTCCGATACCTGTTTTAAGTACATCCATTTCATACAGATGGTCTCTCCACTGAGGGTCTAGCACTTGAAGGTATAAGATACGTTCTATCTCTTGTCTTTGTTCCGGATCGATCTGGGACATTTTTCTTTCGTAAAGATCCTCCATCATTTCTGTGATCATAGAATGTATCTCTTCTACCTCTTTGTCTTTGAACTGTTCACTTTGCACTTCAATACGCAGCTCTTCTTTGATCAAGGCAGCAAGTCTCTCTACATCATAATCTTCTGTCGGCATACCTGCAAAGATCTCGGCTTCTGCTAAAAGATGGTCTACATACTCAGCACGATTCTCTTTGATCTTGGCAGCAATGTCAAACTCCGGGTCAAGGAGTTGATTTCTAAATGCATAGATCGCTTTTCTTTGGTGATTGGCCACATCATCATACTCTAAGATATGTTTTCTTGACTCATAGTGTTGGTTCTCTACTTTTTTCTGTGCTTTCTCTACAGAACGTGTCACGATCTTAGAGTCAATGTATTCACCATCCTCAACCCCAAGTCTGTTCATGATGTTTCTGATCTTCTCTCCGCCAAAGATACGAAGCAGGTTATCATCAAGGCTGAGGAAGAATTGACTCTCTCCCGGATCACCCTGACGTCCTGAACGGCCTCTGAGCTGATTGTCTATACGTCTACTCTCATGACGCTCTGTACCAAGTATCATCAGTCCTCCAAGGCTTCTTACTTCATCATCTATCTTGATGTCAACCCCACGTCCTGCCATATTCGTAGCAACTGTTACCGCACCTTTTTGTCCGGCATTGATGATGATCTCTGCTTCTTGTGCGTGATTTTTCGCATTGAGAATATTATGAGCGATCTTCTCTTTTTTCAGTCGTTCATGGATCATTTCAGATTTTTCGATGGAAGCCGTACCTATGAGTACCGGCTGTCCTTTTCCATTGAGTTCTTTTACTCTTCGTACCACAGCATCCATTTTTTCACGTTCTGTGTTGTAGATGAGGTCATTTTTATCTATTCTGGCGACAGGTACGTTCGTAGGGATAGAGATAACATCAAGGTTATAGATCTGTGAGAATTCCGTGGCTTCGGTTTGTGCTGTACCTGTCATACCGGCAAGCTTATCGTAGAGTCTGAAGTAGTTTTGGTACGTGATCTCTGCAAGCGTTTGTGACTCTTCCTGCACTTCTACACCTTCTTTGGATTCAAGTGCCTGGTGCAACCCTTCTGAATATCTGCGGCCTTCGGAGAGTCTTCCCGTAAATTCATCAACGATAATGATCTCATTGTTTTGTACGACATAGTCAACATCTTTTTCAAAGATATAGTGTGCTTTGAGTGCTTGGTCAAGGTGATGAGAAAGTACAGCATTTTCAAGACTGTAAAGATTTTCCACCTCAAAGAGGTCTTGTGCTTTTTGAAGTCCATCTTCTGTCATGACAATGGTTCTATTTTTCTCATCAACGATGAAGTCACCAGTCGTTTGCTCCGGTTCACCCGGTTTTGTTTCTATCTTTTCTCCACGTTGCATCTGTTTAGCGATCGCATCAGCTTGGGCATAATGGTTGTGGTCACGCTGTGTTGGTCCTGAGATGATGAGCGGTGTTCTGGCTTCGTCAATGAGGATGGAGTCTACTTCATCCACGATGGCATAATGGTGTTCACGCTGGACTTTCTCTTCAGCTCTTACTTTCATATTGTCACGAAGGTAGTCAAAACCGTATTCATTGTTAGTTCCATAGGTGATATCAGCATCGTATTGTGCTTTTCTCCCCATATCATCATGGATATCCGCTGTGATACATCCTACAGTGTAGCCTAGAAATTCATAGAGTTTACCCATCTCCTCTGAGTCTCTTTTTGCAAGGTAGTCATTGACTGTCACAACATGTACACCTTTGCCTGTCATAGCATTGAGGACTACAGCAAGTGTCGCTACAAGTGTTTTACCTTCACCTGTTTTCATCTCTGCGATGTTACCGTCGTTGAGTACCAGCCCTCCGACCATCTGTACATCATAATGTCTCATGCCTAAAGCACGTTTCGCAGCTTCCCTTGTGATTGCAAAAGAGTCATCAAGTACATCATTTAAAGTTTTTGTACCACTTTGTACTTCACTTTTAAGTGTTTCAAATGCAGCTTTGAGTGCTTCATCATCCAAAGCTTCATATTTTGGTTCAAGTTGATTGATATTTTTTACTTTTTTGAGATAGTTTTTTACGATCTTGTCATTTTGTGTGCCAAAGAGTTTGAGTACGCTTTTTATCATTGTAGGTTTTGCCTTTGCATAAATTGGAATTATTTTATCCAAATAGACATTAATATTCCGTTAGGAAAGGGTGAGTGCTTCACACGCTTGTTTCACAATTTTATGACAATATGACAGATATTAACACACTGCAAGTGCTATTTTGGTATATTTCAAGTTATTAAAGGAAAAAGAATGAGACTATTATCGTTACTGTTATTGGCATCTTCCCTGCTATCTGCGAGCATAGAACTACCAGGAAATTTCCAAGCAGATTTTATACAGAAAATAACCAATACAAAAAACAAAGTGATCACATACAGCGGCAAAGTACGTTTTACTAATGAAACACTTTTTAAATGGAGTTATAAAGAACCTACACAAAAAGAGGTATGTACCGATGGTTCGGAACTGCTGGTGGTAGATCATGATCTGGAACAGGTTTCTGCCTATCGTATATCAAACGGTATCAATATCGCTAAAATATTAAATAAAGCAGTGTTGTATAGTAAAAATATCTATGTAGCTGAGTATGACAATAAAACGTACACGATACAAGTAGATAAGAAACAAAAACTTCACAGTATCGCCTATTTTGATGACTTGGATAACAAAGTCCAGATACTCTTTAAACAGATGAAATATGGAAAAGGAAATTTACCTGCACAAAGTATGAAATGTAATTACCCTATACACTATGACATGATACAAGGATAAGTATGCAAGCGTTATTGATGAAAATACAGAATGATTCTACGTTAATGCTGATGGTAGGTTTGGCATTGGTCGTACTCTTGGTCATTGTGCTTGTCGTAGTGGTTTCTGCTATGAAAGTCAAGATCTATAAAGACAGATTTTGGAACACTAAGATTGATAATAAAGAGAAAGCAGAATATATCTCTACATTGGAGCAAGAGCTCCAAGCCTATAAGATCAAAAATGCAAGTAATGAACAGGAATTGCAACAGTTTGCAGAGACAAAAGAAAGACTGATATCCACCAATGAAGCACTTCTTTCCCTGCAGGGTAAATATAATGAATTAGAAAAAGAGCTCAGCCAGGTCAAGGCTAAACTTGAGAGTGCAGAAGAGATACATGCAGCACTCTTAGAAGAACATAACACGCTTAAAGCACGCCAGGACAGTATACTCGAAGACAACAGCAGATACCGTACAAACAATGCACGTTTACTGATGAAGCTTGAGAGTGAAGAGCGGCATGTGTCTTCACAAAAAGAGATGATGCTCAACCATAAAAAAGAGATTAAAGATGAGTTGGAAGCTCTGGCTAAAAAAGTGTTTGAAGGAAATTCTCAAAAGTTTGCAGAATTCTCAAAAGAAAACCTGGACAACATGATAAAACCGCTTCAAACACAGATCACAGAGTTTAAAAAACAAGTAGCTGATACCTACAACACTGAAAGTCAAGACCGGGCAGTGTTGAAAAATGAGATCAATTCACTCAAAGAGCTCAATAAAAAGATCAGTAAAGATGCGATCAATCTGACCAATGCACTTAAAGGTGACAGCAAACAACAGGGAGTTTGGGGTGAAATGGTACTTGAAAATGTATTGGAAGCTTCAGGACTCCGTAAAGGGTATGAATTTGAACGTGAAGTCAGTCTGCGTACAGACGAAAATGAAATTTTACGACCTGATGTAGTGGTCCATTTACCTGACAATAGAGATGTGATCATTGATGCTAAAACATCGCTTGTAGCCTATGAACGTTTTGTGAATGCAGGGGATGATGATGCAAGAGCACTGCATCTTACTACACACTTAAATTCCATCAGGACACATGTAGAGGGACTCGCAAACAAGAACTATGAACGTCTCAAAGAGGTCAATACCCTGGATTTTATCTTTATGTTCATGCCTATCGAAGGTGCATTGGCTGTGGCATTGGAACACGACAGCAGCATTTATGACAATGCCTTTAAAAATAAGATACTTCTTGTCGGACCTACAACACTGCTTGTAGCGATGAGAGCCGTTGAAAATGTTTGGAAATATGAACGTCAAAATCAAAATGCCCAAGAGATAGCCAGAAGAGCAGGTGCCATGTATGACAAGTTTGTCGGTTTTTCTGAAGATCTGATGAAGATATCCAAGCAGATCGACGGCATTCAGGGCAGTTTTTCTGCAGCACGAAACAAATTGAGTGACGGTAAAGGAAACCTTGTAAGACAGGTAGAGCAACTCAAAGAACTGGGTGCACAGACAAACAAGAATATCCCGAAAGGCTTGAGCGGTGATAAAGATGACTAAACAAAAGATCAACTATACAAAAGACCTTGCAGAGTATCAAAAGAAGCCTTCTAAAGTCTTCAAAAAATCTGGAAAGATTGAACGTGAGTTTTATGAAAAAGAGTCTCTTAAACTGCAGTATGAACTGGTCAAACTTCAAAAATGGGTGATCGATAACAAGAAAAGGCTTTTAGTGATCTTTGAAGGTATGGACACGGCAGGCAAAAGTTCAACCATTAAAGAGTTTAACAACTATCTCAACCCAAGAGAGGCTCGCTCGGTCGCTCTGCCCAAACCCAACTCAAAAGAGTTGGGACAGTGGTATTTCCAGCGTCACTTAAAGCAGATACCCAATGCCGGTGAGATCGTATTCTTTGATAGAAGCTGGTACAACAGAGCCGGTATAGAACAGGTTTTTGGTTTCTGTACACAAGAACAGCATGATCACTTTTACGCACAGGTGAACGGTGTAGAAGAGATGCTGATAGATGACGGTGTGCTCATTTTCAAGTTTTATTTGAACATTACACATGAAACAGAAAAAAAGCGTCTCAAAGACAGAGAAAATGATCCTTTGAAAAGTTGGAAACTCTCTAAATTGGACTACCTGTCACTGGATGCCTATGATACCTATGCAATGCTGCGTGATAAAATGTTTAAACTCTCCGGTACAGACCATGCACCTTGGTGTGAGCTTGATGCCAACGATAAAAAAAGAGCACGCATCAATGCTGTCCGATACTTACTCTCAAACATAGAATATGATGGTAAAGATACCAGTCTCATTACCGGTGTAGATAAAAAAGTAACTAAATTACATAATAAAGGAAAATACTATGGCAAATGTAACCATATGGCATAACCCAAGATGCTCTAAATCAAGAAATGCAGTGACACTTTTAGAAGAAAAAGGTGTTGAAGCAGACGTAGTGAAATACCTGGATACGCCCCCAACCAAAGAAGAACTTGTTGCAGTGCTTAAAATGCTGGGTATCTCTGCTAGAGAACTTATGAGAACCAAAGAATCCATCTATAAAGAATTGAATCTTAAAGAAGAAACTGATGAAGATAAACTTATAGATGCAATGGTACAAAATCCCAAGCTCATAGAGAGACCTGTTGTCATCAAAGACGGCAAAGCTGCCATTGGTCGTCCTATCGAGAATATTATCGATCTGCTTGTTTGACCATAGAGTTTATCTATTTATTGAATTATATTTAGAATTTTTTTCAGATATAGAAGTCGGATATAATATTTCTAAGCACTAGCATCAGAAAACAGTATAAAACTAAAAGCAGTTGTTGCAAATTTATTCGGATGATAGAGTCAAGATTTTATCGTGTATATGTACAATAGCTTAAAATGAACTTAATTATAAGTAATCTATGTTATTCTTTGAATTAATAAAAAATTATTAAAAATAGGGATAGCTTAGTAATGAAAATTTTTATTTTTAGTCTTATTACGGTTGTAATTATTTTTGGAATACATATTTTATTTTTTTCTCATTACTTATTGTTGGTTCCATTTCTATGGTCTTTTCTTTTTATTTATTTGTATGGAAAAAATTATTTAAATATAGCTATTAATTCATTTCTGTTATTAATATTAATATTTGCTGCTGATTACCTAAATTTTGGCCCTATTGATGTTAGACATGAATTTGCCTACTCTTCATTAGTGCTCTTCATTACATTTCTTTTTGTATTTGTCTATCAAGAGTTGGCTACTAAACGGCTCAAGATAGCGACTGTTTTTAGTTATACTATTACTCTAGCTTTATATGCTATTTCAATTTCATATATTATCTATGCCATCAGTTTTAATACCATAAGCATAGAGGAGATACTTTATTCTATTTCACAAACAAATTTAAAGAAATCTATAGAATTTATTACGGATTCATTATCATTTCTGTGGATAATGACAGTTTTGTTTACTGCCATTTTCATGGGTTATCTACTCTTTAGACAGGAAGAAAAAGAGACACCCAGAATAGAAAGATCATTACTGCTTTTTATTATTATTATGATTTTGGGTGCAACAGGAGTACAGCGTCGTGATATTAGGCTTCTTTCCTCTGTAATTTTTCTTAAAGATAGTGCAAAGCATTACGCGGAAGAGTTAAATCTTTTTCGGAAGACTCAGCTCAAAAGAAAAACAGGAGCAATAAAATTTGAAGCCAGAAAAGATAAAAAAGGAGAAACTTATATTGTCATCATAGGAGAAGCACTCAACAAAAAGCATATGGGTATTTATGGTTATATGCGGAACACAACTCCACTTTTGTCTGAAAAAACTAAAAGTGGTGAATTATTATTATTTACAAATATTTATTCTAATCACACACATACGATGCCTGCGATTTCTTTTTCTCTAACAGAAGCAAATCAATATAATAATAAAAGTTATTATAACTCTCTTTCTATTGTTGATATTTTAAATAGGTCTGAAATTGAGACACACTGGATCACTAATCAGGCTATTGATAAAACCTTGAATAATCCAGTCTCTATTATTGCACATGAAACAGATAATCTTGTAGTTCTCAATCATACTGCAGGTAAAAAAAGAAATATACAAAAACATGATGGTGTGCTCATAGATGAAGTCAAAAAAGTTTTAGCTCAAAAAACAAATAAAAATAGAGTGGTTTTTATTCATCTTATTGGAAATCATTGGAGCTATTCTTCAAAGTATCCCAAAGATGAATATACAATCTACAAAGAAAAGTTAAAACTTGGTGAATTCGGAAGAAAAGCTTCTAAAAATAGCAATATTAATAATTATGATAATAGTGTACATTACTATGATTATGTTATTAACTCTATTCTTGAAGAGCTTCAAAAAGAAAAAGGTGTAGGTGGTTTTATATACATGCCGGATCATTCAAATGACACAATAAGGGATCTAGGCCATCTCTCTAGAGAGTTTACCTATGAAATGACACAAATTCCAATGATAGCTTGGTTCAGTGATGATTATAAAAAAGTGTATAGCGACAAATATAATATATTTGCAAGACATAAGAACACACTTTTCTCAAATGATATGTTCTATGATACAATGATAGGATTATTGGATATCAAGACAGATAAATATAACTCCAAATATGATTTCACCTCCAAAGATTATAAGCTTGATCCGAAAGATGCTTTGGTTCTTTATGGAAAAAAATACTATACAGATAAAAGTAATTATATCTATTGGCAGACAGTCAATACACAATATCTTGTAGATAGTAACCAATCAAACCGGATTATTCCTCATAGAGTTGACTCTCTTGGAAAATTAAAAGATGTATGGAATGATGGGTTTAGATCATTTGAATTAGATGCTCGTTTTGGGGATAATAATACTACATTTTTTCAGATAGGACATGATGAAGATTTTATGGGACTAACGATAGAAGATTTTTTATCGTCTTCTGATTTCCAAAAGATTAAAAAAGTGTGGTTGGATTTTAAAAACCTTAATCAAAATAATTATAAGCAAGCTCTTGAGAGATTGGAGTATTTAGATAAAAAATATAACATTAAGAGAAAGTTCATTGTGGAATCTCCTACAACATCATCATTTTTTAAAGAAATTGGAAAAGCTGGTTGGCATACTTCTTACTATATGCCTACTAAAAAAATTCTAAAACTTTTAAAAGAAGATAATAAAGATGAAATGCAAAAATTAGCTATAAAAATAGCTAATCAAACTAAAATACAAAATCTATCTGCTGTTTCATTTGACAATGGGCTATATCCCTTTGTTAAAAACTATTTGGAATCAAGTCTTTCAAATGACATAGTATATCATACTTGGTGGGAAGCACCAGCTCTTTATCATGTGGATTTTAAGGAGCGGCTACTAAAGAATAAGCTATATTTAGATAGCAGAGTTAAAACAATCTTGCCTAATTATAAATCAGAATTTGATTTATAATTTTAAAACAGAGTTATTCTGATTGGACTCATTTTCTGAAAAGGAGTACCATAGTGTTAAAAAAAATTAAAAATGAAATAAATGAAAATAGAAAATATATATATTTAAGTTATCTAATAAGCATTTTAACAATGATTCCACAGCTTATTGCTTCTTTTCCATTAAGTTTTACACATCTTGCTTTTCTATTTTTAGTTCTATTTACACTTTTATTTATTTCAAAATTTAGTAAATTATTATTTTCTATATTTATTATTTATATAAATTTAACAAATATTATTATTGGTCATATTTTTATACACTGGGGATATAGTGGTGATATCCAATCCAGAATTGAGGTTGCTTTTGCATCACCAAATTATGAAAGTTTAGAATATTTAAAGACTTATATAGACTATAGAGATATATTTTTAGTATTATATACGATATTCATTCTAGTGCTTCTATATAAATTTTTAGTTCACGTCAAGCATTCATTTAAGGTTATTAAGTTTTTAGGATTTACACTGTCTATTGCTATTTTGTTGCCTGTAAATTTTTATAAAAATCCGATAGAAAATATTGAACCATTTTCGATACCATATGAAGCTGAAAAAGCTAAAGAATTTTTCTTATATCCTAGACTGAGACTAGAGTATTTAAAGACTTTACCAAATGATTCTATAGATGATAAAAATAAAATATATGATATAGTTGTAGTGATCCAAGGGGAAGCTGTTAATAAGCATCATATGTCAATATATGGATATGATAAAAATACAACACCTTTTTTCACATCTTTACAAAAAAGTAATGATTTTTATATATTTAATGCTATATCCCCTGTTAATGAAACCAGATTTTCAGTACCAATCCTTTATACAAATGCAACTGTAGATAACTTTTTTAATGCCTATATGCAATCAAGATCCATTATCGGAGATTTTAGAATACGTGGCTATGATACTCATTGGCTCTCATCACAAGCAACGTCTGGACTATATGATTCCACTACTGCTTCTATGAGTGCAGAAGCAAATACGAAATTTTTTGTCAATGATGGATATGATGTAAAAACTATTGAATCTAGTACAAAAACTGATAAATTATTGGTAGATTATCTTAGTTCTTGTAAAGATATAAATATTTCCCGCCCTCAAATGTATTTTATTCATTTTATTGGTTCACATTTTACATACGAAAAAAGATATACACAAGATGTAGCACTCTTTAAAAATACTAAAAATGTTCAAGAACAATATGATAATACTATTTACCATACTGATTATATTTTAAAAAATCTCTTTAATCATTTTGAAAAAAACTTTATAGATAAAAAAATACTTTTTGTTTATACTTCTGATCATGGGCAGGTGGTAAGTGAAGAGAAATATGGGCATGGATTTTTCCCAGCTTTTAAAGATGAATATGATGTACCTTTTGTTATATACAGTAATATAAAAAACAATAGAATTAATAAACTTTATAAAAAAAATCAAAAAAGTTTTTTTAATTTAGAAAATTTAAATCATATGATTAAGTATATAACTGGCATTAATGATGATGTAAATATATCTTATTCAAGTGAAGTATTCTCGGTAGAACCCAACAATATATTTAATTACAATACACTTAATTATTATAAAGATACAAAAAGACCTAAATAGATATTTAAAAGAATCATTATAATGAGTGGACAAATAACATTAGAGATTCATCCCTAAAAATAGGTAATAATTGATTGTACTTATTGGTAGAAGTAGCATAGGATTATGAGTAAAACTTTCTTAATTATAAATTTCCCACTTTCAGTACATTATGCTAGAATCTCATTCAATAATATAGATACAAGGATTACAGATGCTTAGTACAGTAAATTTAACACAGCGCTATGGAAAAAGAGTGCTTTTTGATAAGATCAATATCACTTTAGATGCAGGGAAACGTTATGGCCTGATCGGGGCAAACGGAGCAGGGAAATCAACATTTATGAAGATACTTGCAGGTGAGATAGAACAAAGTGATGGTGAAGTACAGCTTCAGCCGGGACTAAAACTGGGTATGCTTAGTCAAAACCAGTATGCCTTTGAAGATTATACACTTAAAGATGCCGTACTGTATGGAAACAAAAAACTTTTTGATGCACAAAAAGAGAAAGAGAAGCTCTATATGGAAGGTGACTTTGAGAGTGATGAGGTCAATAACCGTTTAGCTGAACTTGAAATGATCTGTGCAGATGAAGATCCTACCTATGAATCTGATGTCAAGATAGAAAAACTGCTTGAATCTCTAGGTTTTCCTGCATCACAACATGATGACCTTATGTCTTCGCTTACAGGTGGTGACAAATTCAAGATATTATTGGCACAGGTACTTTTCTTGAAGCCAGATGTATTGTTACTTGATGAGCCTACGAACAACCTTGATATGGAAACGATCGCTTGGTTGGAAAATGAACTGAAACGTCATGAAGGTACATTGCTTGTTATTTCTCATGATAGACACTTCCTTAATGGTGTCGTGACACACATTCTTGACCTTGACTTCCAAAACATCCGTGAATTCACAGGGAATTATGATGAGTGGTATATTGCTGCTAACCTTATAGCTAGACAGGCAGAAGCAGATAGAGGTAAGGCACTGAAAGAGAAAGATGAGCTTGAAAAGTTCATCGCCAGATTTTCTGCGAATGCCTCTAAAGCGAAACAAGCGACAAGCCGTCAAAAGCAATTGGACAAACTGGATGTCAGTGAGATAAAACTTTCTTCAAGACGTGACCCTTCCATTATGTTTAAGGCACACAGAGAGATCGGTAATGAAGTACTTGAAGTAGAGGGTCTTTCTAAAAGCTTTGATGGAGAAACAGTATTTGAAAATCTTACTTTCAAGATAAATAAAGGTGACAAAGTTGCCCTTCTTGGTACAAATGGTGTAGGTAAAACAACACTCCTTAAAATTCTTATGGAAGAGATAGAGGCAGATAGCGGAACTTTTAAATGGGGACAGACCATCACTCATAGCTACTTTCCTCAGAATACGACAGATCTAGTTACAGGTGATGAAGAGTTGCCACAGTGGATTCAAGGATTTGATCCAAAATGGCACATTGATGATATTAGAAAAACATTGGGTCGTATGCTTTTCTCCGGTGAAGAGCAGAAAAAGAAAGTGAATGCATGTTCAGGTGGTGAAAAACACCGTGTTATGCTTTCTAAGATCATGATGGATGCTTCAAACTTCTTGGTGATGGATGAGCCAAACAACCACCTTGACCTTGAAGCAATCGTTGCTTTAGGTGAAGCTTTACATAATTACCAAGGCGGTGTGATCTGTGTTTCTCACGATAGAGAACTCATCGATGCATTTGCAAACCGCATCATCAAACTCAATGAAGATGGAACTGTGATCGATTTTGAAGGTGGATATGAGGAATTCGTGGAGCAGCACGGAGCGCATTAACCATTCTTTTCTAAACTGATTACGGCTTTTCGTAGCCGTAATTATTCCAGTAAAATCTACTCAATATAACTTCACACTTTCTTCATACTTTTATTTTATACTTCCTCATCTTTAAAAAAGAAAGGATTCAAATGAAAAAATTAACAGCAATTTTACTTTTAGCGGCTGCTTTGGTATCAAATGTATCAGCGCATCACATGGCACAATCAGATACGGCAGGTATCTATATCGATGAAGATTCTCCACATCTTTTGATGACATTTTAATTAAAAGAAGAAAGGATTAATATGAAAAAATTACTAACACTATTACTATTGGCTATCGGTTTAGCATCAAGTGCATCAGCACATCACATGGCGCAGTCAGATACAGCAGGTATCTATATAGATGAGGACTCACCGCATCTTTTAATGACATTTTATTAATAAATAAAGTATTCTCCAAGAGCATATCCTACATTGAGGATATGCTCTTTCCCTATAATACAAGACTATTCTCTAACGTACTTTTTAGGCGATGTTTGTAAAGACAGATTGAACATCTTCATCTTCTTCGAGTTTATCGATCAGTGTATCTATCTCTTCCATCTGCTCGTCATTGAGCTCTATAGGTGTATTGGCAATATACTCTAGTGTCGCTTTTTTCACTTCTATCTGCATGTCTTCCAATGCTTTACTCAGTTCGCCAAATGCAGTAAAATCACCATATACTCTCACGATATTGATATCATCACCTACCTCTTGAGGCTCTACATCTTCTTCTATTTCTTCTAAACCAAAGTCAATGAGTTCTAATTCTAACTCTTCCAAGTCCATCTCATCGGTTTTGTTAAATACAAAAACACATTTACGTGTAAACATAAAGTTTAGAGAACCGGATGTAAGCATCTCTCCACCGTTTCTGGCAAGTATGGCTTTGACATTGGCAACCGTTCTTGTATTGTTGTCTGTAGCACACTCTACGATCATCTGCACACCATGTACAGCCTTGACATCGTAAGTCAGCTCTTTGATGTCTGCAGCATCTTTTGCAGATGCTCTTTTGATCGCTGCATCGATGTTGTCTTTAGGCATATTTTGCGCTTTGGCATTGAGAATAGCGGTACGAAGTTTAGGGTTCATATCAGGATCTTGACCGCCTTCTTTGGCTGCCATAGTGATGATCTTTCCTAATTTAGGGAAAAGTCTAGACATGGTTCCCCATCTTTTCATTTTCGCTGCTTTACGGTATTCAAACGCTCTACCCATTAGTGATTCCTTACAAATTTAATTATGTGATTATACTCTATTTGGCTTAAGTCGCATCAAAGCCATGCTGTGTAGAATTTAACTATGAAACTAAATGAAATAAAACTGACCAATCCCTATTTGGAATTACCAGAAGAGTGTTATACAAGAGTAAAGCCCACACCACTGGAGAATGTTTTTCTGATCCATGCCAATGAAGAAGTAGCAAAGCTATTGGATATAGATATTGAAGAACTTTACAGTGATGCTTTTGTAGAATTTGTCAATGGTGCATGGGAACTTAAAGGGTCAGATCCTTTTGCAATGTGTTATGCCGGACATCAGTTCGGTCATTTTGTACCCCGTTTGGGAGACGGACGGGCTATCAATATAGGTACGATAAAACATTGGCATCTACAGCTTAAAGGTGCAGGTCAGACACGTTATTCTCGTTCAGGTGATGGACGTGCAGTACTTCGCTCTTCCATTCGTGAGTATCTTATGAGTGAAGCGATGCATGGGCTTGGTATAGAAAGCACAAGAGCATTGGCGCTCATAGGTTCAGAACACAAAGTCTTCAGGGAATCGTGGGAAACCGGGGCCATCGTGCTTCGTGTCTCTCCTTCATGGATACGTTTTGGTACCTTTGAATACTTTGCACACAAAAAAAGATATGAAGAGTTGGAAGCATTGGCTGACTATGCTATCGCAGAGAGTTATCCGCACTTGGTAGATAAACCGAACAAATATCTGCTTTTTTTTACAGAAGTCGTAAGCAAAACAGCCATACTCATGGCCGAATGGCAGGCAGTAGGGTTTAACCATGGAGTGATGAATACAGACAACATGTCCATCGCAGGGCTTACCATAGATTATGGCCCCTATGCATTCCTGGATGACTATGACTTTCAGTACATCTGTAATCATACAGACCAAGGCGGACGTTACAGCTTTGGAAACCAGCCCAATATAGGCGAGTGGAACTTGCAGGCGCTCATGCATGCTTTGTCACCGATGGTACAGATATTTAAGTTGGAAAAAGCATTGGCAGAGTATGCAGAGCACTACACCAACCGATACCTTCAACTGATGCGTCAAAAGTTAGGTTTGGATGTATTGAGAGATGAGGACTTGGAACTTATCAAACAATTACTGGGAATGATGCAGGGACTTCAGATAGACTACACACTATTCTTCAGAACACTGAGTTGTTATGACGGAGAGAGAACGGCACTGTTGGGCCTGGGTCTTTATCACAAGCCGATGAATGAGTGGTTAGACAGCTATGATGAGAGACTTAAAGCAAATATCTCCACTACAGAGAAGAGACACAGCGTTATGTTACAGACAAACCCAAAGTTCGTACTTAAAAACTATATGCTGCAAGAAGCCATTACTGCAGCAGAAAATGGTGACTTTGACGTAGTTGACGCATTATTCGAGATCGCTCAAGATCCGTATGCCGAACATGAGGCACATGAAAGATGGGCCGGTGCGACACCGGATGAATTTAAAAATCAGAAGCTGAGTTGTAGCTCCTAAGCGTTATAATTTTAAAAATCATTCAAGGATCATATATGACACTGGAAGAACTGCAAAATACGATAAGAAGTGAAGTAGGCGTTTTACTTTACTTCTCCGGAGAGCACTGCAATGTATGTCATGCATTAAGACCCAAGTTCAAAGAAGTGTTTGATGCGAACTTTCCTCTGCTTAAACAGATATATCTTGATGCACACGAAAACCCGGAGATCTCTGCACATTTTCAAGTCTTTTCTGTACCTACAATGATCGTATTTATGGATGGACGAGAGTTTGCCAGAGAAGGACGCTCTGTCAGTATGCATCAGTTAACGGAGAAACTGAAACGTCCTTACGGGATGATGACGGAGTAATTCAAAAGTGCGTCATCCTCGTACTTGATGTGTGGATTCTCCTGCTAAGCAATTCAAGATTTTTGAACGCTTCCTAAATATTCAAACTGCGGTGGTGTTCTTCTCTTTACTTTTCTAGAAAAAATGATGAGAGAAACAACGCCACAGTCTAGATGAATAGGAAGTTCAGTTAAAATGTCAGAAATAGATCCCCGTGCCTGTCACTGGAATGACGGGTATAGGCCTGATTATTTTTTCGTAATAATAGAGATATTCTCAAACCCTTTGTTTTTGAGAATATCTATGATGCTCACAAAGTATTGGAATGCACTCTCTTTGTCCATATGCAAAGAGACCAAGTCTTTTTTAGGATCGAGTTTCATCAGTCTCTCTTCGATGAGTTCAATGCTCAGAGCCTCTTTGTCATAAAAGTATTTTCCATCTTTATCTACAGCGATATGGATGCTTTTTTTCTCTTCACTTTTCTTAGAACTGGCACTTGGCAGATCTACCTTGATCGTTTGATTGGTGACAAACGTAGCTGTGGCAAGTACGATGACCAGCAGTACCAGTACAATGTCGATGAAGGGAACGACATTCATTTTGTCAAAGCGTTCACGTCTCATACTGCGTTCGTATCCTGTGCTATTTCCCATCGGGCCAAGATCGTATCTACTCTTGTAAGCAGTGCATTGTAAATGACAGTTGCAGGGATCGCTACAACCAGGCCGGCTGCGGTAGCTTTAAGTGCGAGGGCCAAGTGCTTCATGATCTCACCAGGGTTGATCGTATCTTGTTGATCACCTATAATATAAAAAGTAAGTATAATAGCAAGTACCGTACCAAGCAGTCCTATATAGGGTGCATTCGAACCGATAGAGGCAATGGTTGCCAAACGTTTTGAAATGTCAAGTTCCAAAGCGGTTTTATTTTTATAGTCTGTCAGTTTGATCCCACGGTAGAAAAGTACTCTCTCGATCGCAAATGCAAAGGTAATAAAACTCAAGAAAAAGAGTAATCCTATGATCCCATAATCTACGATATCTTTTAGTTGTTCAATTGGCACTATTTTTCCTCATCTGTTAATTTAGCCTGCATTATATAGAATATAGTGTTAAAACTATGTTAAATCCATTTTAAGACACCTAGCGTCGATTTTAAGCGCTTTTTAGCCTTTTTATTTAAGCCGATGTTGGATACAATCAAAACAATTTTTTACACAATAAGGAAATGCATGAGCGATCTGTTTGAAGAGCAAAATAATACCGGGCAAGTGTTAATCGAAGATAGTATGAAGTCAAGTTACCTTGACTACTCTATGAGTGTTATCATTGGTAGAGCATTACCAGATGCAAGAGACGGGTTGAAACCTGTACATAGAAGGATCCTCTATGCGATGAATGATCTTCATCTTGCACATAGAAGTCCTTATAAAAAATCCGCACGTATCGTCGGTGATGTAATCGGTAAGTATCACCCGCACGGTGACTCCTCAGTGTATGATGCACTTGTACGTATGGCACAAGACTTCTCTATGCAGGCACCGCTTGTGGATGGCCAGGGAAACTTCGGTTCAGTTGATGGTGATAACGCTGCAGCGATGAGATATACTGAAGCACGTATGACAAAGATCGCTGAAGAGCTTTTATCTGATCTTGACAAAGACACGGTTGACTTTGTACCAAACTACGATGACTCTATGCAAGAGCCTGATGTACTCCCTTCACGTGTACCAAACCTGCTTCTTAACGGTTCAAGCGGTATCGCGGTTGGTATGGCTACGAATATTCCTCCGCATAGATTGGATGAACTTGTCAATGCCCTTGTATCACGTATAGACAATCCGGCTTGTACAGTAGAAGATATGATGAAGATCGTACAGGGGCCTGACTTCCCAACAGGTGGTATCATTTTTGGACGTAAAGGTATTACAGATGCTTATACGACAGGACGTGGACGTATCAAAGTACGTGCGAAGACGCATATAGAGCAAAAAGGTTCTAAAGAGATCATTATCATCGATGAACTTCCTTTCCAGGTCAATAAATCAAGACTCATAGAAAACATTGCACAGCTTGTGCGTGACAAACAGATAGAAGGTATCTCTGAACTTCGTGATGAATCTGACAGAGAAGGTATCCGTGTGGTGATCGAGCTTAAGCGTGATGCGATGAGTGAGATCGTTCTTAACAACCTTTTCAAAAGTACACAGATGCAAGTGACGTTCGGTATTATCATGCTAGCGATCGCGAACAAAGAGCCAAAAGTCTTTAATCTTATGGAACTGTTCGACCTTTTCTTGAAACACAGAAAAACAGTGGTGATCAGAAGAACGATCTTTGATCTTGAAAAAGCAAGAGCAAGAGCACACATCTTGGAAGGTCTCAAGATCGCTGTGGACAACATCGATGAAGTGATCAAGATCATCCGTGCCTCTGCAGATGATGTAGAAGCCAGAGAAAACCTCATGTCTCGTTTCAAACTTTCAGAGATTCAGGCAAAAGCTATCTTGGAGATGAGACTTAGACGTCTTACAGGTCTTGAGATAGAGAAGATCGAGAATGAGTTAAATGAATTGCTCAAACTCATTGCAGAACTTGAAGCGATCTTGAAGAGTGAAGAGAAGATCAATGCGATCATCCGTGAAGAGCTTGTAGAGATAGGTGATAAATACACAACACCACGCCGTACAGAGATCGTAGATGATTATGATGATATAGACATCGAAGACCTTATTCCAAATGAGCCAATGGTTGTGACCATCACACACCGTGGGTACATCAAACGTGTACCAGTGAAGCAGTATGAGAAGCAACATCGTGGTGGTAAAGGCAAGATCGCCGTTACTACGTATGATGATGACTTTATCGAGAAGTTCTTTACGTCAAATACACATGATACACTCATGTTCGTAACAGACAGAGGGCAGCTCTACTGGCTCAAAGTCTATCGTATCCCAGAGGGGTCTCGTACAGCTAAAGGTAAAGCAGTAGTGAACCTTATCAATCTTCAGCAGGATGAGAAGATCATGGCGATCATCCCTACCACTGATTTTGAAGCGGATAAAGGATTGGTATTCTTTACCCAAAATGGTATCGTGAAGAGAACAAACCTCTCAGAGTATTCGAACATCAGAAGCAACGGTGTAAGAGCGATCAACTTGGATGAAGATGATGCTTTAGTAGAAGCGAAGATCGTCAAACCAGATACAAAATGGCTTTTTGTTGCAACGAAAAAAGGTCTCTGTATCAGATTTAAAGTAGAAGATGCAAGAGAGATCGGTAGAGTGGCACGTGGTGTGACTGCAATTAAATTTAAGATAGCAGGTGACTACGTTTGTGGTGCTACGACCATAGAAGATGAGAATGATGAATTGCTTATGATGAGTGAAAAAGGTCTTGGTAAACGTACCACTGCAAGTGAATATCGTGAACAGAACCGTGCAGGTAAAGGCGTTATCTCTATGAAGCTTACACCTAAGACGGGTGATGTTGTGGGTGTCGTATTTGTAGAAGAAGACAAAGATCTGATGTGTCTCACTAGTATCGGTAAGATGATACGTGTGGACATGGAAACCATCCGTAAAGCAGGACGTAATACTTCAGGTGTGAAGATCGTCAACGTAGATGCAAAAGATAGAGTGGTAAGCATTGCAAAATGTCAAAAAGCAGAGACACCAGATGAAGACAATGGTGAAGAAACAGATAATACACTAGGATTAGAATAACGTGAGAAAGTATAACGTAGCAGTAGTCGGTGCAAGCGGTGCCGTAGGTGAAGAGCTTTTTAGAGTCTTGGAAGAGGTAAAATTTCCTGTAGGAAACCTATTGCCTTTGGCAAGTGCTAAATCTGCAGGCGACACTATTGAGTTTCAAGGGAATGAGTACAAGATAGAAGAGTTGACGGAAGAAGTATTTGATGGACGTGATATAGATATCGCGTTCTTCTCAGCGGGTGGGAGTATTTCTGCACACTATGCACAGTATGCAGTAGAAGCAGGTGCAGTGGTCATTGACAATACCTCTCACTTCAGAATGGATCCAAATATACCACTTGTGGTGCCTGAAGTCAATCCTGAAGACATCGCACTTTGGAAACAATCAGGGATTATTGCTAACCCTAACTGTTCTACCATCCAAATGGTACAGCTTCTTAAGCCTCTTCATGACTTTTACGGTATAAAAAGAGTGGATGTAAGTACCTATCAGGCAGTAAGTGGAGCAGGTAAAGCAGGGATGGAAGAGCTAGTGCGACAAATGCAGGCTTTCTTCAACTTTACACTGGATGATGCAAAAGTAGAAGCATTTGCCCACCGTATAGCCTTAAATGTCATTCCTCATATTGATGTACCGCAGGAAAACGGTTACACGAAAGAAGAGATGAAAATGGTCAACGAGACCAATAAGATCATGCACAGCAACTTTGCAGTCTCTGCAACATGTGTACGTGTACCGGTTTTAAGAAGCCACTCTGAATCCATCACGATCACTTTTGATGAGAGTGTCGATGTGAATGTAGAGAAAGCAAGAGAAGTTTTGGGTGATTTTGAAAATGTGACCGTAGTAGATG
This sequence comes from Sulfurovum sp. TSL6, assembly GCF_019972115.1. Taxonomy (NCBI): domain Bacteria; kingdom Pseudomonadati; phylum Campylobacterota; class Epsilonproteobacteria; order Campylobacterales; family Sulfurovaceae; genus Sulfurovum; species Sulfurovum sp. TSL6. The sequence continues at coordinate 75,543 of NZ_BPFJ01000002.1, read as the reverse complement.
ACATGTCTAAAAATGAATATCCTATGCCTCTGACTGCGACAGATACAGATGAGACCTATGTAGGACGTATCAGAAAAGATATCTATGCGAAGAATATTTTACACCTTTGGGGTGTAGCAGACCAGGTCAGAGTAGGTGCTGCGACCAATGCAGTAAGAATCGCACAAAAATGGATAAAACTAGAGGAAAATGCCTAATGTTGGAAAAACTATTTGAAGGGGTGATCTGGAGAAGTAGATTTATCGTACTTTTGGCTGTTATTTTTGGTTTAGTCGGAGCGGTGATACTTTTTGCTGTAGCTTCACTTGATATTTGGCATGTGGCAACCCATACCTTTCATGTGATCACAACTGGTGCACATCCTGATACTTTCCATGAAGATATCGTAGCAGGGATCATCGGTGCGGTAGACCTCTACCTGATCGCTGTGGTGATGTTCATCTTTGCGTTTGGTCTGTATGAGCTCTTCATCTCAGATATTGATGAGGCAAGCGGGAAGAACGGATCTAAATTACTTGCTATAGACTCTCTGGATCAACTTAAAGACAAGATAGCCAAAGTCATCGTGATGGTACTTGTCGTGAACTTCTTTCAAAGGGTTTTACACACCAGTTTTGCAACACCGTTAGAGATGCTGTATTTTGCACTGTCTATTGCAGCACTTGCTGTAGGATTATATTTTTTAGGAAAAGTAGGTAAACATTAATGGGAAAGATATTTGTAGACGCATGTCTAGGTAAAGAGACACCATACACACCGGTATGGATGATGAGACAGGCAGGGCGTTATTTGCCGGAGTATATGAAAGTACGCGCGGAAGCAGGAAACTTTCTTAACTTGTGTCATGACCCTAAAAAAGCAGCAGAAGTCACGATCCAGCCACTGGATATCGTGGGTGTGGATGCGGCTATTTTATTTTCAGATATTCTGGTGATTCCTGACGAAATGGGAATGGACTTGAGCTTTGTAAAAGGAGAGGGACCAAAATTCTCTGACCCCCTTACATCACAAGAGGATCTGGACAGACTCATCGGTGGTGAAGAAGCGGCAAGTAAGTTGACCTATGTTTATGATACGATTGCACTGCTCAGAGAGCAGCTGGATGCAAGAGGCGATGAGAAAGCACTGATCGGGTTTACCGGTGCGCCTTGGACCTTGGCAACCTATATGATAGAAGGACAGGGAACCAAAACCTATAATATCTGTAAGAAGATGATGTACTCAAACCCTGAACTTCTCCATAATATCCTTAGAAAAGTCACGGATGTCGTCAAACTCTATATGGAAAAACAGATCCAAGCGGGTGTAGATGTCGTACAGATCTTCGATTCCTGGGCAGCAGCTATCGAACCTGGTAACTATGATGAGTTCTCATGGAAATATATGGTAGAGATCGCCGAGTATCTGAAAGAGAAGTATCCGCATATTCCTGTGATCATGTTCCCTAAAGGTGTGGCAGCCTTTATCGAGCGTGGCCTGGTGTATGGAAACTTTGATGTCTTCGGTGTAGACTGGGGAACACCTATGGCATTGGCTAAAGAGAAACTGGGTGACAAGTATGTGCTTCAAGGAAATATGGAGCCATGCAGACTCTACTCTAAAGAGGCAACAACGAAGTGTGTTGAATCGATCCAGGAGACTATGGACGGTAAAAGACATATCTTTAATCTTGGACACGGTATCCTTCCGGACGTTCCGGTAGAAAATGCAAAACACTTTGTCAGTGAATGCCAGAGAGTGAGTAAAAAGTAATCCCTGAAAGGGCATGATGAAGAGAGAACATTATCACATTGGAGTTGAGGAATGTGAACTCGGGATCGTAGGACACAAAGTATTTGTGCGTCTAAAAGATATCCCGATGTATCTCTCTAAACGTACCAAAGACAGCATTCGAAACCGCTACAGCCACTCTGTTGAAGTAGGCTTAAGCACAGAGTATATACTGAGTCATGTGAGTAGACAACTCGGTAATAATGTGGACCTGAATTTTTTCAAGATAGGAAAGATCGTAGGGCTTTTGCATGACATCGGTCATACGGCATTCAGCCATGATGGAGAAACTATCTTGGACGGCATGCTGCAAAAAGCTTCTGAATCCTTTGCAACACCCCTCAGATTCAACGCTAACCTCAATAACTTCAGACGTATCTTCAAGTATGAATTTTATGATAACCTTCCAGAAGATGTAAGAGCGTATGCTTTGGCTTCTTTGGTCAAGCGTGTGCATGAACTGGAAGAGTATCCTGAGTATCTTTATTTAAAACAGTATGTGCTGGATGCCATTACTTTGGAAGAGAAGTATCTTGGATCCAAAGGCATCACGATTCAAAATATTACTGGCAAAACAATCCTGTGCCAAGCGATGGACCTGGCGGATGAGAACAGGTACCGCGTGACAGATATCATCGATTCGCTCAACATTTACACCAAAGAAAAACTGCAGGAGATACTGCTGCGTTCCATCAAGAGTGAAGTGCGGGTGAAAGATATACGTAAACTGGTGTATTTGAAAACACTCACTGTGCCCGGCTATGAGAGAGTGCACTATGACAAGATGAAGATCAAAGAGCTGCTGATAGCACTGCTGAACCGTTCAAGCAATGCTAAAACGGAATTCCAAAATACTATGAACGCTATCTCCATGGCTTTTAACAGGAACTTTAGACTACGAGAAGACGGAAAACTTGTACCTGTGGATGCAGAGATAGAAGCTTTAAGAAAAGAGTTCCAAAAAGTCGCGGCAAAGTATCTCTGGGGTTCCAAAAAAGTGCAAAAGATCAAAAAGCCTTTCAGCCATTATTTTACGACTGTGGCAGACTACTTCATCAATAAAGAGTTTGACATGGAGCTGATCGACAGCAATACCTACAAAGAGAAGCTGACAGCGTTACGTAACAGTGAGTTAAGCAAGGAAGTTTATCAAAGAGAGAAGTTGAGTCTCATGCGGAATTTTCTGGGTGGATTGACCAACCTGAAGATCATTGAACTCTATAAAAAGATCGCCCTCTTGAAGTTTGAAGCAACATTGGGGTATAAACTGGAAAACCGTGATAAACTGGTCGATAAGAACACCGTAGCCTCTTTAGAAAAGAAGTTGAAAAAACAGAGTGAAAGATTACTGGGAAAGAGGTAGCAGTGAATATTATATTTGGTCCCATACATTCCAGACGTTTTGGAAAATCCTTAGGGGTTGACTTGAGTCCTGGTAAAAAGCAGTGCAACTTTGACTGTCTCTACTGTGAACTGGACCCAGCTAAAACGATGGAGTCCTATGATGATGTAGTCAGTGTGGAAGAGGTAACCACTGCACTAATAACTGCACTGAAAGAGCATAGCGATATAGACTTTATCACGCTCACGGCCAACGGTGAACCCACACTCTACCCGTATCTCTCAGAACTCATAGATGAGATCAACAGTTTTAAAGGTCCCACCAAGACGCTCATCCTTTCCAATGCAGCCAACATCGATGATGTGAAGGTACAGGATGCGCTTTTGAAACTGGATGAAGTGAAACTATCTCTAGACTGTGCCACCCAAAAATGCTTGCAAAAACTTGACCGTTCCCATAAGGGTATAGAGGTTGAGAAGATCAAAGCAGGGATGTTAGCGTTCAAAAGCAGATATGATGGTCCCCTTGTCATAGAGATACTCATCGTCAAAACACTCAATGACTCCGAAGAAGAGATAGCCAAACTCGACGAATACCTGCTGAAACTGCAACCCACACGTATAGACATAGGCACCATAGACAGACCGCCTGCATTTGATGTAAAGCCTGTAAGCTATGAAAAACTGCTGGAGATCAGCCATCTTTTTGACAGTTCGTTACCTGTCTACATAGCCTCGCGAAAAAAAGCAGAGATATCGGCTTCCAGCTACAGTGATGAAGAAATATTGGAGACTTTATCGAAACGTCCTTTGACCGCAGAAGACATCGAAGCACTTTTTGATGAAGAGAGTCAAAACAGGGTACAAAATCTTCTACGAAAAGACAAAATAAAGCGTGTTTCAACAAATGGCGTAGAATTTTACAAAAAAGCCTAAAATATCCTTGACTTTAAAAAACTTTTTTACTATAATCTCACCCACGAAACAAGCACTCGCTTATTTCAATCATTGTTCCGGCATAGCTCAGCGGTAGAGTAGATGACTGTTAATCATTTGGTCCGAGGTTCGAATCCTCGTGCCGGAGCCATTCTTCAATATAAAATAATCTCATATAATCTAATAAAGCCCTAAAATACGATACAATGTACACTATATCCCCATTATTTTGTCTAATACAGTCTAATGTAATTTAATAGAATCTAGGACTTTTAGGGGCATTTTTGGGGCTTAAATAAGAAAAGTACCCCCAAGTATGAAAGGAAATACCCCTATGGCAAGAAGAACATTACCCCTAACAGATACTGAGATAAAGAAAGCAAAGCCTAAAGAGAAGGGATACAAGCTATTTGACGGAGAAGGTCTATTCCTTTGGATAAATACCGCTGGTGGTAAACTTTGGAGACTTAAGTATATTTCACCAGTTTCCCAAAAAGAAAAAACATATTCTATAGGCAAGTATCCAGATATAACACTTGCAAAAGCAAGAACAGAACGTGAACGTTTGCGTCAACTTATTAAAAGTGGAATAGATCCCTCGCAAGAAAAACAAGAAAATAAAAAAGTACGTATTACAAAAGAGATTAACAAAGCAGATACCTTTAGTAAAATAGCCGAAGACTTTCTTGAGCATAAAACAAAAATCTCAGATGATTATAAAGATATGCAGAGACGTAGGCTGGAAAGGCATATATCCATCTTTAAAAAACGTTCCTATAAAAAGTATTGCTAGAGCTGATATTATTGAACTTATTAGATTAATAGAAGCAAATGGTACACTTGAAATTTCAAAGAGAGTATTTTCACTTTGCAATGAAGTATTCAGATATGCTGCAGCAAATGATAAAATTCCCTATAATATTTTACAGGATATTGATAAGAAGAGTGTTTTTAAACAACCAGATGAAAAACATTATCCTGTTATACTTGATGAAAAAGAGATAAAGATTCTATTAGATGTGATTGATGATTACAAAGGTGATATTTCTACAAAATATGCTTTAAGACTACTTCCTCATCTTGCATCTAGACCAGGAAATATAAGAGTAGCAGAATGGAAGGAGATAGACTTTGAAAATTCTGAGTGGATCATACCTGGGAAAAAGATGAAAATTAAAGTTACATATAAAGGTACTAATGAATTACAGCCTCATATTGTACCTCTCACAAAACAGACAATGAAAATTATTAAAGAACTAAAAAAGTTCACTGGGGATGGCTCATATCTATTTCCTAGTCCATTACATAAAGATAGACCTATGTCTGATAATACACTTTCATCTGCAATGAAAAGACTTGGCTATAAAGATAAGATGAATCCTCACTCTTTCAGAGCTATGTTTTCGACTATATTACATGGTAAAATTGAAAAACATGGTTATCATAGTGATATTATTGAGAGACAGTTAGCTCACAAAGAAAGTAATAGAGTTAAAGCAGCATATAATCATGCTCAGTATCTGCCGCAGAGAAAAAAGATGATGCAATGGTGGAGTGATTATTTGGATAAGGTTAAAAATGGCAGCACCAACTAAAGTAGAACGTGAAAAACGTGAAAAAATAAAAGAGCTTGATCTATTTGTAAGGGATAGTGATATATACACTATTTTTGAAAATGAAACAAAAGATATGAGTGTTTTTGAAGCATCTCATGTTTTCAATGCTGAATGTGGCTACCGGGATATACACTGCAACCTATACATTTTCAATACTAAAAAGTTAAATGAAATATATAACAATATTTCTGGGCTTATAAAAATGCTAGATAGACAAACATTTCAAGGATTTTTTGACACCTATATTGAACGCATAAAAAAACTACACAGTATAGATTTAGAAGTCTTTGCTTTATACTACAACTTAATCAAACATGCTAAATTTTTAACATTTTCTAATGAAAAACCTTTTAACTACAAAATAATCAACCTTGTATATCGTCATGACTTTGTCAATATTTTAGGCGAGGAACGAGCCAATGCTTTATTTGGCAATTACAAAACAATTAACATAAAACAAATACTTCCAACAAACATTAATACATCTACTGAATATTTTGATAAAGATAGACAATGGGTTTTAACTGAAGAAGAACTAGAACTAGTTCGTAAATTTTATTTTACTGTTAATCAAGATGAATTCAGAATAACTCCTCATAGTACCCTTATAAAAAGAGATTATATTACAAGTAGTATTCCTTTATATAATAATCCTTATGCATTATCTGATAATGATGAAAATGACTTTTTCATTGATTATGGTGTGACTAAAAGTACATCTACATATGTGGAACTAGACCTTACAAAGCCCTTGGATGAATTAAAAGAATATATTACAAAAATTAAAAATGACTTTGAAGAAGATTCAACAAGAATACTCAATATTTATGATCTATTAGGCGATGAAAATAATATCTTTAAATGCGATTTTGGAGAGTGTGAGATTTACAAGAAAGATAAAAGAAAACCAATTGGAGGACGTTTTGCAGATGCACTCTTTGTATATGATTGTAAAAAAGCTGGTTTTGATAATGCTTTTATTGCTGATGAGATTAGTCGTTACTGGACAGATACCAAGCAACTCTTTCCTGAGAAGTTTGAATCTAAAACCGTAGGAACATATCATAAATTTGTAAAGGAACAAATTGATAATAAAAAGTATCAATGCTACTTTAGCGGTTATAACATAACAGAAAAATAACCATGTTCTCAAATGCAGTATTCATAACATAGTTGTCAATGGCCCTCTATACAACCTTGTTAACCTATCTTCAACTTTAATATACTTCTCTCATAAGCTTATACAAAACAACACCATATAACAAAGGTTAATACTATGAGAGAAGCACAATACTACAAACAAAACTACAGAGCAAAAGAAGCCGCGGAATATCTTGGGATAGCCCTCTCAACGATATGGCTATATGCTAAACAAGGACGGCTTACACCTATCAAACTTTCACCACGCATCACAATATTCAAAAAAGAAGAGTTGGATAACTTGGGAGCAACAGCATGATGTTAGTTAAAGTAGATAATCCAACAATTGAGCATATAACAAAAGCAATGTTATTTCACTCAGGGGAACCTTTTGCATCATCAATACAAATCTCTAAATATTTCGAAATAAACCATAAAGATTTATTAAGGAAAATAAGAGACTTTCACAGTTTTGAAGCAATGATTGGTGGCGGAAAATTGCGCAATCAAACTAGAGTGGTAAAAGGACGAGAATATCCGTATTTTGAACTTGATGCAGATGCTTTTACTTTTATTTGTATGAGTATCACGGGTAAACAAGCAGAAGAATTTAAGTGGGGCTTTATACAAGCATATAAAGTTGCAGCTACAGAAGCAATATCTGCAAGGGTAGCAAGTCAGACCAATAGGTTAAATCAAGAATGGCTTGAAGCAAGGGATCAGGGAAAAGATACTCGAAAACTTCTTCAGGATAAGATAAAAGAGTTTTGTCAATATGCAGAGTTACAAAGAGGTAGACCATATAAGGTATGTCCTTATTACAAGCTCGTAACCGATGCTATTTACTCTTATATTGGAGTAGTTGCACCAAAGTGTGGGAAAACACTTCGAGATATATATTCAGGTGATATAGTAGAAGCTATTGAATCTTCAGAATTAGAAGTAATAGAGTTACTTGATGAGGTAATGGCTACGAATGGAAGTCGAAAAGGGATTAAGCCATTGATCTTGGAAAGACTTGCGAATGAGTAACTTATCTGTAAAGTACCACGGAGAGAGTATTAAGCTTGATGAGTTTTACAAATCTCTATTGTTCCAACGTATTATGGATGGTAATTTCAATAGAGATGAAAGAGATGTACTTCTTGTAGTATTTAGAAAAACCATCCACTTTGACAAATGGAATGATCGTTTGGCTATATACAACTTTTCTCAGTTAGTAGGGATATGCCAATCAAAACTTAGACGAACCATCACTCAACTTGAAGCCAAAGGACTTATAGATGTAGAGAGGTCATCAGGTGGACGAAGTGACAGTACTCTTAAATATCACCAGTTTTCATTGTCTGATGAACTTATATTCATAGTTTCGGATAGATGGCTAGAGATAAAAGAGGAGAATGGCTATGACTTATAGCCTATCAGATTTAAGAGTCTTATTTTAAGAGGCTTAGATTTAACACTCTTAGAAATGATAGACAACAAAGTTATAACTATACACAAAGTAAAAACTACTCACAAACTCAAAACTAAATACAAAGGTACCACACTCCTAATTGAGATGTAGTACTCAGTTCTTCTCTACCAGATTTAAAAGGAAACTAAATGGCAAGATGGAAACTAACATCAGAGATACTTGAAAATATAGAGGTGTATGCAGAAGATCATTATACGCTTGAAGAGTTGTTTGATGAACTAAATATATCGAGTAAGCTGATGAAAGATGAACAAGTGATACAAGCATTTGAAAAAGGGCTGAATAGAAGAAAAGATGCTGAAGAACTTGCAACAAAACAATTCAGTAGTCCTATGCACAGGGGAATGGTAAATATACTTGAACAAAATGGGAAAGATATGCCTCCTATCTCACAGCAAGTTTTACATGATGATATTGTGAAGATAATAAATGAGGTTCAAAGTGGTGATTCAAAAGCACTTCTAACTATGCTGACTACCAACATCATGCAATTACAGCTCTTTAATGGCACTGTAACACGTAACTTAATGGGTGAGGCAGGTAAGCAGTTGGATAACTTCACTAAGCTCTCTAATATGCAATTAAAAGTCATGCAGGAGACCCGTAAAAGTATTATGGCTATCAATGAGATAACTAACCCAAAGCGAACTACTTTCATTAAGGAGGCAAATCAGCATAACCATCTTCACCAAAACTCAGAAAAAAAAGATGAAAATGAAAACGAAAAACGGATTGAATATAAAGAAGTGACCGAAGCAGAGGTATATGAAGCAAAGGAGACGGTACATGAAAACAAGTAGTCGAGAGTTTAGACAAATGCAGCGTGAACGTATAATGAAAACAAAACCTTGGTTAAAAACAAAGGGGCCTATAACACCTGAAGGTAAAGAAAGATCAAAGATGAATGCTTTAAAAGTCAGTCCTGAACTTTATACTCTAATGAAAGAGTATAAGCAGTTAATAGCACAGCAAAAAGAGATATGCAAAACAATTAAACATTTCGAATAAAAATAGTGATTTAAATTGCTCCATTGAAAAATAGGGGTACCTTAAGGGGTATATTGATTACTTATATCATTAAGTAGACTATTTTATTATTAATATGAATCCTTATATCGGATAAATATTAATTAATACTCCTATTACTTATAACCAAACAGAATGACTTTTTAATACTAGAAAAATCACTGAAGGTTTATATTAAATGAGTTATATGGATGTTTAGATTTTTATATTAGATACAAATATTACATAAATATGACATCTTTATACTATAATCCCATCAAAATAAGTTTGAGGTGAGATTTCACTGAGATCCTTATAAGGTGTTAGGCGTCGTATCACATTATGTTCTAACCCTCATTTAGATATAATACTAGTAATTTAAGAGCAGGATTTTTATATGGCACATAAGATAGCAATAATCGGACTTGGATATGTTGGTTTGCCTTTGGCACATGCATTTTCGGAGAAGTACCAAGTAGTTGGGTTTGATATCGCTCAGTGGCGTGTTGATGAGCTTAATTCTGGTGTGGACCGTACATTGGAACTAAGTGAAGATCAAGTGAATGAGGCGTTGTCTAACGGTATGAAATTCACCAATGTTTTAGATGAGATAGCTGATTGTAATATATATGTGGTCACTGTACCTACGCCAATAGATGATCATAAACGTCCAGACCTAACACCACTGCTTAAAGCCAGTGAATCCATCGGTAAAGTACTTAAAAAAGATGATATTGTCATCTATGAGTCAACTGTATATCCTGGAGCAACGGAAGAAGATTGTGTACCTGTACTTGAAAAGTTCTCTGGACTTAAATTCAACGAAGATTTCTTTTGTGGATACTCACCAGAACGTATCAACCCGGGAGATAAAGAGCATACGGTGACAAAGATCTTAAAAGTGACTTCAGGCTCTACTCCTGAGATAGGTAAAAAAGTAGATGAGCTTTATGCAAGTGTGATCACTGCAGGAACACATTTGGCTCCTTCTCTTAAAGTGGCTGAAGCAGCAAAGGTCATCGAAAACTCTCAAAGAGATATTAACATTGCTTTTGTCAATGAACTTGCGATCATCTTCAATAAACTTGGCATAGATACTGAAGCTGTACTTGAAGCAGCAGGAACGAAGTGGAATTTTCTTCCTTTCCGTCCGGGTCTTGTAGGAGGACATTGTATCGGTGTTGATCCATATTACTTGACACATAAAGCACAGGAAGTAGGGTATAACCCTGAGATCATCCTTGCCGGTCGTCGTCTTAATGACAACATGGGTATCTATGTGGCAAATCAAGTGATTAAACTGATGATCAAAAAAGGTCATAAGATTGAAGGTTCAAAAGTTTTAGTATTGGGTATTACCTTTAAAGAAAATTGTCCAGACATTAGAAACTCTCGTGTGATTGATGTTATTAAAGAGCTTCAAGAGTTTGGAACTGACGTTGAGGTCTATGACCCTTGGGCAGATCCTGCTGAAGTGAAACGTGAATATGGAATTGATCTTCTTAAATCACCAGATTCAGGGTATGATGTTGTTGTACTAGCTGTTGCACATGATAAGTTTAACGGATTAGATATCGATAAACTTAAACATGGGAATAATACTGTTATTTACGATATCAAGTCAAAGCTTGAAGAGAGTGATGGGAAACTTTAATGACAGCTTTTGAAGACCTTTTAGAACATTTTAAAACGGAACAGAAAACGTGGTTAGTAACAGGGAATGCTGGATTTATCGGGTCTAATTTAACAGAGTTCTTACTTTCACATAACCAAAAGGTAGTTGGGTTAGATAACTTTTCTACAGGCTATCAGCATAACATCGATGATGTATTGGCTCAGGTAGATGAAGAGGCTGCGAAGAACTTTACTTTCATAGAAGGTGACATAGCTGATTTTGACACCTGTGTCAAAGCATGTGAAGGTGTGGACATTGTACTGCATCAAGCAGCACTTGGTTCAGTACCACGTTCTATAGCAGATCCTGTAACTTCCAATCGTTCCAACGTCACTGGTTTTTTAAATATGCTTACAGCAGCTAAAGATGCAGGGATCAAACGATTTGTCTATGCAAGTTCAAGTTCCGTTTATGGTGACTCATCAGAGCTTCCTAAAGTAGAAGAACGTACAGGTAATCTTCTTTCTCCTTATGCAGCTACGAAAATGACAAATGAACTCTATGCCGGTGTATTTAAACGTACGTATGACATGGAAACATTAGGTTTACGTTATTTTAACGTTTTTGGTCGTCGACAGGACCCTAATGGTGCTTATGCAGCGGTTATTCCTAAATGGGTTGGATCACTTCTTGAAGGTGAAGAAGTCTACATCAACGGTGATGGTGAAACGAGCCGTGACTTTACTTACATAGACAATGTTATCCAGATGAACCTTCTAGCTGGAACTACAAATAATGTAGAAGCATTTGGTGAAGCATTCAACGTAGCAGTAGGTGGGAGAAACACACTGAATGAACTCTATGCACTGATCAATAAAGAGTTAAGTACCCATATAAGTTCTTTCTCGGAAAAAGAGGCTATCTATAGAGATTTTCGAGCAGGGGACATTCGTCATTCCAATGCAAACATTTCAAAAGCACAGAACTTTGTGGGTTATTCTCCAACACATGACATTTACCAGGGTATGGAAGAAGCTATTGAGTGGTATATTGAGAATATTGGTAAGAAGGAAGATAAGTAGTGCATATTCTTGTTACAGGTGGTGCGGGCTACATAGGTTCTCATGTGGTAAAGTTGTTACTTGAAAACGGTGATCATCAAATTACAATTCTTGATAATCTTGTTACAGGATTTCAAGTGACTATTGATACATTAATGGTTATCGCAAAAGAAAACAGTGTAAACTTGAATTTCATTAAAGAAGACCTTTCTAACTTCAATAAGATCGAAAGTATCATGAGAGAAAATAGTTTTGATGCCATTATCCACTTTGCCGCTTCGCTTGTGGTACCAGAAAGTGTTGAAAACCCTTTAAAGTATTACCTTAATAACACTGCCAATACTGCGAATCTCATAAAGTGTGCTACAGAGAATGGAGTAAAGAAATTTATCTTTTCTTCAACAGCAGCCACGTATGGAGAGCCTGATGCTACTGTTGTAAATTTGGAGACAGGGCTTAAAGAGAGTGATCCAACAGATCCTATCAACCCTTATGGGATGAGTAAACTTATGAGTGAAAGAGTGCTCAAAGACACAGCCTTGGCTTATGATGATTTCAAGTATGCAGCACTACGTTATTTTAATGTTGCCGGTTCTGACCCTGATGGTCATATCGGTCAGTCCACTGAAAATGCCACACTGCTCATTAAGGTAGCTGCAGAAGCTGCCACAGGCAAGCGTGAAAAGATGTATATTTTTGGAGAAGATTATCCTACCCATGATGGTACAGGTATACGTGACTACATCCATGTTGTAGATCTGGCTCAGGCACACATAGAAGCTTTGGAGTATCTTGAAGATCATGATAGCGATGTGTTCAATGTAGGGTATAGTCGAGGCTTCTCAGTCAAAGAAGTTATTGATACCATGAAAAAAGTCTCCGGCGTTGATTTTACTGTGGAGATTAAAGAAAGACGTGCAGGAGATCCTGCCATCCTCATCTCTGACAATACAAAGATCAAAAATGCCATGCATTGGCAACCAAAATATGATGATCTAGAAGTCATCTGTCAAACAACGTTAGACTGGGAGAAAAAAATTTGAGAATCAGAAAATGTCTATTCCCTGCTGCAGGATACGGTACCCGTTTCCTTCCCGCGACCAAAGCCACACCAAAAGAGATGCTACCAGTCCTCACTAAACCACTCATCCAGTATGGTGTGGAAGAAGCACTGGAAGCGGGTCTTAATACAATGGCTATCATTACAGGTCGTGGTAAACGTGCCATAGAAGACCATTTTGATATCTCTTATGAACTGGAACAGCAGATCAAGGGTACGAGCAAAGAGCATCTTCTTGATGAGATCCGTTCTCTGATAGATCAATGTACTTTCTCATACACAAGACAAGTAGAGATGAAAGGTCTTGGACATGCTATCCTCACAGGAGAAACACTTATAGGAAATGAACCATTTGCTGTGATCCTGGCAGATGATCTCTGTACCAATGGGAATGAGGGTGTACTCAAGCAGATGATTGAAGTCTACGAAAAATACCAATGCTCTATCATTGCCATAGAAGGAGTACCTATGGATCAGACGCATAAGTATGGTGTGATAGCCGGAAACCTGGTCGATAATACAGAGAATACCTATAGAGTGACAGATATGGTAGAAAAACCAGACCCGAAAGATGCACCAACCAATATGGCTATTATCGGACGTTACATTCTTACACCAGATATCTTTGATATACTCAGAGAAACAAAGCCAGGCAAAAATGGAGAGATCCAGATCACTGATGCCCTTCTTGAGCAGGCGAAGAATGGTAAAGTGATCGCTTATAAATTTGATGGTCAACGTTTTGACTGTGGTTCTATAGATGGGTTTGTTGAAGCTACGAATTATTTTTATGATAGAGTCGAGGCATAATGCAAAAAATACTCATCGTTTTTGGTACCCGTCCTGAAGCCATTAAAATGGCACCACTGGTAAAAGAGTTTCAAAAGTTTCCACATACTTTTGATACAAAAGTATGTGTGACGGCACAACATAGAGAAATGCTTGATCAGGTTTTGGAGTTGTTTGATATCATCCCTGAGTATGATCTTGACATTATGAAGCCTGGACAAGATCTTTATGATGTGACTTCAAATGTTCTTCTTGGCATGAAGCCTGTACTTACAGAGTTCAAACCTGATGTGGTTTTTGTACATGGTGATACATCTACAACATTTGCTGCTTCTTTGGCAGCATTTTACCAACAGATCTCTGTGGCACACATCGAAGCAGGTTTGAGAACGGGTGACATCTACTCTCCTTGGCCTGAAGAGGCAAATCGTCAGCTTACTTCGCAGATCACAGCGTATCACTTTGCACCAACGCAAACAAGTAAAGAGAATCTTTTACGTGAAAATGTTAATGCACAAAGTATTGTCGTAACGGGTAATACGGTCATTGATGCACTGTTCTTAGCCTTAGAGAAGATCAAATCTAACAAGCAACTTGAAATAGAAATCGTTCAGCATTTAGAAACGCTTGATTATCATTTATCAGATGAAAAAAAGATCATTTTGGTCACAGGACATAGAAGAGAAAACCATGGTCAGGGCTTTATCAATATCTGTACCGCACTTAAAGAGATCGCTGTCTCTAATCCGGATATCGATATTGTCTATCCGGTGCATCTTAATCCTAATGTGCAACAACCAGTAAAGGAACTTCTTTCAGATGTAGCAAACATCTACCTCATAAAACCATTGCAGTATGAACAGTTTATCTATATGATGGACAAGTCTTACTTTATCATTACTGATAGCGGTGGTGTACAGGAAGAGGCACCGTCTCTTGGTAAACCAGTACTTGTCATGAGAGAGACCACAGAACGCCCAGAAGCCTTGGCAGCAGGTACAGTTATGCTGGTAGGTACAGATATAGAACTGATCAGAAATGAAGCACAGAAGCTGATCGATGATCAAGATGCGTATAGCCATATGTCCCAAGCAAGTAATCCTTATGGAGATGGTACAGCTTGTACACAGGTAGTTGAATTTATGAAGGAAAGATAAATGGATAAAAAAGTATGTGTGGTTGGACTAGGATATATAGGACTACCAACTGCAGCGCTGTTAGCAAATAGGAGTTATGAAGTACGTGGTGTTGATGTCGTACAAAGTACTGTAGATATCATTAACCGTGGTGAGATCCACATTGTTGAACCTGAGCTTGATACCTTTGTGAGAGCTGCAGTTAACAGCGGTAAGCTCAAGGCTGATATTAAACCGGCACAAGCAGATGTCTTCATCATCGCTGTACCAACACCGTTTCATGAAGGGTACGTGCCAAATATCGACTATGTTATCTCTGCAACCAAATCTATAGCCCCTTATGTACAAGAAGGTAACATTGTCATTCTAGAGTCCACATCACCGGTGGGTACAACAGACAAGGTTGCAGAAGTACTGGCATCACATGGTATCGACACAAGGAAGGTGCATGTTGCACACTGTCCTGAGCGTGTCCTTCCAGGACATATTATGCGTGAGTTGGTAGAGAATGACCGTATCGTAGGAGGAACTACTTCAGAAGCCACTGAGGTGACAGTAGCCTTCTACCAAACTTTTGTAGAGGGCGAAGTACTGGCAACCGATGCTAAAACAGCAGAGATGGCAAAACTAACTGAAAACAGTTTTAGAGATACGAATATCGCTTTTGCCAATGAACTCTCCATCCTTTGTGATAAATTCGATATCGATGTATGGGAGCTTATCAAGCTAGCTAACCGTCACCCAAGAGTCAACATCCTGCAACCGGGTGCTGGTGTAGGTGGACATTGCATTGCCGTGGATCCTTGGTTCATCGTCCATGCTGGTGGAGAAGATGCAAAGATAATCCGCACAGCGAGAGAAGTTAATACTTACAAAACAGAATGGGCCATAGAGAAAATCAAAAATGCTGCTTTAGCATTCGAAAATGAAAATGGACGAAAAGCGAAAATCGCTTGTATGGGGTTGGCTTTTAAGCCAGATATTGATGATCTTAGAGAATCACCAGCACTTTATATTACTAGAAGACTTATAGCTGATGGTCTTGAAGTATTGGCAATTGAACCAAATATCTCTGAGCATAAAGATTTTGATGTAGTAAATTACAATGAGGCGGTAGAAAAAGCCGATGTGATAGTTTTTCTTGTGGCACATAAAGAGTTTAAAGACCTTAAGATATTTGGTAAAGAAACTATAGATTTTTGTGGGATTACTGTATAAATAATAGAAGATTGTAGATAATAAAATTAAGTAAGCAAAAATCATCAAAAAGAGAATATAGATTTGATGTACTAATAGTTATTTCTATATGGTATATCTATTACCTACCTATTTAAAGAAGGGATTATAATTGAATAATCAATATGAAATTAAAATTTTTACCAATATTAATGATGAAGAGTTGAAAAACGCTTGGAATGAAATTTATGATGAAGGTAATACTTTTGTTCAAAGTAGTTATTATTGGCTTAGTTCTTGGTGGAATGTAAAAAATCAAAATAAAGACGCTTATATAATCACTGTAATATCTGATAATAAAATTATTGGTATTGCACCTTTTTTTTATCAGAATATTTTTTATGTGAAAGGATTACATTCTTTTCCTATACATTTTGGGGATTTTATTTCCTATATTACAATTACAGAAGATAGAAAAAATATAATTAAATTAATTAATCAACATTTAAAAACCTTTAAAAGCTGGTCTTTTTTCAAAATTGATAATGTAAATGAAAAAGATACTTTATATACAAGTTTGGTTAAAAATAATATAAAAAATAAATTAATGACTACAGTTTCTATCTTGAATTTTGAAAGTGACTTTGAAACTTATTTAGAGTCATTATCAACAAATAGAAGGCAAAAAACCAAAAAATATTTAAGAAACTTAAAAAAGAATCATCAAGTTGATTTTAAAGTAATTGATACGTATGAAGACTATATGACTATTTTTCCACAAATGAGACAAGTATATATAAATAGATGGGGAAAAGATATTTCTGAAGAAATATATAAATATAGAAATCTTGCATTGAAAGATCACTTTAAAAGATCTGAGGTAATACTTTTCGTTCTATTTGTTGATAATCAGTTAATTGGATTTCATCTTTCTTTTTCATTTAATAATTATTTGTATTCATGGAAAGAATCATTCATTTCAACTTATGACAAATATTCTCCTGGAAATTTATTAAGAATTTATTTAATTCCAGAATATTTACTTAATAATGGTTTTAAAGGCATAAATTATATGGCTGGAGATTATGAATATAAACGTGCTCAAGTTGGCGAAAGTGGTTTTTATTTAAATAATTGTCAATTTATTAAAGGAAAAGGTTTAATGGGAAAGATAGTGGAGAATTATTATTTATATTATAGAGATAAAATAAAGAATATGAGAAACAAGTTACAAGAAGTATTAAAATGACGCTTAAAGACATCAAACAGTTATATGATTTCAAAGTAGGTGCAAAAGTAAAACAATATGGGATACTATATGTGTTACGTCAAAGTTTTTTTATTTTAATTAGGGCTATCTACCGTACAGATTCCTATGTAATATTATCTACAGATACGAAAACGACAGCTATTACTCCTGATATCAATATTATAAAGTTAACATCTTTAAAACAATTTAAAAATTTATTAGTATATAACCAACTAGTATGGGATATAAAAAGAAATGTTATAGAAGCAATGTTAAAGCGTGATGAGATTGTATTTATTGTTATAGATAACAATATGATATGTGCATATGCAGGTATACAATTAGAGGGTAAATATAAATTTGGTATCAATACAATGATGGATATTCCAAATGGATTTATAATGTTTAAAAATTTATATGTAAGCATTGACTATAGAGGTAAGGCATTAGGTAAATATTTAAATATTGTTAGGATTAATGACTCTCATGATGAACGAAGAAAGATTGTTTTTGTACAAAAAGAAAATATAATTGCTATAAAAAATTGGTATAAATTAGGATTTAAAGAGATAGTTTCAATAAGACAAACAACTTTATTTAAAAAGTTTACTACAAATCATTTTTCTTTTACAAATAGTGCTGATAATTATAAAGATTTAGAACGAGTTTTGAATGAATTATAAAAAATATAGTAGATATTTTAAACAAGTTTTAGCAATGCTTAATAATAGTTTTAGATCCTATCATACAAATAAAAAGATAATAATTTTTGAAAGTGATGATTGGGGATCTATAAGAAGTACCAAAACAGGATATGAATATTTTAATAATCAAGGATATAGTCTTAAAAATTCAAATTATATGCTTGATACATTGGAAACAAATGAAGATTTAGAAGAACTATTTAAAATATTGAATAATTACAAAGGTAGTGATGGACGACCGGCTTGTTTTACAGCAAATGTAATATTGACAAATCCAGATTTTGAGAAAATTAAGAAATCAAATTTTACAGAATATCATTATATTAGGATAGATGAAGATGTTCAAAATATTGATAAGAGTAATCAAATTATAAATTATTGGAAAAAAGGAAGTCAAACAGGAGTTTTTAGACCACAATTGCATGGAAGAGAACATATTCAATGGTGGAAATGGATGGAAAAACTTGAAGAGGGTTGTACAGAGACTATAGATGCTTTTAACTACCAAATGTGTGGTTTACCAAAAAGTGTTTCAAAAGAAAATATATCTTTTTATGAACCTGTATATGTACTAGATGATTATACAAGTAGTAATGATTGTAAAGAGTTAGAGCTTAGCATAAAAGAGGGTGCTGAGTTTTTCGAAGATATTATGGGATATAAATCTTTAACAACAATAGCTCCAGTACATACTTGGTTTGATAAGATAGAAAAATTTTGGCATAAAAATGGTATTAAAGTCATACAAGGCACTTACTTACAGTATGAACAAATTGATAATAAACTATCTTATAAAAAACATTTTACAGGTGAAAAAAACAAAGATGAACTAAGATACTTTATACGTAATTGTTATTTTGAACCATCAAAGGGTGATACCATACAAAAAGTTTTAAAACAAATTAATAGATCATTTTTCTTAAAACAGCCAGCTATTATATCAACTCATAGAGTAAACTATACTGGTGCTATAAGCTTGAAAAATAGAGAAAATGGATTAAAAGAGTTAGATTTACTTTTAAGGTCAATTATAAAAAAGTGGCCAGATGTTATTTTTATGAGTAGTGATGATCTCTATAATAAATCATTTAAGGAAAAAATGAAATGAAAAAAATATTTATATTAATTGATTATCAAGGGTTTTTTTATTCTTCTCGAGAAGGAGGTCAGGACTCCAATAATGGAATGGATATCGATAAACTTGTAAACTATTTTCAAGAACATGAATATGAAGTGCATGTTCTTAATTTTCATGAAGTTGATGTGAGTAATGAAGAATTTCAAAATGCGTACATATTATATCAATCAACTGAAGATCAATACTTATTATATAAAAATTATATTGAGGATGTATTATTGGCTTTAGAATACAGGGGAGCAATTTTAATTCCAAGGTTTGAATTGTTTAGAGCTCATAGTAATAAAGTGTTTCAAGAGCTTTTGAGAAAACTATTTTTGTACCCTACATTAACTAAAATACAGTCAGAATGTTATGGATGTTATGAAGATTTTAAAAAAGGAAATCGTAGAAAGCCTCCATATGTTGTCAAGTCATCAGAAGGAGCTAAAAGTTCAGGTGTTAAGTTGATGCTAGATACCAAAAATGAAGATAAGCTTATTAAGTCAATTTCAAAAAGCTTTGAAAGTATATTGTGGATAAAAGATAAAATTAAATCTGTAATTAGACCACACCATATAAAAGTTTCTCATCATCGAAATAAATTTATATGTCAAGACTTTATTCCTGATTTAAAAGGTGATTATAAAGTTGTTATTTATGGAAAAAGGTATTATGTATTAGATCGAAGAGTGAAAGATAACGATTTTAGGGCAAGCGGTAGTGGTATTTATTATACAGATATAGATGTAGATACAAATATTCTTGATTATGCAGAAGCATTAATGGAGAAGTTTGATTGTCCTTATGCTAGTTTTGATATTATAGATGATAATGGATACTTAGATATAGTTGAATTTCAATTTGTTACATTTGGAACAGGAACATTTTTTGAATCTTCTATCTACTTTACTAAAGAAAATGCATCGTGGGTAAAAAAAGAGCGAGATATGACATTAGAAGAAAATGTTGTTGATGCAGTTGTTCATTATATAAACAAGATACAAACTAAATACTAGTGAATGTGGGCAGACATAAAATGAAAAGTAATTTGGTTATGTTAGTTTTTGTAAATATAGCTATAACGATTGGGGCTTTTTTTACAACTTCTCTTATTGGTAGAATATTAGGGCCTTTTGAATTTGGTAACTTATCTTATGCAGTTGCTATTGGAAGTATTATAGCTGCAAATATAAGGTTTGGAATGGATATGACTCTTTTAAGAGATCTTGTTCATTTTAAAGAACGGTCTAAAGATATTTTAGTTGCGTCAATATTTATACGATTTTATATTTTTATTTTTTGTACATTGATTCTTTTTACTCTTAATGAATACCAAATAGTTCATATATCATTTGCTCAATACCTTATACTTACTTCGACTGTGTTACTTGCTTTTCAATTAAATAGTTATTATGACTTTATTGGATTGCTTAAAGAAAGTAGTATTCAAAACTTGCTATATAAATTTATATATTTTTCTATAATTTGGCTTTGCTCATTTTTATTTGAATTAAATATCAAATTAATAGGAAATATTATGTTGATAACATTGTTAATATATTTATTTATTCATTATTATAGAGTACATGTAATTACTATTTTGAAAGAAGTGAAATATCCCATTACAGACATCTTTTTTTTACTAAAAGAAAATTACATTGTGTGGTTGACAACAATGTTTGTTTTAATGTCGTACTCTGTGAACCAAATAGTTATTGATAATGTACTAAGTACTTTTGATTTAGGAATATTTGCATCTTGTTATTTATTTGTATCAGCAATATTAATGTTTTATAAGCAAGTTGCACGAGTCTCAAAACCATTGATGGCAGAATATACAAATAAAAAAACTATCCTGAATAAAAGATATATATATTTATATTTTTTATCAATGGTCGGTTTTGGTGTATTGTTCGCTATTCCTTTTTTATTTTTTGCAGAGAGTATGCTATTATACACTTTTGGAAAAGAATATATCATAGGTGTACCTGTATTAAATTATTTTAGCTTGTTTATTTTTCTAAAAGCCATAGAGATTTTTATAACACAGTACTTTCAATATTCTAGAGATTATAAAACTTTGCTATATACAAATGCCTCATTTGGAATTTCAACAATAGTACTCACTATATATTTATTGCCTATATATGGTACTGCTGGTGCTGCTATAGCTCTATCTGCCGGGTTAGGCATAAGTCTAAGTATATTAATTTTGCTTCATATTTTACATAAAAAGGGGGATAATTATGTCTAAAAGTAATGAAGCTTCATTATTAGTTTGTGGTGATATGGTTTTAGTGAATAGGGCTGAGGAAATTGCATGTAATTTAAATGATGATTTAATTGACAATAGAATTCAAGAATACTTTACTTCTTCTGATATGGTTCTTGCAAATTTAGAGGCACCTATAACTGAAAAAGGTATTCCGATTACAAAATGTGGTCCAAATATCGCTATAAATCCAGAATGTATAAATGGTATTAAACGGATTGGTGTTAATATTGTAAACCTTGCAAATAATCATATTATGGACTTTGGAGTTCATGGCCTGACTTCTACGTTTGAAACTTTAAAAAAACACAATATAGATTTTTATGGTGCTGGGTATGATCAAGAGCAGGCAAGAAGTTTGTTGATTAAAAATATTAATGGTACTAAAATTGGTTTTCTCGGGATGGCAGAACATGAGTTCAGTATCGCGTTTCAAAATACTCCTGGTGCAAATGGGTTGTCAATAATAGACTATATGGAGTCTTATAAAAAGGAAAAGGAAGGGATTGATTTTTTAGTTGTTACTATACATGGTGGAGCAGAAAGATATCCATACCCAACACCAAATATTCAAAAGATTTGTAGATTTTTAGCTACGAATGGTGCTGATGTTGTGATATGTCAGCATCAGCATAGGCCAGGGGCATATGAAACAATTGGCAACAGTTTGATTGTTTATGGTCAGGGGAATTTCATTTTCGACCCTAAAGACAAAAAAGAAGATTGGTGGCATGAGTCATTATTAATAAAAATTATTTTTAATAAACAGCATAAATCTATAAAGTTTGAATTTGTACCAGGAATTCAATTTAAGGAAAAGGCTATATTTTCAAAACCTGATGAATTAACGACAAAACAAATATTATCAGGATTTCAAGATAGGTCGAATGACATAAAAGATGTGGAGAATGTCCAAAGGTTATGGAATGAATATTGTGATACACACAAATATACATTTTTAAGTCGACTATTAGGACATAATAGATTAATTAGGGTTTTGAATAGGTTATTTCATTTTACAGATGTATTTTTTAGAGGCCATAAATTAGTTATGATTAGAAATTTAGTTGAAACAGAATCACATCACGAGGCAATAGTTACAATATTGCGAAAATTAACCCCTAAAAATAAATAATATGATACTAAGTAAGAATAAAAGTATAAAATTCTTTTTGATTATCAGTATGCTTATATTGTGTTTTACAGATATATTAGTGAGTATAAGTCAAAATTATTTGATTTATAGTTCAAGTTTTAAAATGTTTTTATTCAGTTTAATAGTTCTATATATAATTAGCAATATTAGTCTAGTAATAAATGAAAAATATATGCTGAAATATTATTTACCAATAGTGTTTTATACTATAATGATGATACCTTCTTCAGTAGACATACAGTTAGCAGTGTATTTTGAAGTTAAATGGTTTTTTGCCATATCTGCAGGTTATTTTTTCTATGTTTTACGCTTAAAAAATATACTAGATGATGATCTATTGCAAAAAATTGTAATCATTCTGATTTTTGGTGGGATGTTTACCTTATTAACAGAACAGGTTTTGAAAGATTCTTATGTTATACAAAGTAATCATGGGTATTCACTATTATTTTTAATACCATTGATACTTATAGCATTTCAATCAACCCCTAAGAAAAAAATAATTTATTTTTTAATTTTAGGTCTATTTATTATCATTGCTTTAAAACGAGGTGCAATAATAATTTTTGCTGTAATTTTTTTACTTATATTCTTACCACAAATAATAAAGTCAAAGAGTCTTAGCTTAAAATTGTTATTTATCATAATGTTAATACTTATCACTGGTATATTAATTGTAAATGCAAATATCATAAATGATCTGTTAATGAGAGCTGAAGACACCAGCGGCTCTGGACGTGATATGCTTTTTGCATTATTTTTAGAAAAGATTTTTAATAGAAGTAGTATCGAAATTATTTTTGGTAGTGGTCCAATTTCAGCAATTGCTTATTCAGGAACAGTGCTAGGTACTCGTCACGGAGCGACATATGGGCTATTGCCACATTCAGATGGTTTATTAGTATTATTCGAATATGGATTCATAGGGCTTTTCATGTATATGTATATTATGGTAAAATTATTTTCATTAGCCAAAAACAAATTTACCATCTACAAGCATGCAGTAATAAGTATATTGATCATATATTTATTTGTTGCTATTTACTCACATGTATTTTTTAATGATTCATCATGGAAACTATTAGCCGCATTAGGAATCGTTTCAGCTGACTTAAAACTATATAAACAAATTTTACTAAATGACAAGAAGTTGAAATGATAAAAGACAATAACAATAGATTGATTGAGTTAGATGCATTACGAGGGTTGGCTGCAGTATCTGTAATGTTATTTCATTATCTTACAAAATATACACACAATCAGGCTCCTCTATTTTCTTTTAGTTTAGGTGGATTGGGAGTTAGCTTGTTCTTTATGATAAGTGGGTTTGTAATTTTTATGAGTTTAAATAAAAAATCGACATTAAAAACTTTTATCATTTCAAGGTTTACAAGACTTTATCCAGGCTACTGGTCTGCTGTAATTATTACATCGTTGGTTTTATACTTTTCAGATAATTTTTTTGATTTTGATAGATTTCTTGCAAATTTAACAATGTTGCAATATTGGTTACGTTTTACAAATATAGATGGTGTTTACTGGACGTTAAGAGTCGAACTTACTTACTATATACTTATGGTCTTTATAGTTACTATCGGGATGATTACGAAAATTCATAAGACAGTTTTTTTCTGGATGTCATTGCAAGTTGGGGTATATCTTTTATTGAACATAGAGTTTGAAAATCATTCAATCAATTTTATACTACTAGTAATAAGGTCTTTATTGATATTAGATTACGCACACTTGTTTATAGCAGGAATGATGCTATTTCAAATATATAACGATAATCAGAAAGTAAAAAGTTATATAATTTTATTACTGTCTGTTCTTGTTGGATCTTTGGTTAGTGATTTAACTCATTTAATTGCCTTTATTCTTTTCATATTTTTATTTCTATTAATATTTAGTAGTAATATAAAGTTTTTGCGCTTATCTGTCTTTACCTATATCGGCACAATATCATATAGTCTATATTTGTTGCACCAAATTGTAGGTTATAAGATAATGGATATGCTTTACGTATTAGGATTCAATTTTTGGAGTGTTATTACTATTACAATTATAATAATTTTTTTACTAGCATCATTAAACTGGAAAATATTTGAAGTATATGTAAGTAAGTTCATACGTTCATTTCTAACGAATAAAGTTAATCAATGAGTATAAATAATATTGTTAGTTTAAATATAAAATGGAGTAACTATAATGAAAGATAGAATTTTATTGATTGGACCACAATTAGACTTCTTGGGAGGCGTTGCAAACTATTATAAAAATATACTTCCTGACTTACTTCATAATGACAATGTAGAGGTTAAGTATATACAAATTGGTTCTGAAGCAAGGCAATACCTGAAGTTATTAACACCAATTTTAGATCAGTTCAAAGTTCTATATATAATCATTAGATATAGACCTAAGTTGATACATGTTAATCCTAGTTTAGCACTCAAATCAATTCTGAGAGACTCTTTATTTGTTTTTTTAGGAAAATTATTTAGACTTAAGACAGTTGTCTTTTTTAGAGGATGGAATAAAGACAATCAGTCATTTTTTTCAGATTCAAAAATTAAATTTTTTACAAATGTTTTACTCTCAGCAGATCAATTTTTAGTGTTGAATAAGACAGTAGAACAATTTTTAATTTCAAAAAAAGTTTCTCCTAAAAAAATCTTAAGTGCATCGACTGTAATACCTACGCAATATGCAGACTTGAAAATATCTAATACCAGGGTTCCACCTAGTGACAAATTAAAAATTCTATTTTTAGGAAGAGTTGAAAAAGCTAAAGGGCTCAATGAACTTATTCAAGCTCTAAAGAAATTTCATACTAAGGTGACATTGACAATCGTAGGAGATGGTAGTATATGGAATGATTTAAATCAAATTATTGCTAACGACATAATATTAAAAGAAATGATTACACTAGAGAAAAGCAAGGTAGGCGATGACAAACTAAACTGTTATTTAACACATGATGTTTTTATTCTACCTTCTTACTCAGAAGGTATGCCAAATAGCATTTTAGAAGCAATGTCATTAGGTTTAGTTGTTATAGGAACATCTGTAGGGGCAATACCAGATTTATTATCAAAATATGGGGGTATTGTTATAGAACCTAAGTCTGTAGCACAAATAGAACAAGGAGTTGAATATTTAATAGATAATCATGCAAGATTATATAAATTAGCTCAGGAGAGTATACCTTTGGTAAAAAACACTTATTCTCCTTTAGTAACTGCTCAATTTTTAATTGACGTATATAATAACTTGATTTATGGAGATGAATATGTCTAAAATTTTATTACTTATAGACAGTCTCGTATATATTATAAAATTCAGAATACCTCTTATTACTATAGAAAAAGATTGTGTAATATTAGAAAACTCTGTAGTATTTGAATCAATTCCTGATAACTGTATGGTTGATGGTATTCAAGTAAAAATAAAATATAAATAATTAGAATTTTATAAAGGATAATAAATGTTTGTCGCTGAATTTAATAAACTAATGCAATATTGTGAAGCTGAAAACTTTAAGGGATGGGACCCATATGATGGTCTTAATAGTAAAGTCTTTAAGTTTTTTAGAATGGATAAAGTACGATTTCTTCGTTTAGCTTGGATACAGGTATTCAAGCGTAACCCTATAAATTTGCGAAGACTTGCTATGGTTGAAAAAGGGTATAACCCTAAAGGCTTAGGGCTTTTTTTAACTGCATATTGTAATTTGTACAAAGTTGAAGCAAAAAAAGAATACTTAGATGTTATTCATTTTCTCGCAAAAAAAATTATAGATACGAAGACACTTGGATATTCTGGATCATGTTGGGGCTATAACTTTGACTGGCAATCTCGTCTAGAGTTTATGCCAGACAAAACTCCAACTGTTGTAGCTACATCTTTTGTGTCTTATGCCTTAATGGATGCCTATGATATTACCAAAGAGCAAGCATACCTAGATGAAGCAGTTAGTAGTTGTAACTTTGTTATTAATGATTTGAATAGAACAGAAAACTCTGATGGCTTTATATTTTCATATTCACCTTTAGATAAAATGCAAGTTTACAATGCATCCCTACTTGGTAGCCGTCTTTTAGCTCGTGTTTACTCATACACTAAAGAGCAACGACTTCTTGATCTAGCAAAACAGTCAGTAAATGCTTGCTGTGCAGTACAGAGTGAGAATGGCTCATGGCGTTTTGGGGCAAATAAGATACAGACATGGGTTGACAGTTTTCATACAGGATATAAGTTAGAATCCATATCTGAGTACCAGAAATATTCTGGAGATAATAGTTATAAAAAAAATATTGAAAAAGGATTAGAGTATTATATCGCCAATTTTTTCTTAGAAGATGGTACACCTAAATATTATGATAATAAGGTAAATCCGATAGATATTCATTGTCCTGCAGAGTTTGTTACGGCTATGTATAGACTCAATGTATTTGATGAAAACAAAGCCTTAATTGAGAAAACGCTACAATGGACCATCGATAATATGCAAAATAAAAAAGAAGGATATTTTTATTATCAGATCAACGGTGGTGTTCCTTCTAAAATTCCATATATGCGATGGGGACAAGCTTGGATGATGTACGGTTTTAGTTTTTATTTTTTAGGAAAGAAAGAGAATATCAATGGTTGAAATTCGAAATTTAATACGATGGATACTGTTGCAGCCATATTATTTTTTGTTAACCAAACTTTATAAGATGAGTATATCTTCAAGTGCTAGGATTTCACTTGGAGCAAAGCTAGATAAAACGTATCCTAAAGGCATTCATATAGATGATGAGAGTTACGTTGCTTCAGGAGCTTTGGTTTTTTCTCATGATTATGCAAGAAGTTTACACACGGACACATATATAGGCAAACAATGTTTTATAGGTGCAAATGCCATTGTAATGCCTGGAGTAAAGATAGGAGACAATGTTATAGTAGGTGCTGGTGCAGTTGTAACTAAAGACGTACCTAATGGATGTATCGTTGTTGGGAATCCAGCTAAAGTTATTAAAGAAGACATAAGAACTACAACATATGGGAAATTAATTTTATGATTAAAAAAACAAAATTACTGAATGTTGAACCTAATGTATTTCTTCACCATGTACTTTTTTTAGACTATCTTACTAAAAAAGCCTATCCGACTTGGACGATAGTTGGTATTAATTAAATTTATGGTTTTATTATTACTAAGAAAAATATGAAAAATAAAATATTAATTGTTACACCGAAATTGTCAAGTATTGGAGGGGTTAGTTCCTATTGGAACACTTTACTTCCTATACTTTGTAATTATAATAATTTAAATATAAATACACTAGAAGTCGGTGGTCATGGGAAAAATATATTTGCTATACTTCATGATCAATGGAAATTTAAAAAAGAAATAGATAATAAAATAAATTTGATTTTTTTAAATCCTTCACTCGCTTCACGTAGTTTTTTTAGAGATGCGTTATTTGCTAAACAGTTGCAAAATAAGAAAATTTCTTTTGTTGTCTTTTTTCATGGATGGAATTTAGATTTTGAACGGCAAGTGAATAGAAAGTATGTTGATTTTTTTCTGAAGACATTTGGTAAAGCTGAAAAGATTTTTGTTCTTTCTGAAGACTTTAAAAACAAGATTTATCAGTGGGGGTATAAAGGTGAAGTCATAGTTGAAACAACTAATGTTGATTCCTCAATCATTACAAATTTTTCCATTAATGATAAGATTACTGCTTTTAAAACAAGTAAAAAAGTTAAAATCCTTTTTTTAGCACGTATTTTAAGAGAAAAAGGAATTTTTGAAACTGTTGAAGCATTTAAAAATCTTACAAAAAGATATAGTAACATTCAGCTTACCATTGTTGGAGACGGTAAAGACTTAAATAAGCTTAAAAATGAAGTAAAAGATAATAAAAATATTATAGTTACTGGATATATCAAAGGAAAAGAGAAAAACGATTTTTTTGCTAATAATGATATATATTGCTTACCTACATTTTATGGAGAAGGACTACCTACAACTATTTTAGAAGCGATGATGTTTGGGATGCCAATAATTACAACCAATTTTGGAGGATTAAAGGAGTTTTTTCAAGATGGAAAAATGGGTTATTTTGTTGAGCCTAAAAATGTAAATGATCTTGAGAAAAAGTTAGAACATTTATTATTGGATAAAGCTAGAATGATTGAAATAAGAAAATATAATTATGCGTTTGTAAATGAAAAATTTTCCAGTAAAGTTATCGCTAAGCGACTATATCAATATATTTTGAATGTAATAAAGAATGGTTAGATAATGGAGTGAATGACAACATTGTAAAGATTTTTGAGATTGGATGATAAATAGCGATTTTGGAAACAAGACTTAAAAATGTTGAGAATTATGTTTTTCTTGTCGACAAATCTTTTTAGAGTTTATCTGAAAGAAATAGAAAATAATAAGTATAAATATTATCTTAATTAGGGAGTAATAGTGAAGAGTAGAGTAATAAATGGTTTAAAGATTCATGCGTTTGAAGATAAGCAAGAGCTTTTGGAATATATAGAAGATAAAAAGACTATATTGATTGCTATTAATGCAGAGAAAATCATGAATAAAAATGAAAAATTAAGAAAAATCATAAATGAAAACACAGGTTATACGGATGGTGTTGGTGCAGTTATGTTTGTTCGGCAAAAAAGAATAAATTCTGCAAAAATTGCAGGAGCAGAGCTCTGGCTGGATATTGTCAATCATTTTCAGGATAAAAAATTTTATTTTCTAGGTGCAACACAGGAAGTTATTGAACAGACAATACACAAATTGAAACTTGATTTTCCTCATCTGAATATTGTTGGATATCGAAACGGTTATTTGGATGATGCAGGAAAAGAGATCCTGAAAGAAGAGCTTGTAGAGAAAAAACCGGATATTGTGTTTATTGCACAGGGAAGCCCTCGTCAAGAGATTTTGATGGATGAATTGATTAAAGCTCATCCGGCATTATATATGGGGTTAGGTGGTAGTTTTGATGTATATTGTGGATTGAAAAAAAGAGCACCGAAACTTTTTATAGATAGTAAATTAGAATGGTTGTATCGCCTACTCAAAGAGCCTACAAGGATCAAAAGACAGTTAGCTTTATTACAGTTTTTATTTTTAATGTTAAGGATCAAACATATTAAGATCAGTAAACAGGAATTGACTAATATGTTTGCTCGTACAGAATATGCATTTTTAGGTAGTAATATTAAACTAGAAAGCTCGATTCATGATTTTGATGAACATAAATTCCGTAGTATTGTAAATATAAAAAATAATAAATATGGAGATAGTACTGAATCTTTTCATAGGTATTTAGAAAATCTTGATCTATATGATGGAAAATGGTTAACTATGGCAGGTATTTTGTTCTTTTCGAAATATCCTCAGGATTTTTATCCTTCTTTTGGTGTAAAGCTTGTATCGTCCACAGGCAGCGATGAAAAAGTACAAGAAATCGGTGGAACGATTGATGATATGTATGAAAATACATTGATTTCTCTGTTCGATACAGTAAAAGAATATTATAACTATGATGAGAAAGAACTGGCACTACTTAAGCCTATTTTGGAAGGATTATTGTTAAATGCAATTCTTCACAGGGACTACACTATTGATGTAAGTATCAAAATTCTTCTTCTGGAAAATAAAATCGAAATTATTAATCCAGGAAAGCTCATGCCGCCATTAACCGTAGGAAACATACAAAACGGTATTAAAATTCAACGGAATCCTATTTTATATTCAATTGCATCGAAAGTGATAAATCACAAGGATATAGATACTAGTATAGAAAGATTGGTTGAACAGTATCCGAACATTGATTTTTATGATAATACGGATATTAAAGAATTTACAGCGACTGTTGGATTATAGGTTTTTCTATTGGGACCTATTTAGTATTTTTTGTATATATTTAATGCCTAGTCTAAATGGTCGTATTAAATAGTATAAAAAATATAGGGCCTTGGGTAGATTTATGATTTCAATATCAGCGGATTTTAATGGCAGTAGTGTTTTTATAATAAAACTGACTTTATCTACTGTCGTGTTTCTAATGGAGAGATGGAATCGAAAATGTCGATAATTTTTTTGCAATTCAGTATCTGAAAAATACTCTTGCTTATTAAGCATTATTAATACATCGGATGATAAGTGTGAAATTATTTTACTTTGATTAAGTTTCTCTCTTATTTCGTCAGGAATCGGTGTATGAAAAAGATTTGAAGATAGATATAATCCTAATTCAAGCATTGTTTTACCGTTTACAGTTTGCGCTAGTTTATAAACTTCTTTCCAATCAATACTACTTGAAGTCCTAATCAATTTATCAACATCAACTATCCATTCTATCCGTTCCCAAATATGTTTTGAACCATGCATACATAGATATAAGAGTAATGTTTCTGTTCTAAAAGTTTTCAATTCATAGTTTTGAATATGCACTTTTTCTGGGGAACTCCATAGATCTATTTTTTTCATAGTATTCGAAAAAGCACTGCGGAACACTGTCCAATGTATTTCAATAAGGATACTTCCCTTTTTATGATAGAATTGAACATCACTATTAACATTTAAAAATGCTTCATTGGAAAAATATTTTATTTTAACACGTGAATCATAATGGTCATTTGATAATATGTTAGATATTTTAACCATATCTTCTCTATCTACATATATGTCTAGATCACTGTATTGTCGCAATGTTATGTCTCCATACGCCATTTGAGAAAGAATAGGACCTTTGAATGCTAAGGCATCTATGTTGTTTTTTTCAAGGAGTTTCATAATGCGAATGAGTTTAGCAGACATGAGCATGTTTCTTTGTGCAATTTGTGTATAGGTAGATTTTAATTCTTTGAGAAAATGTTCTTGATCATCGATATGAAGTTTTTTTAATGTTTTATAGACCAGAGGAAGAACACCGTGTTGATTAGCCAATCTAATTAGAGGATTCATATCTAAGCTTGGAGTGTTAATGTAAGAGAGAATTTCTTTTGTATCATCATCACTCAGATTATTCTTACAGCAATTGACTAGAAAACGTAGTTCCTCAGAAAGATTGGCTTGTAAGTTATAGTCTTTAGACATATGTGGGGGCTTCCTATCGAGTTAAAGTAAATTATTTTATTATAGCAGGATTGCATATAATTGATAACTTAGAATACCGTTCTGTTTTCCTTTATTGAATTTTATTTGGAAGGTAGAACATTTTAGGGGTATTTAAAGGGGTACTTATTATAAAAAATATATATAGATACCTAATTATAGGAATATATGAATCCTCGTGCCGGATTCATTTCATTAAACTTGCAAAATATGACATAAATATGACATTTTTATACTATAGTTTTATATTTTAATTTAGTTTATTATGACCTTATAGATATAGAGTAAACTACTTAATGAAAGTAAAGCATAAAATAGTATAATTTGTGCATTAAAAAACAAGGGAAAAGAATGAAGAAGATAGTACTTTCGGTATGTGCAGTAGCGGCGATGAGCAGTTTGGGATTTGCTGGGGGAGACATGAAAGATGTTGAACCTGCAATAGAACCAGTAGTTGAAGTAGTAAAAGAAGAAAAGAACTTCTATGTGGGTCTTGGTATCGCTGCTGTAAGTACACGTGATGCGGAGATTTCTGTGGATTGGGGTGGTACCGACAGACAAGATAGACTGGGAAATCTCTCTTTTCTTGCAGGATATGACTTCAATGAGTATTTTGCTGTAGAGGGTAGATATACTAAATCTTTCTGGCATGATCACCAGACTGAAATGGAGGGATGGGCCCTATTTGCAAAACCACAATACCCTGTAAGTGAAGACTTTTCTGTCTATGCACTTCTTGGATATGGTGGGGTTACTTTAGATGGTGTAAAAGGTTATCTTGTAGATTATGATGAAACTGGTTTCCAATGGGGACTTGGTGCGAGTTATGAAATGATGGAAAACATCTCTCTCTTTGCTGACTACACTTTCCCTGCAAATGATATGGATGGTAGTTATGAGGGTGATGCTACTGTGCAGGCAGATGTAGATGCATTTACTGTAGGTATAACATATAACTTTTAATCTTCTCTCCTCGGGTCAGAAATACGACTCGAAGAGAATCTCACTTATATCGTTCAGATATAGAACACCAATCATTTTATATATGATACTTTAAGACTTCAAGGAAAACAATGAATACAGACAACATGCACATAGATGAAGATGAAATAGACATTAAAGAGATATTTAGGACCGTATATCGATATCGGGCTATGATACTTCTTTTTGTTGTTTTATTTGCGTTTGTCAGTAGTTATTATGCTTATTTTAAACCTAATGTGTATCAAGCCTCTGCCACTGTCGAGGTAGGTTTGGATCAACGTAGTTATGGCGGAACTCAGGATGTACTTGCAATGGCTATGAATTCTGGTACTATGAATGCTGATACAGAGATGGATATCATTCAGTCAAGATTCTTGACTGAAAAAGCACTGAAATATGTAGATTTTGCGCATCGGTACTATACGACTAGAAGATTTAGAGAGATCGAACTCTATAAAGCGAGTCCTTTTCAAGTGGGTATGCTCAAAGGCTATGGTATTTCATTTGATTTAATTCCAGTAGATGATAAACATTATCGTTTGGTAGTGGAAGAAGTAGAAGATGAAAATGAGAATATTTGGAGTTATGATGAAGTGCTTCCTTATAGTGAAGAGATCGTCACCGAGCATTTTCATCTTAATGTTGTAAAGACCAAAGAGCCAGATGATGAAGCGTACCGCTTTGTGATCATAGATCCTGAAACGATAGGAAGCTTTGTTCGATCTGGTGTCAGTGTAAGTCAGAAATCAAAGTACTCTTCTATGCTCGAGATCTCTTATGCAGATAATGTAGCTTTGCGTGCTCAAGAGTTCGCCAATGCATTAGCAGAAGCCTATATCCAGCAGAACATAGAGAAAAAGACAGAAGAAGCAACACGTGCACTTACTTTTGTCGATGAACAGTTGAAATTCATCACTGAAAACCTCAAAAGCTCTGCTATTAAACTCGAAGAGTTTAAAAAAACGTCCAATACGGTCAGTTTAAGTGCCAAAGCTGAAAATATCATAAGGCAGATGAGCGAGTATGAAACGAAATTGGCAGAGATAACTATAGAACAGGGGTTGTTGGATACGCTTTATAAACAGGTTCAGTCAGGTGAGAACCTGGAAAGTATAGCAATTGCAGGGCTCGATAAGGAAGGGTCGTCACTCTCAGGTATCATCAAAGAACTTCAGGCTGCCATCATCGAAAAGAAGATCCTGCGTGCAGAATATACGGAGATGGCATCTTCTGTGATCAAAGTGAACAAGACGATAGCACAGCTTAAAACAGTGCTGATCTCAACGATCAAAAACCTGAGAAAAAGCATAAAAGAGCGAAAAGCATTGCTTGAACACTCTATATCAGAGCAGCAGAAACTTTTAAATACACTGCCTGCGGATGAGAGAATGTATGGGCAGTTGCAGCGTAAATTTGTGGTCAATGAGAAGATCTACTCTTATCTTTTGGAGAAGCGCTCAGAAACAGCGATCATCAAAGCTTCTACAGTCAGTAAGAACCGGATCATAGATAAGGCACTTTACCCTGAGTCCCCTATTAAACCTAAGCGAAAACTGATCGTACTGGTAGGGTTGATCATGGGATTGATACTAGGGATCGCTGTTGCTTTTTTAAGAGAGTTCTTTGATGACCGTATCAAAGAGGAGGAGGATGTCACTAAGGTGACAGAAGTACCTATACTTGGGCTTATCCCGCATATTAAAGAGGATAATGAGAAGGTACGGGTATTTTTATCTCCGAAATCTGCTTTAGCTGAATCTTTTAGGAATATACGTACCAACCTCCAGTTTATGGCAAGAGATAAAAATGCCCATGTCATTGCGATCACTTCAACTATCGGAGGAGAAGGGAAAACGACAACCTGTATCAACCTGGGCGGGATCATGAGTATGGCAGACAAAAAAACGGTCATACTTAACCTTGATATGCGAAAACCGACACTACATCAAAAATTTGGACTTCAAAATACCAAAGGTATGAGTACCCTGCTCTCAGGTCATACGGCTTTAGGAGA
Organism: Sulfurovum sp. TSL6; assembly: GCF_019972115.1. Taxonomy (NCBI): domain Bacteria; kingdom Pseudomonadati; phylum Campylobacterota; class Epsilonproteobacteria; order Campylobacterales; family Sulfurovaceae; genus Sulfurovum; species Sulfurovum sp. TSL6. The sequence continues at coordinate 40,792 of NZ_BPFJ01000002.1, read as the reverse complement.
GGTGATCCAGAATACAGAGTATGAGAATCTGGACATTATCACTTCTGGACCTGTACCGCCAAACCCGAGTGAACTGATACAGAGTCCTTTGATGGAAAAGGTACTTGAAAAACTAAGAGAAGTGTATGATGTGATCATCCTTGATACCCCTCCGATAGGTTTGGTCACAGATGCACGAACATTGATGCATTTTGCAGATACAAGTATGTATGTACTGAGAGCCGATTACTCGAAAAAAGGTTTTTTAAAGAGTGTAGAAAAACTCTCAAAAGAAGAGATCAACGGGTTGGGCATCTTGCTCAATGATGTGAAAACGGCGAGAAATGGATACGGTTACGGTTATGGGTATGGTTACGGTTATTATGAGGAAGACAGCAAATGATCTTTCCTTTTTTTAAAAAACAAAAAGAGAAGAAAAGAGGTCCCGTCCTAAAGGTGGATCTTCACTCACACTTCATCCCGGGGATCGATGATGGTTCCCAGAGTATGGAGGAGAGCCTTTCGCTTTTGAAGGGGATGGAATCTCTAGGTTATGAGAAAGTGATCACGACACCGCATATCATGATAGATGTCTACCGCAATACACCTCAGATCATCAAAGAGGGATTGGTCTCTTTGAGAAAAGCGGCAAAGGCTGAAGGGATAAAGCTGGAGATAGAAGCTGCTGCAGAGTACTATCTGGATGAAGGGTTTTATGACCATATTCGTAGTGATGAAGTGATGAGTATCGATGGGAAATACCTTCTTTTTGAAACTTCCTATGTTTCGAAACCTCTGCAGATAGAAGAGATGATCTTTGAAATTTCGGCTGCAGGATATATACCGCTTATGGCGCATCCTGAACGTTATCGTTATGTGAGTGATCCGCTCAAAGAGTATGGCAGATGGAAAGAGCTGGGTGTCTTGTTTCAGCTAGATCTGAATTCCTTGGGTGGGCATTACGGTAAAGATGCCAAGAAAAAAGCAGAGATACTCTCTGACAATGGCATGATCGATTTTTTAGGCTCTGATGTACATCATCTCAAACAGACGAAATTCTTGGATGATGTCTTTCAAAGAGAAAACTACACAAAGGTATGGGAAAATAATACTATTTTGAACCATACGCTTAGGTCTTAGTCATGCATATGTATTTGGTATTTGTATGCATTTTTATCCTCTCTGTGGTGTTGGTTGGCTTTGTGAAACATTATGCAGCAGAAATGGGTTTGATAGATGTCCCTAATGAACGCAGTACACATAGGAATCATACCCCAAGAGGTGCCGGGATAGGATTTTATCTTGCGATAGCATTTGTGCTTCCTATTTTTTATTTTGATGTGATACTCTCTTATGCATGGACCTGTACTGCTATTTTGCTTGTTTTTATCGTGGGATTGCTGGATGATCATCGTGATACAGCTCCAAACACTAAATTCATTGTTATTATGCTGAGTACGGTGCTGCTTTATTTTGACAATATTGTGATCGATCATCTTGGTGTATTTTTTGGGTTTGAGCTTTCATTAGGATGGTTTGCGATTCCTTTTACACTGTTTGCAGTGGTCGGGTTCACCAATGCACTCAATTTGATAGATGGCCTTGATGGACTTGCTGCTACAGTGAGTATAGTAATACTCGGTAGTTTTTTTGCTGTAGGGTATATGCATGATGATTTTTTCATGATGATGATTGCTGGAGCATTTATCTCAGCGCTTTTAGGGTTTCTTGTATTTAATTCGCACCCGGCTTCTATATTTATGGGAGACAGCGGTTCTTTGACATTAGGATTTGTGATCTCTATGTTGGCGATCAAGTCACTGGCATACTTACCTACGGTCAGCATATTGTTTATAGCGGCTATTCCTATCTTGGATACCGTGGTGGTCATGGTACGTCGCAAGATAAAAGGGAAATCCATCTTCTGTGCGGACAGATGTCACATCCATCATATATTACGACATTTCTTTGCAGAAGATACACGTAACACAGTACTCTTTTTAGGGGTATTTCAAGCGATCTACTCTTTGACGGGATTACAACTGGAGAGACATATGGATGAAGGGTATCTACTGATTCTTTTTGTACTGAATGTGGTACTTTTGTACATGTTTCTTGCAGCTATGATCAAAAGACAAAAGCGAAATTGTTAACCGCTTTGTCTACGAAGCTTCTTTAGACTCTTTTAAAACTTTTTATAATCAAAACAATCACCACCAACTCAACAGCTATCAGTAAAAAATGCAGGTCATAGACCTGTGTTTGGTTATCTTCTATGCCGTACTGCGTAAGGATCTTGTAAAAAAGATATGCGAGCCCCATGCCTAAAAGGTAGCCTATCTGTTTGACCGTATCGAGTTTGGTTAAGAGGATATCTGTTTTAAGTAAAAGTGTTTCAGCTCTTATAAGGTAGTTTCCGAAGACAAAAGTAACCTGATACCCGATGTAAAGCAGCAGGGCAGTCTGATAGTTGTAAGATGCATAGAGGAAGTAGAGCATGGTTAAGAGTAAAACAACCTCTACAAAGAGTGAGATCCTAAAAAACCAATCTGCATTGAGTATGGTATGATAAAACCGTGCGACGATCAGCATACCCATGGCCAACAATACACCGCCCAGAGAATAGATAGAGGGTTCAAGCGGTGCATAAAGTGTAAATATGGCACCCACACTCAATCCCAAAAAGAGGGAATTGAAGAACTTGTATCTGATGAACCAGGATGGGATAATTTTTAACATGAGTGATTATATCCTATTTGTTAGTGTTACGTGCTAAGTGCTATGTGTTACGAAAAATAAGTAGGGCATTGATTTTTATATAGTCTTTTGACTTGTAAGCCTTTGCTCTTTCGTAACACGTAATACGTAGTACTTAGCACAGATGAATCCCGATAGGGAATTCATCTAAAAGCTATACTTGATCTTTGCATAGAGTGATCTTCCTTCTGTAGCGTAACCGTAGCTTGACTGGTAGTCTTTATCAAAGATGTTTCTTGCATTTAGACTTAGGTCAACATCATTGATAATTTCTGTACTGAAGTTTGCGTTCCATACGGTGTAGTTACCAGTACTTTGTCCAAACTCTTCTCTGTCACCTATATACTGTGCATTGATACCAAAATGTGTATCGTTTATAGTGTAGTACTCTAAAGAAGCATTCAATGTATCTTTTGCACGTCTGATATGGTCTGTTCCATCTTCTGCATCATAATCAAAGAGATGGGTATAGTTTGCAGAGAATGTAATATTGTATGGATCAAATACATATGAACTTGTTATTTCAAGTCCAGAGAACTTTTCTATGCCATTGGTGTTCTTATACTCTGCTGGCCATGTACCATCTATATACACAATTCCATCTTCTACTTCAATATTAAAATAGCTAATAGAGATAAGATCTTTATAACTAGCAGAAATATCATATCCTTTTGTATAAGCAGGTTTCAAAATATCAACGGTAGGTGATTGATTTGCAAGTTGGTATGAACTTGGAGAATCATACGAAGTATAGTAGTTTGCAGAAGTTGTGAAGCCTTCATAAAAGTCATGATTATGTTTGAATCCAATTTTATAAGTAGTCTTGTCATCAAATTCATCATAGTTATCGTATCTTAGATTTGTTTCCAAAAGAGTGTTTTCATTGATGTCGTATATGTTAGAAACAAATATTGCTTTGTTAATATAACTTGCTTTATTTTCTGCATAAGTGTTGAGTTGGCTGAATCCATCTATATCTTTATACTCCAATCCTAAAATCATTTTCCCTTTTTCGTATTGGTATGCATTGATGAGGGAGTACTCTTTGAGATTTGCTTTATAGACATTTTGGTTGTCCATGTAGTAATAGGTGTAATAGACCCTATTGTATTCACCTTTACTTGCATTGAAAATAGCACTATAGTTGTCCAGGTTGAAGTGATAGTTCAAGGCATAGTTAGTTTGATCTGATGTACTGTTACTGTAATCATCATCTGCTTGAGAGACAGAGAAGCTGTCATCATACTCAGTATCTGTTTTAATGCGGTTATAGCTAAGGTTTAGTTTGTTATTTGCATCAAAAGCATATCCGAATTTTATATTATAGTTTTTATTTTCATAGCCATCTTCTTCTGCTGATCTTGGAGCCAATGCAGAAAAACCATCCGTTTTGAGATAGGAAGCAAGAACTTGTGCTGTGATCTTTTTATCACTGTACGAAAGATCGGCATCAGTACCTCTAGTGTTGTATGAACCGTAGTTTAATGCGAGTGAACCATGGATACCATCTTTGGCTTCTTTGGTAATGATGTTGATGACACCTGCAGAAGCATTGGAGCCCCAGATACTGCTTGCACCACCTTTGATGATCTCGATTTGGTCTATGTTACTTGTTGTAAGACTATCAAGAAGGGCTGTACCATTTGTAGTACTTGGGTCGTTGAGACGCATGCCGTCTAAGAGTACGAGGACTTTACCTGAGTCCGCACCTCTTACGAAAAATGAACTCTGCTGTCCAAGGCCACCAGAGTTAGTAACCGAGATTCCAGCTACAGTGTTGATGGCTTGTGCAACAGTTTGATATCCATTTTCTTCTATCTCTTCGGCTGTAATCACTGTGACATTTGAAGTGGTGTTTTGAATGGATTGTGTTGTTTTAGTGGCTGAGACTATCGTGATAGGTTCGAGTGTTTCGTCTGCGTGCGTGTGTGTTGTCAGTAGTAGTGTAGCCGTGATAAGGCTGAGTGACTTGAATGTCATAGGTTGTTCCTTGTTTATTTTGTATGTAATATTGTTTTAATTAGTAAAAAATGGATAAACAGGGAGGGGAAGTTTTATATTCGTGGTAGATAAAGGCTTTTTTATGGTACTGAAAATTGCTGTCGATCCAACACAACTTTGAAAGTGTGGAGTACATAGCGATGACGGCAAATGAAAAGTAGTTTTTACTGTGGCCTCTAAGATGTTTCATGAGCGGATTGTACAGAAAAATTCTTTATGTTATACTTATTCAACTTCTGAGTATCGTCATCTCATAATCGTACAAAGTACGCCACCTGTCATGGTGAACGACCTTGCACCCCACTTACGCTTTAGCGACAGGGGTATCGTCATTTAGTGCCAGAAAATCTAGCGATTCGAGAACTGTGACGATTTTTTGTTTCGTTTTTTCTAAAAAAACGCCCTGAACGAAGTGAGGAAGTGCCCTTGGGGTAGAAAGGGGAAACAACTCCACAGTTTGGTGTGTGTGGAAGTTGTGTAAAACTAAAAAAATGGATAATTGATGAATTACAGTGACTGGTTTGAAGCACATGGACAAAAACACAAGAAGATCATGAAGAAATTGGAAGCCTTGAGCGATGATGAAGTCATCGCATACTTCAGGTTTGAAAATATGGTAGAAAAAGAGCCCGATTTTTGTTTCCTTTATAAAGAGAATAAAAAGTGTCATGAGATGGAAGATCTGAATTGTTACCTTTGTGCCTGTCCCAACTTTCGTTTTGATGATAAGGGGCTTTCCAAAGAGGGGAATCAAGTGCTCTACAGTACTTGCAGTATAGCGTCTAAAGATGGTGCGCAGTTTGTTTCTGATGATGCGATACATCAAGATTGCAGTGGCTGTACAGTACCACACCATGTAGACTATATCAAGAAACATTTTTCAAGAGACTGGTTCTCCATCATGAGAAAGGTTAAACAAAATCAAGTATAATCGCTTTAAATTATTTTATTCGATGATAGGAGATTTCAATGGCTATTGAAACAGTGACAAGTACAGACGCATTTAAACAATTGGTAACAGATGTTACTTCACAAGCAGGATACAAAGAGCCTATCGCATTTGGTATCGCAAGAGTGGATAGAGGTCAGAAAAATGCTGAGAAAATACTTCAGGCGAACTTTGGACTCATCAACTGGAAAGAGAACTTCGGAAGTGCTGCAGTATTTATAAAAGCATTGCAGGAAGCAAAATGTGATGTAGATTTTTCAGGGACTGAATTTGTTGCAACGATCAACGATAACTTTGTAGAAAATGCTATGGCAGCATTTGCTCCGTATGTTGCAGAAGCTACAGGTGATGCACATAAAAATGTACAAGTGATCAAAACACTTGCACATATGGAAGATATTGGTAAAAACTTTAGAATCGTATTTTTGTTCGAAGATGCGAATCCTGGATCTGTAGAAGCAGTATATCTTAAACTTTATGCACTTTCTCAGAGTAAAGCAGAACTTAGAAAGATCAACCTCAATGGTGCATTTGGTATTTTGTCAAATGTGGCATGGGTAGGAAATACACCTTATGAACTTGATTACCTTAGAGAAAATGAGATCGAAATGAAACTGGGCGGTACGTATCCTGCTGTGGATGCTGTAGATAAATTCCCGAGATTCTTACAACATGTGATACCAGCAGATAATACACGTATCTTGGAAGCGTCTAAAGTACGTATGGGTGCACAGCTTGCAGCTGGTACAACAGTCATGCCAGGTGCATCATATATCAACTTTAATGCTGGAACACTTGGTCCTGTGATGGTTGAAGGTCGTATCTCTTCATCTGCTATCGTAGGTGCAGGTTCAGATGTAGGTGGTGGGGCTAGTATCCTTGGTGTCCTTTCAGGTACAGATGGAAATCCTATCAGCATCGGGGAGAACACACTACTTGGTGCAAACTCTGTAACGGGTCTTCCTTTGGGTGACGCATGTATCGTGGATGCGGGTATCACTATCTTGGCTGGTACGAAGATAAAGATCGCTCCAGAAGAGTTGGCTAAGATCTCTGCAGCCAACCCTGAAGCAACACTTGAAACGAAAACTATGTTTAAAGGTGCAGAGCTTCAAGGGCTTGACGGGATTCACTTTAGACAGGATTCGACTACGGGTGAGATCATTGCTCGAAGAAGTACGAGAGAAGTGAAGTTGAACGTTGAGTTGCACTAAATTATAAATATTAGGATTTTGTTTTGATACATTTCCTTTTATTTGAATTGTGAGTTTGTTTCTCTCTTTACTTTTCTAGAAAAGTGCCCATCGGAAATGCCCTTGGGGTAAAAACAAAAGTCGTCGTGGCTCTCGAATCGCTTTGCTTTCAAGGGCGTTCGCCACGACAAAGCACACTGATGTGTGATTTAATAAGGGGTTTTGGTATGCGTGTGGATAAATGGTTGTCGGCTGTGAATGTGGTGAAGCGTCGTACTATTGCTACGGATATGCTTAAATCTGGTGTTGTTTTGGTCAATGGCTTGAAGGCTAAAGCATCTAAAAATGTAGCTGTAGGAGATACAGTAACCATAGAGTATCTTAAAGGTCCGAAGTCTTATGAAGTGCTGCAAATACCAACAACCAAAACCATACCTAAAAGTCAAAAAGATGAATATGTCAAAGAGCTGTCAAATTAAATAGGAGAGAGTGATGGGTACTAAAGAAGAATTTGAAAGACTGTTTAACAATCAAATGGGTACAGAGGAGGCAAGGGCTTTTCTTGTAGCACTGTATGAAAAAGGTGAAAGCGGCAGTGATATCGCTGCAGCTGCTTCAGTCATGCGCGAACACTCCATTAAACTCTCTTTATCTGATGCACTGAAAGAAAAAGCCATCGACGTGGTCGGAACAGGTGGAGATAAAAGCGGAAGCTTTAACATCTCTACCACTGTGTCGCTTCTTCTGGCTTCTTTGGGTCGTGTTGTGGCTAAACATGGAAACAGAAGTGTGACTTCCAACTCTGGCTCAACAGATGTTCTTGAAGCACTGGGCATTAACCTGGATCTTAGCATAGAGAATAAAATAAAAATGCTTGAAGAGACAGGTTTTTGTTTTTTCCCTGCAACCGATCATCATCCTGCGATGAAACACATCATGCCCATACGTAAGTCTATAGAGCATAGGACTATCTTTAACATTCTTGGACCATTGACAAATCCTGCCGGAGCAGAGAAATACCTTTTAGGGGTATTTGACCCTTCCTTCGTTAAACGTATCGCTGATGCACTGGTTGAATTGGGTGCGAAACGTGCCTGTGTTGTCAGCAGTCATGATGGTATGGATGAGATCTCACTTGCGTGCAACTCTTCTTTTGCCTATGTGGAGTCAAACCGTATATTAGAAGGTGAGATCAATCCGGAGACATTTGGATTTAAACTCGCACCTAAAGAGGCCATCTTGGGTGGAGATGCAAATTTTAATGCACAGATCACACGCGATATATTTTCAGGTAAAGAAAAGGGTGCAAAAAGAGATATTGTGCTGCTAAATGCAGCCTTCGCACTTTTTGTAGACGGCAATGTACGTGACATAGAAGAAGCGATAGAGATGGCTAAAAGCGGACTTGATAGTGGCAAAGCCAATGAACATTTAAAGCTGATGGCTAAGATAAGTCAACAATTGGCAGGATAGATCCGGGAGTACACAGGGGTCCTCCTCTACGGAATGGAGAAAACATGACTAAAGAAATAGAAGCATCATTAGAGGAACTGGATAAAGTTGTCAGTTACTTGGATGCAACACTTCCTTCTGATACGATCGTATTTTTAAGAGGTGATCTGGCTGCAGGAAAGACGACACTTACACAAGCCATAGCAAAAGCAAAAGGGATCGAAGGTGAAGTGACTTCTCCGACCTTTTCTTTACAACAGTGTTATGGTGCAAAAGATGGCAGTAGTCTGTATCATTATGACCTCTATCGTTTAGATCACGAAGAATTTATGCAGATGGGGCTTTTTGAAGAGTTTGAAAAGCCGGGGTGGCACATGGTAGAGTGGGGCTCGGATGAACTTAAAGCCTTTTTAGAAGGTGTAGGTTATAATGTTGCAACCATAGAGATAGAGTCCCAAAAAAACAGTAGAATTTATAGGATAGACGTATGACGCATACACTTGAAGCCAAAGGCCTTGCCAAAACTATTAAAAAAACAAAGTTAGTGCATGATATCTCTCTAAATGTGAAGAGTAAAGAGATCGTAGGGCTTCTTGGTCCCAATGGTGCGGGAAAGACCACTTCATTCTACATGGTATGTGGATTAACTGATGCTACAGAAGGCCAGGTTTTTTTGGATGGTGAAGATGTCACAAGACTGCCTTTAAGTGCCCGTGCACAAATGGGTATAGGGTATTTGCCTCAAGAGTCCAGCATTTTTAAAGACTTGACTGTAGAAGAAAATTTGCTCATTGCAGTTGAAGCATTAGGCCTGGATAAAGAGAAGGTTCAGCCACGCATTGAAAAACTGCTTGAGATCTTCAACATCGAACCTATCCGTGCCCGTCTTGGGATCCGCCTCAGTGGGGGAGAGAGAAGAAGGGTTGAGATTGCAAGAGCATTGGTAGGTGAACCAAAATTCTTACTTCTGGATGAACCTTTTGCCGGTGTTGACCCTATAGCCGTTTTGGATATACAAAACATTATCAAACAACTGGTGGATCTTGATATGGGTATTCTCATTACAGACCATAATGTGCGTGAAACACTGGGTATTTGTGATCGAGCCTATGTGATGCGAAGCGGTGAAATGTTAGCGACAGGTACCAGTGATGAAGTCGCCAATGATGAGAATGTACGTAAGCATTATCTTGGTGAACACTTTACGTTTTAGGATGAAGTGCTACGTACTAACTGTTACGAATGATTGGAATGCTTATTGAGATTATCTGAGATCAAAACTCTTTTAGACAATGAAGTTGAAGCTAGAAACAACAGTGCTGAACTCTCTTTTGACAAGCCTGACCCCCTTCTTGTTGCATCACAATACCAAGATGAATCTATAGCACTGATTTGTGCATTGTTTGGCTATGGTAATGTAGGGCTTATCGTCCGATTTTTGCAAAGTTTGGATTTTTCTTTATTGGACTGCAGTGAAGAGGAGATAAGAAAAGCACTCTCTTCCCACTATTATCGTTTTCAAAAAAGTGAAGATGTCGCTGCCCTCTTCATCGCATTGAAACGTCTAAGATCTGAAGAGAGCATTGAAAATATTTTTTATACCGCCTACAAAAAAGAAGAAAATATTTTAGATGGTTTATGGCATTTTATAGAGACGTTACAATCGGTGTATCCTAGAAACACACGTGGTTATAACTTTTTAATAGGTTCCATACCCAAAAAAGTACTTTCAGCAGGGACCTACAAGCGCTATATGATGTACCTGCGCTGGATGGTACGCAAAGATGCTTTGGATATGGGTTTATGGTCTAAGATAGATAAAAAAGATCTGCTTATGCCTCTTGACACCCATACGTTTCAGGTTTCAAGACGTTTAGGCTTACTCAAGCGTAAAACGTACGATATGAGAGCCAGTATAGAATTGACAGATACTTTGCGTACCTTTGATCAAAAAGATCCCATCAAATATGATTTTGCACTTTATCGTCTGGGACAGGAGAAATTGGCGTAGATTTAGAGGTTTCCTAAGGTGAAAAAAGGTATAATCCCGCAATATAAACTTACAAGAGGATGTTTTAATGGAAGGTGTATTTACTTACCTAGGCGCTATTTTCGGTCACGGACAATCGATGTTTGTTGCACACTTGGTTTTAGTGGCAATTATTATAATCGCAATAGCAAAAATGGCAACAAAGAGTCTTAGAGCGGTACCAACAGGTACACAAAATGTTTTAGAGGCGTACCTTGGTGGTGTGATCGCTATGGGTAAAGATGTGATCGGTGAAGAACTTGCGAGAAAGTACCTTCCACTTGTTGCAGCGGTTGGACTCTTTATATTTGTGTCTAACGTGATCGGTATTATCCCAGGATTTGAAGCGCCGACTTCAAACATCAACATTACCTTACCTTTGGCACTTTTAGTATTTTTCTACTACAACTACGAAGGTATCAGAGAGAATGGTGTGATCAAATACTTTGCTCACTTTGCAGGACCTGTTAAAATATTGGCACCGTTAATGTTCCCGATCGAAATTGTTTCTCACATTTCAAGAATCATTTCACTTTCATTCAGACTTTTCGGTAACATTAAAGGGGATGACCTTTTCTTATGGGTACTTCTTATGCTAGTACCTTTCATTGCACCGCTTCCTGCATACCTTTTACTGACGTTCTCTGCATTACTTCAAACGTTTGTATTTATGATCCTTATCTATGTGTACCTTGCGGGTGCCGTAGCTGTGGAAGATGATCACTAAGATCATCATAGGATACCAAAAATGAGACTGCAAAACGGACCATTAAGTTTTGTAGTCAACTTTCTCTTGGGCGTAGCATGGGCGGCTGTCCTGCTAGGTGCCATCACATCATTTCTCGCTTTTTATCCGGAGAGTTTACTCTTTGCATTTCTATCTGCCTTTATGGGCGCACTGCCGGGTATGATATCCGTACTTTTACTGGAACATATCATCACAGGCAAAGAACGCTATATAGAACTGCAAAAACAGACAGTACTGCTTGAAAAACTTCTTGAGCAAAAAGAGAAAAACGACCTGCAATGATCAGTTATGCTATCACTGACCCTTCTACCTTAGATTTCAACCATTTAGAACGTGACCTCAAAAGATTTTCCCAAAAAGCTTCTATGATCGTCTATAGAGACAAATCCAATGTTTCTAAGCATGGAGCTGATTTCGTACAAGCAGCGAAAGTATTTGATTTTGAACAAGTCATCATTCATGGTGACCCTTCAATGGCAAAAGCTTCAGGAGCTGACGGAGTACATTTAAGCAGTCTGCAACTGGGTGAAATCGCTGATGCAAAAGCGATGAACCTCTTCGTTGTTGTCAGTACGCATACGATAGATGAGCTCAAAAAAGCTGAAATATTAGGTGCAGACATGGCAACTTTCAGCCCGATCTTTGAAACCCCAAATAAAGGCGCACCTGTCGGTTTGGAAGCGTTGAGATCTGTTACGTCTCAAGTGCATATGCCGGTGTTGGCATTAGGAGGAATTTTGACAGAGGAACAGATCATAGCGTGTGAAAGATCCGGAGCAAGCGGTTTTGCTTCAATCCGTTATTTTGGAGAGTAAGAATGTTACGTATCAGTTGTATACTTATCTCTTGCATGCTTATCTTTTTTTCACCGCTTCTACATGCGAAAGTGTTAGTAGGAGATTTCAGTGTTGAGTTTGGTATATTTGGTCAAGTAGGGAAGGTGCATGCCGTGCTGACATCGGGTGACAAATATTATGTGATAGATGCAAATGTATCTGCGGAAGGCATAGCAAAAGCAGTGACAGATAACCTTAAAGAGAGACATATCTCAAAAGGGCACGTTGTAAAAGGTTTTCTGGTGACAGATATGTATCAGATGATAAAATCTTTTGGTCCCTATACGACTACTACGATATACAGTGTAAACCATAGAACAAAGAGAGTTACACGACAGTATAAAAAGTGGAAGTACGATAAGCAGATCATCAATGACAAAGAGACACTTGATTATTATGCTAAAGATGACTTGTTGACCCTTTTTTTAAATCTTCCATTACACATTAAAGAAAAATATAGACCTAAAAAGTATCACTTTAAAGCTGTAGGTGAAGACCGTAAAAATGGGCGTGTTGACATTACCATACCTTCCAAGAAAGCTTTAAAAGAGATCATACATTTTGTAGGGGAAGGTCAAGAGGAAGATTGGTACAGTACGGTGGTGATGCATCGAAAACTTTATCATAGTAAACAAGGTGAACTTGATGTAAGGATAGGCAAAGAGGGGCTGGTAGAAAAAGCAGTCTTGAAAGATCTGATCTTCTTTGGAGATGTACGTATCATCAAGCAATAGCAGAGAATAAACTCTCTTAAATAACCAAAACGCTATAATCTATCTTATTAAATACGCGTTATATGTATAAGGATACTTACTATGTTTGAAACCGTCATCGGTCTTGAAGTTCATGTTCAACTTAACACTAAAACAAAACTCTTTTGCTCTTGTCCTACCTCTTTTGCAGAACATCAAAATACGAATACCTGTCCTACCTGTTTAGCGCTTCCGGGGGCTTTACCGGTGGTCAATAAAGAAGCTGCGATCAAAGCGATGAAACTTGGATATGCGATCAATGCAAATGTAAACCATGATTCTACATTCGATAGAAAATCTTATTTTTATCCGGACAGTCCATCGGCGTATCAGATCACACAATTAACCAAAGCGATCGTGCAGAAAGGCGAACTCTTTATAGACCTTGCAGATGGTACACAAAAACGTATCGGCATGACACAGGCCCACCTTGAAGCAGATGCTGGAAAAAATATGCATGAGGGTGACCACTCTAAAGTAGACTTGAACCGTGCAGGAACACCTCTGCTTGAGATCGTATCTGAACCAGATATGAGAAGCTCTGATGAAGCGGTAGCCTATTTGAAAAAACTTCACTCTACTGTACGTTATCTTGATATCTCTGATGCAAATATGCAAGAGGGATCGTTTAGATGTGATGTAAACGTTTCCATTCGTCCTAAAGGACAAGAAGCATTTGGTACAAGGGTTGAGATCAAGAACATTAACTCATTTAAATTCGTGGCTGCTGCCATTGGGTATGAAGTCCAAAGGCAGATCGAAGCGTATGAAGATGGTGTGTATGAGCAGGAGATACATCAGGAAACACGTCTTTGGAACGTGGAAGAGGGTGTTACAAAGTCTATGAGAGGAAAAGAGGAAGCTGCAGATTACCGTTATTTCCCGGACCCGGATCTTCGTCCGCTTATCGTGACGGATGAGATGATAGCCGAAGCAAAGATCATGCCGGAGCTTCCGGATGCGAAAGCAAAACGTTATATAGAAGAGCTTGGACTCAAATCCTATGATGCCCATGTGATCACTTCGGATAAGGAGATGGCTTACTACTTTGAAGAGATGCTGGAAAATGGGGCAGTGCCTAAGACGGCTGTAACCTGGTTGACCTCTGAACTTCTTGGGCGTTTAAATAAAACAGGTCTCACTATAGAAGATTCACCTGTAGATGCCAAAGCGCTGGGTACATTGGTTTCTAAAATTACGGATAATACTATCTCTGGAAAAGGTGCCAAAGAGATCCTTGATCATATGATGGAAAATGAGAGCCGTGACATCGATGCATTGATCGAAGAACTTGGACTTGCCCAGGTGAGTGATGATGGCGCTATTTTGGCTATCATCGATGAGATATTGGCGGACAATCAAGACAAGGTTGAACAGTATAAAGGTGGTAAAGAGAAACTCTTTGGTTTCTTTGTCGGGCAAACGATGAAAGCAAGTAAAGGGTCTGCGAATCCTGCTAAGGTCAATGAGTTGCTGAAGCAGAGACTAGGGTAAACACCGTACATACATGGGGTGAACCATGGATGAACATTTTGGGAGGTAGAAACATATGCATGATTTCATAGTGAAACTCTCGCACAAGATAGACGGTTCTGTACGCTATCAAAAGATAAAATCATTTTTCCGTTCACTGCTTGAAGATGTAACCTACCCCTATAAAAAGTACTTTGATGCATTTATGATCATGCTCATTGTGCTTTCTATTTCTATACTTATTTTGAGTAAAACAGATAAAATCCCTGAGTGGCTTGTGGAATTCGATCTCTATTTTGTGACCAGTATCTTTGCAGCGGAGTATCTGCTTAGATTGTGGATCAGCCATGATATCCATAAATATCTCGTCTCTTCAGCTTCTGACTCCAGTAGTTCTGAACGATACTGGGCAGTTTTCAAATCTAAATTACGCTATATGATGTCCCTGCCCGCACTTATCGATCTTATAGCTATTTTCCCGAAATTTAGAATTTTGCGGCTGTTAAAACTGTATCACTATATGCATGGGGCATCGAGCCTTTTTAATGCATTACTTAAAAAACGTTTTGAATTTGTTTTTTTAGGCTATATGCTTTTGGGTGTCACTTTTACCTTTGGTTCTATATTTTATCTGCTTGAATTTGGTATTAATACGTCATTAGATTCTTATTTAGATGCTATTTATTGGGCATTGGTGACCATCTCTACAGTAGGTTACGGTGATATTGCTCCTGTGACTGAATTAGGCAAAGTGGTATCTATGTTTGGTATCATTTTTGGTATCGCCATGATCTCATTTGTAACATCTGTGATGGTCTCTGCCTTTTCTGAGAGATTTGATGAACTGCGTAACCAGGACAGTATCAACCATGTACACAAAATACAAAATGTAGTTATCATAGATGGATATGGACATTTGGGAACAACGATCGCGAAAAAACTAAAAATACATAAAATGTATGAACCCGTTATCATAGAGAATGATGAAAAGAAAGCGACTAAAGCACAACAAGATGGTTATCAAGTGATACATGCAGATGGTTCATCTGCAAAGATGGTTAAAACACTGTATGAAAGAGGAAATATCGTAGCGATGCTTACGTTAAGCAGTTCAGATATCAATAATATCTACTTTATACTCAATGCAAAAAGTGTAGAGTCACAGTCTATCGTGTATGCACGTATGAATCAAGTTGAGTTACGTCCACAGTATGAAGCGACAAAAGTAGATGGTCTGGTCGAGCCTTATGATGTGATCGATACAAGAGCTTTCCATTATTTGAAAAAACACAGTGAAGAAGAGAAGAAAAATATTTCCTTTTTTGGGTATACCCATAAGAGTAGCCATATCTGTAAAATGCTCAAAGAAGAAGGGATAGAAGTGACGATCTATGAGATCGGAAATGAGAGTTATGAAGCAGCCAAAGATGATGGTTTTACCAATGTCATCCTTATTGATAAAAACAATAGTGAAACTCCGGATATCAATGATGGGATTGCAGTGTGTGCGATGAATGATGAAGCTTTAAATGTCTACTACAGCATTACCCTGCGTGCCAATGGATTTAAAGATGAAATCGTGGCACTCTCTGATACGAAAGAAGACAATAGAAAATTCCTTTTGGCAGGTGTGAGCAAAATATTTGATATGTATGATGAAAGTGCTTCACAGTTTGTAGAAATGATTGAAAATAAGGTAAAAAGGGTAGAGAGATGAAATTAGCTATTATTGGTGCAGGTAAGTGGGGACAGGCATTGTATCATGCGTATAGTCAAGATAATGATGTAGTGATCTCTTCTCGTCATACTAAAGAGATTGAAAACTTTGTGTCTATGAGTGAAGCTTTAAAGTGTGAGTATCTGGTGATCGCTATCCCTGCACAGTATGTTCGTGGATGGATGGAAGAGAATTTTGTGGATCATGGACAAAAGATACTTGTTGCTGCCAAAGGGATAGAGACAAGTACGGGTGCATTTTTGAATGAAGTCTATGGCGAGTTTGTCTCTGCAGATAGACTGGCTTTTATCTCCGGTCCCTCTTTTGCAGCAGAAGTACAACAGTCACTCCCTACTGCGCTGAAGATAAGCTCTACCAATAAAAAACTGGCACAAACCTATGCAGATGCTTTACCAAGCTTCATCAAAGGGTATGTAGATGATGATGTTATAGGTGCAGAGATCTCTGGTGCATATAAAAATGTCATTGCTATTGCCGGTGGTGTTTGTGATGGTCTGGGGCTGGGAAATAATGCACGGGCCGCACTGATTTCCAGAGGTTTAGTAGAAATGACACGTTTTGGAGAAGCTTTTGGTGCGAGACTGGAAACATTTCTCTCCCTGGGCGGGGCAGGCGACCTTTTCCTTACAGCAAGTTCCACACTCTCACGTAACTACCGTGTGGGACTTGGCCTTGCCAAAGGTAAGAGTATGGATGAGATCCTCGAAGAGCTAGGAGAAGTAGCTGAGGGTGTACCAACCGCTAAAGCCATCTATAAAATCTCAAAAGACAAAGAGATCTATCTTCCTATCGCAGCAGAGGTCTATGCAATGATTGAAGAGGGTAAAGATCCTTTGGAGAGTGTGAAAGACTTACTGGATTAAAGAGAAGTTCGATATAGTATTTTAGGAGAATAAAATATGCAGCATAAGTTTACATTTTGTCTTATCATGTGCATGTTGACTGTTCTTTTTGCTGACGAGATCAAATTACCCACCCATGAAATACATTTTACTGGACAAAAACATTTCGAGGAATCTGATCTACAAGATGCTTTAGGTGTGACAACACCAAGTTTTTTTCAATTTTGGAAAGACGACACCCCTCGCATCAAAGATAAACTCATACCTTCATTAAAACTTTCATTAAAAAGCTTTTATGACTCTGAAGGCTTTTATGATGCCAACTTTACCATTCAAGAGACCAATACGACCATTTTTGTGACCATTAGTGAGAATGAACCTGTTAGAGTGAGAGATATCAATATCTCCAGTGATTACCCTATCTCTTCACTGATCACTATGAAAAAGGGTGATATCTTCAGGGCTGAAACATTTATATCGATAAAAAGCAAAATGATCGCACAGTTACTCAAAGAGGGGTATTGCAGTTATGACTTGGACACTAAAGCCTATGTGGATCTGGATCTGCATAGCGTTGACCTGCGTTACAATTTACACAAGGGTGGAGTATGTACTTTTGGAAAATTAACCACATCAGGATTGGAAACCATAGACGAGAATGTTATCAATTCACGTGTAAAAGCCAAAGAGGGTGTAAGATATAGTACAGACCTTATACAAGATACATCCAATAAACTGTATGGACTCAATGCCTTTGACAGTGTGCTTATCAACGTAGATAAAAAGTTTTACAATGTGGTTCCTGTAGATATCACCTTTACAGAGATGGGAAAACCCTACCATTTGGAAGCTGGTGCAGGCTATGATACATATGTAGGAGTGCGTGTACTTGGAGAGATCACTAAAAATAATTTTATGGGTAATGCTCAGAGCTTAAAATTAAAAGCTTCTTGGTCTCAAAGAGAGCAATCGATCATGGTGGGTTATTTTAAACCGGCATTTATGGATATCTTGGGTTATAACACGGATCTGGGTGGAAGGTTAGGGTACTCCAATTTGGAGTTTGATGGATTCAAAGAGGAAAAAACATTGACCAGAGCATATCTGGAGCATGAAGAGGGAAGGGTAACGTTAAGAGCAGGTGTTGCTTTGGAAGATATTATTATCACTAAATTAGAGAACCTTGATCCAGGCGCTGAGTTGTCACAAGCGGTCACGGAGGGTAATTTCCCTCTTTTATATCCTTATGTGGATTTTGTTTACGATGCCAGAGATTCTAAACTCAATCCAAAATATGGGTATTACCTTTCTGCTTACGGTGAATTTGGCCTCTCCTATGATGAAGAAGCCAGTGTCTATTTGAAAACATTGTTTGAAGGCAGGATCATCCATACATTTTCTGACCTTACGCTTGCAGCTGTAGGAAAGGTAGGTATTGTTGATGTTTCAACACAGAATGGTTTGCCTGAATCGAAGTATTTTTTTGGAGGAGGTGCGTACTCTAACCGTGCATACGGTTTTAGAGAACTAGGTGTGATCATTTCTCCTACAGAAGATACCATTAATGGAGCTTCAACCATGGCCAATCTCTCTTTGGAAGCGGATTATCCTGTTTGGGGTGATGTCTATGGCGCACTCTTTACGGATAATACGATGCTTACAGATGAAAGTTATAATTTTAAAGGAGAAATCATTACTGCCGTGGGACTAGGGGCTAGGTATATGACACCTATAGGCCCCTTTAAACTGGATGTTGGTTTCAATGCCAATGATTTCTCACAGTATGGTATTTCATTTCAGATAGGACAATCGTTTTGAAAGGCTTATTATTTTACAGACCATTGCTTTGGATGAGAAAGGTTGTTGTGTATCTATTGATAACCGCTATAGTCTTGGGGCTTGTTCTGTATTTTATAGTCAATTCTGCATTGGTTGTCAGAAAAGTGGCTAATATCTATGCCCCGGATTATAATATTTCTTACAGTCGTATCCATGGGAATGTACTTACGGGAGTCATGATAGAAGATTTGGCTTATCATGATGATTCTCTTGCTAAACATATTACTTTGAAATGGAATCCTGCCGGACTCTTTAAGAAAACAATCATTGTCAATACACTTCAGATAGAAAAAGCCAATGTAGATACGATCAAAACACTTATCGCTTCTTTCTCTTCTGCAGAAAATAATGAGAGCAATGAAACCAGTACATCTGAGCCTTTGGGTATGGGTGTAAGTGTACATCATGCATCACTGAGTCTTGAACCCTTTGTTGAACAGGGTATCACTGTTTCAGATGTTAGGTTGAATATAAATGACTTAGCGTATACAAGTGATAGTCTGGATGTACGTGCATTGGATCTGCATGCAGACACAAATGTAACGGATATAGATGTGGATGCAAGCTTGAAAGATGGGCATGTTCATGTCAAAGAACTGACCATAAAAGAGGTGGATGCACTTGCACTGCAAGCACTTTTTCTCCCGGACAGTCATGAGAGTAATGAAAGTGATGTAGTCATTGGGATAGATGAGAATGCGAGTAAAGATAAACCAGTGAATCCACTTATCCCTCAATGGGTACATTTAGACAAATTAGAGATCAGTATACTTCCTTTTTTATATGATCCTGTAGTGTTAAAATCGTTAAATTTAAGCGGAAGGGATGCTGTTTTTGATGTAGAGAAACTTCTACTGCAAAAGGCTAACCTGGATATGCATATCAGCACCAATCTCAGTGATATACGTTATAAAACAAGGGTGAAGAACAATAAGCTCATTGGAAAAGTCGATTTTAAACCTAAAAAAGCACTCTTTAAACTCTATGAACTTCCAATAAGAAGAGAAGCTGTAGGGGATATTGTTTTAGATTTAAATATATCTAGATCACTGGTAAGCTCAGATCTGAAGATAAAGATGGAACAGATACTTAAGGCTGATGAAAATGATTTTAATTTTGATATCGACGATCTACATGTCAATGTGAAGTATGATATCGAAAAAAGCAGTCTAAAGGCTCAGAGCGTTCTACTGCTGACAACACCTTATGCAAAAGATGTTTTGCTGACCAATCTTTTTACGATGGATAAGCATATACGTTACAGTGGAGAGATACATGCCGATCAGTTCATAGGTATAGATGCAAAATTTGTAAAACCCCTGAACAATTTACAGATCAAATATAAAGGTGATACGCAAAGTATTAAAACGAATATCGAGTCTGATAATCTCAAGGGAACATTTACATCCTCTGATTTCAAAAAGGCTCAATTACATTTAGAGAATAAGCAGCCATTGCTGCTTAATGAATTTGTTGAACTACCTGCCGAACTGAACCAAACAAAAGCCAATATGGTCATAGATGCACCATTGCGTTTTGAAGAGAATACCACAATGTCAGCCTATGCGAAAATTGACTCTGATCTGGTGCATATAGATGCAAATGCTACGTATAAGGAAACATTACAGTTAAAGGCGATCATGCATATACCCAAAGAGTCACTTTTATACGTTTACAATGAAGAGATGAAATGGGATAGTCTAAATCCTATGAAGAGTGAGGTCATACTTCTGGACAATAGTATCGATGTTCTACTGACAGCCGGTACTATAAGCGTCAATGCACAGTATGACTTGAACAGTACTCAGATAGATGGAAAGGTAGTACTAGGAGGATTAAAGGCTGATGTATCTGGTAGTGTAGAAGATAAGATCACTGTAGATACGAAGATCAATTCCATGAAGACTTTGATCAATAGTGTTGAGAGTGTTTATACGCTTGGAGATATCCCTGTCGTGAAAGGCAGTGCAGAACTATCTGTTGCACTTTCGGAGATGAAAAATGTGGATATGACACTGAAGTCGCCACAGATCATCTATCAAGCAGACCGTAAAACAGAACATTATGTGAACGATATAGATCTGGCAGTCAATCTGCAAGATAAAAAAGTTGTATTGGACCGTTACAAATTTACCTATGCGGGGCAAAAACTTTTTTCTACCAAACCCTCAACAATATTAGTGAGTGATCAAAATGTCACTGTCGATCCTCTTTGGCTGAATGATGCATTAAAGGTGCTGGGTGCATATGATCTAAAAGAGAGAAATGGAACCATAGATGCAAAAGCGCAAAAGTTGCATATAGCACATGAGATCGTTGATCTAGATAGTGATGTCGATATTAAAACTGTACTCGATGGGAATAAAACATCGGTTAATGGAGTGATCACTCTTTTAGGCGGTAAGATACATTATGACCTAGGTCAAAAAACCTATGCTTCTGACAGTGATATCATTATCGTTCAAGATATGAAAGAGAAAGAAGCAAGTCCATTGATGGATAATCTCAGTGCCTTGGTACAGATAAAGACACAAAAACCGCTTATCTATAAAAAAGGCAATGTAGATATAAAAGCAGCAGTGGACCTGAGTGTATATAAGGCTGAAAAGTCAGAATTAATGCTTTTGGGTTCAGTAGAAATATTTAAGGGAGGGAGTTATACCTTCGAGGGTAAGAAGTTTATTTTGGATAAGAGTTATGTGCATTTTACAGGCAATCCAAATAAACCGCTTCTTGAAGTCAGTGTAGACTATAAGTCACTGCACCATCTTATCACCATTAAGGTCACAGGTTCGGCTGACACACCTAATATCACGTTCACTTCTAAACCTTCTTTGACTAAAGAACAGATATTGTCGATCATATTATTTGATTCAGAATCTGGCGCTGGAACGAACAGTGGTGAAGATATGATGAAAATGATGGGAGGCGCTATGGCAAAGTCAGCTCTTTCAAATCTGGGGGTACAGTTAGACTATCTTGTACTGGGTGAGGGTAGTGTAGAGGTAGGCAAAAAGTTGACAGATGAGATCACTATCATCTATGTGAATGATGAGGTCTCAAGTGTAAAACTTAAATATGAACATGGAAAACGCACTGAGAGTGTTATAGGTGTGAGTGAAGAGTCACAATCCTATGACATCCTCTATAAAAAGGATTTTTAATTATCTTGTTTACTTTATAACAACATGATATGTCATACAATCCTTATATAGAATACAAGGCTCCATGTCTATGAAAGTCTCTGTTTAAAGTCCTCATATCCGAAGTTACGTACCACTTCTACCGTGCCATCTACTCTTTGAATGGCAATAGAGGGAAGCTTCACTCCATTAAAGGTAGTGGCTTTAACCATGGTATAGTGCATCTGGTCTTCAAATATGACCTTGTCACCAATGCTCAGCGGTGCATTAAAACTGTAATCACCCATGATGTCACCTGCTAAACAAGTGTTGCCTGCCAGACGATACGTATATGCTTTTTCTCCAGCTTCCCCCGCACCGCGTACTTCTGCACGGTAGGGCATGATGATCGTATCAGGCATGTGTGCTTCGGCTGAAGAGTCTAGGATCGCTATATCCATACCATTGTGTACAATGTCAAGTACGGTAGTGACCAGTGTACCTGTCTCCCATCCTATGGCTTCTCCAGGTTCAAGATAGACGTCTACATCATACTTCTTTTTAAAGTCTTTAATGAGTTCTATAAGCTTCTGTGTATCATATCCTTCACGTGTGATATGATGCCCCCCGCCAAAGTTTATCCACTTCATCTTCGGTATGTATGCGCCGAATTTCTCTTCAAAATTCTGTAGTACATTTTCAAGGGCATCACTGCCTTGTTCGCAAAGTGCATGAAAATGCAAACCCTCACACTCATTTAAAATAGAATCATCCATATTTTGCACTGTGGTACCCAGCCTGGAGTAGAGTCCGCAAGGATTGTAGATCTCTTTGGGTGACTCTGAATATTCAGGATTTACACGCAGTCCCAATGAGAGTTTCGGATTGATCTTTTTAGCGTGCGAAGCAAATCGACGGAATTGGGCAGGGGAATTAAATACCAGATGATGTGATATATTTGCTATTTCATCGATCTCTTCTTCTTTAAATGCAGGAGAGTAGGTATGGACTTCTTTAGAAAATGTTTCATCTGCCAGCTTTGCTTCATGTAGACCACTGGCACAGCATCCATCAAGATAAGGCTTGATCAGTGGAAAACTTTTCCACAGTGCATACCCTTTGAGTGCGAGTAATACTTTAGCGCCACTCTGTTTTTTGATTTCTGAGATCAGTGTAAGATTTTTGAGCAGTTTTTCTTCTTCTAGCAGCCAACAAGGTGAAGGTAAAGTATTGTGTGTATTTTTCATGAGAAATTATAACAATAGAATCCAAAATATTTTGTTATAATGGAGCAAATATTTTAGTAACTATTAAGAAGGAGATGTATTATTATGGGTGCAAGGGAAAATGACAATCGTAGTGAAAGCTTAAAATTTAACGGTAAGGAGATCCAACTTGCTGTTAAAATGTTAGATAATTTAGAAACTACGATCGATATTATGTATTATCTTATGGAAAATGAGAATCAACAAGCTTTTGTGCTCATGCTTTTGACAGCGAATGATGTAGATCTCAATACTTTACTGGATAAAGAGAAGCGTGAAACAGATATTTTATTTGAAATTGATAAAGAAGAATCGCTCTATGTGATGCTTTGTCAAGATACCAAGGTGGATGGAGGATATCGGTTTGCAGAAAGACTGCTGAGAAATATCGAGCTAGATAAGGGTACAGACATCTATTGTACGGAAGTAGAAGTAAGAGCGACACATTACACACCTAAACAAGTGATACTCAAACTACTCGAAACGTTTGTAAAAAGTAAAGTATCAAATAAGTCTAATGAAATTGTTTTTAGAAGTTTAAATTAATTAGTAGGTTTTAAGGGATTTTACAGTAAAATCCCGTCCAAATATACCGCAGTAATGCAGGTAAAAATATATTAAGGATGATTCGGAATGAAAAGAACATACCAACCTCATAGTACACCAAGAAAAAGAACGCACGGATTCAGAACAAGAATGAAAACTAAAAATGGTAGAAAAGTAATTTCTGCAAGAAGAGCTAAGGGTAGAAAAAGACTATCTGTATAATACTTCTGGTATAAAACCATCAGTTCTATAAAACATTTTACTAGGATTAAGACCAGTAAAGAGTTTAACAGCGTGTATAAACACGCCACACAAACATGGCATACACCCTATTTTGTACTTTTCTATAAAAAGAGTAATGAGTATAAAGTAGGTTTTGTAGCCTCTAAGAAAATTGGAAATGCAGTTCATCGAAACAGAGCAAAACGTTTGTTAAGAGCACATTTCATCGAAAATATAGACCTCTTATCCCAAGGTAGTTACGTATTGGTTGCAAAACCTGCGCTTATCGAAGAAAACTATTCTGTGACACGTAAGGCTTATCTACATGCACTAAAGAAGTGTACTGCAACATAATTTAACACATTTAACACTATACTATCACTGATATATTATAAAAGGCATAATTTTGGAACAACAAGATTTAAATAAACGACTTCTTCTGGCACTGGCACTTTCATTCTTCGTATTTATAGGATATAGCTATTTTTTCCCACCTGAAAAATCTACACAAACCACTGAACAAACAACAAATACAGCACATCAAACTCCTACAGTAGATAAAGCAAATGTACCTACTCCAACTGCTTCAGGATCAACAGCAGCAAGTGCACCGGTACAAATGGCATCAACAGGGTTGATCTCTGTGAAATCTGATAACTTTATTATGACTGTGGATGAATACGCACGTATCTCTCAAGTTGAACTTTTAGAAGCGAAGTATCATGATGAAGATGGTAAGAATCTGAAAATTTTAGGCGTGAATGAAGTGAAGCCATTGGAAGTAAGATTTTCAGATGCAAAATTGAATGATGAAGCATTTAAAACACCTTATGTAAACAGTGGAAGTAAAACGATAGATGTGAGCGAAGGTCCTCAAACGGTGACTTTAACACAAACACTCTCTTCTGTGACAGTGACAAAAGAGATTACTTTCAAGCCTACAGGACAGTATGATGTAACCGTGACAACTTCTGTACCAACACCATACTTCATTACACCAGGACACAGACCTGTAGCTGACCAGTCTATGTATATGCTCGTAAGAGGAGCATTGGTAAAGGGAGCGGATAATATCATCAATACGATAGAAGACGGTGATGCTGAAGGGTATGAAAAGTTCCAAAATGCAAAAATAGCATCAGCTTTTGACCGATATGTCGCTTCAATGTTCTTTGACTTCGATAAAGGGATGAATGTTTCTATCTTAAAAGAGGCCAATGGTGATCCTCTTATCTTTGTTGAGGGAGCTGAGACATTAGCGGTACATGCGTACATCGGACCTAAAGAAGAGAAAATACTTAGTGCGATCCACCCAGAGCTTACAGACGCCATCGAATTTGGATGGTTCTCATTCCTCGCAAAACCATTCTTCAAAGTATTGCTTTGGATCAATGATTATGTGGGTAACTGGGGATGGGCGATCATCCTCTTTACATTACTTGTAAAATTTGTCTTATTCCCACTTTCATACAAAGGTATGATGTCAATGAACAAACTGAAAGACTTGGCACCTAAAATGAAAGATATCAAAGAGAAATATAAAGGTGATCCTGCAAAAATGAATGCACAGATGATGGAAATGTATAAGAAACACGGTGCAAACCCTATGGGTGGATGTTTACCGCTTATTTTACAAATTCCTGTTTTCTTTGCGCTTTACCGTGTGCTTTTAAATGCAGATGAGTTGCAAGGTGCCGGATGGATACTTTGGATAGACAACCTTGCCGTGATGGACCCTTATTTTGTACTTCCTGTCTTAATGGGTGCTTCTATGTGGTTCCAGCAAAAGATCACGCCAAGTAACTTTACTGATCCGTTACAGGAGAAGATCTTTAAGTGGTTCCCTGTGATCATGACGGTGTTCTTTGTCTATTTCCCATCTGGTCTTGTATTGTACTGGTTAGTGAACAACTTGTTTACGATCGCTCAACAATACTTTATCAACCATATGTATAAAAAACAAAAGGCGTTGGCAGTGGCAGCGCACAAGAAAACAAAGGACTAGGTGATGAAAAAGGTTGAAGCACCAACACTGGAAGAAGCCTATCAAAAAGCTTCTCAAATGTTGGGCTGCTCTGTTTCTGAACTTCAGACTGAAGTGATACAGCATCCTTCTAAAGGACTCTTCGGCCTTTTGAAAAAAAATGCGATCATCGTAGCAACATGTAAAAAAACTGTTTCAAAGCATGTAAAACATGAAGTAAAAAAAGAAGCACTTGATGTGCCAACTGCAGAAGAGAGTGTTGCTTCTGAAATCATAGCCACAGTCAAAGAAGAACAAACTTCCCTAAATGCGCATGCTGAACCTGAGATTGAAAAAGATGCTATTGTAGATAGCTTCTTTGAAGTCGATCATCATGAGGATGAAGTAGAAGTCTTTGAAGATGAAACAGTTGTCTATGACGAGTTGGCACTGATGATAGAAGATCAACTTAAAGAGCTGCTTTCTCACTCTTGTTTTGATATAGATGTGGTTGAAGTAGATGTCAGAGATAATACTGCATTGATCTTCATCGATGGTGATGATGCGGCACTTCTCATAGGTAAAGAAGGGTATCGTTATAATGCGCTCTCTTATATGCTTTTTAATTGGTTACATACGAAATATGAACTGTTCATTAAGCTTGAGATCGCAGAATTTTTAACGACGCAACAAGAGATGATACGGAATTATATTAAACCGGTGATTGAAAATGTTGAGAAACATGGAAAAGGTAAAACACGTTTCCTTGATGGTATTTTGGTACAAATAGCACTGGAACAGCTGCGTGAAAGATTCCCCGATAAATATGTGGCAGTCAAGACAAGTAGAGACGGTAAAAAATTTGTTGTCATAAACGAATTTAACAACAATAAGACCCATGGATAATATTATAGAGCGTATATGGAACAAAGTACTATATACTACTTCTCAGCGAAGAGCTCACACGGCTAGCCGCGTTTGGATGAATTATGCATAATTCAATTGCTGCCATTGCTACTGCACATGGTGTCTCTTCTATCTCTATCATCAGAGTGAGTGGAGATGCTGCATTGGAGATCGCACATAAGATATCTCATTTAGAAAACATTACCCCAAGACACGCACATCTCACATCTCTTTATAATTTTAACAATGAACTCATAGACCATGCGATCATGATATACTTTGCTGCACCACACAGCTTTACAGGTGAGGAGATCGTAGAGTTTCAGTGCCACGGCGGGATGATCGTCGCGCAGGAGATACTTGATACCATCACATCTTATGGCGTAAGACTTGCTGAACCGGGTGAGTTCTCTAAGCGTGCATTTCTTAATGGCAAGATCGATCTTACAGAAGCAGAGGCCATTTCAAAACTGATAGAAGCCAAAAGTGTAGATGCAGCAAAGATATTGGCTAAACAGATGAAAGGCGAACTCAAAACCTTTGTGGATGAGAGCAGGGATGCACTTTTAAGATCTTTGGCATACTCTGAAGTCATGATCGATTATGCAGAAGAAGATATCCCTGATGATATTATGAGCAGTATACGTACACAGTTGGATGCGCTCACAGATCAGATAGAACAAATTGTTGAAGCGAGTCACAGGCGAAGAGGCTTGATAGAAGGTTTTAAGGTAGCGATCGTAGGGAAACCAAATGTAGGTAAAAGTTCTCTACTGAATGCCTTGCTTTCGTATGACAGGGCCATCGTCAGTGATATTGCAGGGACAACCAGAGATACGATCGAGGAGCAGGTACGCATAGGTTCCCATATTATACGATTGGTAGATACCGCAGGGATACGTGAATCAGAGGATACGATAGAAAAGATAGGAATAGAACGTTCACTTTCATCAGTGAAGGATGCTGATGTCATTGTTGCACTTTTTGACAGTTCACGTCCGTTTGATGAGGAAGATGCAAAAATACTTTCTATTCTTGAAGCAGTAGAAGATAAACATATTGTTGTGGCCCTAAACAAATCAGATCTTGATAGGGTATTTGATATCACGAAACTTCAGGCATATGACGTATTGGAAGTCAGTGCCAAAAAAGCTTTTGTGAAACTTACAGAAAGACTTGAACGCCTTTTTGATAGCATCGGAGAAGGAGAAGAGCTTATGCTGATCTCTTCTAGACAGATCGAAGCCGTCAATAAAGCAAAATCCTCTATAGAAGAAGCAAAAGAACCTTTAATGCATGGTGAGTTAGAGTTTTTTTCCTATCATTTGCAAGAAGCGGTCAAGTCTATCTCATCTATATCTAAACCTTATGACTCTGAAGAGATACTAGACAAAATGTTCGGTGAATTCTGTTTAGGAAAATAAGATGCAGAGTGTTGAATATTTGAATGATCTGGAAAACGTAGAGCTTTATATACTTTTGGCTTTGTCTGTTTTTACGATTTGGTTTATCTTTAGTACGATCAAGTATTATAAAGGTGAAAAAAGAAAAGTAAAGCAGCTGTATCGATTTGCCAAAAAGGGTGAAGTTGAGGCACAATACTCTTTAGCGCATAGATATCGCAAGGGGCATGCTGTCAAAAAAAGTTGTCAGAAAGCAGCATTCTGGTATCAAAAGGCTGCCTTTTCCGGTGATGATGATGCAAGAAGTTTTTTAGAAAAGATACATGAAAAGAAGCGTTGTTAATAGACGATAGTAAAGTTAATTGTGTATAATGTCAAAATTACAAATGAAGGTGTAAAATGTTTAAAATAGGCACTATGATCATAATGTCACTCATGGCAATGTCTTTATTTACCGGATGTGTACAGAGAGATATACATTTAAATAAAAATTTTTGGGCGCATTCAAGTAGTGTAGATGATGTCAATATATCTGATGATAATCTTACCATATCTGAAATGATGATCATGGAGGATGGTGAAGAGAATAAAATGGCACGTATTGAATTCCCTGAATCAGAGTATTATCGTTTGGCTAGAACAGGTAAAGGAACAGTTAAGGGTACCATTTATGTGAAGGATTACTATGATAGACGTATATTGGGTGCAAGTACACGTCTCTACTTAAATCCGATCACAAGTTATTCTGAGCAGTGGTATGAAGAGAGTTATTTAGGCGGGTACAAGATGCAGGCAGCAGATCCTAGACTCTTTAATTATTTAAAATTCACCGCTTCAGACAAAAATGGAGAATTTGCATTTTATGGTGTGCCTTCGGGAAGTTATTATCTTATAGGCACGGTGAAATGTGGAGAAGAGTGTGGTTATGGAAGTATGAAAAATATACGTATAGCCACAAAAGTGAGTGTACATGGAAATCAAATCGTGGAGCAAGATTTGACCAGGAGTGTAGAGTAAACCCTATCGTTGCTTATCCTTTTGGATAAGCTTCTTCCAAAGCTTTGTAGAGACCGTCTGGCGTCACATCTTCATTTTCTTCAAGTACGCGTTGCATGACAACATTATCTTCCTCACTATTCCATATTTTGATGTAGGTACCCTCTTTATAACCGTGGTCCTGTCTGAACTGGTTTAAGATATTTTTCCCCACATAAAGTTTATACAACGCATCTAGGTTGAGTCCGGATTGTACCGCCACATCGATAAATGCTTCCATAAGTTTTTCTGTTGAATCTTCGCAAAAAATTGTTCTCATCAAGTTCTCGACTACTTCTATTTGTGCATAATGATCTTTTGTTGTAGGTATGATATCGGCTAAAAAGTTTTGAAAATTAGGTAACTTTGAAATACTTCTTGACAATGTATCAATACATCCGAGATTTTTCATCTTATAGTCTTCCAGTCCCTGTGACATGATAAAATGCCAAATATCTACAGCTTCTATCCTAATATTTGCATAATCAGGCTCAGCATCTATATTTTTCCAGTGTTTCCAAGGGTAAGACTCTATAAGTTCGGCACACTCCAAGTAGGTAGCACGTTTCCAGTCAATGAGTTTCCCGTTTTTAGTAATACCCTTTTCCCAACCTTCACCATTGGTTGCATCATTGAGTTGTTGTTGAAGCAGCAGCATTTGTAAAATCTTATCCATTTATAGCCTTTTTTATTAAATTGAAACATAAAATGAACAAAGTTCATTTTATTACACTAACGCTAAGTTTTACGATTCAGTATGTAGTGCTTCAAATACACTATATGTTAATCCTTGTCTTTAGCAGAAAGCTTAAGTGACTGGTCACTTTTCGTAGTGGAATATTCTACCTTTTTATCACTTATTTAGTACTTTTTGAGTAAAATATGGCTCTTATTTTACCTCCTAAAAGGACAGATATATGTCACAACCTATTGAAGATTTAGATGAAGTTTTAAAAAATCACAAACTCAGTAAAGAAGAGTACCAGGATATTTTACGTATCTTAGACGGTCGTCACCCAAATATCGTAGAAATAGGTATTTTTTCTGCAATGTGGTCAGAGCACTGTTCTTACAAGTCAAGTACAAAATACCTTAGAGGTTTCCCTACAGAGGCACCATGGGTCATCCAGGGACCAGGTGAAAATGCAGGTGTCATCGATATAGGTGAAGGTATGGCGGCTGTCTTTAAAATGGAAAGTCATAACCACCCGTCATATATAGAACCTTTTCAGGGTGCAGCGACAGGTGTAGGAGGTATACTCAGGGATATTTTTACCATGGGAGCAAGACCGGTAGCAAACCTTAATGCTTTGCGCTTTGGTACAGTGAATGGTGACAGTGACATTGCAAAATACCAAAGACACCTTGTACGTGGAGTAGTAGACGGTATCGGATCTTACGGTAACTGTATGGGTGTTCCTACGATCGGGGGTGAAGTGAGTTTCGATGAGAGTTATAATGGCAACATTCTTGTGAATGCCTTTTCTCTTGGACTGGTAAAATCAGATGAGATCTTTTTAGGTGTTGCATCAGGTATAGGTAACTCTGTGATGTATGTAGGTTCTAAAACAGGTCGTGACGGTCTTGGTGGTGCAGTCATGAGTTCTGACTCTTTTACCGAAGAGTCTAAGTCACTCCGTCCAACAGTGCAGGTTGGGGATCCATTTACTGAGAAACTTCTTCTTGAAGCATGTTTAGAACTCTTCAAGACAGACCATGTGGTAGGTATCCAGGATATGGGTGCAGCAGGGCTTACTTCTTCAGCATTCGAAATGGCGGGTAAAACAGGTGCAGGTCTTATCATGCACTTAGACAAAGTACCTGCGAGAGAAGAGGGAATGATGCCTTATGACTTCATGCTCTCTGAGTCTCAAGAGCGTATGCTCATTTGTGCGAAAAAGGGAAGTGAACAAGCCATCATCGATATCTTTGAAAAATGGGAATTGGATGTTGCTGTGATCGGTGAAGTGACAGATACAGCGCGTATGGAATTGATGTGGCATGGTGAAAAGTGTGCAGATATGCCTATCGCTCCCGTGAGTGAAGAAGCACCGGTACTCGATAGACCTATAGCAAGACCTGCGTACTTAGATGAAGTGAATGCGAAATCTGTAGAGAGTTATCCAGCAGTGGATGATCAGAAAGCCTATGAAACACTGCTTTCAAATATCGAAATTTCAGATAAAGCCTGGGTATATAATCAGTATGATTCTATGGTCCAGACCAACACAACGAAAGGGCCAGGAAGTCTGGATGCCTCTTCTATCCGTATCAAAGAAAATGGAAAAGCTTTGGCGATGAGTTCTGACTGTAATCCGCGTTACTGTTATATCGATCCAAAAAAAGGTGCAGCACTTGCAGTAGTGGAGTCTGGACGTAATGTCGCAATGTCTGGGGCTAGACCACTTTCTATCACGGACTGTCTGAACTACGGTAACCCGGAAAATCCTGAAGTGATGTGGCAGTTTGCACAGGGATGTGAAGGTATCAAAGAAGCATGTTTAGAGCTGAATACGCCGGTGGTTAGTGGTAATGTATCGCTTTATAATGAAACCAATGGTGTTTCTGTATTCCCTACACCTGCAATCGCGATGGTAGGGCTCAACGATGATCAGAACAAAGTACTCCCTTCAGCATTCCAGAAAGATGGAAGTCAAATCCTTCTTATAGGTGAAACCAGAGGTGAATTCGGTGGATCACTCTATATTAAAGCATTGCATGGTGAAACAGCTGGGTCTTTACCGACATTTGACTATAAAACAGAACTCGCACTTTGGGAACTTGTCATCGAAGCGAACAAACAGGGACTTTTAAAGTCTGCAAAAGATGTGAATGTGGGTGGATTAGCCATCGCACTTTCTAAAATGGCAGCAGTCTCTAACAAAGGGGTAAGCGCTGAGATCGCTTTGGATGAGAGTAGAAATATCTTTGATGAGTCACAAAGCAGGGCACTTTTAGAAGTCTCGGACGAGAATGTAGAAGCTGTCGTTCGTATGGCTATGGATCTAGGTATTAAAGTGACAAATATCGGTACAGTTGGTGGAGAGAGCGTGAAGATAAATGATGTGGAACTTTCTTTGGAGAAAGTAAAAGATATTTACTTTAATACGTTTGCTCGTACCATTGAGCAGGACCTGTAATAGTATAATTTCCTCTTGTTCCCACTCTCCTGAGTGGGAATGTATACTTGAGTTTATTATTTGAATTGATGTATGCATTTCCACTTTTATTTTGGGGATGAGAGTTTTATTTCTACTTTTTTTATAAAAAGTAGGCAAAAAAGCGTTACGGCTCTCGAAACGCTTCGCTTTTCTGGCACTAAATGCCGATACCCTCCGTCGCTAAAGCGTAAGTGGGGTACAAGCGGGGCGTTCGCCGTAACATTTATTATTAATTATTGAGAAAGAGAGAAGAATGAGAGCACTAATATCAGTAAGTGACAAAAGCGGTGTAGAGAACTTTGCCAAAGAGTTGGTAGCATTAGGTTATGAGATCATTTCAACGGGTGGTACATATAAAAAACTTCAAGATGCAGGTATCGCAGTGATTGAAGCCAATGAAGTGACAAAATTTCCTGAGTGTTTCGAGGGAAGAGTGAAGACGCTTAACCCGTATATCCACGGTGGTATTTTACATAGAAGGGATAAACAGTCTCACTTAGACCAGGCAAAAGAGCTCGGTGTAGAAGGGATTGATCTTGTATGTGTGAATCTTTATCCGTTTAAAGCAACGATTGAAAAGACGGATGATTTTGAAGAGATCATTGAGAACATTGACATCGGTGGGCCAGCGATGGTGAGAAGTGCCGCAAAGAACTTTGACAGTGTGATCATTGTGACTGATGTTGCAGATTATGACACGGTACTTGATAACCTGAAAAATGATACAAACACAGTTGAGTTCAGAAGAGATATGATGATCAAAGCTTTTGAACATACTGCTGCGTATGATTCAATGATAGCAAACTACATGAACGGTCGTTTTAACGATGGTTTTGGTGAGTATCAGTTCATTACTGGTAAAAAATCATTCCAAACACGTTATGGTGAGAACCCACACCAAAAAGGTGCACTCTATGAGTTTGACAACCACTTCACGAACAATTTCAAACAGGTCAAAGGTGAAGCAAGTTTCAACAACATCAATGATGTGAACGGTGCACTGAAGATCGCATCGAGTTTTGGTGATGAAAATGCTGTATGTATAGTAAAACATGGAAATCCTTGTGGTTTTGCGATTAAAGGTACACTTTTAGAATCCTATACAGAAGCACTTAAGTGTGACCCGGTATCTGCATTCGGTGGTGTGGTTGCAGTCAATGGTGTAGTGACTAAAGAACTTGCAGAGAAGATGAATGAGATTTTCCTTGAAGTGGTCATGGCCGCAGATTTTGATGCAGATGCTTTAGAAGTGTTTGAGAAGAAAAAACGTCTTAAACTGTTTGCCCAGGGTGGAACAAAACTTGTGATGTCAAATGACAGCCATGATTTCAAACATGTAGATGGCGGATTTGTCTATCAGAATGCAGACTGTATCTGTGATGGTGAAGTACACAATGCAGAGAAAAAATCAGAACTGACAGCTACAGCACAAGAGATGAAAGACTTGGAGATTGCATGGAAAGTGGCTGGTCTTACAAAGTCTAATTGTGTAGTCTATGTAAAAGATTCGGCGATGGTTGCTGTAGGTATGGGTATGACAAGCCGTGTAGATGCTGCACAGTGTGCCCTTAAAAAAGCCAAAGAGATGGATCTGGATGTGAGCGGTGCAGCGATGGCATCTGAAGCCTTCTTCCCGTTCCGTGACAGTATTGATGCAGCGGCAGCAGCGGGTGTAAAAGCGATCATTGAACCTGGCGGAAGTATCAGAGATGATGAAGTCATTGAAGCGGCTAATGAACATGGTATCTCTCTTTACTTTACTACGGTAAGACACTTTTTACATTAATTTCTATGGCAGTATGTTCTTTTCGTACTGCCTTTTTTATTTATTTTTTCCCTTTTTTAATCTTCTCAAAAACACTATAATACATCATTACATCACTAGGAATAACCATGGATAAATTACTCATCGTATGGAGTACTTCCGAGATAGAAGTGGCCAAAAAGATGGTACTGCTCTACTCAAGTGTCATTCTGCCAAGAGGCTACTGGGATCAAGCCCATTTAATGGTATGGGGACCTTCTGCAAAACTTTTGGCAGAAAATGAAGCATTGCAAGAGATGGTATCTCAGATCAAAGCAACAGGTGTCGAACTCTCATGCTGTGTGGTATGCAGTGATGAATATGGCGTGACCGAGAAGCTGGCTTCATTAGGGATAGATATGATCCATACCGGAGAACTACTGACTGATGCATTGAAAGAAGAGTGGAAAGTAATCACTTTTTAAGAAAAAATTTACTTTTAATATTAAATTCTGATATACTTAAATAGTTTTAAAAATAATAGGAGTCATATAATGACAAATATGTGATAAATGTTTTTTTCTTAAAACATATCATCTCTACTGGAGAATAC
Organism: Sulfurovum sp. TSL6; assembly: GCF_019972115.1. Lineage (NCBI taxonomy): Bacteria > Pseudomonadati > Campylobacterota > Epsilonproteobacteria > Campylobacterales > Sulfurovaceae > Sulfurovum > Sulfurovum sp. TSL6. The sequence goes on along the minus strand of NZ_BPFJ01000002.1, from coordinate 6,224 downwards.
ATTATCTTTTCATTATATGGTTAACCTTTCAAATTATTTTTAACATGAGGGAATATCATGAAAAAAGTATTACTCGTATTTAGTACAAGACCTGAAGCCATTAAAATGGCACCCCTTGTACTGGCATTTAAAAAACAATCACAAGATATAGACACAAAAGTTTGTGTGACTGCACAACATAGAGAAATGCTCGATCAAGTATTAGATATTTTTGACATTGTTCCCGATTTTGATCTTAATATTATGAAAGCGGGACAATATCTATATGATATAACAAGTCATATTCTACTTGGAATGAAAGAAGTGCTTATGGAGTATCAACCTGATGTACTTTTTGTACATGGCGATACTACAACAACTATTGCTTCAGCCATGAGCGCATTTTATCAAAAGATACCAGTTGCTCATGTGGAAGCAGGTCTTCGTACCGGTAATATCTACAGTACTTGGCCAGAAGAAGCAAACCGTAAACTCACATCACAGATTACCAAATTTCATTTTGCACCTACAGAAACTAGTAAAGATAATCTCTTAAAAGGGAATATAGATAAAGATGATATTTATGTAACAGGAAATACGGTCATTGATGCATTGTTTTGGGTATTAGACAAGATTGAGAATCATATATTGGTAATGCGTAATACAACTGAAAGACCGGAAGCGCTTGAAGCTGGTACAGTAAAACTGGTGGGAACAAACCCCATAACGATAGTAAACGAAGGAAATAAATTACTGAAAGATAGATCAATTTATGAGAGTATGAGCCAAATCGATAATCCATATGGAGATGGAAAAGCATGCCAAAAAATTTTAAATCTGATAAAGGAAAAATATGCAAACTAAAACAGTATGTGTCATGGGATTAGGATATATAGGTCTTCCGACAGCAGCACTCTTGGCCAACCGTAAATATCAAGTACATGGTGTTGATGTAGTACAAAGTACCGTGGATACCATTAATCAAGGTAAGATCCATATTGTAGAGCCGGATCTAGATACCTTTGTCCGTTCGGCTGTAAATTCAGGTAACCTGATCGCAGATATAAAACCACAAGAATCAGATGTATTCATCATTGCAGTTCCTACACCATTTCATGACGGTTATGTACCAAATATAGATTATGTTCTTACTGCAACTGAGTCTATTGCTCCCTATGTTAAAGATGGAAATATTATTATCTTAGAGTCTACTTCTCCTGTAGGCACTACAGATAAAGTGGCAGAAGTATTGCAAGAACAGGGAGTAGACATAAGTAAGGTGCATATAGCCCATTGTCCCGAGCGTGTTTTACCTGGACAAATTATGCGTGAATTGGTAGAGAATGACCGTATAGTAGGAGGTCTTAATGAAGAAGCAACTGATGAGACAGCAGCCTTTTATAAAACCTTTGTGAGCGGGCAAATACTGAAGACAGATGCAAAAACAGCTGAAATGGCTAAACTGACTGAGAACAGTTATCGAGATGTGAACATAGCATTTGCCAATGAACTCTCTATTTTATCAGATAAATTTGGTATTAATGTTTGGGAACTGATTTCCCTTGCAAACCGTCATCCACGTGTAAACATTTTACAACCAGGTGCAGGAGTAGGGGGACATTGTATTGCGGTTGATCCCTGGTTCATTGTGCATGCAGGTGGAGAAGATGCAAAGATTATCAGGACAGCCAGAGAGGTTAATACTTACAAAACAGAATGGGCTATAGAAAAGATAAAAAATGTAGCACTGATAATTGAGAAAGATAATGGTAAAAAAGCCAAGGTTGCATGTATGGGACTGGCGTTTAAACCAAATATTGATGACCTTAGAGAGTCTCCTGCACTTTATATCACAAGACGTTTAATTGCTGAAGGACTTGAAGTTCTCCCTGTAGAACCGAATCTAAAAACTTCAGATGAATTTGAGCTTGTTCAAGATGAAGAGGCTATTAATGATGCAGATATCATCGTATTTTTAGTAGCACATGATGAATTCAAGGGTATACGTATCTTTGGAAAAGAAGTATTTGATTTTTGTGGTGTTACGAAATATAATCAAAAAAAGGACATAAAATGAAAGGGATTATATTAGCAGGGGGAAGCGGTACAAGGCTTTATCCGATTACAAAAGTGATATCAAAACAACTGCTTCCCGTATATGATAAACCAATGATCTACTATCCACTATCTGTTTTGATGCTTGCAGGAATACATGAAGTATTGATTATTTCAACTTCCCAGGATCTTGGTCGATTTATGGAGCTTTTAGGTGATGGATCACATCTAGGTATGAAGTTTGAGTATATTGTTCAGGAGTCTCCTCTGGGGTTGGCTGATGCCTTTATACTTGGTGAGACTTTTATTGGTGATGACAGTGTTTGCTTGATTCTTGGTGACAATATTTTTTATGGTCCCGGGTTGACACCAAGGTTGGAAGAAGCGGCAAAACAAACGGATGGTGCTACAATATTTGGTTATTATGTTAAAGACCCGGAACGTTTTGGTATAGTCGAATTTGATGAGAATGATAAAGTGATATCGATTGAAGAAAAGCCGATTAATCCGAAGAGTAATTATGCAGTGACCGGCCTTTATTTTTATGATAACGATGTTGTGGAGATAGCAAAAAATGTCCAGCCATCAGAACGGGGAGAGATTGAGATCACATCCATAAATCAGGAGTATCTGAAACGAAATAATTTACGGGTAGAACTGTTAGGAAGGGGTTATGCTTGGCTTGATACAGGCACGCATGAAAGTCTTGCTCAAGCAAGCTTGTATATTCAGAATATAGAACAACGACAGGGCTATAAAGTTGCTTGTATTGAAGAAGTTGCCTATTATAAAGGGTGGATCAGCAGTGAAGAACTCATTGCATTGGCCCAGCCACTTAAAAAAACAGAATATGGTCAATATATGCTAGAAATGGCAAAAGGAAAATAAGGAAACAATATGAGTAGAATCAGCGTTATTGGGTCAGGATTTATTGCAAAAGGGTTTATAAACCTACTTTATGATCATCCGAACTATATACTTGAAAAAATACTAACGCGTACAGGTATCGAAAAAAGAAGTGATTTTCCTCATAATGATCATATGACCAATGATCTTGATGAACTCATAGCAAATTCTGATTTAATTGTTGAATGTACTGGAGATGCTATATATGCGTGTGAAACCATAAGTAGAATTTTAGAGGCATCAATCCCGGTTGTTACCATGAATTCCGAATTTCATGTAACAGTTGGTTCCTATTTCATTGATAAAGGATTGCTGACAGAAGCTGAAGGTGATCAGCCTGGTGTTTTGGCCATGCTGCATGAAGAAGCAATTGCCATGGGTTTTAAGCCACTTGTCTATGGAAATATTAAAGGTTTTTTAAATCATGATCCAACACTAGAAGAGATGCAGTATTGGGGAAAGCGATCTGGTATAAGTCTGGATATGGTAACTTCATTTACCGATGGAACAAAAGTGAATATTGAACAAGCATTGGTCGCTAACGGGTTGCATGCCAGTATAGTGCAAGATGGACTTATGGGACTCTCTGATGATAATATGAATCATGGTGGAAATATCTTGGCCGAAAAGGCTAAAGAACTAGGATATCCTATTAGTGACTATTTATTATCACCAAAATTACCTGCTGGTGTATTTCTAGCAGTTGAGCATAATGAAAATCAGAAAGATGCTTTGCATTATTACAAAATGGGGGATGGTCCCTATTATATTTTAGAGCGTACTTTTCATTTATGTCATTTAGAGATGATGAAAACTGTTGACCGTGTATTGAGAGGAGGTGGAGTACTACTTGATAATAGTACAGATCCGACTATTAGCGTTACGACTATCGCAAAAAGAAATCTTAAACCAGGGGAAACGATTAAAAAAGGAATTGGAAGTTTTGATGTTCGTGGTATAGCTGTCAAGATCAAAGAGCATAAAGGACATGTACCGATAGGATTAATGAAAGATGCTGTTATTAAACGGCCAGTCTCTGAAGGATCGGAGCTAACTTTTGAGGATGTAGAACTACCGGAATCTTTGGCAGTGCAAGTATGGAAAAGTATAGAGAAGAAAGTTTTTGAAGGTTAAAATAGAAGGTATAGGCTATGAAAATAATCAAAACAGAAGTAGAAGGTGTGGTCATATTAGAGCCAAAAGTATTTGGTGATGATCGTGGTTATTTTACCGAGACATTTCGACAGGATCAATTTGAAGAGGCTATAGGCTACAAAGTAAACTTTATTCAGGATAATGAATCAAAATCTTCGTTTGGTGTACTTCGGGGACTACATTATCAGCTTCCTCCCTTTTCACAAAGTAAACTTGTACGCGTAATAATAGGCAGTGTCATTGATGTTGCTGTAGATATTCGTAAGGGTTCACCGACATTTGGCAAACATATTGCTGTTGAACTTTCAGGTGAAAACAAACGTCAATTGTTTGTACCAAGAGGATTTGCCCATGGGTTTGTTGTTACTTCTGAAACTGCAATTTTTACTTATAAAGTGGATAATTACTATGCTCCAGAGTATGACAAGGGTATTGTTTATAATGACCCGGCTATTGATATTTCATGGGGTATTGATCTAGAAAAGTTATTGCTTTCGGAAAAAGATAAGATGCACCCTTCGTTAACAGACGCTGATTTATTTGATTATAAAGACAATTTATATGAATAAAAATATTTATTATGATGAAAAGAGAAGAGATGATGGGGCGTAATACTCAAAACAGAAAATCAATTTTACTTACCGGATGTGCTGGTTTTATAGGTTCAAATTTCATACTTTACTTTTTAGAAAAATACTCAGAATATCATATTGTCAATCTTGATCTTTTAACTTATGCAGGAAATCTTGGAAACTTAAATGAGATAGAAGATCATGATCGTTATACTTTTGTGAATGGGGATATTTGTGACCGTGAACTTGTAGAAAGTATCTTTGAAACACACGATATAAGAGGTGTCATTCATTTTGCTGCAGAGAGTCATGTTGATAACTCTATTAAAAATCCAGGTGTATTTATTGAAACTAATATAAATGGTACATTTACATTGGTTGACGTTGCTTACAAAAAATGGATGAACAAACCTTTTGAATATAAAAATGGTTATGAATTATGTCGTTTTCATCATATTTCTACAGATGAAGTCTATGGAACACTTGGTGACAAAGGATTATTCACTGAAAAGACACCTTATGCACCAAACTCTCCTTACGCGGCAAGCAAAGCAGGGAGTGATATGATCATACGTAGTTACTATCATACCTATGGATTGAACACTATTATAACAAATTGTTCTAATAACTATGGGCCAAGGCAGCATGATGAAAAACTAATCCCTACGATTATTAGAAAAGCATTAAGAAATGAAAAAATCCCTATTTACGGTGATGGCAAAAATATTCGAGACTGGTTATATGTAGATGATCATTGTACTGGGATTGATCTTGCATATCATAAAGGTAGAATAGGTGAAGTTTATAATATAGGTGGACGTAATGAACGGGATAATAATTATATTGCTAATAAGATCTGTGAAATACTGGATAAACTAAGTCCAAAAGATTCAGGAGATAGTTATATTGATCAAATTACCTTTGTAGAAGACCGTGCAGGTCATGACAGACGTTATGCTATTGATGCCACAAAAATAGAAGATGAATTAGGATGGAAGGCTGAAGAGAATTTTGAAAGTGGGATAGAGAAAACCATTAAATGGTATCTAGATAAATATAATTCTATCATGGATATGAGTTAAATTTTTTAGATTATATTTATAGAATATAAAGTTTTATAAAAATTTATATTTATTCTTAATTAAGCTTTATAATAATATACTTCGGGACTAAGCACTCTGCAAAAAGCTAAACTGTCTGAAAAGGCAGGACAGAAAGCCATGGGTCTCATATAGATTGCCAAGCTACTCAGAAATAATTTTTTTAATAAAATGTTTGGAGTAGTACAATGAAATATTTTTTCTTCATTTTTCTTTTTATTTCCTCTATATTACATGCCTCTTATAGCGACGACTTCAGCACAGATACGACATCCGAGTACATTACCGAGGATACATGGACGAAAGGTGGTGTAGGTAGTCTTAGCTATGATGGAGCAGGAGAGCAGATCCGTGTGCTAACCGGTAATGATATTGCTCTTCAGTTTTCTAGAGCTCTTCCTGTATCCACAGAGGGAGGTTTCAGTATTGACTTTTTCCCTACCATTCACCATCCAAG